>CAZSFY010000033.1:0-41018 GCA_964606315.1 uncultured Chitinophagaceae bacterium | reverse complement strand
GAGAATCGACTGGAAAACTTTAGTTTTGAGTGCTACTAATTAGGGGAAGCTTTCACAGTTACATAAACTGTTATTTCCTTATAGGGTTGGTTAAAAATTGTCGCACAAGATGTTATCAGGAATGAAATTGACAATAAGTAAAGTGCAGATCTCATATTATGGTTGGTATAAGGTTATGAGTTCCATCCGACTGATATTTTTATTTGATTAGAGAAAACAATAACACAAAAATGCTGAATCCCGATGACTTCTCAACTTTTTTCTTCATAATATCTTTTTCCGAGAGAACATTTTCTTTTTTACTGATCTCATTTAATATCTCCGATTTTAAATCTTCATCATTTTGTCTGAATGTCAGTTCTGTATTGGTAGCACCCATATTAAATAGTATCCGGTTATAGCTCTCAATTTCTTTTTCGCTTAGCTTTCGGTTTAATAGAGCGAGTTCTACTTTTTTGGGATTACTGTTATAATCTATTTTTTGTAAATAACCATATTGCCATTACTTACAAATTCTGTATTGATAAACTGCTCTACTGTCTTGGTATATTTTTTTTCATTCCAGAGTGTATATGCGAGATAAAAGCTGGGAATGATCATAATAAATATCAATGAAGTAATGCCCAGCCTGATATGCTTGTTATACCTTATACTCTTAAAACTGGCAGCAGGATATTTCAGGTATTTTACCACGAAGAAAGTGGCGATACAAATAAAGAAACAATTGATCGTATATAAATAAAATGCCTCGGCAAAATAAGGGAGATTAAAAGTTGCAATTCCATACCCGGCAGTACACAGCGGAGGCATTAAGGCATTGGCAATAGCCATACCTGGAATCGGGTTTCCTTTTTCAACACGGGTTACAGCAATTACTCCTATCAATCCCCCGAAGAAGGCAATGAGCACATTGTAAATATTGGGCGAAGTTCTGGCTAAGATCTCTGACTGTACATCTTTAAAGGGGCTGAAGTAAAAGTACAAAGCAGAGACTAATAAACTTACCCCGGTCGCGATAACAAGGTTTTTCATTGACTTCTTCAACAGCGGAAAGTCATAAGTGCCTAATGCAAATCCTGCTCCCACGATCGGTCCCATCAATGGGGAGATCAGCATCGCTCCAATGATTACGGCGGTAGAATTAACATTGAGTCCAATAGAGGCAATGATAATAGCACAAGCTAATATCCAAAGATTAGAGCCACGAAAAGAGATATATTAAATACATTCTCCAGTACTTTCTTTTTATATTCTTCCCCGTGATGTAAGTTTATGAACTCAACTATTTTATTACTCATAACTGTATTATAATCTTAAATGCGTATTCCGAATCTGGAAGCAAGATAAATATCAGTTAGGAATTTTTCCTAATAACTTGAAATCAAAAATAAAAAAGCATTACGCTACGACAACTGTTTGTTGAACATTAAATAAGAAGTCAGCTTGCTTATTTTTCCACTTGTGAAATGAAATACATCGCAAAAAACCGCATCGATTTTGCTGCCGTCAACCATTTTTGCGTTTACTGTTCCTTCGGCAATGACAATGTTTCCTTCTTCTACAAGCCGGATCACTTTAATATCAGGATGTCCGTCAGCATTGGGATTTTCAATTTCTTTGTCAAACTCAGCTTTGCCTTTATGAAGATAAAAACCAGGCATTTCCCAAATTACATCGTCAGTTAAGCACGACAATATTTTTTCATGGTCAGTCGCACGAAACCCATCCATATATTTTTCTACGATTTGCTTTTGTTTGCTCATCTTTTAGTTGTTCTATTGTTATGATAAGAGGTTAAAGTTAAAACTGTTCAGCAATTGTACATCATTTTGTGGGCAGCAATTAAAGCCGCTAGGCAGAGTTTTCTCCTGGATCCGTAAGTAAACTATAAATAAAGGCGCATCTTATCCTACCCATTCATCTTGACTCATAGTATCCAAAACAGTACGTTTAAATGATTTTAGCTATAAATGATTGAGTTAAAGTGATGGAAGAAAATAAGTTACAGGGGATAGCGTTTCTATCTTCTCCAATGACGGACTCATTTCTGCAAACAGGAATTGATATAAAATTAGAAAGACATTTCGAATCCCTATTTTTGTCAGAAGGAACAACTTGTCAATATGAAATATCACATTTCGGTATTCAGTAACTCAATCAATATGGTTATGAAACGTAGCATAATAAATACTCCCGCACAGGAGAACTGTGAAGCATTCACGAACTGAAAGGAATTGAGAATTGACTGTGATAATAGACATGGAAGACAACTGACAAGAATCGCAAACTGTCAACTATCAATTGACAACTGATAAAAACTTAATGCACGAAGTAAAAAACAAATAATATACGGATGAAAACAATATTTACAACAATGCTGGTATTCCTATTTTTGTTTGCTGCACAGGCACAAAAAACAGTTACACTCACTAAAGAACAACTGCTGGATAAAATAAAAGGAGGATGGGCCGGACAAACTATTGGGGTAACTTTTGGCGGTCCTTATGAGTTCCTGTTCAATGGATCAATAATGCAGGATTATATCCCGCTGAAATGGCACGATGGATATCTCAAAGAAACGATGATTAATAATCCGGGATTATATGATGATCTGTATGTAGATCTTACTTTCGTTGATATATTCGAAAAATACGGCCTGGATGCTCCTGTTGATTCTTTTGCCAATGCATTTGCTAACGCGGAATATATGTTATGGCATGCTAACCAGGCAGCGCGTTATAATATTCTCAACGGTATCAGACCGCCCGAATCGGGGCACTGGAGATATAACCCTCATTCAGAGGATATAGATTACCAGATTGAAGCAGACTATGCCGGATTAATGAGTCCGGCCATGCCTAATACTGCTTCTGCCATCAGTGATAAGATTGGTCATATTATGAACTATGGAGACGGATGGTACGGCGGTGTATTTATTGGCGCCATGTATTCGCTTGCATTTGTTTCCAACGATATTAATTACATTGTAAAAGAGGCATTGAAGGCGATCCCTCAACAGAGCACATTCTACCAATGTATAAATGACGTTATTAAATGGCATAAAAAATACCCAAACGATTGGAAACAGAATTGGTTCGAAATCGAAAGAAAATGGAGTGCTGATGTTACCTGCTCAGAAGGAGTATTCAGGCCTTTTAACATTGATGCCAAAGTGAATTCTGCTTATGTTGTATTAGGGTTGCTTTACGGTAATGGCGATTATACAAAAACACTGGAAATATCAACACGGGCTGGACAGGATGCAGACTGTAATCCTTCTTCTGCCGGAGGAATATTAGGGGCCATGCTCGGTTACAGCAATATCCCGGAATACTGGAAGATGGGATTAAAAGAAGCGGAAGATATAGATTTTAAATACACTACCATATCGTTGAACAAAGCCTATGAGCTTAGTTTCAAACATGCTTTATTGAATATTGAAGCTAACGGTGGACAAATAACCGGCGATAGAGTTGCGATTCCTGTTCAATCGGTAAAACCTGTAAAACTTGAACAAATATCTCCCAATGTTTATCCTGTTAATAATAAAGAAATCTGGAATCAAAAGATCATTAATGAATATTCTTTCGAGTTCAAAGGAACAGGTTATATATTGGCGGGTGAAGCACGAAAAAAGGCAGGCGTAGAGGAAGAATATATTTTTGAAGTGGAAGTGTATATTGACGGAGAGAAAATAGAAACAGTAAAACTACCTACCGAATTCAAAACCCGTCGTTATGAATTGTGCTGGAAATTTGAACTACCCAATAAACAGCATAAGGTAACCCTCAAGATTCTTAACCCCAATGATAATTATGAGCTCGTAACTAAAAGATATATTGTGTTTTCAGACAAACCTCAAAAATAAATTACCGACATAACTTCATTGCCTTAGTTTCCTCCATTTCCATCGCCGGAAAATTCAGGATAATAAGCAACCGCCTGCACTTTTTCAAGCAATTCATCCGCCGCCATATCTGCCACCAGGTAAACAGGAGAATGATGTAGCCATGCAGCACGACTATTCCTGATCTCAGTCCCGGTTATATCATAAAGCTTTACGCCTTCCGGCAAAGGAATGGTGTAGGCTTGTCGCGAAGTTTCGGGTAGCCAGGCCACCAACACAGCTTTTTTTCCACTCTGGAAAACATATCCTTGTAGTTCTTCCGCAGAAGGACTCTTCATCGATCCGATAAACTTAGTGTCTGCACCCAAAAAACCTGCAAGAGCTGCCTGCGCCGCATATAATTTGCGGGGTTGTCCCTGTTCTCCTATTAAAGCCAGTTCAAGATTATTTCCTCCTTCATTTAGCACGCCTTCGGCGCCCTGGTGATAGAATATCTTATCAACTCCTCTTGCCAGTTTGATAATATTATACCGTACCGTCCAATCGGCACATTGCTGCTCACTGTCCAATAATAAATTGGCGGAAGAATGGTTAGGTGGTGCGATCCATGGCAACCAGGGGTAATCATCAGTTGCATAGTAGGAAAATTCAGTAATCCAAATCGGTTTTCGGCCACCATGACGATCCATCATTGCCAGTAAGGTATCCATTTCCGGAATAAAATATTCAGGCATACGATACACTCCATAATTGTGAATATTCAGAATATCTACTGAATTGAACCCATCCTCAGCAAAAAATTCTTTTATATACCTCCACGGTTCAGCACTGAAGCCACCCAACACTTTTGCCTGGGGATAGGCCTGTTTGATAGTAGTGTATGCCTTTTTTAGAAGTCCAATATAATCAGATGGAGTATAATCAGCGCCTGGAAGCTTATATACAGCACCCGGTAAACAAAAGGATGTCCATACAGGCTCATTCAGAAATTCGTAATAATCCAGTGTAGGTTTATAATGATGCACTGCTTTTTGTATGAAATTCATTAGTGCATCCTGCTCCTTCGGCATATATGCCATCCTAAACCATAAAAAATCTTTAATGCTGTCCGGAGCTGAAGAAGCCCAACTGGCAGAAGGTAGTGGTGGTACAATAGGCAACACCTTAAACCCTTCTTCTAATTCCCGGTTAATTTGTTTATCTGAAATATCAAATGATAGATTTCCAGGATCCGGCTCCAGCCATCCCCAGTTTACCGACCAGTTTCTTGCCCATTTCAATCCCGCTTGTTGTAATGCTTTACCCAATTCCCTGGTTACCGGAGCGTGGTTAACACCGAACAACGCATCTTTCTCCGAATAAGGTTTTATGATGGCCAGACGGAAAATCTTTTCCCTTTTTGTTTCGCCTTCATTCCAACTATATTTTGCTTTGTAAAACCCCGGATCAGTTATCGGTAAATTCCATTGAAACTGTTCAGATGTCCGGCCTTTTAAATGAATTCTCCTTTCGTCTTTTGAAATAACCTGTCCGAAATAATCAGTTAGTTCCTGCTCAACAACTAAATCCTGTGCAGTTTTATTTTTGTTTGAGTATCCTGCCTGCAGGTTTGGAATTTCACCCTGGTGATAAATATTGCCAAACCTTGTAGAAGCCATTTCAAACTCCCAATCGTGACGGGGTTTAAAGGAGCTGGCTTTCTTTCCTTCTTCCAGTTGAATGGCATCGATCCATACCACTGCCTCATCATGTTCGTTTTTCAACGAAGGGCCCACTGCAATAAAGAGATCAGCGGCTTTTGCCTGCACACTAAAGCTGTATCGCTTCCATTTCTTACTTAACACGACCTCTTTTTTCTCAGATAAAGTTTTTTGACCATAATAAGGAGCGTATCCATGCACCTGTTGCAGAGAAGCCGGAACATCCTCCCGGTCCGCCCGCATATAAGCCGACAGCGTGTACCAATTACCAGGCGTTACAGCTATCCAACCAATATTGGCGGCAAGTGGAGCTGTTTGTGCAACGCGTGCTGCCGGCCACGAATCATAGTAAGTAACCGGAGTTTTATCCGGACCCAACTCAATCCTCAGGCAACGGTTACCATCAACCGAATTTGCCTCTACCACCGACCCCTCCAAACTAGTAAGATCTCCTCCCCAACCGGTATGCTCACCCATGGAGGACCAGCCGCCTGCACCGGCTTCAAATGAACCATTGGGTAACATATTACCGGATTTTACAGAAGGAATACGCGGGTTTCTCTTCACCAGGTTTTGCGTATCTATCGGCGATACTGCTCCGGGTCTTTTCCAGCCTGTGTGCTGTCGTAAACTGTCCCTATGAATGGCTGTGCGAACAATAAATCCTTTTCCGGTACCTCCCAGTACTATCACAGAATCCCTGCTTTCGACACTAATGCCGTGGTCTAACCAGTCGCCGGAAACACCGGTGGGTATTGATCCGATTGATTGCCATTGCAGACCATCATCTGTTGAAAGATAAATTTCTTCTCCATCGGTATAGGTAGAATAATAAACCAGGCCATAGCCTGCCGAGATAAAATCATCGGCGGCGCCTTTAAAAGGTCCCTGGCTGCTCCAGGTTCCGCCATTATCAGAACTGCGATAGATCTTTCCCGATTTATCTGCCTGCAGCATTACCCCTGACGCAGTATATTCAGTAGCAAATAAAGGTTCGTGGGTAAGAGTTGTTTGTAATTTCCAGGTAATGCCATCATCAGCACTCACATAAAGCTTGCCATCGAAACTATTAACCAGCAACTGGTCTCCTGTTTGCTCAAATCGGTACAAGGCATTGGAAGCAATTTTTCCTAAATCCTTCCAGGTTTTCCCTTCATCAACCGATCGGTAAACATGACCACCATCGGTATCTGTGCTGCTTACCAGCAAACTCCCATTTTTTGTATAAATAATGCCATAGGCTGCCTGAGCTCCTTCACGGTTATTATTAACCGTTAGTTTAGTCATTTTCTTCCAGCTTCTCCCTCCATCAGTAGTTTTTAATACCTCACTTTCCCCGGTAAGAAGAAAATACTTCAGTTCATTTCCGGTTTCTGCAATGCATGTGATATTTTCTTTAGCCGGCGAGGCGAGCCATCTCCAATTTCGCCCATAATCGTAACTGATAAACAGTTTGCCGGCCTGCTCTCCCCGTGTAGCACAGGCAACTGTACCACCACCCAGCGGTCTGATAGCATCAATTCTTCCACCTTTCACCAGTTCAATTGCTTTCCATTTTTTTAATGGCGGATAAACGGTATGATTAGTCTGTGCTATACTATAATCAGGATTAAAAACTCCAGCGATCACCAGGCATATACCCATTAACCAACCACGATAATATTGCATAATTATTCTCTTAGTTTAAAAACTGGATAATAGTCTGATAAGGGATAAGCTAGTTTTTTCTTAATGATCCGAAAATAAATAGAATGAGGCTTCGTGACCTGGTCTGAGAATGGCAAGGTCCATAACAATAACAACCAACATACCGGATGAGCTATTGATAATCTCCTTAGCGACGGTTTTTTATAGATTTGGAAGACTTTACCGGCGCTCGAAAATCTCCTTCCAGATAGTTCATCACCAACTTGATAAGATCCTCCGCAGCTTTAGGTGTTACGCTGGATACAGTTGGTTCATATCCTCCCCATTCCCACTCATTTTCTGGAAGCAGATATCCAAACCAGCCGTTACAATATCCGAAATAAAAAGTATTGGGGAAAGGAGAACGCTCACGAATTTCATTAGAAATTTCGCAGAACAACTCCACCGGAGCTCCCCATACAGCCAGTTCATCATTTATTCTAAAGAAGCGGATCGGCATTCTTACAAAATGTTCCCCCGCTTTGGTAGTACGGTTGAACTTGGCCAGTCGCTGCGGCCAACTCAGGTCAGGACGACGGGGCGTTTCGAGTATCACTTCACCGGCATGCAGATTAACGTCTGTGCTCGTTGCAATTTTTTTGCTTGCATCCAGGATCTTATCTCCCAACATAAGGTTGAACTGCTCCAGCACATCTCCGGTTCCCGTGCTGTAAATAGGTGCAATATTCCCTGCAGCGCCATTGATAAACAACATAGGCGCACCTGATTGCTTTTCTACATATTCTGCCACCACACCTGGTCCGTCACCACTGATATGTAAATTCTTATTACCCATCACTGTTCCATGCATAGCATAATTGGCAACTGTTCCAAGCAAAGTGCCATCCGTTTTTTCCAACTTGATAAGTCCTATTTTGCGATCTACCGGTCCATCAGGATCCATTCCCAATGTGGATTTCCCATTCATCAATCGCGCACGGCGATTGATATTGGCATTGGAATGACCCCAACCTATACCCAACCTGGCCGGTACAAGATTGCGCCGGGCCTCCCGGATTCCTTCGAGCAACTGGCGACCAACAAAATCAGTGTACACCGTATCAACAGGATGCTCATAGCGTTCCGGCATAAACACGTTAGTAATATCCGGATGTCCTACTTCCGGCGCAGAGTGAGTATGCGTAGTTGTCCACCACACATTTACGGGATCAATACCCAACTCTTTTTTTAACCAGCCTGCTACGCGGTCGTATTCGGCGGGCGAGATGATACACAAATCAGAGGAGATCAGGAAAAATTGCCGTCGGCCATCATCCATAGCCAGGATCCGGTGATAAATACGGTCCCGGATTCCGGTCGATTTTCTCGCCTGATACCCGAGTAATTGCTTCGGTTCATCCGGAGTAATATCTACTTTTACTACAGCCGCCCGAAAAGAGGATTGAGTAGAATTAGTCTGTGCAGTAGCCGCAGAACTAAACAATCCCATTAGCAGCATGGCAAGCCAACCTGCTTTCCCCTGGCGTTTCATATTCGCAAAAGCTTTTTCCATATCTTCTTTTTTAGTGTTTATAAATTATTACTGTTGTTCTCCCTGCTTTAAAAAAGCAAGTAAATGCGCCATGTCCTCTACGCTGATTTTCGATTCCAATCCAGGAGGCATCGCTGACATGTTAAGTGCCTTCAACTGTTTGATCTCATCCCTTGAAATAGCTTTTTCATTACCGGGCGATAAACGCAGTGTAATAGCAGTAGGTGTTTCCGAAGCAAGAATACCCTGAAGTATTTCGCCACTGTTCAATTCCACCGACCAGAGATCATAACCTGGAGCAATAGATGCAGATGGTGAAAGAATATTATCCATAATAGCCTTTGCCGACCAGTTATTAACTGATCCCAGGTCAGGTCCATAGTCTACACCTGCTTTACCTCTTACTTTATGACATAAAGAACAATTGGTTTCATAAATAATCTTCCCTTTCTGTGGATCACCTTTTTTGTCAAGTGAAGCCTGGTAGGTTTTAATAACCGCTTCTGTATTCTGTCTGCCCAGAAGAGGTCTTGCACGTATGCGAATACCTTCATCCGGGTTGCCCAGCAACCATTGGGTTCGGGGCCACCCGAGTGAGCTCGTCTGCACTTTACCTTTTTCAATAGCACTCAGCAACATTTCCGAACGTTCGGGATTGATCATAAACATAGCCAACGCTGCATCTTGCACACCTGGCGGCAATGTTTCCCATTTCGAAAGCAGGTAATGGCAAACGGATGTATCAGGAATAATACTCAATGTACGTAGTGCTGCCAGTTGTATCAAAACTTCTTCTTTGGGTTGAATCAGGCTTTGCAACAGATCCTGGTTGGAAGCAGGATTACGAAGCGATAAAAAATCCACTGCATCAGCCCTTTGCTCTCTCGTGTAGGAACTGTCATTAATTACTGCTATCGCCTGTTGAATCGCGGACCGTGCAGTGGATTCTTCGGGAATACCAATCACTCTCAGCATTCGGAAAGCTCCTTTCCGTACATTACCAAAAGGATGATTAAAGAATGTTTTGATCAGTAACTCGTGCTGTCCTTTAAAAACGGAATTTGTAGTCTTTGTTCCCTGTGCAATACCTTCCAGCAAAGCGGCCTGTAATGCACTTTCTTCTTTCGTTCCGGGTTCAGTCGCCTTTTCAACTAAACGACGGACACTAGCCGGATTGTCTACCATAGCTACGATAGCCGACAGACGTTGTACCAGTGAAGCATAAGCCGGCATCTGCGGTTGATATTTTTCCATCACTACAGTCAGCAGCGAGGCAGCCTGGGTTGCATTTGCAGACAGGGCGGCGATCTGCACCCATTTATCATTTAGGTCTCTAAACAACAATTCGTTGCGAACATCAGCCGCATTCGCGCTGTTTACAAAACCAAGCGTACATAAAAGTTGAAAACGCACTTTTGCATCATTATCCTGTTTTAGAGAAAGCAGTGCGCTGACTACGTCTGCATTGGAAAGATGATGTTCTGCCATTCGGATCGCGTTCTCACGTACACCCGCAACCGAATCTTTAAGCGCCTGAATAATTAATCCCGGCCGAAGGGCGCTCAGACCGTCGAGGGTCCACAGAGCATGCAATCTACCGAATGGTGAACCCGCCCGAACAGCCATTTCTTCAAGTGCCGGCAGCGCTTCCTGTCCACCACGATCCACCAGCAGACGCTGGGCGTTCATTCGCCACCAGCTATTGGAACTGGCCAGTTTCTCCACAAGTTCAGCAGCAGTTGCGTCACCTAGTTTAAGGTTCCGGGTCCAGTCGGCCGGACCTGCATCTTTCCTGGAGATGCGGTAAATCCTTCCTTTATCAGTTCCATTATACAATTCTCCCGATTCAATTACTTCATCACCCATCCATTCCGGATGTTCAATTATCTGGCGATAATAATCCACCACATATAGCGCCCCATCGGGCCCTACATACATATTTACCGGACGGAACCAGCTATCCGTAGAAGTAAGGAAGTCTTTACGTTCCAATATCCTACTAGCCGTAAAACTAGCACCGGTATCCCGAAGCCTATCAACATGTACGAGGTTACTCACCGATTCTGTTACAAAAGTGACATCATTATTATTATACACATCCGGGAACTCACCGCCGAGATAGGCTGTCAGGCCGCAAGCCGACGTGATCACTCCTACATCTGTCAGTAGTTGGGCCTGCGGATTAATGGTAGTAGGAAAAACCTCGCAGGCATCACCGTGATCAGAAAGGTGTTGCGTTGCGTTGGGAACCACCTGGTAAGGGTTGCGTTGCAGATATCTCGACTGTAATACTTCGTGATACACATGAATGGCGTTGGCTACTAGTAAACGACGTCCCCAAGCATCAAAAGACTGTCCAAACTGGGTGTTACTCGAAGTTGTTTCCAACAGGTATTTGTCAGGATATAAGCGAACTGACCGACCACCGGCATTTTGAGGTAATCGCGGAGCATCGGGTTTGGCCGGATAAAATACCTCCGTACCCAGGTCGCCGAACTCTTCCTTATACTCACGAGTTGCAGTAGCTCCCTCATGGGCCAAATAGATCCAGTTGTCTATTCCGTAAACCGGACTGTTCACATTGTGTTGAGGATTGGATAATGCGAACCCTTTAAGCAGCGTATCACAACGCTCTGCTTTTCCATCTCCATCTGCATCTTCATAATACAGCAGATTAGGCGCATCCGTTACCAATAGTCCCTTTTTCCACCGCATAATGCTGTTAGGCAGATTTAATCCTTCAGCAAAAACAGTGCTCTTGTCCATTTTTCCATCACCGTCTTCATCCGTAAGCATACGAATTTTTCCTGTTCCACTCTGGTCAAGCGGGTAACCATGCATTTCCACTACATACAAACGACCGTATTCATCAATTTCCATATCGGTTGGGTCGGACAGGAGCGGTTCGCTGGCGATCAGTTCAATTTTAAATTCTTCGGGCAGCGTAAAAGTAGACAGCGCTTCCTGCGGCGTTAAATCCCCGCTCAATTTAGGTTTACTCTTACAGGCTCCTGCCGTTATCATCATAGCCACTATTCCGATACACATACACTTCCAGTTCCAACCATTTTCTACACTCTGGTTTACATCCATTACTTAACTTCTTTAATTCTTATGTACAACTCTAACTTTAATTCTTGGGTACAACTCTAAAATTTGACATAGCAAAATTGCATTCTCTCGACTCTCCATCGGAATGAATTAATCCAAACCAGGCATAGTTATCGGTAGGATGACTTACTAAATTCAGAGGTAATGTTATTGTTTGCCATTCTCCATGCGTATCGAGCGGTTGGCCAAAGTAATTATATTGCCAGCCATAATAATAGTCTGCTATATTGAAATGTATAGTACCTTTTGTAATGGGCAATTTAGTATTCATCTCAAACTTCATTACATAGTTAGCCTTATTAGCGCCGGTTGCATCCGACGGCCAGTTCAGGTAAGCAGTGAGAAATGAATCCCACTCCCAGGCGTTATAAGGACCCTGCCTTACAACCATTAATCCCGGACTCTTAGGAAAATCAGGATGACTACTTACCATTCCGCTGGCCGGAACAACCACCGGTTGCACCAGGATAAGATTTCTAGTGTCTTTATACCAACTACTGTTTGTTACAAAAGTAGTATTCAGCGGTGCCGGACCCGTTACCGTCAAGGGTCCCATTTCAGCGCCGGCCGGAACAACTACTTTGATATAATCGGATGAAACGCCTGCAACATCCACAGTAATTCCACCTTCAAAAGTTACCTGCGTACCCTCTTCCGGAAAATACAGATCAAAAAATGCCCCGGTTAATTCCAATGTATCACCTTCGATTGTGTGCTCATTTTTAATACTATTAAATACAAAATCAGGAGTATTAATTTCAAAATCATAACTCGCCTCTCCTGTCTTGGTTATAACCGTTACTTTATTAGTGACGTTTACCGGTATCTGTCTGGGCACTTTTACTGAAACGAGCGTATCTGAAGCATAAATATCCTTATAAGACACCTCCAAATCACTGAAAAGAACTTTTTCAGTGTATTTCAGGTTATTTCCGATGATCAGTATCCATTGTTCCATATCACCACTGGACAAGCTGGCAGAATGATCAATAGAAGATGCCACACGCGATATTGTTGGCGGACCCTGGAGTACTTGTTCTTTTTTGTTACAGGAAAAAAGAACAAAAAAGATTGTCAGAGTCAGAGTATGTTTAAGTATATATTTCATATGTTCTTAATTATATTGATTAAGTACGATTACCATCCCGGGTTATTAGTATCGATCTCATTATTTGAATTGATTTCTGACAGCGGAAGCGGTAGTAATAGAGACCGGGGACTTCTTGATTTTTTTATATTAAACCGATCTACATTCATGAAATTCATCAGATCCAAATAGATGCCCCATCTTAAAAGATCAAAGCGGCGATTACTTTCAAAAAGAAATTCACGACCTCGCTCTTCAAGAATAAACGAACGCATCTGATCTTTATTCATCCCGTCGGGTGCATCTAAGGTATTTGCCCGCTGACGCACCACATTGAGTGATGCATATGCATCATCCATATGGTCCAGTTCATTGTTTGCTTCCGCGTTAATCAAATAAATATCTGAAAGCCGCAATATTGGATATCTCGCATTTCCCTGGCCCAGTACATTCGATGCCACATCATCGTATTTAGTTGTATAGGCTTTGTCTTCTTCCTGCCGCCAGGTATAGCCATCAACAGCATACTCAACATCCTCCTGGGGAAAATAAAATTTACCAAGGATCGTAGGCTGGTGATTAATTCCATATAAAATGCGCTCATCCTGCTTGGTACCATAAGTGAGATAATTATCGTACACGGGTCTTGTAGCCCAAGTCCAGCCGCCTCCTGTGCCAGGCCCAAACAATTGAAATCCGCTAAAAACCTGGACCAGGGCACCTTCGGGAAGTAATGCACCGTAGAATTCAGCATTCAGCATATTTTCATTACGGTGTTTATTGGCAATTTTGAAGTTGTCCATAAAATTGTCAAAGAGCGTACGTCCGCTGGTAGTAATTACCTCCTGGGACTTTTGTCTTGCCAGTTCATAATACTCGGCGCTGTTGACACCTTCATGTCCCGCCACAACCTTTTTTTCGAAGGGATAACTCGCATAGGGACGATTATCACCATCGGCGATACGTTCAGTAAGAACGTTGATTGTTACACCGCTTATAGCGCCTGAAGCAACTGTCGCATACGTTTTAGCCAGTAAACCACCGGCTACATCTTTCGTAATATGTCCTACTCCGCCCGACCTGGTATCTCCGTAAGGGAAAAGCATGGTTTCCGCTTGTTTGAGGTCTTCGATCACCTGCTCATAAACACTCATAACAGGGGCCCTGGGCATGTCTGCCGGCTCTTTATTAGAAGCAATTGTTGCCAACCGGAGCGGAACCGGGCCGTAAAGTCTTACTAAATCGAAATAACAGAATGCTCTAAAAAAATACGCTTCTCCCAATACCCTGCTTTTAAGATCTGCATCGATGTCCATATTTTCGATATTTTCAATAACAGAGTTACAGCGGGCTATCATCCGGTATCGGTCATTCCAGGGTAAATCTGTACCCCAAAATCCAAGTGGATTGCCTTCCCCGATATGCCCAAAGTACCACGCAGGTCCGGATGCATGATCAGAGTCATTCTCATATTGCCAGAAATTCCCATAAAGGCCGTTGGAAACTAGCATATTATATACTCCGACGATGGCGGCATCCGCATCCGCCGCCGTTTTGTAAAATGAAGTTGGAACCAAGAAATCGTACGATTCTTCGGTGAGTTGTTTCTTACAAGAAGAACAAATTGATAATATTAGAAATATTATGGTAAGTTTTTGTTTCATACATTGAAATTTGCTGTCGTAGACCGGTTAAAAACCTATTTGAACTCCCAGGTTAAATGATTTTGAAATTGGATAAGATCCATAATCCACTCCCATTCTGGCTGGACTATCGCCATAGGCATTTACATCCGGATCAAATCCCTTATAATTCGTAATAGTTATCAGATTGGATGCATTGGCATAAACACGAAGTCTGTCAATATAACGGTTATGCTTCCACTGAAAGGTGTAGCCCAGTGCAATATTTCTCAAACGAACAAACGAACCATCTTCCATGAAACGGCGGGTTATGTAAAACACGCGGGAATATGTATGCCATGCTTTTGGCGTAGTGGCATTTTCCCAGTTTTCCGGTGTCCACCTTGTGTCATAGCTCTCCTTAAGAGTATTCATCATTCCACCGAGATCGTTTAGGAATGAATTGTTCATATTAATAACATCTCCTCCAATTACACCATTAATAAACACGTTCAAGTCAAAATTCTTATAATTGACGGTGTTATTGAATCCGAAGAAAAAATCAGGATTTACATCTCCAATGATTCTACGGTCATGGTCATTCACTATTCCATCACCATTAAGATCTGCATAACGGATTTCACCCACCATCGCTTTAATTGCAGCATTAGTAAGTCCTGCAAACTCCGGAACAGCCCGCACTTCTGCCTCGTTTCTAAACAGACCTTCCTCAACTCTTCCGTAAAGTGTTCCAATTGGATAACCCACTTTCTGAATAAATGGTACGCTTGATGCACGATGGTCAAGTGGAGCTGCGAACTGCTCGGTTACTCCATCCATCAGCGAAAGGATCTTATTTCTATTAGATGAATAATTTAAGGATACATTCCAGGTGAGATCCTTTGTGCGAACCGGGGATCCGTTCAAGGTAATTTCTATCCCTTTGTTCTGCACTGATCCAGAATTTACTCTCATAGTAGTAAACCCTGTACTGCCTGGAATGATTATAGACTGTAATAAGTCACTCGTTTTTTTATAGTACCAATCAGCCACCAATCCAAGTCGGCCATTAAAAAAACCAAGATCAAATCCTACATTATATTGAGCGGTTGTTTCCCATTTAAGATTGTCATTACCGGGTTGAGCGTCGGCAAAACCAGAAGTCAGAACACCATCAATTGGATAAAGCGACGGATTCAATCTGTTCTGCGTCTCATAAGGACCGATAGCCTGACTTCCTGTTCTACCATAACTTAATCTAAGCTTCATCTCACTTACCAGGTCAGATTCTTTAAGGAAGTCTTCTCCTTTCAGGTTCCATGAAAATGCAGCGGAAGGGAAATAGGCCCATTTGTTATTTTTAGAGAATTTGCTCGAACCATCTGCACGTAAACTTACAGTCAGATAATACCGGCCATCGTAATTATAGTTTATTCTGGCCAGCCCTGAAGCCAAAGAGTTACCTGATTTGCCGTTACTCACAATCGGTACACCTGTAGCAGCTCCAAAATTGTTAGTCAGAAAAAAGTCGGTAGGGAAATTTGATACTCTATTGTACCTCGACTCAGATATCCACTTTTCATACATAGTACCGACAGTAGCATTAAAATGGTGCTTATCTATATCTTTCTGATAACTCAACACGCTTTCACTGGTAATCGCTGTCCAGGAATTATCTCCGATAAATGCAACACCGTTCTCAGCAAAAGAAATGACTTTAGGTATGTATTCATCACGCCGGTTACTCGACATGGCATACCCTATATTCTGGCGAAACTTTAATCCTTTATACAACGTTGCTTCAAGATAAGTGGAGGTAAATAATTGTGATCCTCTGATCTTATTATACATTTTTCTCGTGTACAAATAGGGATTTACAAAATTGGCAATAAAAGTTTCTGTATTTGTTAACGTATCGATCACTTCAGCAGTGGGTACAAATACAAGTGCAGTTCTGGTGACGCCAGCGGCAAACGAGTTATCATTCAGATTGGTCCTCACCATATTATTCGTTTCATTGGAAAAGTTTATGTTAGTGCCCACCACGAGCCAATCTCTGATATTTCTGTTTAGGTTTGCTCTAATATTAATTCTTTCATATTTCGAACCGATTATAACGCCTTCCTGGTTTACATAATTGAAGGAAAGTAAATGATTACCAGCCTGGCCTCCGCCCGATATCGAAATAGAATGATTTTGGGTCAGGGCATTCTGAAAGATCACATCCTGCCAGTTCGTTCCCTTTCCAATAAACTCTTCGGGCAATGGAGCACGGACAAATTTATTTGCAATGGGATAGAATTGCATTTCTCCATTATAAGGCAGTTGCGTGGTAGTACCAGTCAGCTCATTTGCTGTTTTTTGTCCTTCATTTCTCATAAGTGCAAAATGATAGGCGTCAAGCACCTCCAGCTTTCTTACCGGTTTGCTAACTGAGGCATTACCTACATATTCAACTTTATCCGGACCAATTTTACCTCTTCTTGTAGTGATGAGTACCACTCCGTTGGAGCCGCGTGAACCATATATTGCCGTTGCAGATGCATCTTTTAATATTTCAATAGATTCTATATCGTTAGGATTAATAGAAGCAAGAGCATTTACTTGTTGTAAACTTCCGCCGCTGTTGGGAGGTGTTTGAGATCCGTTACTTCCACCATAGGGTATCCCATCGATCACATATAACGGGTTACTGGATGTAAAAGAATTTGCGCCTCTTATTTGAATGTTGATACCTGCGCCGGGCGCTCCGTCAGCGGTACGCACCTGAACACCGGCTGCACGGCCCTGCAGAACAGATGCTATATCTATAGGTGCTGCTTTCCGGATATCTGCACCGGATACCGATGACACAGATCCCGTCAGGTCCCTGCGACGAGTGGTTCCATACCCAACAACCAGCACTTCATCCAATGGATTAAAATCAGATTGTAGGGTTACCGAGATCTTTGTCACATTTGACACGTCAACCTCTTCTGATTTTTTTCCTGTGTGCGAGATGATCAAAATCGTATTTTTTTCGGGCACGGTAATAGAAAAAGCGCCCTGGGAATTTGTATGAGTCCCGACTCGTTTACCTTTTACGGCAACAGAAGCACCCACCAATGGTACACCCCCCTCGTCCTGGACGGTACCACTCACTATCTTTTCCTGCGCCATCGTAAATAATGGACTCAAGGAGAGAAAGAAGATGCCGATTATTGCCGGCAAATAAAAAGATCTCATAAAAAGTGTTGTTTTGGTTTGTAAATAATGTCAAGCATATTAAGTGAACATGAGGGCTACTTTACAGGTCTTATCCTCAAACTAACCCCGTTATAAAAAGTCATAAACATTGCTATTGCATAGTTGGCTTAAGGGTTATTTTTCGAAGGTCAAGAATTGCCCCTTTGCCAAAATCCGTAGACGGTCGGAAAACCACACGATGGCTTCCTTCTTTCAATGTTAACGAACCAATCTTAGCCGTCTTAAAAGTTTCCCAGGATCCGGACTTGGCCACTTTACCAGTCAGCTTTTGCGATCCGAATTCAATTACAAACGCTTTTCCAGACTCTTCATCCGACACTGACCATTCCAGGAATACATCATATGTACCTGCCTTGCCCAACACAACATACCACTCAACCCGAGCCGTTGCTGTGAACCACCCGAAGGCTTTCCATTCGGGCATATAAGAAATGTCCGGTCCCACGGCCATGCCATCTTCAGCAGTCAACTGAATGATGCCACTTTTTTCCGAAAAAACAGTTCGCGGTAGATTAAGGGTATCGGCAACAGGATTTGCTGCGCTCGCCGAATAAACAGTAAAAAGAAGACTGACTAATAAAAGCTGGATTTGTCTCATTTTGGTTATACTTAAAAGGTTACTTTATAATGATTTTCTGCAAATAGTTTTCCGCCAATATAGAACCCGATTCATTTTCTGCAATCACTGTCCACCAGTAAGTACCAGGCTTCCAATCCGCAATCGAATATGTGGAAGTTGTGAGATTGGAAATTTTCTTCGGATTGTCGAAATCTTCGGAATCTGAAATGAGTATTGTCCAATTTTTTGCTCCGGGTGTCTTTTCCCAACGCAGATTTTTTCCGGTTGTGTCAACTGCCAACTGATAAAAAGGTGAGGGAGGAGTATTTTTTGCGCTTATCCATGTCCGATAGTAATGGCCCATCTGTCCGGCACTGGAAAAGTCACAAAACAGCCATTCTTTATTGTCTCCATCCTTAATTTTAGATAATACCCACGGAGCATTTTCTCCCTTATAATTAATAACTGGTGTTGTGGAAATGGATTTCGCATTTACAAATGCCGGTAACTGATCTTCAGAAAAACGCAGGTCCTGGGTTAACAGAATAGGCCCCTGGTAAATAGAAACCTTTCCTTCAAAATCTTCCTCACCTACTCTGATTCTAGGCGTAAAATCCAATTCGAGTTGTATGTTATCACCGGTTTCCCATTCTCGATTGATGGGATAATAGCTTCCGGGTTTTGGCGCCGGCATCAACTGACCATTTACCTTGATCTGTGTATTTGCAGACCATTGGGGAATTCGAAGCTGAAGCGTAAAAGTTGCGGACTTCGACAAGGCAATATTCATCTGTATCGTATTCTCCGCCGGATAATTAGTCACCTGAACGATCTTAAGTTTATTACCCTTTGGTAATTCTACAAGCTGCTCACTGGGACCATAATAGTTCAATAATAATCCTTCGTCGTTTTGGAGCAAAGCCCAGTTCGCTATATTCCCGATTGCCCTGGGAGCATTAGAAGAACAGCAATTCAGTTCAGGGCCGTCCCAAGGACCTTGTTTTAATACACAAAACTGACGGTATCCTTCTTCCTGGGTTGCGTAGGTGGAGCAACCTCCCCCCAGTGGAATTGAGCCCAATGCACTATTCAGGGTAGACCATTCCAGTTCGTCGGCAACCCGCGAATCTCCGGTTAAACGCAACATATCAGTGGATAATAACACCCAGGCTACCGTACAACATGTTTCAATGGTTCCCCGGTGATAGGGTGTTTCCAATAAACCTTCATTGGTAGAAAACCCACCTGTATTATGGCGCTCGGTTTTAAGCAGGGTACTCCACAAATGTTCATAGGCTTTTTGATAAGTCTTATTTCCGGTAAGCCAGTACATTTCCGCAAGCGCCTGGATATTATGCACTCCTTCCCAACGTCTGACGGGGAAGTCGGCTACAGATTTTTCATCTTGTCCCAATTTATAATACGCGACTCCTCCGGATTCATTCCAGGCTTCATGTACCAGGTAAGAAACAAATTGACCATAAGCAGGTTTCCCCGTTTCACGAAAAACTAAAGCAGCGGCATGGCTGATCGCTTCACTTGCTCCTCCTGTTTTAGGGATCGTTTTGCCATCGGGCCCAAATTCTGTTATAATAAGATCCATTATTTTACAAGCAGCTTTTAAGGCGGCAGCATTTCTCGTATCCTCATAATAAGTAATCAAACCCACCACCGTAGCGTAATGATTCCAAAGAGAAAGTGATCGGTTTAGTCCCTCGAAGGGTCCCATATACCCGTCTGCCCGCTGCGTGCTTATGAGGTCATTTACATATTGTTTAATATGATCCCGTAACTTTTCGCTTTTAGTAACACGCCAAACCAATTGGGCTGAACTGAGATATTGACCGGGAAAAACACCTGCCCATTCAGGTATATTATTTTCGGGTCTCTCACGCAACATCCTTAACAAACCGGGATTTCTCTTAGGGAAATCTATCATATAGCGTTCAAGACTGTCAAGCCGCCCTTTTAAATAACCATTTAATTTAATACTATATGAGTGGGTATGGGTGCCGGCAGGTTTTACGGGACTTAATGGAGGAAGCTTGTTATCAAAACGCCGAAATTCAAGTGCCGCACCCTGACTTTCCGATACGATTCCGGAAGCAGATACTGCCCTTACAGACCAATACACGGGTGAATATTCCGCAACTGATTGGGTTAGCTGATAGGAAAGTTCCTTTCCTGCCTGAAGCACTTTTGTCGGTTGCTTCCGGTCCTGTCCAGTGTACAATGCAATTTCATAATGCGAAGCGCCCACAACCGGCAACCATTCCAGTTGAATTCCTGAAGATTTATATGATTGGGCTCCATCGGCCGGACGTATCGGAAACGGAGGAGGAAGAACGGCAATATTTCCTTTACCTTCCGGATTATCAATATGTATTAAACCATCATTCTGAACATTCCGACCTGTTATCCTGGTCCATTCATTGGACGGAAAATCGGACAGTATCCGCAAATCATCTATGTCTCCACCAAACTGGCTGCTGGCCAGGTTGTTCCTATGCCGGCCAATGCGTATGGTATCTGTATCCAAAGCGAATGGATCCAGCAAACCTTCTTTGATCTTCCCGCTCAAGCTCATTCTGGCACGGCCTGAAGCAACATCATAACTAAACCCAATAGATTGCCATTGGTTAATAGTGAAGTCTGAAAAAATAAGCTGTTTTCGTCCTGCTCCCAGCACCAACTTCCCCGAATCAATGATGAGGTTTAGATTACCAGCAGAAAACAGGGTCATTGTTCGATTGTTAAAACCGGTCCTGATTCTGGCAGTCATCGTCAACTGTGCTGGCTTATTCTCTCCTGGCAATATTTCTAAAAAACCCGAATATTCGCGGTCAAACGTAACCCATGGATGAGAATTACCCGTAATTAATCCGGCAGTCCACCCATTTTGAACAACATATCCTTTTTTATTAATGCGTACCAGATCAGCAGCAAAATTATCGCTGCTTCCGGCGAGTGGTAAATTGGCGAGATAAGAACGGGGCCATATAATGGCGGGAGCCTCAACTGATGGATTTGAATTCCCATAATAAAGGTAGAAGCCCGATTGTAAAGATTGTTTGGGAAGCGTTACACTCACATACAGGCGAACATCATTCACAGACGACCGGACAAGCTGTATAGGCAAAAGACGTCCATCTACATCCACAGCCCTAATATCTTTACCATCCGTTCTCGCAAATGTGCGTGCAAAATCATTATCAGTGAGGCGGAGAAAAAGAGGGAAATCGACAATATTTTCACGCAAACCACCCGGGTCTATCGAAACCCATTGCCGGTACTTCCAATCCTGGTTCCACCACCCGTTGCCTAAATATTTTGCAGTATCCGGGGTATTATTACCGGATGTCAGTAAGCAGATAGAAGAGACTGTTATCAGCAAAAAAAAGTATCTACAATACTTTTTCATAATTATACCCCCGTTTTGAGCAACTTAAAATAAAGCAATCCACTTAAAACAAAATATCGCCGTGTTAACCCTTTACGGCACGGGATTAACTATCCTGAGATGACTTTTTTCATTTAGCTTTTTTTCATTTAACTTCGGATTGAGGCTGTTACAACGATTCTTAAAAAGTATCGTATGTATTGAGTTTCAGGAAAATCGAGGCAGTTTTGGATACCGTTAATCAGGCTAAAACTTCCACGAAATTCAACTCCAATATCTTGAGGATAAATTATGATCAATTTAATTCTACTTGATTTGATAAGGAATTATTAGCGTTTAAACACTCATGTTAGTCACAGATAATTGATTGTCGCATGAAGCTTTTACAGACTGAAATAACACCGCTCATTAATGACTTTATGCATGTAGATTTGAGAAGCCAGCCTTTTCTCGCATCACCTTACCATTCACAACCTTCTTTTCACGCACATCCCGAACTAGAACTGACTTTAGTTCTTGAGGGCTTTGGTAAAAGAATTATTGGCAACAAGGTTGAAAGGTTTGAAGCAGGAGATATGGTGTTGCTGGGAAGCAATGTGCCTCATGTCTGGTTAAGTGATGCTTCTTTCTATGAACAAGACTCACCTCTCCAAAGCAAAGTAATAGTCGCTTATTTTAACCCGAAGCAGTTTCAACAGATTTTTGAATCGGTGAGAGAGTTCGATTCGATCCGGGAAATGATTCAGCAGGCTGCCAAAGGAATAAGAATTCAGGGTAAGACAAGAGATATTATTGCTAAAAAATTAATGGCCTTATCTACTAAACACGGATTCAAGAAAGTGGAAGGGCTACTGCAAATCATGCACATCATTTCTACATCGGAAGAAAAATATTTTATTGTGAATGATGATGAGACTGAAATACAAACGACGGAGGCGGATTGTTTAATTGATGTGCTGAAATTTCTTAAAGAAAATATTCAGGAACAGATTTCTCTCGAGCAGGTGGCCTCTATTGCCTGTATGCAGAAGCAATCGTTTTGTAGATTTTTTAAGCGCCGGACAAAAAAGACGCTTTCTCAATATCTTGAGGAACTTCGCATGGAACACGCCAAAAAACTTTTAATCGAGAGAAAGGAGCAATCTATATCAGAAATAGCGTTTGCCTGTGGATATACCACCAGTTCACACTTCTGTAAGATCTTTAAGGACTATAATAATCAAAGCCCTTTCCAATATAAAAGGAATATCAGAAAGGGTCTTATAGCCTGAACAAGCAATACTATACTGTTTACTTATTTATTCACCTAGAGACTTCCTTCCAAAACCTCTTGTTCCCTTTCCCGAAAATAATTAACGGTGTTACTCACAAGCTGGTCCAGTTTCCGTTTGTCAGTTTTACCAAACATAGCCGGGTAAGGATCTCCGCCTGGTCCCAGTGGCTCTGGTGTCACATATTTTCCATCTTCATTAAAGCCAATAATATACAGGGCTCTAATTACCGTATCGATATCCATTGACCCATCACCTAGCGCCCCTCTATTACTATCGGCTAGGTGAAGATTAACCAGTCTGCTTCCCGCTTCCAGAATAGCCGCACCTAAATGTGCTTCTTCACTTTGCATATGATATACATCGCCATTGATCCACTGCACGCCTTCATGATTAACGGCCTCTATATAATTGACTGCATCCTTAATAGTATGAACAAAACTGACTTCAGCAGATCTTATAGGTTCGATAGCAGCTTTAACGTCCCACTTCGTAAATAAATCAGCACAGATCTGAAGCGTCTCCACACTGCGTTCGAATTCAGATTGATCATACGCTTTTGGACGGCCTACGGCACCGGGAACAACGAGCAAATAATCACCACCCATTTCGAACGTAAATTCAGTTTCTCGCTTAATGTAATCTATAGCAGCCTGCCTGTATTGGGCCCGGTTGCTGGAAAGATCGTTCTCGGCAGAAAACATACCGCATATACCGGAAACCTCTAATCCAAAATCTCCCAAAATTTTTCGGGTGGCCCCGAGGTCATATCCAAGATCGTTACCATAATGATTACCATGCAGCTCAATAAACTTCACACCATTCTTATACAGCCGTTCGGCAGAAGTAGCAAGTCCTTCAATACCAAACATCCAATTACTCCATGAAATATTCAGACGTTTCTTAAATTTTTCCGGAAACTTCCTCTTCATTTCCTCAAACTTCTCGAGTATCTGCTGATTTCGAATTTCATAATTTTGTTTCTTCATATGTTATCGTTTGATGATTTATTTAACCATAATGGTGCGGATACAAACCAACATATCATCCCCAATAGCATAAGGTTCTTCGAGAACGTCAACGAGATCTGGTTATAAAAAACCAATATTGAGGGACCGATAGTAAGTAGTAAACCCAATATGGATATAAATCTAAGAATAAGAGTTTTCATTCGCGTATTTTTTGTCTTTTCTCTGTATCAAATAAGATAGAGATACATATAATAGTGATGCAATAAACCATCCGGGCAATCCGACGAAGAAAATTTCCAACTCAAAAACAAAATAGAAAAGCGCACAGAAAATCAACGTAACTACCCATGTTATAGCCGCAGCAGCATTTATCTTTTTGTTATATACCTCACTATAATTTGATTGAAGGCCAAGTTTTGGAAGAACATACACATCCATTAATATGATAGCTCCCATTGGCATTACCAGTATGCCGAAAAAAATAAGCAATTCAAGAAATTTCATCACAATAGCCGGGAATACCGCAATAGAAGTAACAATACCTCCCACAATTATGGTGACCTGCCAGGTACGCCAGTTTGGAAAAACAGATTGTAACGCCAGGCCAGAACGGTATATAGTAGGATTGGCAGTAGTGAGCCCCGCAATAAATACGGCCATTATTCCAACTATACCAGCAGCACGATAGGCAATGGGGCCAGGGGCAAATTCTGTGCTGTATTGAGTTTGTTGCAAAAACAACGCATATAATATTCCGGATGCTATCCAGGCTAAAAAATGACCTATATACATTCCGAGTGTCGGAGAAAAACCATAATACCACTTCTTAGCATACCTAAGGATCGACATATCGGCCATTCCGATATGCATCGCAATGTTTACGAACCAGGAGAAAAACATTATATGCCAAAAGGTAAACTTTGTTTGGCCGGGTAAAGTCTTACCGGTCCATATCTTATTATTTGCCACCTCCGAAAAATCGTTAAGCGACTGTACACCCAGTTCGGGAAGTACATTAATTGCAGCAGCAATAAATACCAACATCTTCCATGGGAATATAACATTGGAAAACTGGGACACTTTGCTATAACCAAACATAGCCACGCAGGTGGTAACAAGACCAATAATAAATATTACGAACACCCATCCAAAGCTACTTGGCAGCCAATCGTTCAATGAAGGCATTTTCATCTGTAGGGGCATTCCGATTGCAGTAGCCGAAACCGTGACCATCGCTGCTGCCAGAAAACAAAAGACCAGGCAGTTTACAACATTGTAAACCGCCGACAGGCGTATGCCGCAGATTTTTTCTACCAGATAATAAAGCGTAATTCGAAATCGAGTGGCAATGGGAGCGCAAATGAAAGCCCAACTCAAAACCGCCAGTAAATTACCAATAAGCAGTCCCCATATTAATGCGCTTGCTGTAACTCCGTGCGCTACAAATAAGGGGCCTATCACAAATTCGGTTCCTGCTGTATGTTCTGCAGCATATAAGCCTATGAACCCTGCCCATCCCTTCCATTTTCGGGCGGGAACAGGAATTCTTTCGTATTCCTCCACAGAATTGAGTTGTCCAATAAGTTTCCCTTTAAAAGAAGTCGGGATCATACTTTTAATTTTAGCTTTCAGAAAATCTGTGGAATCAAGTTTGTTTTCCTTCGGGTAGG
This sequence comes from uncultured Chitinophagaceae bacterium, assembly GCA_964606315.1. Taxonomy (GTDB): domain Bacteria; phylum Bacteroidota; class Bacteroidia; order Chitinophagales; family Chitinophagaceae; genus Flavitalea. The sequence continues at coordinate 15,356 of CAZSFY010000033.1, read as the reverse complement.
CCATAAAACTAAATCCGGGAGGGTCATAAAAATATAACCCGTTTCACTTTATATATTACGCTGTTACCTTACCGGCCACCGTACAGCTTATACCCTGACCGCCGTGGTGATTACAGTATGCGGTATTTCAGAACCGTAGGACAAACCAAAGAGGAGGATGAAAAATATTTAGAAACGTTTAAAAAAACTGCAAAGACATAAAGAGTATTCATATTCAGCTACTCTTTGCATCTTTGCACTCTTATACCCATTAGATGAGGACTACAAAAAGCGCTGCAATCGGCTTTATATTTATTACGCTTACTATTGATGTGATCGGCTGGGGATTGATCATTCCTGTAATGCCCGAGCTGTTGGTAGAATTAAAGCATATTCCTTTAAATGAAACCAGCAAATACGGCGGATACCTGGTATCTGCATTTGCAGCCATGCAGTTTTTATTTGCCCCGCTGATGGGAAACCTGAGCGACCGTTTCGGGAGGAGACCGGTCATCCTTATTTCATTGCTTGGATTTTGTGTGGATTATATCATATTGGCCCTGGCGCATAATTATGAGTTGCTTTTTGCGGGACGTATATTAGCCGGTATCACCGGCGCCAGCTTTACGGCTGCCAGCGCTTATATTGCCGATATCAGCACCGATGAGAACCGCGCCAAAAACTTCGGGCTCATCGGCGCCGCCTTTGGACTTGGTTTTGTACTTGGGCCGGCATTAGGCGGATTGCTTGCCGCATGGGGATTGAGAGCGCCTTTTTATGCTGCGGCTGTGCTTTGTTTTGTAAACTTTCTCTACGGTTATTTTGTATTGCCCGAATCTTTAAAGCCGGAGAACAGGCGGCCTTTTGAATGGAAAAAGGCAAATCCTGTCGGCTCCCTGATATTTTTACGAAACTATCCAACCATCGCTGGCTTGGTGATAGGTTTTGTTTGCATTTATCTTGCCGCCCATGCCGTGCAAAGCAACTGGAATTATTTTACCATGTATGTTTTTAACTGGTCAGAAAAGCAGGTTGGGTTTTCCCTGGCGATAGTTGGTGTTTTAGTGGGCGCTGTGCAGGGTGGACTTATCCGTTTTGTCAATCCCCGGTTGGGCGATGAAAAAAGCGCCTATGCCGGACTGTTACTATATGCCATAGGACTAACGTTATTTGCCTTTGCCACTAAAAGCTGGATGATGTACCTGTTCCTCGTGCCTTATTGTCTCGGAGGTATTGCCGGCCCCGCCCTACAATCCATCATCACCAAACACGTTCCCAAGAATGAGCAAGGACTGCTGCAGGGCAGTCTTACCAGCCTCATGAGTCTTACTTCCATTTTCGGACCGCTGATCATGACAAGGCTTTTTTATTATGCAACACTGAAGGAATCCGCCATCCATTTTCCTGGCGCCCCTTTTTTGTTAGGAGCTGTGCTCATGCTGATAAGCATTGTCCTTTCATGGCGGGTTTTAAGTAAAGAGCGAAATAGTAATTCCTGACGGTTACACTACAGGGGTATCAGGAACAAGCCGTTGATCTGCGAAAGATGGTGAGGTTACTCGGCCAACAAAAAGGTATTCTCATATCGCAATGGAGTTGGGGGTAATCAAAGTGTTAACGTCAACCATGCCTTTCCGATTCCCTTGTCCCGCTTTTGCTGATGGTTGCAATGCGGAGAATAGAGACGGGGCAGATTCATGTTTCCTGAATGCGTTTTCTACTTCCGAAAGTCTTTGTTTAGCAACCTTTACATAGTCAATCCGTTTTTCCTTGAATAGATGAACTTCCTCATTCTTTTCAATACCGATAAAGCGGCGTTGTTCCAGCGCGGCGGAAACTAAGAAACTTCCGCTTCCAAAAGCGTTGTCTAATACAGTATCGCCTTCCTTGGTGAACATGCGAATAAGATAACGTCCCAAAGCAACGGGCTTTTGTGTGGGATGCCATACTCTGCCGCCTGTTTCGCTTTCGGCAGTCTTACAATAAAGCGTATCGGTTGGGAATCTCTCGCCTTCGCTTTTCACTTGCACAGGTTTAAAATCCCCGTAGCTACCGGTGTATTGTGCTTTTCTTACGCCCTTGTCATACGGTTCACCTGGCGACATAACGGGATGATAGTCGGGCTGGTTTTTATAAAAGATGCAAATATCTTCATGTTGCCTCAAGGGTTGTTTTCTTGCATTAAGGAAGTTGGTAGGCTTGCTTTTAACCCACACGAATTTATACTTGAACCACGATTCATTGCTCAATATTAGCTTAGCGGTAAAAACGCCCTGCGAAGAAAGGGCGATAACACCTCTGGGTTTTATGATGCGTTTATATTCATCCCAAAGCTGGTCAAGAGGAATGACGCTATCCCACTTGTTTTGCGTTGTACCATAGGGAAGATCGCAAAGAATCATATCAATGGATTGATCTTCAATTCTTCTCATGAATTTTAAGCAGTCGCCCTGATGAATTTTACCGCCCAGATATTTCATTTTTATGGACCCCTGGATTTATAATGGCCTTTTTTCGCTATCGCCAAACGACGAAAACAATAAGAACATTTGATGAACTAAAATTTACCAAATATATAGCAAGCCTTTGGAACCCTGATAAATTCCAGACAGCGTTGGGATCTTTTTAGCTTTAATATCACGAATCATCTAAACATTATCACGAAAGCATGGAAGATACATCTCTTCAAAAAACAAGCGTGACTTCGAAAACGTTTTCAAGAGCGGGTTTTATCGCCCGATATGGAGTTAATAAGCTCCAATCCTGCCCCGCAGGGAATTTTGAATCGTGACAGATCTGTTAGCGTCTTTAACCGGGAAAATGAAAAAGTTTTTTAATTCCTGAGCGGCGCCGTCCGGTACACTGAAAAAGAAGTTGGACCGAATGGATTTATTGGTCTGTCATGATTGACGGAGAAAAACACACTCTTGACGTGTTCAGAGATGTATATATTAAGACAAAAAACTTATCGAAGGCTTAGCAGTTTCTGAATGGAATTGAGGTCTTTGTTTTCAACTTCATAATTATCTTCCCGGAAGTGAAAAGAAGTGCCGTTGGACCTTGTGCGTATCGTTCCTTTTTTATAAAACTTTCCCAGTTTGGATAAGTCTTCTTTGTAAATCCAGCCGCAAATTTCAAGAATGTTAGCAGGTGCGTTATAACTACAAAAAACGATGATGTCAGATTCATAGTCCTCTTGCATGATATAGAAATTATTCACGAAATTCCCACGGACAAAACTGGTACGCTCCATCGTTTTAACATCAATGCGTTTGCCTTGATATTGCAGATCAAATCCACCGTCGAAACCGTCCTCGCGCTCATACAAGTTTACAGACTTTCCCGTCAGCTTCTCAGTCACTATTATTTCCCCAAGTAATCCTACTAATTGCTTTCGTTTGCTTCCGTCTTCAAATCCTCTGTTACCTAAATTGTGTGTCTCTAAATATTTTTCAATAGTGATAATAAGATCGGGGCTGACCTCAATCTGCTCACTCCGGTAAATTGGATTCCCTTTAATCATAATAGAAAATTTAGAATGATACAGGTTTAGCTTACCGAAATTAGTAAAGGTGACCCGGAGAAAGCAAAAGATTTTTGGGAAAAAACTGATTTATTACTTCATGGTTATACCAAAAGAAAAAAACGATATGAACTGGCTAAAATTCCCTTGATTCAAAGGAATAAGCCACTCACTCATGAGAAATGGGATCTATGATAATAATTCCTAAGTCTCATATTGATGCCTATTTTAAAATTTATAGCTATATCCCACTCTTATGACCTGTGTTTCATAATAGTCATCGCTCGTGTAATGGAAACCGTTACCTTTTATTTCCCGTTTTATGACCATAGTATTAAACAGGTCGGTAGCATTCAGAAATATTTCACCTTTTCCTTTCTGTATTGCTTTTTTGATGCCAGCATCGATGGAGAACCTCGAAGCAATCTTGCCCTGCGGGATAATATCGGGCGCCAGGTAAACGCCTATAAGCTGTGCTTCCCATCCATTGAAACGAAAATTGTTGTTCAGCTTCAGGTTACCGGAAATGATCTCCTGCTCCTCCATTGAAAACTGATGTGGCGTTGGATATAAATTATCCACGCTGAATGCGTTTATATTATTTCGATATATATTGCCATTGACACTGAAAGAATACAGCGAAGAAATCTTTTGTTCCACAATGGCTTCTATGCCGGTGTTATAGCTCTTGCCTGCATTCTGGAAAATAGCATACACAGATGCATGTCCGGGTACAACCGTAGATATACGGGTAATAGTTCCGTTGGCAAAACGATGGTAAACGGCAGCATACAGACTGCCTCCTATCCAGGTATTTTTATATCCGAGCTCAATGGAATTGGCAAACTGCGGACGGAGCGCAGGGTTACCTACTCTAATAATATCCGCATCATCGTATTTCGGAAAGATTCTGATATCTACCTCGTTGGGACGGTCAACACGTCGGTTAAAAAATGCTGAAAGTCTATTTCGTTCATTGATTTTATAGCCCAACCGGAAATTAGGGAAGGGTTGGGTATAATGATATCCATCGCTGGTATAGGTATTGTGATCGGGGTTCACATCGTACCGGATGCGGACATACTCAAGTCTCAATCCAAGCTCCGCTTCCCATTTTTCAGTTTCAAAAACATAGTTTCCGTATATCGCCGGAATAAGCTCTCTATAAGTAGCCCAGCCTCCCGCCGTAGAATCGAGAACGGAATAGATGCCGGGGATGAACTGCATATCAGTAGGTATGCTCCTGTTCCTGAGCTTAATGCCCGTTTCTATTTGTCCGTACCTGAGCGGTTTGATATAATCTACTGACCAGTCATACACTTGCTCATCAGACAATAATTTAAAAGCGTCTGTACCCTTTGAGTCAGTAAGATAGTTGTCATAAAAATATTTTTCGTCTTCCCTATGAGAAGTATAATTGAAATCTACATTGATCAGGTGACCGGGTTGTGTAAACTTATGCTGGTATCGCCCGGATGCCATGACTGTTGTTTTCAGTTCATCTTCAAAAAATTGCCAGAGCCGCTTTCTTTCTGACAGATCGGAACTGAAGAAAGGCTGATCTCCGCGATCGATGATCTTCTCACTGCCAAACATACCTGACACCGTCAACGAATTCCTTTCATTCATGTACCAATCTATACCTGCTTTGGAGTTGAAAAAATTGGTATTCCTGTTTCTTTTTAGCTGCTGCTTTACGATGCTTCCGTCATTATAGGTTCGCGTTACAAATTCATTCTTATTGAGCGTTTCTGTATAGAGATTATCTGCCTGGAGGAATGCATTGATTTTGTTTTGCCGATAATTCAGGGAAAGCGAAGGATTGATTTTGGGTGTACGCGTGTACTGCGGTCGTATCGTAGGCAGATTTTCTTTACGTTCCCAAAGGGCTCCCAGGCCAGTTGCAAATCCTATTTTCCCATTCCAGCCTTCCTTTTTGCTTTTTTTCAATACGATATTGATAATACCTGCATTGCCATTCGCATCATACCTAGCGGATGGATTATTAATGATCTCAATTTTTTCGATCGAAGAAGCAGGAATATTATCTAGTCCGGTCTGGCTGCCGAAGCCTGTTAATGCTGTCTGCTTTCCATCTATCAATACTGTTACTTTATCACTTCCCCTAAGCTGCACTTTACCCTCCTGTACCGTGATCCCTGGAAGGTTCTGCATAGCAGCTAATACCGATCCTCCACTCTGGCTAATATTATCTGAAACATTGTATGTTTTTTTATCCATCTTCGAGCCAATAGCCTGCTGTCTAGCCGTGATAGTCACATTTTCCAGTTCGGTCGCTTCCGCTTCCATCTGAATAGCCGGAAGATCAATGAATGGGGAGAGTGCCCCTATAAACAGCGGCTGTACGATAGGCTGATAACCAACAAATGAAACTTCCAATAAATATTGTCCGGGTGGTATGGTTATAGTAAATCTTCCTTCTTCATTGCTTACCGTTCCGGAAACAAATGCGCTGTCTTTTACCGCGCTTACAACAATATTAACATAAGGAAGAGCCAATCCTCCAGCTTTATCCCTGACGATACCTGATACGGATACTTCCTTTACCTGGGCAATTGCTGTTTTTGACAATAAGCTCATTAAGAAAAGTAACCCCGATAACATGCATGATTTTCTGCTTTGCATTACTGTTCAATTTATATGGCGGTAAATATGCAATGTGAATTGAAAGAAATTTTAAACGCTGGTCTTAGGTAAGCATCTTGCAGTTATTCTATTGTAATAAATAGTTGTTGTTATAGCAGGTGGGAATAGCCTAGGCATGTAAAAGCTACAGGAGAGCGCTTTAGAATTTCTTTAGAATGGCTGTTTTACTTGCGGCTTTGAGCATGAAAGTATTAATAGCCGAAAATGATCCAGGCCTAGTAAAGGATATATACTTTTTTTTGACAGAAAAAGGGTGTTCCTGCGAAATAGCCGCTTCATTGGATAGGGCGTTGACAAACCTTGCTTCTCATTACTATGATGCCATCGTTGTGCATCTTTCTTCATTGGAACGAAAGGAAATTCAATTGCTGAAATTCCTGAAAACTACGAAACTCGACAAGCGTACTGTACTAACTTATGAAGCTTCTGCTATATCATCTGCTCAAATGAATGCTTCAAGTATTCAATATCTGCGAAAGCCATATATATTAGAAGTGCTTTTTGATAAAATATCGGTCGTAGGGAACTATGAAAGTGTTGAGAATAACCGGTTGTTTTACTTTAATGAACTGATAGTAGATGTGCCAGGTAGAACAGTAAAGGTTAAAGATCAGCAGGTAGATCTTACCCGAACTGAATTTGACATGCTGCATTTATTTCTCCAAAACCGGGCTCTGACAGTCAGCAAAACTGAACTAGCACAATACCTGGCAAGGAAATCAGCAGTGCCTTTACATCCCAGCGTTCTCTATGCGCATATAAAGAATTTAAAGAAAAAACTAAATCTCGCCGGATGCAAAAGTTATATCAAAACGATCTATGGAGTTGGCTACCGATTTGAGAGATAAAGCCCGGGTAAATCCTGATTGCCGGTTTAAACGGCTTCGGTAAATGCAACCGTAAAAGTATGCATTGCCTTTTCATAGGAATAAGTTATCTGCCAGTGATTCAGCAAACAGATCTGAGATACAATAGCCAAACCCAGTCCTGTACCTTTGCTGCTTTTATCCCCTTTTTTAAAACGCCGGAATAATTGATCAGGCGGAAAATCCAGCGTGGGGCCGGAATTTGCGATTATCAACATATCTGCATTAAGCCGTATGATTATGTTGCCTCCCCTTTTGCAATGTCGTAATGCATTTGAGACAAGGTTGGATATCAGTGTTTCGCACAAATACAGATTAGCAATAATATTGCAGGGAAGAATATGGGAAGTAAGGGTTACTTCCTTGGACGAGAATAGGTCGGTCAGCGATTCTATATGTTGGGTAAGCAGGATGTGAAATGACAATAGCTGCTTATCTGCAAATACGTCATTATCCAGCTTTGCTAATAGCAGCAACGCCTTATTCGTTTTACTCAGCCGCTCCACTCCGCTCCGGGCTTCTATGATACAATTAGCCATTTCCTCCGTCAACTCCAATTGACTGAGCCTGTCCAGTTTGGATTGTATAATGCCTAACGGAGTTTGTATTTCGTGAGAAGCATTTTCAGTAAATTCTCTCAGCGCTCTGTATTCCCGTCTGATACGTTCTGTCAATTCCATAAGAGTTACTCTTAATTCTTCAAATTCTTTGATCGGTGAACTTCTTAATTGAGGACGCTCCGGATCGGTAATGGAATAGGACTTGATGGCCTGCAGGTTAAGAAAAAACGGTTTCCACAATTTTTTATTCGAATAATAAGTGATGAGCACCCCTGAAATACCCAGCACCAGTATTGCCGTACCTAATAATAAAAATATAGTATTAAAATACTGATCCCATCCGATGTATATGATCATTACATATATGCTGTAGTACTGCCCGCTGATTTTCTTCACTTCCCTTCTGTACCGGTATCCTTCGTCTTTTTTCTGTAAAGGATCATATATAGTCGTATCACCATAGGTCACCCCCGGCAGAGCGTTTGCCTCTGCAAGCGTAATTTGCATGAACGGATTGTCAATATGCTGCCAATCATCCACATTGTTTCCCAATAACTCAGATTGCAGATCCAACTGTTCGTCCATTTCCGATCGTACTTCTCTCTGTAGCAACAGGTACAGCGCCGAAGCCGTCACCAGGAGAATGACAACCGTAGTCAGCATAAAATCTCTTGTTGTCCTATATAGGAGCTTCATCGCTCTGTAAATTTGTATCCCATTCCATACACGGTTTTGACAAAATCATAACCCGAGAGAGCGGTAATTTTGTTTCGAAGATTCCGCGTATGTACATAAACAGTATGGTAATTATCCACTGTATCGTAATCGTCGCCCCATAAATGCCTTGCAATGGACTGTTTACTGACCACCCTGTTTTTATTAATGATTAAGTACAAAAGAAGTTCATATTCTTTCTTTGTAAGACTGATCACCGTATCCTGCCATTTCACTTCAGCAGCTACCGTATCTACATACAGTTCGTCGATAGCGATGATTTTATGACCGCTAAAATTTTTCCGTCTGAGCAGCGCATTGATCCGTGCGTTCAACTCTTCCATATAGAAAGGTTTAGTGATATAGTCGTCTGCTCCCATCTCAAGTCCTGTCACCCTGTCTTGCAGAGAGTCCTTTGCAGAAACGATCAATACGCCTGTATCCTTCTGCTGCTTTTTCAACAACTCCAGCAATTTCAGACCACTACCACCCGGTAGACCGACATCCAATATAATAGCATCGTACTCATATAATATGTTCTAACTAGTATATGATCGTACAGTATGGAGATTTTTGTTTGTAGTAATTCTAGGGAAACGGATTAAATAGTTATGCTGCTGGAGGAATATCCTGCAGCATTTTTTGTTTAGCTAAAGGTAGTGATTCTAAAAATGTTTGCATCGGAGTTCTTCCGTAGCAGTATTTGCCTGAGTGAGTACGCTCATTATTGTACTCTTTTAGCCACAGGTCAAGATCTGTTTGTAACTCTTCAAGGGTGTTAAAGATTTTCTTTCTGAAGACAACCGCATAAAATTCCTCCTGCATAGTACGGTGCAATCTTTCACAGATGCCATTAGTTTGCGGTGATTTAGCCTTCGTTTTGGAGTGATCAATATCTTCAAGTGCCAGATAGAGCTCATATTCATGATGTTCTCTGGCTCCGCAATATTCAGTACCGCGATCAGTAAGTATTCTGAGCAAACTGATACCGTGTTCTTCAAAGAAAGGTAATACCCGGTCATTAAGGGTGTCCGCTGCAATTAATGCATTCTTACGATCGTACAATTTGGCTGTAGCCACCTTACTGTAAGTATCAATAAAGGTCTGCTGATAAATACGACCAACGCCTTTAATGGTTCCTACATAGTAAGTGTCCTGCGCGCCTAAGTAACCAGGATGATGTGTTTCTATTTCGCCATAGGCCTGTTTTTCTTCTCTGGCTCTTTCCAACGCTACCACCTGGTCTTCTGTCAGTATAAGACCTTCCTGGGAAGATTTTATTTCCAGGGCTTTCAGGCGCTTACGAACAGTTTCCAGATCATGGCGTAACCAGACACATCTGACACCTGCCGGTGAAATAAAAACACCTCTCTTCTTTAATTCATTGCTTACCCGCAACTGTCCATAAGCCGGCTTCTCTGTAGCCATGGCTACAATAGCTTGCTCAACAGATGACTCTATTCTGTTTTTTCGATTAGGTTTACGTCTGCTAACTTCTTGTAAAGCGCCCTCTCCACCTTCTTCGTATAACTCTTTGTAGCGATAAAATGTGTCCCTGGAATAACCGAATAACTTGCAGGCTTGCGATACATTGCCTAATTCTTCTGCTAATTTTAAGAGTCCTACTTTACCCTTAATTAACTTACTTTGTGTGTTCATGATTTGACTGTTTTGGGATGGTTTTAATTTGTTGTTACTTTAAAATTAATCCCAAACTGTCAGATCATATCGTAGCTATTTCAAATAATAATATCTTGTCTTCCCCTTCTACAAAATCAATCGCTGTTTCACATAAATATCCCTGCTCTGCCAGGTAGCTTTCCATATCGTTCAGCAACAATGGTTCATCCTCAACAATCAATAATTTCATATTCAACTATTATAGTCTATTGTATTTCTTTAGCCAACATTTTACCGCATTAGTTTTACATGATCCTGCAGCTTAACTAAGTATTCAGAAATATTGACTTTTTTATGACATATAATTCAGATTTTGAAAACATTCTTGGGATAATAAAACTCAATGTTTATGATGATTCAGCTAACTGATACTGAAAAAGTAAAATGATTACCCTTGTTGTTCTTCAAAAGGCCTTAATTGTTCTTCTCGAATTTTATAGTTATTTTCTCTATCCTCAGCCATACCTGTTGTTCTTGCAGCTGCTGTTACTTCACCCCAATTGATGAAATAATTTTCATAATATTTGATAGGGTATTTACTCATTTTAATTACCTCTTCTTTTGAAGGAACATGTCCAATTTGAGTCGTAATATTTTTAATTTCCAGTTGCAGGTTTTTTTTACTCACTTTATATTTTTGCTTCTTTAATCTTTCAACAGGACTATTCTTAGCTTTTGGAGTATCATCATTATTTTTTCGGAAAGGGTCAAGTCCCTGCTTTAATTCATCATGTCGTTTTAAGGTCATTTTATAATAGTATTCAGAAAGCTCAATACCAACATACTTTCTATTTAGTTGTTGTGCTGTAAGCGTTGTAGTTCCTGCTCCATTGAACGGATCCAACACAAACTCATTCTCATTAGTAAATAGTGATATTAATCTATACATAAACATGGGAGGTAGCTGACAAGGATGGTCAACCCGTCGGCTATTATGTTTTAGTCTATGTATGTCCCACCAAATATTTGATACATTTTCAGAGTCTTTTAATATTGAATGTGCTCTTTTCTTTATACAATTCGGTCTAATGCAAAAATCTTCAGAAAAAGTATGAATTGCTTTTTTTTCTAAAACAGAATGAACTTTTCTTTTGATACCAGGTAATTCCCTTGGTTTTCCCTTGGAAAAACATAATATGGAATAATGAGCTGGCATTATCATTCTAACGGGCATGGATAATCCTTCCCATACAATCCAATCCTGATAATCTAAAATTGTATTTAAGTGTTTAAAATGTCTGACACACCACTGTGGTATATTTAATACTGCAAGTGTTCTACCTGGTTTCAATACTCTTGCAAGTTCACTCAACCATGTGTCACACCAAGTAAAGTATTTCTGAATATCAATTCCATCGTCCCAACTTTCATACTTTTTTTTGAGATTATAGGGAGGGTCTGCAAAACAAAAGTCAATACTATTATCAGGTATTTTTCTTAGTTGTTCAATACAGTCTCCGTTTAATAATTTTGAATCTTTGGAATAAAAATTCTCTTTCAAAGAGAACTTTAAGAATTTATGCTCGTTATTTGTTGATAAATAGTTTTTTCGCTGGTCATACACATTTAAATACTTATACCCGGGCAAGCCAAAAACGTCTGACAATCGAAGGGCAATATCTTTTGGATAGTTGTCAAAATCTACTGTAATATCACGCCACACATCTGATATAAGAGTACCAAATTGGTGATACAAATGCTTTTTCCCTCCATAATCTTTTGTTGTTTTATCACAGGAAGGACAATAAGAATAAGCAATGCGTGTCTTTGTGTGGGATAAGCTATCCTTATAACGGGTTAAAATAAGGAGTGCAGCATTTTTTTCAGGTAGATAGCCGCTATTCTCAATTGCTTTTTCAAGTTTTACAACGACCCAAAGTTTCAAGTGTACATCGTGATTAAGTTGAGAACAAAAATCAGCTGCAAAAAGTGGTGAAGTTAAAATTACTACTGTTGAATTCTCATTACACCTTTTAATAAATGTATTAAGATCTGAAAGAAGATCACTTTTGCCAGGAACCTCTTCAAGCGTCCGATAAAAAGGAAGAATTATAAATTCAGTATTTGCACTATCTGGTTTGACATTCTTAATAATGCCTTTTACATCTCTTATTTTTAACGCTATTGCATTTTCACTCAGGTGCATATATAGATTAAAATTATTTATCTAAAGTCAATAAAAAATTTACAAGTTTATCAAGCTCACTACTTTTGAAAGTAACTATACAATCGCTGAACTGAGAAATGGATTGTAATGCAGAAGCACGTTGAAAATTCCCTGCACCATCAATAACATAAGCGATTTTATGACCAGCTTTTTTAAGAAGATCTTGTCTATTTTGAGCTTGTCCAGCTTTTCTTTCGATAGTGCTATTAGTTGTTACCTGAAAACTGATTTCGATTGCACAGTACTGATTCTTTGGAGATTTAGCAACAATATCGAACTTAAGCGGGGTTCTTTCATTTTGGCTGATTCCAGGTATTTGTTTAGCTCCAAAATCCCATTTTGGAAGTTTGTTCTTGAGATAATCCATCACATATTGTTGAGCAAGGTTTCCTAAAGAATTTGCAGTCGCTCCACCTGTAATTCGACTAACCCAGATATATCTCTGCTTTACAAATGTATCCAGTTCTTTTTTGTGCCCTATTAAGGTTCCAATGATACATTTAAGCTCAATCTCTGAAGGTAAATTTTCAGCTGTGGAACCACCACCGAATAGCAAAAGATTACAAACATCTTCGATTAGGGGATTAAGTACATGATCTTTAGTAAGACCAACACCATCAACCCTCAAACACTTGTTACTCCAGTCTTTTGCACCCCCTAAAGTTTGAAATTTATAATTGTATTTTTTCCCATTCCATACAAACTCCATATTGCCTTTACCAAATACTGTCGGCAATTCTTTTTTAAATCGCATTAATTTTTCTCCGCCAATATCTGAAAGTACCATCAGGTGTTTTAAGAATAGATTTCCCGATAGCTCCTTAGATCCTTTCAAAACATCTTTCCATACAAATGGGTCGGAATTTGCAATATTCAATAGACTAATGAATTTATCTTGTGTATCAATTAACTTCGGGATTATGCTTGAATTACGTTCTAACTCAGATATCTTATCTGGCCAAAATTTTAGTGCATTCGATTCTAAATCATTAAGCGCTCTCGCCATTTAATTCTGTTATTTTAGGTGGCTGCTAACAAAGTTAGCTAAAATTGAAGTTTTTTCTCAAAAACTTAGTTTTTCTGCTCAACGGTTACAAAATACTGTAAAGTACTCAATAGTTATCCTAAACTTATCATACTTCATCTATACACTCTTTATCCAAAACACATTCATCCAGATTTAAATTTATCCATTGTTATTGATCTACAACAGTACATAAAAGATATTTTAAGCGTGAGTTTTGTATTGACGTAATGGAAGTGTGTATATTTAGAAGTTAGCGATCAGTTAGAAGACCACCCACATCAACAGGCAGAAAAATGGGCAACAATGGCAAAGCGATCAAATAGACAAAGGATATTACTAAAATGACAACTGTCTAGTTCACGTAAGATGTATGAAAACAGAACCAATATTAAATTGTAGTCATTCGGATTTTTTGCAAATACTCTCAGATATTGAAGATTTTTGGGGAAGCAACAGAACGCTTTCCTATCATCATCCAATGTTTGTGAATGAATTTGGAAACACTTCTTTCGTAATAAAAAATAACGATATAGTCATCGCATATCTATTCGGATTTTTATCACAAACGGAGCAAACAGGATATGTTCATCTCATAGGGGTTAGACAAGGTTATCAAAAAAGAGGATTAGGCAAAAAACTTTACAGACATTTTATCGAGAATTTGAAAAATATTGGCATCCAAAACCTGAAAGCAATCACAATACCAACAAACGAAAAATCAATAAATTTTCATTTGAGTATCGGAATGCAAATGACAGGAATTGAAACCGAAAATGGAATAAAAATAATCAAGGACTATTCTGGATTAGGGCAAGACAGAGTGGTATTCAAAATGAAATTTGACTAAAAAACGAACCGCTAACAAGGTATTTACAATATGGTAACGAACAAATGTCCAGCGGTTTGTGCTACTAACTTAAAAATGAATCAAGACTTAGTTTCATATTATAAAGACAGAGCGACAGAATATGAAAAGATTTATTTGAAACCCGAGAGACAAAACGACTTGCAAAAAGCAACAACAATTTTACAATCTTTATTTTCTCAAAAAACAGTTTTCGAAATTGCTTGCGGGACAGGCTATTGGACAGAAAAAATCGCAGAAACAGCAACCTCAATTTATGCGATAGACATTAATAAAAGTGTAATCGACATTGCAGAAAATAAGCATTATAAAACCAAAGTTATTTTTGAACTTGCTGACATTTACAACTTTTCCCTTGATAAAAAATATGAGAGTGCTTTCGGTGGATTTATATGGAGTCATATTCCACTTCAAGGTCTTGACAAGTTTATTACCAAAATAAAAGATGTAGTTACATCAGATGGAACAATCGTGTTTATGGACAACCATTACATTGAAGGCAGCAACCATACCATTACGAAAACAGACCAACAAGGCAACACCTATCAGACAAGAAAGTTAAAAAACGGAACATCACATTTGGTATTAAAAAATTTTCCAACTCAAGAATTTATATTTAGTAAGTTATCAAGTATTGCCACAGAAATAAACTTTGTAAACCTGACATATTTTTGGATAGTAAGTTTTAGACTGACGAAAAAAATAGGCAACAAATAAAAACATTTACTGCTAACATAGGTGTTTATTTATGAAAGGTAGGGCGATATCTAAGTTCTCAACTTTTGTACTACTATCTCATTGTAGTAGAGGCTACTGGAAAATGAAATGATTAGGCTTCGCTAGGACCAGATCGAACAGCTTTTTATGTATGTCAATCGCATTCTCAATGAAAATTAGGAGGATCGGGAAAGCAATACGAAAAACCGACACACTGCAAATTGCAGGCAAAAATTTACTAATGAGCTTCTAAAGTTGAATTTGACCTGCAGAATATTTAATCAAAATAAACTATCCAAATCATGGAAATTATTCAAAGCATTCAAAACAGAATATATGAAATAAGAGGAGAAAGAGTCATGCTGGATCGGGATCTGGCTGCTCTTTATGAAGTGGAAACAAAAGTATTTAACCAGGCTGTAAAAAGAAATAGTAAACGGTTTCCACCCGATTTTATGTTTCAACTGACTAAAGAGGAATGGGAGAGTTTAAGGTTTCAAATTGAATCCATAGAGAAAGGTGCTCCTTCAAGGTCACAATTTGTGCCTGTTGCACAACCGCTAATTAAAAACTGATTTGCAAACTTGGATT
>CAZSFY010000032.1:0-45102 GCA_964606315.1 uncultured Chitinophagaceae bacterium | reverse complement strand
CCGCTTACTACCAGCGCATTTCCACCGGCAGCCTTTAAAGACGCTGCCGCTTTTTCAAGACCGGCTTTCAGTTTGGGATTAGCAATTCCTGAAGCTGTTCCTGACTGGACTGCACTCAAAAGACCCACCGCTACAGCTCCTGCCTCAGAAGGTTTATGAGTAAACCGTTCATCAGCGCTAGCTCCGGTCATGGTCATCATACTTTCAATCTGGTAATGTTTGCTCATTTCCAGATTGGTATCAGTCACCTTTCTGTTTACAGTATATCCTCTCTGGAATACTACAGGATTTAACCATGTTCCCAGGAAATCGGCTTCCAGGCTCACAATCACTTTGGCATTTTCAAAACGATAAAGAGGAAGCGCTTTTTTTCCGTAGGTAGCTTCATTCGCAAACAACATTCCGCTATAGGAAATAGCATCGTATTGTATGTGACGGCTACCGGGATATTTAGCAAGAAATTCAGTAATAATTTGTTTAGCGGTTGGCGATGTAACGGTACCAGTAAGTAATACTACCGGACCAGAAGTGGCCAGCGCTTCTCCCAATTGTTTATCAAGTTGCTCCCAGGTTACTGCCGTGCCGTTGGCTACTGGAAAACGCTGGCGTGAAGTATCATAAAGATCAAGCACAGAAGCCTGGACCCTCGCAGAAGTACCTGCTTTGGTAAGACCAGACAATGTATTGCCTTCTATTTTGATAGGCCTGCCGTCTCTTACTTTAGCAACGATAGGAATAGCTTCTCCTTCACTGATGAATGTAGTAGCATAATAATCGGAAACGCCCGGAACAATGTTTTCAGGTTTATTTACAAAAGGGATCGCTTTTCTTACAGGAGTTTCGCAGCTTGCAGCTAATGCAGCGGCAGCCGTACTAAATCCTAAATATTTTAAAAAGTCCCTTCTTGTAGCGCCCAGATCTTCTATCTCTTTACCCGCTTTAGCAGGGTCCACGACAGTAAGATCCTCTTTGAATTCATCCGCAGATAGTTGGCGATGTTGCTCACTATCGTTGAATTCTGAAAAACTTTGCCAGTATTTTTTGTTCGCCATATTTATTTATTTGCCGCTAACTCCCCCGGAGTTGAAAAGGAATTCAATTATTGTTTAAACTTAGTAGTGACATTTCTGACAGTCAATACCTCCAATATCACTGACAGTAATACTGTCTCTTGCACCACTCTTTATTTCTTCATGGAACTTTTCGTAAATGCTGTAGAACTGATTGCCTTTGCTTCCACTGGAATCAGGGAAGTTTACCTTGCTGGTACGGTGACAGTTTACGCACCATCCCATACTGAGATCAGCAAATTGTTTCACTTCACTCATTTGCTGAATTTCTCCGTGGCAGGTTTGGCATTGAACCTGGCCTGCTATAGTATGCTGGGAATGGTCGAAATAAACGTGATCGGGGAGGTTGTGGATTTTCACCCACTCAATAGGTTTGGGAGCCCTGGAATAAGTTTTTGAAGAAGGATCCCAACCTACATGATCATATATCTTCTGAATTTCTGCGGTTCCGTCAACCTGTGATTTGTCTGCCTTGTATATAGGAGCGCCTGTATATTCACTGATGGTCATGTGGCAGTTCATACAGGTATTTAAAGAAGGGATATTCGCATGTTTACCCTGTGTTGCCCCGGTGTGACAATACAAACAACTGATCTGATTATCTCCGGCATGTACAGCATGAGAAAAATAAATAGGTTGCTCGGGCTGGTAATTTTGCTGGCGTCCTAAACCGACAGCGCCTTTCACCACAAAATAGCCGCCAATCACAAAGAGCACTAAAGTAAGAAGGGTGATATAACTCTTATTTCTATAAAAAGGAATAGGTTCCTGCGCAGGCTGCCCCTCTTTATCATCGGTCAGTTTTTTCAGGTTACTGTTTACCTGCAACATCACGAGAGCAATTACTGCAAGAATGATTGTGAGAATACCATACAAAATAGAATTGTCGTCTTCACCACCTGCAGGACCACCCACCGGTTTATCAGCAGGTTTTTCTTTTTGTTTTGCTGCCTCCTCGTTGACATAATTAACAATAGCATCTATTTCCTGCTCGGACAATTGGGGAAAGCCCGTCATCACCACTCCGCCATACTTGTTTTTCAACTCCTGGGTATAAGGATCTGTCTGCATGAACTTAGCCGGATTGTGGATCCATTCATACAACTTTTTCCTGTCACCCCAAGGGCCACGCTCTTCCATACCTCCCAGTGCAGGACCTGTAAGATCTTTAGTGATCGAGTGACAGGCCGCACAGTTCGACTGGTAGATTGCCTTACCGTCCTGGGCCTGCAACTTGCCAAAGGCAAACGCAAAGAATATTATTAAAGAAAGACTGAGTATTTTTTTAATGCCTGGTCGATGGTCCATCATGTCAGTTGAATCAGATTCAATAATGTGGAAAAATTTCCTGGAATTTGGGTGCAAAAATAAGTCAGGATTTTAACATTCTATCAACATGTTCAAAAATTTTTTGAGCCAGTATGGGCTTGGGTTTCAAGTGATTCAATGAAATTTTGCCAGTGCCTGTATATCAATTTGTCATGTAATTGTCAGGCTAAAAAACTGCGAATTTCCTGTAGATTTGACCATGACCCGGATAGCCGTTTTTGCCTCGGGGGCTGGCTCTAACGCCCTAAAAATCATTGATTACTTCAGAAAAAGCAGTTTTGTAGCAGTGCAACTTATTGTTTGTAATAAGCCTGAAGCAGGAGTGGTGAATATCGCTAAAAATGAGAACATTCCTCTATTGCTCATTGAAAAGGAACGTTTTTTCAGGGGCGATAGCTATGTACCGGAACTTAAAGAATTGAATATCAACCTTATAGTGCTTGCTGGCTTTCTATGGAAAATCCCCGGCCAACTTATTGAAGCATACCCTTCGTCCATTATTAATATACATCCTGCATTATTACCTAAATATGGGGGCAAGGGAATGTATGGTATGAATGTGCATACGGCAGTGATCAACGCGGGTGAGCAAGAAAGCGGTATCACCATTCATTATGTAGATGAACATTATGATAACGGTGATATCATCTTCCAGGAGAGAGTAGCCATAACTCCTGAAGATACCCCCGAAGAACTGGCCAATAAAATTCATACTCTTGAGCATCAGCATTTTCCGCGTGTGATCGAACAGGTTATTGCTCTTAAGAACAGCCAATGAAACCATTCCTCCTCATATTATTATCCGTTGTATTGGTAGAGCAGGCTGATGCGCAACGGGTAAGAGTATCCGGACGTGTATATGATATTACGCAGCAGAACCCATTGGAAGCAGTCAGTGTAATGTCTACATCAGGTGCAGGAACTATTTCCGATTCGTTAGGACGATATTCGTTAATCGTTGATATCAACGACTCGATCTGGTTTTCCTATCTTCAAAAACCAACGCCAAAATACCCAGTAAGATCCATAATAAACATGCAGAGTTTTGAAATAGCGCTCCATGTAAATGCAACGGAATTGAAGCAGGTACAGGTGATGCCCCGAAGCTACCGGCTGGATTCTCTCCAAAACCGCCAGGATTATGCTAAAGCATTCGATTTTCGGAAACCAGGTATTGGCAGCACATTGAACGTGGGCCCGAACGGTGGGGCCGGACTAGATATCCAGGAATTCATCAACATGTTTCGCTTTAACCGAAACAGGAGGATGCTGGCCTTCCAGGAACGTTTGCTGAGAGAAGAAGAAGAAAGATTTATAGATTACCGGTTTAACAGAGCCCTCATTATAAAATTAACCCGTTTGTATGGCGAAGAACTTAATACATTTATAGAGTACTATCGGCCGGATCTTGAATTTATCCAAAACTGTACGGATTATGAATTGCAGGATTACATCAAAAAATCCTTCAGTCATTACGAACGATATAAAAATATGCAGAACAAACTCAATCAAAATAATTCTACAAACCAACAGCAGCCATGAATAAAATTTTCCTGAACGTATTAGCGCTTTGCTATTTGCTAACCGCACAAACGGTTACCGCGCAAAATAAATCCGCAAATACCGGCGCAGCTCAGAATATGATCGCCATCTCGGCACCATTTACTGAAGCCAGTCCCGAAAGCCAGGGATTTTCTACTCCAAAACTTGGGCGCATTGACAATATGATCAAGGAATATATAGACCAGGAAAGAATGATAGGAGGTACCGTTTTAATAGCGAGGAACGGAAAAATTGTTTATCACAGGGCTGTTGGCTACGATGACAGAGAAGCAAAAAGCGCATTAAAAAGAGATGCGATATACAGAATAGCTTCACAAACCAAAGCCATCACAAGTGTAGCCACAATGATATTGTATGAAGAAGGAAAATTCCTGCTCGATGATCCGGTGTCAAAATTCATACATTCATTTAAGAATCCACAGGTACTCGACAAATTCAATGAGGCCGACACTACCTATACAACCATACCCGCTAAAAGAGAAATTACCATTCGTGACCTGTTAACACATACTTCCGGTATCGGTTATGCGCAGATAGGCAGTAAGGAAGCCAATGCGATTTATGCGAAAAATAATATTACCTCAGGTATCGGATGTGATAAGACATCTCTCGCAGAAGATATTCAAAAACTCGGGTCATTGCCGTTATTACACCATCCGGGAGAGCAATTCACTTATGGATTGAATACCGACGTGCTGGGCTACCTGGTAGAAGTAGTATCAGGAACAACATTGGAAGAGTTTTTCAGGAAAAGAATTTTCAGACCATTGGGAATGAACGACACTTATTTTAACGTTCCTGCTGAAAAACATCACAGGGTAGTGCAAGTATATAAAATGGATGCAGTTGGAAAACTGAAAAAACTAACGGATACTTTTCATGCAAATGGTATAGTAAATATTAACTATCCTAAAACAGGCACTACTTATTTTTCAGGCGGAGCGGGATTAAGTTCAACCATTTACGATTATGCCATCTTCATGCAAATGCTGCTGAATGGCGGTGAATATAACGGTAAAAGAATTTTGTCGAGACATTCAGTACGAATGATGACAGCTAACCAGATCGGTGATCTTTTCTTAGGAAAAAAAGGGCAGTTCGGGCTCGGCTTCGCTTTGGTAACAGACAAAGGAAGCGCTGACAGTCCCCTTCCCGAAGGAGTATTCAGTTGGGGAGGTGCATTTTCAACTACTTACTGGATCGATCCCAAGGAAAAAATCGTAGCGCTTTTTTATAAACAGGTTTGGGGAGACCCCGCATACGACAGCGCTGATAAATTTAAGGTATTAGTGTATAGCGCCATGGTGGATTAACCTTTCCCTTTGCGGGAAATTGGGTATCTTAAGATGTGAAACGGTTGGTCTTACTGATGATTGCCTGCTTAAGCCTTACTGCCTCTAAGGCACAGGAAGATTTTATACCTGAACCGTCTGCCTACATCACCAAATTTCCCTTTAAAATGCTAACCGGGGGTATTATCATTTTAAAGGCTACGCTGGGTGAAAACAAAGACTCTCTCAACTTTGTTTTTGATACCGGCAGCGGAGGCATTTCGCTTGACTCTGCTACGGTTGACAGGTTACAACTGGAAAGAACGCCCAGCGAAAAAACAATCAGGGGTATTGCCGGCATAAGAAAAGTGAGTTTTGTTTATAACCGTTCTCTCCATCTTCCGGGAATCATTGTCGACAGCCTGGATTTTCACATTAATGATTATGATATTCTTACCAGTGTGTACGGCTTAAAGATCGATGGCATTATTGGTTACAGTTTATTATCAAGATATATAGTACGCGTTAATTACGACAGTATGCATATTTCGCTGCATACCAGGGGAACGATAAAATATCCCCGTGGCGGTTATTTATTTAAGCCGATAATAGCAAACATACCCATCGTCAACGGTACTATAAAAGATGAAAGAGAAGTAACCTCCCGTTTATATTTTGATACCGGCGCAGGCATGTGTCTTATTTTTTCCAGTGATTTTGTGGAAGACAGTATGTTTATACGGTCTAAAACAAAATGGTATGAATCGCAGGCAGAAGGATTAGGAGGAAAAGCGGCAATGAAGCAGGGAATTATCAGGAATTTTAAATTAGGCCCCTACCGTTTTCGTAATATTCCCGCATTTATTTTCGATGATGTTTATAATATCACTTCTTATCCTTATTTAGGAGGTATTGTTGGAAACGATATCTTAAGAAGGTTTAATCTCATTATCAATTACGAAAAAAGAGAAATTCATCTTCTTCCCAACTCACACTTCAAAGACCAGTTTGATTATTCCTATACGGGAATAGGCATGTACCATATAGACGGATCAATCAGAATTGTTGATATCATGAAGGGATCACCTGCTGAAAAAGCGGGCCTTAAACCTGATGACATTGTATTAGCTGTTCAGAATAATTTCAGCCAGGATATACAGATATACAAAAATCTTATGCAAACAACCAATCAGAAAATTAAAATTTTGGTTTACAGGAATAAAGAACTTGTCACCATTACCATGAAAGTAAAGAGTCTGCTGAACTGATTTTTTATAGTTAAATTGCGCCCTTATGTTACAATTTAACCGATTTACCCTCAGTAATGGACTGAGAGTGATTGTGCACGAAGATGATTCCACGCCTATGGCGGTAGTAAATGTGATGTATGATGTTGGAGCAAGGGATGAAGATCCAGCACGTACGGGTTTTGCCCATCTTTTTGAACACCTGATGTTTGGTGGCAGCATAAACATTGAAGATTTCGAAACACCGCTGAATATGGCCGGAGGCGAAAACAACGCCTATACCAGTAATGATGTTACCAATTACCATATCCAGCTTCCGGCAGAAAATCTCGAAACTGCGCTGTGGCTGGAAAGTGACAGAATGATCTCGTTGGCTTTCAGTGAAAAGAGCCTTGATGTTCAGCGTAAAGTAGTGAGCGAAGAATTTAAGGAACACTATATTAACAAACCCTACGGAGATGTTTGGTTTAAACTCAGAGAAATGGCCTATAAGGTTCATCCCTACAAATGGATGACAATAGGACGCGAACTGAGCCATATTGAAAATGCCAGTCTCACAGATGTCAAAAACTTTTTCAGAAAACATTATAATCCGTCTAACGCTATATTAGTTGTTGCCGGCAATGTAAAAACCGATGAAATAAAATTGCTGGCAGAGAAATGGTTTGGCGATATTCCTCCAGGAGAAAAATATATCAGGAATATCCAGGCTGAACCACCGCAGGATGCTCCACGCAAAATGACTATAAAAGCAAACGTGCCGCTGGACGCTTTATATAAATGCTGGCATATGGATAGCCGCCTCGATCATGGTTATTATGTTGCCGATCTTATTACTGAAGTTTTAGGTGGCGGACACTCATCACGCTTGTTTCAAAAACTGGTAAAAGAAAAACAACTCTTCAGTAATATTGAATGTTATCAGTTTGGAACAATTGATAAAGGCTTATTGGCTATTGAAGGCAAGTTGATAAAAGGTATTTCAGTGGAGCAGGCAGAAAAAGCAGTTGAGGAAGAACTTGAAGTATTAAAAAATGAACTGATCACCGAAAAGGAACTGACAAAAGTTAAGAACAGAACAGAATCGGCCATTGCCTTCGAAGATATGAGTGTGATGACCAGAGCTAATAACCTGGCATTTTATGAATTACTTGGTGACGCTAACCTGTTTAACAGCGATAGAGAAAAATATTTTGCAGTAAGTAAAGAAGACATCAGGCAGTACAGTAATAAAATTTTTGATGCTAATAACTCAAGCACACTGTACTACCTAAGCGAAAATTAGATGAAACTATGTTGACGAGAACAACGCCACCACCAATAAAAGATCCTGTTGAATTTTCTGTTAAGCTGCCAAAATGTAATATCCATCAATTATCGAATGGTGTAGAAGTGTACGCACTGAATATGGGTTCTGAAGATACCATGATGATCAGTTGGGTATTTTATGCTGGTAATTGTTTTGAGCATAAGAAAAATGTTGCCGCTGCCACCAACTATATGTTGAAGAGCGGTACTTCACGCTTATCCGCTTTTGAAGTGAATGAACATTTTGAATTGTATGGCTCTTATCTCAGCAGGCATTGTTATAATGAAACTGCCGAAGTCGTTCTGCATTGCCTGAATAAACATATAGATAAACTTATCCCGGTAGTAAGCGAGTTGATTACCGATAGTATATTTCCTGGAAAAGAACTTGATATATATGTGCAGAATTCCAGGCAAAAGCTGGAAGTGAACCTTCAGAAATCAGAATTCGTTGCTTCGCGGCTCATCGATGCGCATTTGTTTGGCGAAAATCATCCCTATGGAAAATACAGTAACCTGTCCGACTATTCAAATCTTACAAGAGAAGATATTGTTGATTTCTTCGACAAATACTATAAAAATGGCCGCTGCATAATTTTTACCGCCGGTAATTTACCTGACAACCTGATCGACATGCTCGAGCAATCTTTTGGTAAATTAAATTTAGCCTCACACCATAATGCCAATAAAAATATTGTATATGATTTTCGGCCTTCTGCCCAAAAAAAGCATTTGCTGGTCAATGACGCCCAGGGCGTTCAGGCTGCCATACGCATAGCGCGTCAATTTCCTAACAGGCATCACCCCGATTTTGCCAGGGTGATGGTACTAAACAATATCTATGGGGGGTTTTTCGGATCGAGGTTGATGGGTAATATCCGCGAAGACAAAGGATACACTTATGGCATTTACAGTTATTTGCTCAATCATATTGAAAGAAGTGGATGGATGATCAGCACTGAGGCAGGGAGAGATGTAAGTACCGCGACCGTTGCCGAAGTATATGAAGAAATGAAAATACTGCGCGAAGAAAGGATTGATGAGGAGGAGTTGAAGATGACCAGGAATTTTATGATAGGAGCCATTCTCGGTGACCTCGACGGTCCCTTCCAGGTATTGGGCAGATGGAAAAACCTTGTGCTTAATAATCTGGATGAGAGCTATTTCCACTCGGCAATAGACATTATCAGGAACATTTCGGCTGAAGAATTGCAGGAGCTCGCAAAAAAATATCTGGTTCCCGATGAGTTTTATGAAGTGGTTGTGATTTAAATTCATTCCACACAACCTGTTTTATGTATTTTGACCGCAAAGATCTTAGTGATGAGCAGCTTCTTCATTTTTACAGGAGCATCCTGTTACCCAGAATGATAGAAGAAAAAATGCTTGTGTTACTCCGGCAGGGTAAGATCAGCAAATGGTTCAGCGGTATTGGCCAGGAAGCTATTGCTACCGGTGTTACTCTCGCATTGGACGATGATGAGTGGATCATGCCGCTACACCGCAATCTCGGTGTGTTTACTACAAGAAATCTTTCGCTACAAAAATTATATAAACAGTGGCAGGGACATAAAGACGGCTATACCAAAGGCCGCGACCGTAGTTTTCATTTCGGATCAAAAGAACATGCGATATGTGGGATGATCTCGCATCTCGGCCCGCAGTTATCTATTGCCAATGGTATCGCATTAGCCCATCAGTTAAAAAAAGAAGATAAGGTAGCCGTTGCTTTTACCGGTGAAGGAGGAACAAGTGAAGGTGATTTTCATGAAGCGCTGAATATTGCAGCAGTGTGGGACCTGCCTGTCATATTTATTATAGAAAATAATGGTTATGCTCTAAGTACTACTACTGATGAACAATACAGGTGCAGCGATTTGGTAGATAAAGCACGTGGTTATGGAATGGATGGCGTAAAGATTGACGGCAATAATATTCTCGCTGTTTACGATACCATTAAAGGCATTAAAGAGTATTGCATCAAACAAAAAAAACCTTATCTCGTAGAATGCGCCACTTTCCGTATGCGGGGACATGAAGAAGCCAGCGGAACAAAATATGTACCTGATTATTTGTTTGAAGTATGGAGCAGGAAAGATCCAGTACTAAAATACCAGGAATATCTCCACTCCATAGGAATCTTAACTGATGTCATTGAAGCTGATATCAGGAAAGAAATACACGATTATATTGAAGAAGAAATTAACAGCGCTTCGCACGAGCCTGTAATTGTCCCCGATACTAACGAAGAGTTGAATGATATTTATGCTCCCGAAGTGGAACAGCAGGTAGTTGTTCAATCTCCCGCAGAGGGATCGACCAAACGTTTTATAGATGCCATTACAGAAGGATTAGCTCAATCGCTCAACAGGCATCAGTATTTAATATTGATGGGGCAGGATATAGCAGAATATGGCGGAGCGTTTAAGATCACAGAAGGATTTGCTGAGCGGTTTGGTAAGGAGCGTATACGCAATACCCCTTTATGTGAATCCGGCGTATTAGGCACTGCATTAGGATTAAGTATTATGGGTATTAAATCCGTTGTAGAAATGCAGTTTGCCGATTTTGTCAGTTCAGGCTTTACGCAGATCGTTAATAATCTGGCGAAGATCCATTATCGCTGGGGACAACAGGCTGATGTAGTGATCAGGATGCCCACAGGCGCAGGCGTAGGTGGCGGACCTTTTCATTCACAAAGTAATGAAATATGGTTTACGCATACTCCCGGTTTAAAGGTAGTCTATCCATCTTCCGCTTATGAAGCAAAAGGTTTATTAAATGCTGCCATCAACGATCCCAATCCCGTTATGTTTTTTGAGCATAAGGCATTGTACAGAAGCGTAGCCGATCATGTGCCTGATGAATATTATACTATTGAGATAGGAAAAGCAAACATAGTAGAAGAGGGAGAAGATATTTCTGTCATCACTTATGGTTCAGGCGTTCACTGGGCATTAGCTTATGCGCAGCAGTACCAGGATATTTCTTTCGATATCCTTGATTTACGCACCTTATTACCCCTCGATTACCAGTCTATCCGTGCCGCAGTAAAACGAACCGGCAAAGTACTGATCCTTCACGAAGACACCCTTACCGGCGGAATAGGAGGAGAGATCGCTGCATGGATCGCCGAGCATTGCTTTGATTATCTCGACGCTCCCGTTATGCGCTGCGCCTCACTTGATACACCCGTCCCATTCAACAGCGCATTAGAAAATAATTTTCTAGCCAAAAGCAGGCTGCACGAATATGTACAGAGGCTGTTGGGGTATTAGAGGTGTTAGGGTGATTTAGTCTGAACTACTGAAGTAGATAATACTTCAATAGGTATTTCAATTCCAGTATATTCCAATTTGCCTTTTAGGTTTACATAGGCGTATTAGCTAAAGACACAGAAGAAAAAATTCTCGCATAGAATCATGTCAAAAAATTTCAGAGAACTAATACAAATACAAAAGATAAATAGTTTCAACTTACACATTGACTACATAAGTTGATATTTTTTCAATAAGCCCTTTTTTGTCTTTACCAGTTTTATCTGTTAAAGAACTTTCTAATTCTTTTTGTCCCATTTTCCTTTATCATTGTCGTACATAAAAGAACAAATGATTAGTAGTCAGCTAAGCCTTTATAATATATAATCAATACCATTAATAAATGAAATAATAATATTAATAGAAATACAACCTTTCTCTTAAGTAAATCCAATAAAAGCCCGTAAATCGGAAATCGACATAACAAAACAAATGCAGACCAAGTATCATCAATTACTGGACCCCATAATCTCGGCGTAAAAATCCAGGGGAACAACCAAAGCAGGGGTCTATTACTGCCACGACCACCCCCTCCAATCCATACCACAAAAACGGCCAGAAGAAATCCGATCAGCAGAAGAAAAAGCGTTAGGCGAAATTTACGTAATAACATAATGAATATAATTCAGGAAGATGTTAATTAATTCATAGTAGCTCCATAATCCATCAAAAACTAATTTAGATTATTGCTAAATACACTTCCTTCCTTGCTAGTTTCCGTTCGTATTTTCTTCCCATTTCTATGAAAGCTACATTCCTTAAAAGATCCGTGTCTCCATTCATATATAAATAACAATTCATCATCATCACGACTTAATATATCATAAGAGATCATACCATCAGGTCTCTCACGATAATTTTCATTAATTCGATTGCTTTCACGATAGAAATAGATTGAACAATATCCATATGATAAGAAATCAATGCTGTCGTTGCTAACAGATTTTATTAAAAATGAATCAACCAAACCTGAAAGATCATCTGTTGCCACACAAGCACCTTTAATAAAATAAAATTTAATAACGGAATATTTTGCTTTGTCAATAGAATCCTCATAGTTAGGAGACGAATATGGATGCAAAGGTTTTATTTCTATTTGGCCTTTGTTTCTACAACATCCAGAAACAGTAACACCACTAATAATAAAAAATAAAATAATTACATTTCTCATAGGAAAAACGTTAAAAACTTATATCAAATTGTTTACTAAAAACTGTAAAGGATTGATTCATAACTCAGAGGATTATTGAGGTTAATGTTGAGATGCTTGCTAATGATCTTTTACCCTTACCGACAGCGAGTGATGTTGGGACAGGTTTAAACCAACAAGCGCATACATTGTTTGACCGGGGGCAACGGGTTTATCAAATGCATATTCCAGCAGTTCAGCCTCAAGTTTTTTGTTAGCAGAGCCGGCAACAGCCATGTTTACAGCAGTAAGTCCGGGACCTACAACAAGGCCAACAGGAATAGTACTTTTCTCTTTCAATACACCATTGTTAGATTCATAAAATCGTACACTTAAAGGTGTTAGTAACAGGTACAAAAGATAAATTGGTGTTTGCTGCTTTATTGTGTTTTTTACTTGAAAAGGAGCCATGACGGGAAGAACTTTTTCATTAGCCAGTATGTGTATATCCCTTGCAGGAATTAAAGTCCTTTCTGTATTATTCTTCAGCTTAATCGCAACAACCCTGACACCCTTCTTCTTTTCACGCCTATCATATTTTTTGTTTCCTGCACGTAACAGCACATCGTACTGGTAAGAAAAAGCCAGTTCCGCGCTTTCTTCAGCACTCCCATACGGTTGCGAAGGCGGATTAACAGGTTTATAGCTGGAAGCGCAAGAGCATAGCATAATCGATATGATCAAAAACAAATAGTTAGTTGACTTTTTCATGTTTAGAAGGTTATTAAAAGGTTAGTAGAAGTGTATATAAATTTTTCGGTTAACGATATATAAGATCTCATGGAGTTTAAGGTTCTTACGATCACCGCTTTTGCAATTGACCAATCTTTTCCCATGATGGATCGGGATCAAGGGTAACAACCATATAAATGGTATCATCGTGGTTTTTGCTCACTGTTGTCACCTTTGATAGGTGCTCCGCTACAATGGTGGGGTCCAGCTTATACATTGAACCATTCGCTGCATCAATAATGATTCCCATAAGTCCAACCGCGAGATTGCCAAAAAACCATCCGTCCATTTTTCTTCTGATCGTAAGTTCATAAGGATGATATCCATCAAGTTCAAGTTTTACAGTATATTTTCTTTTACCACCCGCCACACCTTTTTCACTTCCTTTTCTCCTTAAGGAAATTACCCGAGGCGTTTTGCCTACATACTGTCCATCAATAAATATTGTAGCGCCGGTTGGTCGACTGGAAAAGTCAACAAATTGCTTAGGACCATGAATAATAGAGGCGCAACCGCTCAAGCCTAAAATAAAGACTGCAATGATGATGGAATAAACCACAGATTTGAACATTTGAATCTACATTTTATGGATTGATCATCCTCTCTGGTAAAACCTGTCCATTCATCCGTTGAGTCTTATATAAGAAGCAAAAAATTGCGACGCAATCACATCACATCATCAGATTAATAAAATTATTTCGCTAACTAGATAAGGTTCACATGAAGGGAGTGTCGGTTTAAGGTTGTTGTTTAAAATTTAGGTTGCGCTAACTTATACGATTATTTTAATATGGCAAAAAAATTAAATTAGTTTAGAAAATTATTCCCAGGTTAAAATAATATATACATCGCAATAAAAAACGCGCTGGCCATCACGTAATTTTTACCCTTCATATAGTGTAGGATATTTCAGTCAGATTATCCTTTCTGACCAGTATATAATACACTTTTCAGATGGTAGTATATTAACAATTCTTCGGACTGGATGTAGGTTTGTCGCAGACCTACGCTTCTGCACCGATCACTTTATAATTACCAGCTCCCTGTCGGCTATTATCGCCGCCGGTTGAACCGGTTATTTTCAACAACACAACACGTTATTATTACATCATAATAGTATTTGATGAATTGATTTATATTTCTTACTGTGAAGAGTCCATCGAACCATCACCTACGCATAAACGAAATTCCTTAATAGCTACAAGTCAATACAACGGAATGAGATTGACAACCCCGCAAAAAAGCGGAGGTCGGCTTAACCTATCTTCCTAAAATAAATATGCAGATCAGGCCCGATTATTCTTAATAGACATACCATGATCGTTCATGAGAAAGACGAGATTGGGGCATTCTGATCAGCAAAATCAATAAACATAACTTGATGATATACTGGCAGACGGCTTATGACGGCCCTAAAGAGCATTAATTTTCTCCTCTCTCAAAAAAATCTGCTTTAATCGTACTTTTGTGCTGTATGAAGCTGGATGAACTGTATCAACAAGCATTGGATCTTCAATTTTTGAGTGTAGAAGAAGGTGTTTTTCTTTTCGAGAATGCCCCGCTTAGCGACCTGATGTTTGTGGCGAACGAATTACGCAAAAAGCAGGTCCCCCATGGCAAAGTCACCTGGATTATCGACCGCAATGTCAACACTACCAATGTTTGTATAGCTAACTGTAAATTCTGCAACTTCTACAGAATACCGGGACATAAAGAAGCTTACATAACAGATATCGATACTTATAAAACAAAAATTGAGGAGACATTCAGATATGGAGGTGAACAACTGCTATTACAAGGCGGTCATCACCCGCAACTTGGACTGGCTTTCTATACAGACCTGTTTAGTCAACTCAAAAAATTATACCCCACGCTCAAATTACATGCACTAGGTCCTCCCGAAGTGGCCCATATTACCAAGCTCGAAAAATCGACACATGCGGAAGTGCTGCGGGCGCTCAAAGAATCAGGACTAGATTCGCTGCCGGGTGCAGGTGCGGAGATCCTTACAGACCGCGTGCGCAGGCTAATCTCCAAAGGAAAATGTGGAGCACAGGAATGGCTGGACATTATGCACGAAGCCCATAAAGCAGGACTTACCACCTCTGCGACCATGATGTTTGGCCACGTTGAAACTATTACGGAAAGATTTGAGCACCTGGTGAAAATCAGGGAAGTGCAGGCAAAAAAACCGGCAGGAGCCAAAGGTTTCCTGGCTTTTATTCCCTGGACCTTCCAGGATGTAGATACGTTGCTGGCAAAGATCAGGGGAGTGCATAATCTCACCACTTCAGAAGAATATATCAGGATGATCGCCCTAAGCCGCATTATGCTACCTAATGTCAAAAATATTCAGGCTTCCTGGCTCACTGTAGGCAGACAAACGGCGCAGGTTTCCCTTCACGCAGGAGCCAACGACTTTGGCAGCATCATGATAGAAGAAAATGTAGTAAGCGCAGCAGGAGCGCCGCACCGTTTTACCTATAAAAGCATCCAGGATGCCATCAGGGAAGCCGGTTTTGAACCTCAGCTTCGCAACCAGCAGTACGAATTCAGAGAAATTCCCGAAACTATTGAGGAACAAATCATTGATTATTGACAATTAATCACTTTCTCCCGCTGTCATCACAATAGTTACAGCCATAATAAAGTTATTGATAGAGTAAATTCTGTCCAATAACCATGAACACCCCTTTCCGGAAGCTGGTACGCATTGCCATAGTACTCATCGCTTTAATATTAATGTTCCATTTTTTTGGGTATTACCTGCTGCGTTCAAGATCCCAGGAAAGCGAAAAAATGGCTGCCATGGCCAATTTTGCCGCCCGGCAAAGGATGTTAAGTCAGACAATCATGAAAGATGCCGTCCTTCTGATGAGCATTTTCCAACATGATAAGATAGCCGAACCGGTAAAAAACGATCTCAAAAACAACCTGCTGGAGTTCGATAACAACAATAAAATCCTGAAAGGTGAAGTAAAACTTCCTAATCTATCCAACATTTCCGGCAATTTCGAAGTCACTAATATCCTTACAAAATCACAACCCTATATCAGAACCATTATATCGATAGGACATGAGATCAGCGATGCTGACTCAGCCCTGGTATCGATAAACCAAAAGATCTATCTGCGCCAACTGATCGACTGCGAAAACAGGCTCACGCCTTTACTCGAAGACCTAAACCGCACGATCGTTACCCTGATTGCTCAGAAATCAAAAGAAGCTGCCGCTATCAATACAGGAAAGCTGGTATCACTGATATTGGCGTTGATATTCCTCGGTGTACTGGTGCTGGAACCCTTATTCAAAAGCAATAAGATAAACTATAAAGAACTGCAGGATGCAAAGAACAGCCTTGTTAAAGAACAAAAATTCCTGGCTTCGATCTTAAGCTCACAAACCAATTACGTTATACGCATCGACAGGAACGGCTATTTCACTTTTGCTAATGCAGAATTCCTGAAAACCTTCGGATTAAAAGAAGAAAAAATACCAAGAACAGCATTTTATACTATGATACTTCCCAAAGATGTATTAAGATGTAAAGAAGCTGCTGAAGATTGCTGGAAGAACCCGGGTGTTATCTATAAAATACTGGTAAGAAAACCTGTTGCGGATAATAAAAAATTCCTTTGGACAGAATGGGAATTTATCAGCTTGCAGGATGAAAATGGTTTTGTATCAGAGATTCAGGGTATCGGCCTTGATGTAACTGATAAAATACTGGCCGAAGAATCAAAAAAAGAAGCGGAAAAAATCTTACAGGACAGGGAGCAAAAGTTTCGCCTGCTTGCGGAACATTCAGAAGACATCATCAGTGAACATACCCCTGACGGCACAGTGCTGTATATGTCACCTTCAGTAGAAAAGGTATTAGGATTCAAACGAAGCGAAATCGAAAACAAAATAATTACTGATTTTATCCATGTAGATGATGTTAAGAAATTTGTCAGAAGACCTGGATATCCCAGTCTGAGTGAACTGGAGTCCCTGACAATTTCCTATCGCATACAAAATAAAGAAGAAGAATATATATGGCTCGAAAGTATTCTTAAGCCGGTAAAAGAAAACGAAACAGTCATAAAGATAATAGCTACTTCACGAAACGTTACCGAACGAAAAAGAGTGGAAGCGGAAAGAGAACAGTTGCTGGCAGAAATGAAACAATCGGAACAACTCCTTAGAACAGTGATTAATTCTACTCCTGACTGGATATATATCAAAGACCTCGGTCACCGCTACCTGTTGGTGAACCAGGCCTATGGTGACAGTCTGCATATAGAACCGCATGAGTTTGTCGGTAAAAACGACCTGGAGGTCGGTTTTCCTGAAGAGTTGGTCAAGGGATTACCTGAAAAACATATTCGCGGATTCTGGGAAGAGGATAATGAAGTGATCAGTACCGGTAAATCTAAATTCATCCTGGAAGAACCCACTGTGCTTGATGGAGTACCACAGGTGATGAGTACTGTGAAGATCCCACTTACCGACACGCAAGGATATGTATGGGGTGTATTAGGATTTGCTCATAATATCACCGAGCTGAAGAAAACAGAAGATAATCTCAGAAAAAAAGACCAGTTGTTGCAGGCTGTTGCCGAAGCCACACACCAGTTGATCATTAATAACAATCTTGAAGATGCCATTGGCGAATCCATCCAGTTACTGGGAATTAAAATGAACGTAGATATCGTAAATGTTTACGTTAATCATTACGACTCGCAGGCGAGAAAGGCGCTTACCAGTCAGTTGTTGCATTGGGACAGCTTCACTGGCGAATTAATTCATAATGATCCGGAGCTCAGCAATCATCCGATTCCCGAAGAGTCTGAAATGTTCCAGACCCTTAAGAATGAAGATATTTATTGCTGCCATACCAGGGAGCTATTGGATAATGCCTTAAGGGCTCATCTTGAAAAAAGCAATGTTAAATCCTTAAATGCCATTCCCATTTTTACGCTGAACCATTTTTGGGGATTCGTAAGTTTTAGCGACTGTAAGGAGGAAAGGGACTGGACCATCACAGAATTTTCTATTCTGCAATCTTTTGCTTCAACGCTTGCTGCTGCAATTGAAAGAAAGCAGATGGAAAAAGAACTTGTGCAGGCGAAAGACCTGGCAGAACAGGCAAGTATTGCAAAAAGTGAATTCATGGCCAATATGAGCCACGAGCTAAGAACACCAATGAACGGTATTATCGGGTTCACCGACCTGGTGCTTACTACTGAACTGCAAAAATCACAAAGAGATTATTTAAGTAATGTAAAAAAATCGGCCTACGGATTATTACAGATCATTAATGATATTCTCGACTTCTCAAAAATTGAAGCTGGAAAACTATTAATTGATAATACCTCGATAAGACTTGATGAACTGGTGGAAGAAACCGTTGATATTCTAACCGTAAAAGCTTTCGAGAAAAAACTGGAAATGATCTGTCACATTGATCCTTCACTCCCTTCTCAGTTCAATGGCGACCCTGTAAGGATCAGGCAGGTGCTGGTAAACTTATTAGGCAACGCTATCAAATTCACACAGCATGGCGAGATATTCGTTTCCGTTATACCGGCAGGAGAAATATATCTGAAAGATGGAAAACGTTTCCTGGATATTGAAATCTCTGTTAAGGATACAGGTATCGGAATCACTAAAGAAAAAATAAGTAAGATCTTTGAAAGCTTTACGCAGGCCGACAGTTCAACTACAAGAAAATTCGGTGGTACTGGATTAGGATTGACAATATCAAGAAGTCTGGCAGAACTTATGGGCGGCAATCTAACCGTAAAAAGTGAAGCAGGAAGAGGAAGTACATTCACCTTACATATTCCATTACATGTTTTAAATCACCATCCTCAAATAGAAGCCAAATATAAACCGCCATTAAGAAAAGTATTGGTCATTGACGATAATGCTACCAATCGCTGGTTAATGGAAGAGATCTTCAGATACTTTGCTATAGACTGCGAAGTAGCTTCAGGAGCTAAAGAAGCATTTATCAAAATCGACAGAATTAAACGTTTAAAGGAACCTTTGGATTTGATTATTACCGACCATCACATGCCGGAAATGGATGGACTAACACTTTCCAAGGAGATCAGAAAGATAATGCCTAAAGACCAGGTACATATACTGATGCTATCATCATTGGAAAAAAATATATATCAATCTGAAGCCGATAATATCGGCATATATAAAATGCTCACAAAGCCCGTTAAGCTCTACGAATTGTATAGCATTATCTGTTCAATATTCGTCGCTACCCCACAGGAAGAGAAAAAGGTGACACCTCCACCTTCTATTAAAAAGATCGGCCGCCAGCATAATGCGGTAATGGTTGTAGAAGATGACGCGATCAACATGATGCTTATCAGCGAAGTGCTCACTAAAATGGGATTTTCAGTTATCAAGGCTTCCAATGGAAAACAGGCCTTGGAAATATTACCGAATCATCATCCCCTATTAATATTCATGGATGTTAATATGCCTGAAATGGATGGTTACGAAACGACCAGGCTGATCAGGAAGATGGATGAGCCCTGGAGTAAATTACCTGTGGTTGCCTTAACGGCAGATGCTATGATAGGCGATAAGGAGAAATGTATTGCAGCCGGAATGAGTGACTATATTTCCAAACCTTTTAAAATAGAAGAAATAGAAGCGATTCTGAAAAATAAAGTGGCGACAACGGGATAATTATTTTTTTCTCACGGGATCTACCATACGTTTAATAATACCCGGCATAATAGAGTCATACTTGGGAAGTTGTTCGGGAGTACAAATTTTCCGCACATCCTGGAAGTGCCTGATCACAAAAAGATCCAATTCCTTTTGTTGGTCACCAATCACTTCAGCTCTCTTTTGTAAGACAGAATCTGTTACGGTAGAATCATACATCTGTGAATAAAACTCCTCTTTGTTTTTCTTGATCTCATCCAATCTTTTGCGCATGTCATCCCAGAAAGCTTCCCTTTTGGGTGAATAGACCAGTAACTGCACTTGCGTAAAACCTACTTCGTTCTTTAATCTTTCTATAAAATTCACCCTTTGAGGCTCTTTTGTGTGATGCCTTTTTGAATTAAGAAGCAATACCAGCAATGTGATATTGGTAAGTAAAAGAACGGCTATAATAGTGAGCAGTATCTTATTTTTTGACAAAACATTCATTTATGGTAAAACATTTTCCACGTCATGCAAAGAAACATTCATTCTATATTCTTCCGCGAGAACTTCAACACTTTCACTTTTCTCCTCAACACCTGCAGAGAATATAACAAAGCTATTCAATAAAATTATAATCAATATAGCCACAAAAGCAAATACCGGACGGGTTATTTTGCTGATGATAGTTCCCCAAAGACTTATGTCTGTTGTAGCAAACTGAGCCTGTAAACGGGTATAAAAATAGGGTGATGGTTCAGCCCTCCGAATGCCGGAGAGACTGTTCATTGCTTCATCTACCTTGTTGATTATTTCTCTATTCTTATTCATAACATTCATTTGACGCGAAACAGGCAAAAAACCTGTGCTATCTGCTTTGTTTAAGATAAAAACCCTCAAGCAATCGCCTTAGATTGTTCTTTGCCCGGTGCAGGAGCGATTCTACAGAAGCTACTGTCAATCCCATTATCTCACTGATTTCCTGGTAACTAAGTCCTTCGATGCGGTTAAGGGTAAAAGCAACTTTTTGCTTACCGGGCAGTTTTTCTATTGCCTTAAAAAGCTCGGCGGCTTTCTCCTTATTATCAAGAGTAATGCCGGGATGATGAAAATCGGGCGGATCGTGCACAAGTTCCTCATCAAACCCAAACAAACTTTGTACAAAAGCGAAACGTTTTTTGCGTTTTTTCTTACGGAGATGGTCCATCGATTTCGTAACAGCTATCCGGTACAACCAGGTCGACAACTTCGATTGCCCCTTGAACCCTTTAACCGACTCATAAAGCTGCATGAAAACCTCCTGCGCTACATCTTCTGCATCTTCCGGGTTCTGCACAATACCGAGCACAGTATTATATACCAGACCCTGTGAAGACTCCACAATTTGCCTGAAAGCAGCTTCATCGCCTTGCTTTAACCGTTCAATTAGTTCCAACTCATTACTCAATGTCATCGTAATTGCAGACGATATTACGAAACGTCCACGAAAAAACACCTCTTTTCATGTGTGATAAAAATGCAAAATTTAGAACTCATCGCTATGAAGAGGTTATTTAAAAACTTTCATCGGGCCTATCTTTCCCTGTTCATGAAGTTCCTTTCAGGAAAATTACCTGTAGCAGGCTCATTTTCCCTGCTACTTTTTGATCCAAAATTTCTAAGCCTGTAGCTGAACGTCAACATAAAATATTGCTGCAGCACTCGCGTCTGAACATCCTCGATATATGTTTCGGTAGTTACACGGTTTATACTTCTGTTCTGCTTTAACAGATCAAATACTGACAACCGCAGATCTGCTTGCTGATTTTTGAGGAATTTTTTTCCGGCACTCATATTCCAAAGCCAAAATGATTGGTTGAAGCCGTCAGCAAGACCGTTATAACGCTGATGACTCACATTGTTCTGGAAAAACCATCCTTTACGGCTAAGAAGATTAACTTCAGCATTGGCATTCTGTGTGAAAAAATTATTATTTAGCGTAGGTTGAATGGAGTTTTTGACATCATTAAAATTAGCAGTGTACGATACATTAAAGTCAATATACTCACTCACATTACTGGATATAACCGCCCCGAAAGAATAATTATTTGTCTTTGACAGATTGCTCACATTATTAATCAGTCCCGGCGTTTCAGTATAACTATAACCGGCATTAAAATTAATATTTGATTTAATGGGCCGTAAAGGAGTGCTGAATGTCAAAAATGAACGGATACTTCTTGATCCATCAAGGTTAACAGGTTTTGTTAATTGTGAACCGCGATAAAGCGTTACAGATTTCGATATTGCCGAATCCTGCGTAGCTATATAAGTAGCGTTAGCTACATAGTCATCAGTTTGCTGTAAAAATATATTGGCAAGAAAACTATGCCCCTTTGCAGTATTCGTAAATGTGTACCGGGCAGTTACCCTATGTGTGTACTCCTGGTCTAACTCTGCATTACCCGTTCTTAAGAAAAGCGGATTGCTATTATTAATTACATCCTGCAACTGGTCGATAGTCGGAGCATTCGTAGAAGCGCGGTATAAAAGTCTTATGCTGCTTCTATCAGACAGCTTTCTTCTTAGCATAACATTAGGAAGAAAATTGCTGAAGCTCCTGTCAATGCCGGCAGACAATGGAAATATTCTTTCTCCCGACAAATTAGCGGCCTGGTAAGCCAGACCTACCATAATGGAGTTGTCTCTATCACCAATACGGTAATTTACGCCGGCATTTTGTGTTGTATAAAGATTATCATACTTATTTGAAAGTGAAGAATCACGCAAACTATATTGCCCGGTATTTACATCATACTGATAGGTTTGCTGGTCAGCAATACTTTTTCTCCATGAAGGATTGTAATTAAACTGCAATTGTCCCTTTTGTCCCACTGGCTCCGTATAAGCTATATTGGGAGAAATAGTATATCCTCTTGTTTGCTGATCGGAATATTGACGAAGCGTATCCGAATTTTCTCCGCCGTTATAATAATTATTAATAGCGCTTAAATAAGTTTCGCCGCTCCGGTTATTAAAACTTGTATTCAGATTAATTGAGGCAGACCGTCCTCTTTTCTTAAATGAGTGCCTGTATAGAAAACCGTTATTAATATTATATCCGCTGTTAACTCTCGAATTGCTGCTGATAGACTGGCTGGTGGTAGATCCCGATTTAATAGCATTAATACCCGTCACTTCACTCAACCCATTATTATCCTGGAAGCTTATGCTTGGTGTAATCAAAATACTGTTTGCAGAATCAAACCGGTGATCGATCCTCATATTCAGCCGGTGATTATTGTTTTTGGAAGTGGAAAGGCTGCTTTCATTATACAACTGGCTGCTGTCGCCTGTTAAAAAAAACTCTCTGCTGATATCATCCCGGCTGGTATTGCGGCTGTTATTAAAAAAATAGCTGGCTTGAACATCTGTATTCTTACCCCAAAGATCAGAGAAGTTAATTCCAATGGCATTAGTCTTGCTTATTCCACTCTGCTGACCTACTAAAAAATTTCCACCACCCGATTGCCCGGCATTAAACCGGCCTCCGCCGAAACTCCCACCGCCGCCGCCACGCTGCCGGCCACCACCTCCCGAACCACCTCTGAAATTTCCTCCGCCTCTTGAGCTATTCGTTACACCTAACAGGTCTTCAGTAGCAAAATTCTGCTGATTATTATTGTTCGATTGTCCAATAATAGTTATCCGCTGGTTATTATTAAAAATAGAAACATTTCCTCCTGCAGCATAGCGGTCATCCGTTCCATATCCTGCATACAGTCGGCCGAATTGCCCGTTTTTCATACCGGCTTTCGTTACGATATTGATAGATTTTGTAGAATTACCATCATCAAAACCTGAAAAACGGGATTGTTCACTCAGTCTGTCGAAAACCTGTATCTTATCTATAATTTCAGCCGGTAAGTTTTTAAGTGCGGCAGTGGCATCATCTCCAAAAAAGTCGCGCCCATCGACCGTTACCTTGGTAACTTCTTCGCCTCCTGCCTTAACGGTTCCCTGCTCAATAGTGATGCCTGGCATTTTTTTGATCATATCATCGGCGTTGGCATCCGGGTTCACCTTAAAAGCGCTGGCATTATATTCAAGGGTATCGTTTCTTTGTCGGACCGGCGGGGTTTGGGCCTTTACTATTATTTCGTCCAGCATACTCACTTTCTTGGGCACATCTACGAAGCCCAGATCAACCGGTTTATCCTGCAGTTCAACTATTCTGACTGCCGGATCGTAGCCGATAAAACTGATGGTCAGACGATATCGGCCACGGGGAACATTTCTGAATTCAAAGCGTCCGTTCTGTGAAGAAACTGTGTTATATTTAAAAGCGGTATCAATAGACAGCGCCAGCACAATAGTGGCTCCGGCAAGAGCTGAACTATCATTAGGGTCGCGGGCTGTTCCGGATACTGACAGGGCTTGGGCTAATGCCAGCTTAGTCGACAAGAGGCTGATTAATAATACGGTATATTTCAAAGCTATTGTTTATTCCAGGTGACTTTGACGACAAAGTCTGGAAAAACATGCGAAGAAAAACATTTATCTTGCATCCCTTTTTAAACACTCAATATGGAATACGGAAAAATCATTGCGGTAACGGGTTTACCTGGATTGTTTGAATTGCTGAACAGCAAGAACGATGGAGCTATTGTGCGTTCACTGGAAGATAAAACCACCAAATTTGTTTCATCAAGAGTACACAACTTTTCACATCTTGAAAGTATTGAAGTGTTTACTGTCAGAGACAATGTGAACCTTGTTGATATATTTCATGCTATGGAAAAAGAGGGTGGTAAGATCCCTGACGGAAAAGATGCAGCAGAACTGAAAAAGTATTTCCAGAAAGTGTATGGTGATCTTGATTTTGAAAGAGTATATACCAGTGACCTGAAGAAAATGGCCAAATGGTTCACTATACTGAAGGAGAATAATATCGAAATTAAATTAACCGAGGTTGAAGAGTCTCCAACTGAGGTTATAGAAGAAGCGCCTGTTGAAAAAACTGCTCCAAAAGAAAAACCTGCTGCTAAAGAAAAAGTAGCAGAAAAAGAGCCCAAAACAACTGCTACAGTAAAGAAGAAACCAACTTCAGAAAAAGCTGCAGCGGAAGAATCCAAACCAGCGGCCAAGAAAAAAGCAGCGCCAAAAGAAAAGACTTCCAAAGAAGAAAAAGCTCCTGCTAAAAAAACTGCCGCTAAGGAAAAATCTACTTCTGCCAAAGCTACCGAAGCTAAGAAAAAAGCAGCACCAAAAAAGAAGTAGTACAATGACAGCAGATATTAAAAAATTACCAAGGAAATTTTTACCAGAAGATTTCACAGTTACTTCATGGGAAAAACTGGAGCCCTATTTCAAAAACCTGTTGGATAGGGAACTTAATACCAAAGAAGAACTTGAGCAATGGTTGCAGGACATGAGCGAACTGGAGGCAGTGGTGAGTGAAGATGCCTCATGGCGGCAAATCAATATGACCTGCGATACAGAAAACAAAGCGCTGGAAGAGGCCTTTACTTATTTCTGTATGCATATTCAACCTTATATCCAACCATATGCGGATAAGCTGAACAGAAAATTGATTGAAAGTCCGTTAACCGGGCAACTCGACAAG
This sequence comes from uncultured Chitinophagaceae bacterium, assembly GCA_964606315.1. Taxonomy (GTDB): domain Bacteria; phylum Bacteroidota; class Bacteroidia; order Chitinophagales; family Chitinophagaceae; genus Flavitalea. Next base: position 19,811 of record CAZSFY010000032.1, on the reverse strand, counting down.
TCAAAATATTTTACTTATCTGCGCAGTATCCGTAAAAACATTGAAATTTTTCGTGAAGAAAATATTCCAATACAGGCAGAGATGAATGTATTGCAGCAGCAGTTTGGGGTTATTTCAGGAAAAATGACAGTGACGATTAAAGGAGAGGAATTCACCCTGCAACAGGCTGCAAAATTTTTGGAAAGTGAAGATCGTAAATTAAGAGAGGAAGCATATATAAAGATCAACGAAAGAAGACTTCAGGATAAGAATGAATTGAATAATCTTTTTAATTCTTTAATTGAAAAGAGAGATCGGATCGCCAAAAATGCAGGTTTCGAAAATTTTCGTGATTATAAATTCAAAGAGCTCGGACGATTCGATTATACCAAAGAAGATTGTTTCCAATTTCATGAGGCAGTCAAAAAGCATGTGCTTCCCCTGGTTGATAAAATTTATCAGCAGAAAAAACAAAAACTCGGATTGGATACGCTTCGTCCCTGGGATCTCGAAGCTGAACCTGCAGGCACAAAACCTTTGCATCCCTTCAAGAACGGGGAAGATCTGCTAAAGAAGACCATATCCTGTTTTGAACAGCTTCATCCGTTTTTTGCAGCCTGTCTGGTGAAGATGAACGAAATGAAAAGGCTGGACCTGGATAGCAGGAAAGGGAAAGCTCCCGGCGGATATAATTGTCCGTTGGCAGAAACAGGCGCTCCATTTATTTTCATGAACGCTGCCGGTCAAACCAGTGATGTGACTACTATGGTACACGAAGGTGGTCATGCTATTCATTCTTTTCTTGCCCATCCGCTTGAGCTTAGCGCTTTCAAGGAATATCCTATGGAAATTGCTGAAGTGGCCAGTATGGCCATGGAATTATTTAGCATGGACCACTGGAATTATTTCTTTTCAAATGATAATGAGCTTTCAAGAGCCAAATTAAAAGAGCTGGAAAAGGTTCTCACTATATTTCCATGGATTGCCACTATTGATAAGTTCCAGCATTGGATATATGAAAATCCCAACCATTCAGAAGCTGAGCGGACGGCAAAATGGATGGAAATTCTAAATGAGTTTTCATCTTCAGCTATTGATTTCGGTGGGTTGGAAAAATATCGCGAAGTAAGCTGGCAACGGCAGTTACACCTGTTTGAAGTTCCTTTCTATTATATTGAATATGGAATAGCCCAATTAGGAGCTATAGGTTTATGGAAACAATTCCGAAAAAACAGGGAGTCTGCTTTGAATAATTATATTGCTGCTTTAAGCAAGGGAGGAACAACAACACTTCCCGAATTGTATAAAACAGCGGGCCTGGAATTTAATTTATCTCCGGACCATATAAAGGATCTCATGTTATTTGTAAGAGATGAGATGGGTAGTATTAATCAGTATTTGGCGGGAAAATAGAATAAAAATACCCCTATCGTGGTATTGAAAATGATATTTCCGGAATATATCTTTACGTCCGTTAATAAATAATATTATTCCAGGTTTTATTGTCCACTAACAATATGACTCATTTGAAATAGCTACTAATCAGAGCCTTAACCAAAAAGTCCCGTTGTTTCTACAGTGGGGCTTTCTTTTATTAAGAAGTTTATCCCTATAGTGAGTGCTCTTTAAATTTACTGGCAGTCTCCACAAATACCACTCACAATCATTTGTCTTTCCAGAGGCTTGAATCCTTTAGGTAGTTTAACATCTGGTACTGTCACTGTATCCAGGCAAATTGTTTTACCACAATCATTACACAGAAAGTGTACATGATTATCATGGTGATGCCCCTCTGTACAATCATCTTTACATAGAGCATACCTTATAGAATTATCGGAAGTGGGAATAGTATGAATAATCCCTTTTTCCATAAACGATTGCAGTGTTCGGTAGACAGTTACCCTGTCAAATTTTTCACCTGTGCGTTTTTCAATATCTGCATGTGCCAGTGCACCATCACTACCCAGGAACAGTTCGAGTATACTTTTTCTGCTTCCTGTTATACTTAACTGGTTTTTTCTTAGAATACTATCTACACTTTCGTTATTTGTTTTAACTATTGCCATTTTGAAAACTTTTAGTAGCAGTTAATATCGATCAGTTCCCAAAAAGATTATTGACAAACCTGGTAGTTGTAGCCGGCTCTTTTAGCAATACCTTAATATCTTCCTGTAATTCGGCCACTTCTTTCTTCTTCAATCCATCATAGATCTTTTTACGGAGTTTTCCGTTTTTATCTACAAGAGCAAAAAACTGAGTGTGCAGAAATTGCTCTTCAATATTATGTACATTATTCTTAGGGTCATCCAACAGGTAGCTCATGCGGGCAGCATAATAAAGACTATCCTTACTACCTGTCAAAAACAACCAGTTGTCTGTGTCAACACCCAGGGAGTCTGCATACTTTTTCAACACATCCACGCTATCCGTCTCCGGATTACAGGTATGGGAGAGAATCATAAAATTCGGCTCATTCCTGAATTGATCATAGACCATCTTCATATTATCGTTCAACTTGGGACAAATACCGGTACAAGTAGTAAAAAAGTACTCAACCACATACACTTTACCTGCCACATTCTGCTCTGTAACTCTTTTTCCGTATTGATCCGTGAAACTAAAGGGTTTCACTTCATTTAGCACCCGGAAGCTTTTTACTCCATAACCCGGAATAACAGCTTTGAGTACCAAAAAGAATCCAACAGCAAGGACAGTGAAAAAAACTACATAAAATATCGACTTCCTGCTCATGGCTTCGAAGTTACGAATTAGAACCACGTCAATCGCTTAAAACCGCTTTCAGACGGATACCCTACTGTGCTAATAAAGGCTTTGAAAAACATTAAGGAAGGTTTTGCAACTTTGTTGCATACAGAAATAATAATTAATTATCTTTGCGCTCATGAAGTTCAGAATCAACTGGGATGCACTGGGGATTGCTACTTCTGTTGCCTGCGCCATTCATTGTGCAATTTTACCATTAGTACTCAGTTCATTACCCATTTTTGGAATGAACATTATCGATAATGTTGGTTTCGAGTATCTTATGATCGTGCTGGCGCTGGCAATAGGGATATTCTCGCTATGGCATGGTTATAAGCGCCATCATCACAGTATTGTACCTATATCCATGTTCATTATCGGCATCCTTTTTCTGTTTGCCAAACAGATATGGCACGAACACCAGTTCTGGCTGCTGCCAATCGCAATAGTTGCCATCGTATGGGCTCACCTCCGCAATTACAGAGCTTGCCGTATTCATAACCACGCGCACCACGATGATTGTAATCATTAAAAAGTTTATCAAAACTTTCGGAGTTGTTGTAAGCCTGTCTTCCGTACAGCATTCTCGTTTTATTTAATCTATAACAAACCCTTAACAGTACTAGCAGTTCCCTTGCTGCATAAACTCCTGCTACACCGTCACAAAGAAGTTTTTTCGGTAGGGAGATATTATCATTAGAAGTTATAAATCTAAAGGTGAAAGATCCTTCTTGAAGGAAAGAATTGCACAGCTCTCGCTACATATAGAAACATGGTGAAACCCATCCCGCTTAGGAATTCCGTGCACCGTATTTGGCCAGGGTTTGTTATTTTTGTACTTAAATTGCGTGTTATGATCAAAACAGGTAACCCGGTGATTAGTATATATACCGAAATGACGCCGAATCCGGAAACAATGAAATTTGTGGCTAACAAACTCCTTTACCCGGGTAAAAGTATTGACCTGCCAGATATTGAAAGTGCAAAAGTATCTCCACTGGCAACCGAATTATTCGGTTTCCCCTTTATAAAAGCAGTATTCATTGCCAGCAACTTCGTAACACTTACAAAAACTAATGAAACTGAATGGAATGATGTTATTCCTTCTATCAGGCAGTTTTTAAAAGATTACCTGGAAGATAACAAACCGGTTATCAACGAAGAAGAAGTGGCTACCATGCGGGTAGAAAGCAGCAATGCTGTGAGCGCTGACGATGACGATGTGGTAAAAAGAATAAAAGAATTACTGGAAAATTATGTTAAGCCCGCTGTTGAAATGGACGGCGGCGCCATACAATTCAAAAGCTACGACGACGGAGTAGTTAATCTCATGCTCCAGGGGTCATGTTCAGGATGTCCTTCTTCAATGATCACATTGAAAGCCGGCATCGAGGGCATGATGAAAAGAATGATCCCCGAAGTAAAAGAGGTAGTAGCTGAAGCAGAATAATCTTAGCCATCATACGGACTACAAAAAAAATTGCGATTATAGGGCCGGAGTCTACTGGCAAGAGTACATTATGTAAACAGCTTGCCGCTCACTATGGAACTAATTGGGCTCCCGAATACGCAAGAGAATATCTTCTGACTAATGGTCCGCATTACACTTATGATGATCTGCTGCATATAGCCCAACAGCAGTTATTGCTGGAAGACAAATATCTGCAGGATACTAATCATGACCTTTTATTCATTGATACGGAAATGTATGTAATGAAGATCTGGTGCGAATTTGTGTTTGGTCAAACACATCAGTTTATTCTGGACCAGATTGTTCAACGCCACTACGACCTTTATTTATTATGCAATATCGATTTGCCATGGATACCGGACCAACTCCGTGAATATCCCGATCTTGAGCCACGCCAACGGTTGTTTAATATGTATAAGGATAATATGGTTCACCAGCACGTTCCCTGGAAAATTATAGAGGGAAATTATGAAGAGAGGTTGCATACTGCGATTAATACTATTGATGCATTGACCTATTCAATCAGGGATTGAATATCGCGGTCACCGGACAAATTATTCATCTGACCTATTATTCTGGTATGCCTCGAAGACACCCTATCAGATAACGGCACAACTGTAAATACTTTTGGATTCGGCAGACAGGCGGCAATCATAGCCGCTTCTTTTTTGGTTAGCTTTTTCGCAGGTTTATTGAAGTACGCCTGCGATGCAGCCTCAATTCCAAATATTCCTTTACCCGTTTCAGCAACATTAAGATAAACTTCAAGAATTCTTTTTTTACCCCATAGCAATTCTATCATGAAGGTAAAATAAGCTTCAAGTCCTTTTCGGAAAGTACTCTTCGATTGCCATAAAAATACATTTTTAGCTACCTGCTGACTTATCGTTGAAGCGCCTCTTATTCTTTCAGGCTTTTTCTTATTATGCTCTATTGCTTTTTCGATACTCTTCCAATCAAATCCACGATGATCAGGGAATTTTTGGTCTTCAGAAGCTATAAAAGCCAGTTTTGCATAGGAAGATATTTCTTCGTAATTAACATAATCCCTTTTTAAACCATGACCACTAAACAAACTATTCAATTGGGTAAGCGTTATCGGCGGATCGACCCATTTTAGCAGTAAGAGATATACAAAATGCAATAGAAAAAAGACTATCAGGATACGCTTGATCCTTCTCCACATCCTGGGTACAAGTCCTTTAGTCTTAATCGGCATCCGTTTTTATTGTTTGGTAATTAATATTGTCCCTATTAACAACGCTACACCAAAGCCAATTAATATCGTTCCCGAAATTTTGTTGATCAACGAAAGATTATGTAATGTTAAACGCTTCCTAAGCTTTCCTGCCATAAATACTTTTAGTATATCTGCAGCTATATTTACTGCCAGGCAGATCGAAAAGATAAGTATTCTTTCACTAAAAGAATACTGGCTGGCAAACACTGTTGCCCAACCCAACCAGAACAAAAACACATTTGGATTCAGTGTATTGATTAAAAAGCCTGAAGAAAAGATCTTAGCTATCTGGGTTTTTGTAAATCTTAATACTTCGCCTTCGGGGGAATGTATTTTTATCTTCTTAAAGAAAAGATAATATATACCCATCATTATTAAGAAAGCGCTGCCAATTGCCCCAAGCAACTGCTTGTATAACATTAAGCTTTTAACAAGCTCCGAAAAAGCATTGCTTACGATAATAAGAATAACATCACTGAGCCAAACTCCTGCTATGAAGCTAAACCCACCTTCGCGACCGTTATTCAAACTCTGCTTTATGATCGTAAATATGACCGGACCTACTGATATCACCAGTATTAATCCCAGTGTAAGTCCAGCTACAATAGCTTCCCACATGGCTGCAAATGTACCGTGTTATTCTAAAAATCGTAACCACTCTTCATACATCTTTCCCTTCATTACGCGGGGAAATTTGTGTTGGCCACCAATTTTTCCTTTTAGATTCATAAATTCCATAAACCTGGATTCGGGAAGTATTTCAAGGTATACTTCTTTCAATGCGCTTTTACGCTCCACAGCATAATCATCATTAAGCTGTACCAGGTATTCATCAATCTTTCTTCTCAGATCTTCAGGGTTTACCTTATCATCACAGGCGACCCACCACTTATGCGCAAAAAATAATCCGTGTGGAACCCCTGCCACTGTAAATTCAGGTATGCAAATATTGAGGTCGCTGCCGGCAAGTTTCACGGCCTTATTCATGTTATCGACACTTAAGTGTTCTCCAACCAGACTCAAAAAATGTTTTGTTCTGCCGGTGATAATTATTTCGCTTCTTTTTTTATCAACGAGCTTAATAGTATCTCCAATAAGATATCTCCAGGCGCCTGCCGCAGTGCTGAGAAGAATAGCATAATTCACATCTTCTTCAATTTGATTGATCGTTAGCGTTTCCGCATCAGGCCGTATATTACCATCCACATCAAAATTCTTATCGTTGAAAGGAACAAATTCGAAGAATATATGTTCATTTAACACGAGGCGCATTCCTTTCGCATACTGCCTGTCCTGGTAAGCAATAAACCCTTCTGAAGCCAGGTAGGTTTCAATATAGGTTAATGGTTTACTGATAAGTCTCTCGAATCCTTTTTTATAAGGTTCAAAAGAAACCCCTCCATGCACAAAAAACGACAGGTTGGGCCAGATATCATGTATAGTATTTAACTTATAGCGTTCAATAATTTTTTCCATACACATCTGGATCCATGCGGGGACACCAACAACAAAACTGATATCCCAGTTGGGAGCCTGCTCAACTATGGAATCAATTTTATGATTCCAATCCTTCGTTTTGGCTATCTTTTTTCCAGGCTTATAAAAAGGTGAAAACCAAAAAGGAGCTTTTTTAGCAGTTATACCACTAAGATCACCTGAATAATAACCGGGACCTTTTTCCAGGTCAGTACTTCCTCCGAGCATTAGCCATCCTTTTCCTATACTTCTTACCGGAATGTCGTGGTAATGACGTAAACTCATCAGTTGCTTGATCATCACAATCCTGTTACCACGCATAAGATCATTCGTAATAGGTATATACTTACTCGATGCTTCTGATGTTCCGGAACTGAGTGCGAAAAATTTGATCTTACCGGGCCAGCACACATCGGGAATACCTTCCAGTGTTTTATGCCACCATTCATTATAGATCTTGTTGTAATCGAATATAGGAACGCGCTTGCGGAATTCGTTATACTGCTCTTTCCCTAGCAATATCTCATCAAAATGGAACCGTTGACCAAACTCTGTAAACCTCGCTCTATTCAACAGTCTTCTCAACACCCTACGTTGCTGCCTCTCAGGAGATTTTCCCGGCAGATTCAAGGCTTTAGCAATAGTAGGAGGCAGCGAAATATCAAACAAGGCCATTCCAGATTCAGCCTGTTTTTATAGGCAACTCCAAAAATACGGGATTGACTCGTAGGGGCAAAACATTATATTTATGGCGTGATCCTCTCTGTAATAATTGTTAATTATAATGTTAAAACATTTTTGCGCAACTGTCTTTTTACAGTTCAAAAAGGCATTGGCAATATTCCAACTGAAGTATTTATTGTAGATAATGCATCAACCGATGGAAGCATTAAAGCTTTGCAACCCGAATTTCCTGCATTCAATTTTATAGCCAATCATGAAAATGTTGGATTCGCCAAAGCAAATAACCAGGCACTCGCATTAGCTAAAGGGGAATTCATTCTTTTTCTGAATCCTGATACGCTGATTCCCGAAAACTGCTTTTCAGCATGCATCGCATTCATGCGCAATCAGCCTATGACCGGCGCGATAGGAGTAAGAATGGTTGACGGACATAATCAATTTTTAAAAGAATCAAAAAGAGGATTTCCTTCTCCATTAGTTTCTTTTTGGAAACTGACCGGTATTACGGGATTGTTTCCCCGCTCCAAAATATTTGCGCAATATTACCTGGGTCACCTCGATGAACATCAAACTCATAAAGTAGATATTTTATCCGGTGCTTTTATGTTTATCCGAAAAAAAGCATTGGATATAACAGGCGGCTTCGATGAACAATTTTTTATGTATGCCGAAGACATCGATCTGAGTCACAGAATTGTTAAAGCAGGATTTACAAACTATTATTATCCGGCTATTACTATCACGCACTTTAAAGGAGAAAGCACCAAAAAGGATTTAAAATATGTTCACCAGTTTTACCTGGCAATGAGCCAGTTTGTCAAGAAATACTATGGGAGAGGTGTTTATTCTTTTTTCCTGGATATTGCTATTACCCTGCGTGCATTGGTAAGCGCTGTCATCAAAAAATAATTTTTAGGGGAGATTTATTTCGATGCTATTCCTATTGAATTAATTCTTTGCAGTTGATAGTTGTAATCATTGAATTCAAGAATTTCTCCTGCGTTGTTTCTATAATAACTTTACCGGGAAATTGCTCTCACATTATTCCTATTAAATCTATTGCTTCATTGTTTCGAGTTGTTTTTTCATACTGAACATCTCGTCTCTTAACCGTGCTGCTTCCATAAAGTCGAGGTCGCGGGCAGCTTTTTCCATATTCTTTTTCACTTTGGCGATAGCTTTCTCGAGCTGGGGAATCGTTAAATATTCAGTCTGTTCTTCGGCAGCCATGATGCCAGCTATCGGCGGAGCATCTTCCGGCAAAGCATGAGGGTCTTTAGGATCATACCCTTTAATATCGAGAACGGAAGTCTGGGCAAACACCTGCTCTTTGGTCTTTGATATTGTTCTGGGAGTAATATTATGCTCTTTGTTATAGGCAATCTGTTTTTCCCTTCTTCTACTGGTTTCATCAATGGTCTTTTGCATGCTTTCAGTCATCTTATCAGCATAAAATATAACCAGACCGTCTACATTCCTGGCAGCCCTTCCCGCAGTTTGGGTGAGTGATTTTTCATTTCGGAGAAACCCTTCCTTATCTGCATCAAGTATAGCTACCAATGAAACTTCGGGAAGATCCAAACCTTCTCTTAACAGGTTAACGCCGACAAGCACATCAATTTCACCAAGTCTCAACTGCCTTAATATTTCCACACGCTCCAATGTATCCACTTCACTATGGATATATTTCGATTTGATATTGATACGATGCAGATATTTATCCATTTCCTCTGCCATACGTTTGGTAAGAGTAGTGACCAGCACACGGTCACCTTTCTTTACCCGTTTGTCTATTTCATCAAGCAGATCATCGATCTGGTTGACACTCGGACGAACTTCAATAGGAGGATCAAGCAATCCTGTAGGTCTTACCACCTGTTCAACCACAACACCCTCTGTTTTCTCCAGTTCATAATCACCGGGAGTAGCCGATACAAACACCACCTGGTTCACCATATTTTCAAATTCATGAAAATTGAGCGGCCTGTTATCCAATGCAGACGGAAGCCTGAATCCGTAATCCACTAAAATGAGTTTGCGGCTTCTGTCGCCACCATACATACCACTGACTTGCGGAATAGTCTGGTGACTTTCATCTATTACACATAAAAAATCTTTAGGAAAATAGTCAAGCAAACAAAACGGTCTTGATCCGGGTTTTCTCCTATCAAAAAAGCGCGAATAATTTTCAACACCATTACAAAACCCCAGTTCTCTTATCATTTCTACGTCGAATGTTACTCTTTCACTCAGCCGTTGGGCTTCAATAAACTTTCCGACAGATTTAAAATAATCTACCTGGGCCGCCATTTCATCCTGAATCTCTATAAGGATCTGCTGCATCATGTCCTTGGGAGCAAGATAAAGATTAGCAGGAAAAATGGCAGCATTTTCCAGCTTCATAATTCTTTTGCCGTTTTTTACATCAATACTTTCTATCTCTTCAATTTCATCTCCAAAAAACGAAATGCGGTAGCCATAATCCAGGTAAGGAAGATTGATATCTACCGTATCACCCTGTACTCTGAAAGAGCCCCTATTAAAATCGCCCTGGGTCCTTATATATAAAGAGTTCACGAGAGAGTGCAGGAACCCCTGACGGGAAATAACCTGGCCAGGCTGTATACGAATAATACTGTTTTCATATTCTGCAGGGTTACCAATACCATAAATACAGCTCACTGAGGCCACAACAATAATATCTCTCCTCCCGCTTAATAGTTGGGAAGTGGCCTGTAAACGTAATTTATCCAGCTCTTCATTTATACTCTGATCCTTTTCGATATATGTATCACTGACAGGCATATACGCTTCTGGCTGGTAATAATCATAATAGCTTACAAAATATCCTACCGCATTTTCAGGAAAGAACTGCTTGAACTCTCCATACAATTGGGCAACAAGTGTCTTATTATGCGTTAATACCAATGTTGGCTTCTGCACATTGTTAATAACATTGGCCATGGTAAAAGTTTTACCCGACCCTGTAACACCCAACAGCGTCTGGTAGCGCTCACCATTTAATATGCCATCTGTTAATTGCTCAATGGCCTGGGGCTGATCCCCCGAAGGCTTGTAATTAGTGTGTAATTTGAAACCCATAATCAGTTTTTAACTTCCCCCTGAATCAATTACTTCTTCTTTATTCTTTAAGGATCTGCCGAAAGGATCCCAACTAATTTTTATTTTTCCATTTTCATCGGAACGGGCCCTCAATCTTATGCCCACACCTTTTTTAGGTTTCGCTTCCTCTGTTAGATCTGCTTTTTTTGTAAAATTACTGACAGGGAGTCTTATACTCATGTCAGTGCCTTTCTTGTAATCGTAAATACCTTCTACTGCTAAATTTAATGCCGAAGATTTGATCTCCATAGGATGAATAATAAATGCCGTACCTTTTACGTCAATTGTATTTTTTAGATCTGCAAAACTAATCCTGGAAAAATCCTGTTTTTTGAAGAACCTCGCCCCTATCTCCTGGATAGGAGCAAAATTATTTAATTCACCATTTTGAATAATAAAATTAACTTTTCCGATAGATGTATCTGTAACAACTTTAGCCTCGCTGGTTAACACAGTACTATAATCCAGGTTTGCCGAAAGTATTCCATTAAAATTATCAGCAGTAAGGGCATCCTGGCCAAAATTATTAAAAGCCTTGAATAATAAGGGCACATTAATATCCTTCATTTGTGCTTTCAGGTTAACGGGATTGGTACGACCGCCGCGACTCAAAGATCCTTTAATTTCCATAGTTCCTCCGGCGTGTTTAAAAAATACTTTATTAAGGTTAAGCGATCTTTTTTTGATAAATAATTCGCCTTTAAGAGCCGTTGCTTTAAAAGAGTTATAGAAGACGGAAGGGCTTGTCAACGTTATGTACACATCTCCTTCAGTAAACATCTGGTCGACCCGGCTTATTGGCGTTAGCTTGCTGCTTTTATTGGAAGGCTGATATTCTGTTTCACCAATGAAGCCCGTAAAATCCTGTAAGTAAATTGCCGGTGAATAGATATTCCACTTCACTCCAACCTTTTCCGGTTCCTTATTTAAGACAGATACAAAATTATTTGCCTTTGCGCTCATCCGAAGTTTTGTTTGCCCTGATTCAGCAGTGAATTCATCAATGATAAGATCTCCATCTTTAAATTGTAGTGTGCCATTCAGTTTTTTAAGCAGGGTGTTTTTCGGAATATACTTAACCACAGCATCCTTAATCTTTATCACACCATCTATTTTATCTACTACAGTATCACCCCTCCCATGCGGAGCGTTAATATTGATATTCACTTCTGCAGAGCCCCCTTCAATATTTAAAACGGAGCTTCCAAAGCTATTGGCCGACTGCAAATCAAGGTCCATAACAATTCTCGCCGCAGGTACGTATTTATATAGCGCTTTCCCGTTAAGATCTACGGTGATATCGAGCGGCCTGTCAAAATTAACTACACTAAATTTGGCGTTTAACGTATCATTTAAAACGGATACTGCTTTTTTATAGTCAATACTATAGGTGGTAATAGAAAGATTAAAATCCGGTGACACTTTATCCAGGTGAAATTTTCCGTTAAAAAAGAAAGCCTGGTTATCTATGTATAACGTTATGTTGTTAATCAGGATATCTTTTTTTGTTTGATCTAATTGCAGCAGGAAATTACCCGCCAGTTTTTTATCCTTTAAAAAAGGCCCTTTAGCAGTATTAAAGCCCAAACTTTTAACCACCATTTCAAGACGTGAATGAATATTGAGCATACCGTCACTTTCTGTGATAGAGCACTTCATAGAACCGATCAAGGTTTCATGATGTTTGGCTCTTAGCGGATTAGTGTATTTAACCCTTACATTTCTACATATGAGCTGGGGGATTTTGAAAGAAGAATTTGAAGAGGCTTCTCTATCTCTATTCTTTAATACGTATTCGTTGCTAAAACCCGTAGAGTCGGTAAGGATATGGATAGAAGCGTTACTTAAAGTGATTTTTCCCAGTGCACCTTGTCCACTGATTAATTGCCACAGGTTAACACTCAAATAAATATTTTCTGCTTCCAGTAAATTCGATTTATGGATAGGATAAAGGCTGTCTTTTAATACTACATCAGATAGTTGGAGAGAAAGTGCAGGAAAAGTCCCGAGAAGACTAACGGAAAGTCTGTCAATAGTTACATCACCCCTGGTTTGTTTATGTACAACGGAAGCAATTTTGTCGATATATTTTTTTTCATTGAGTTGAACATATATCATCAGTAGCCCCCATATAAGAATGACAGCGCAAACAAACCAGGCTATGAATTTTATTGAGTATCGTAATATTTTTTTCAATAAGTATATTTATCCAATCCTTCGTTCCAGGTATCCGCTATAATCGGGAATACTTATTTCGTAAGTAGTCGTCATATAAGGAGAAGTCAGAACAAAATCGGCCGTTGAACTATCACAAGCCACTATGCAGTTCCAGGCAATAGCCACTCTTAGTAGGGCTTTGACATCGCTGTCATGAGGTTGAGCTTCCATAGGATCCCAAAAAAAGACAAGAATATCAATTGCACCCTGGGCAATCATTGCCCCAATCTGCTGGTCACCTCCAATGGGTCCGCTTAACAACTTGGATACCGGCCGGTCAAGTTGTTCTTCCATCATCCTCCCGGTAGTTCCAGTAGCATAAAGTTCGTGCCGCGATAGTTCTGTGCGGTTTTTCTCTACCCACTGGACAAGCTCCTGTTTTTTTCGGTCATGGGCAACCAGGGCAATCCTTTTTCGAGCCAGTACCTTTCTGATTTTCTCCATCTTTTTTTGCTAAAAAGGTAGTTCATTTTAAAGATTCTTTAACGATAAAAAAATAATTTTCAGACAATTAGATAGTTTTCCACAAATACCCCATAAATTTGTGCATAACTTTTTTGAAGCTAACTACCATTAAATTCTATGCTCAAGAAGCTACTATATTTATGTATAGGTGCACTTCCATTATGCACATATGCTCAAACGAATCCCTCTGCTGAGGGCCTGATAGATACAGAAATGGTAGTTGAGGACCCCAATAAAATAGTTACCAATCTCACTTCGTTAGTAGTCGATAAGTCGAAAGTTTCCCTTGCCTGGAGCGTAAATGACTCCTTACCTGATTTTTTCATTATTGAAAGAAGCGAAAACGGGAGGCAGTTTGAAGTGGTAACAGTATTAAACAATCTGCAGAAAAAGCCCGATTACCAGTGGGTCGATGATTCACCCAAAAAGGGAAGGAGTTTTTACCGTATCAAATACGCTTTCGACCAGGGTCCTTATCTCTATTCGTCAACGGTAAATGCAGCTATCTCCGGTTATATCGATTATAAGTTTTACCCTAATCCCGTTGATCATATTCTGATTGTCAGATGTGAAACGCCTATTGACGTGCAAATAATGGATGGAAACGGTAAAGTAAGAATAACTGAAACAAGAATACGGGGGGTACATACAATCAATGTTACATCATTGGAGAAAGGAGTTTATATCATTCGTTTTAGTAACAAATTGACCAATGTTATCTCCCAGGACAAATTGATTAAGAATTGATTGTTAAAATCATTGATAAGTAAAAATCTGTTGTATATGTCGGCCGAGAGCCTTATTTTTACATCGGTTTTTCATAGGATATTGGATTTTAAAATCGGGGTTGAATGTCTATTCAGGCCCCTTTTTTTATTTAATACTTTATAGGAAGTGTGGCTCTGATAGTGTCCCAGGCCATCAGCAATTCAGCTTCTCCCGGTTTCAGTTCTGCAAATTGCATAGTGAAAACATCAAGTTCGCGGGGAAGTGTGGTTATGGGAGCATCAAATGAGTATAAATCTCCTTTATCGTGTACTTTCAGTCCCCAGGTATATAAGTCGTTATTTAATCTGATTACCCATTTATCCTGTTCCGGAATGCAATAGATAATATACCTGCCTTTTTTGACCTTCTGATTCAAAATCGTTACATCTCTGAAAAACTCAATTTCTGTGCTTTCATTGGCGCCAAGTCTCCAATAAGAACCATACTTCACAACATTGCCAAAGATGGCGCGTCCCTCTTTTATGGGTCGGCTATAGATAACCCTTGCTACCGGCAGCGCCTCGGCTTTACCCGACATTTTGAGTACGGGATAATCCTCCGGTAAATAGATCATATCCATAGGAGATTTATCCAGCACGGCCCTTACTTTTTCCGGCAAGTGGCTATGGCTATTGACAGGCTGAATAATCTGCGGCGAAACAGGTGGTGAGGAAGGTGCTTTTTCGGTACAGGCACTTATCAACAAGCTGACAATAATGAGATGCAGTGAAAACTGCGTTCGCAAAAACATTTAGTGAATATCTGAAAATTTTTCGAGAGAAAAACTTCTGAGTTTGGGAAAGAAAATTTCGTAGGCCTTTTTAAGCTCTTCATAGTTTTCTTTAAATAAAACAAATGCCGGTTGAGCGTCAGACATAAACTTTGCTCTTCTTACCAGACCCTCAAAACTCTTCTTCACACCAAAATCAAACTGATAATTGTACAGCCAATCTTCTTTCCGCATATAATAAAACACATGCCTGAAATCATCCGGCAACAGCATAAGAAATCTTTTAACCTGGTCATACGAATGTGCAGTAAAATCACGCAAAACCGGTGGCTCCTTTGCAGCGTCAAGTTCCCCGGCCAGGAAATGATCATACACGATATCAAGGAAGGCCGGACCATACAACCCGTAAACTGGTTTAAAGATCCTGGCAGCTTCTTTATTCACCGGATGGGTATCTGTAAATTCATCAATAGCCCTATGAAGTTCTATTCCTTTAAGAATTTTTTCGGGGTATTCATACTTTTTTTTCCCTTTTACAAAATCACTGATCAGGTTTCCGGTAAGCACTTCCGGATCATCAAACGATAAATATGCATGCGCTAAAAAATTCACCTTGTCAAATTACAAAAATTATTGGTGACCTGTAACCTTCGAAAAATAATTGCGTCATAGTTTATGTAACGCGTTACATGCTTTTATCTATTCAATCATTAATTGTTGTTCATTCCATTTTATATGGAGGGCAATTGTATTACATTATTAATTAACCAATAAAAAAGTTTAAGATGAAAAAGATATTATTAGCAGTAGTAGCGTTTATTGGTCTTTCAACAATAGCTTTGGCCAATGATTCTGTGAATCATGAAGTAGTAGAAGCCTTCAAAGAAGATTATGCTAATGCAAAGGGAGTAAAGTGGAGTGTTAGTGAAGACATTGTACAGGTAAAGTTTTCACTTGACGGCAAACTGCGATTCGTATATTATGATAATGAAGGAAATCGTGTTGCCGAAGGAAAATATTTATGTTCGTCCGATCTGCCTCCAGGTCTCATGGAAGACATCAGAAAAAAATATCCTGATCACTTCGCCAGCCAGTTGTTTGAATTGACACAAAACGGGGTAAGGGCCTATTATGTATTTATAAACAATCATTCATCTTCCATTACCATAAAAGCTACAAGTACCGATAAGTGGAAGGTTTATAAGAGGGAAAAACTTTAACTTCGCTCCCTTAAATTATTTCCATGAGTAAGGGACCTATTTCAGGATTTATTCAACATCATTTTCGCCATTTTAATTCTGCTGCGCTTGTTGATGCAGCCAAAGGATATGAAACACATATGCTTGAAGGCGGAAAAATGATGATAACGCTTGCAGGGGCTATGAGTACAGCAGAGTTAGGATTAAGTCTCGCTGAAATGATAAGACAGGACAAAGTATCAATTATTAGTTGTACCGGTGCTAATCTGGAAGAAGATATTATGAACCTGGTAGCTCACAGTCATTATAAAAGAGTACCGAATTACAGGGATTTAAGTCCGCAGGAAGAATGGGATCTGTTGGAAAATCACTATAACAGGGTTACCGATACCTGCATTCCTGAAGAAGAAGCGTTCAGAAGATTACAAAAGCATATTCATAAAGTGTGGAAAGATGCTGATGCGAAAGGAGAACGCTTTTTCCCTCACGAATACATGTACAAAATAATTCTTAACGGAGAATTGAAACAGTATTATGAGATCGATCCTAAAAACAGTTGGATGGTGGCAGCGGCGGAAAAGAACCTGCCCATTGTTGTTCCCGGTTGGGAAGACAGCACCATGGGAAACATATTCGCATCTTATGTGATTAAAGGAGAGCTCAAAGCTTCTACCATGAAGAGTGGTATAGAATATATGGCGTGGCTGGCTGATTGGTACAAAAACAATTCATCCGGTAAGGGAGTAGGATTTTTTCAGATCGGAGGTGGTATTGCAGGTGATTTTCCGATATGTGTCGTTCCAATGATGTACCAGGATCTTGAATGGCATGATGTTCCTTTCTGGAGCTATTTCTGCCAGATATCAGATTCTACTACTTCTTACGGATCTTATTCAGGAGCTGTGCCCAATGAAAAAATCACCTGGGGTAAACTGGATATCAATACGCCTAAGTTCATTGTAGAAAGCGATGCTACAATAGTAGCCCCTCTTATATTCGCTTATATTCTGGGATGGTAAAAAACTTTCGGGAGCGACGTTACCAGAGCATCTCCATTAACAGGAGATCTTGTTAACACGGTTAAGGTGACGTCCTCCTTCAAATTCAGTATTAAGAAAAACATCCACCATTTCTTTCGCTTCTTCAATCCCTACAAAGCGGCCCGGCAAACAGATCACATTGGCGTTATTATGCAGACGGGCAAGTTTAGCTATTTCAGGCAGCCAGCATAACGCTGCACGTATTCCCTGGTGCTTATTTGCTGTAATAGCCACTCCATTGCCACTGCCGCACACGAGTACGCCGGAAGACACTTCTCTTTTCTCAACAGCATTAGCTACCGGGTGAGCAAAGTCCGGATAATCAGCTGAATTACTATTATAAGCTCCCATATCTTTCACCTGGAACCCTCTGGCTTCAAGGTGTTTTACCAGTTGTTCCTTGTATTCATATCCGGCATGATCGCTGCCTATGGCGATAATTTGCTCTAAATCGGGCATAACATCAAGTTTAGTGGCGCAAGTTAAAAATTTTTACTCTCTCATCTTTGCCTCCTCTACCGCATATATTCTCTTCGAGAGAAAAATACTGAATTCGTAAAGCATGACCAACGGAACACATACGATCATCTGGCTCATCCAGTCGGGCGAAGGAGTAATAACAGCAGCAATGACAAGAAGAGCTATATAAGCGTACTTACGATATGTCTTCAGGAAAGCAGGTGTTACAAGACCTATTTTTGTAAGTACGTATGCTACCACAGGCAATTGAAATGCCAATGCAGCTCCTAACGTAATGTTGACAAGATTGTCAACGTAATCAGATATCATCGGACGTGTTTCCACAAAATTTATAGAACCGAGACGATAATTACCGAGAAATGAAAAAGTAAAAGGAGCTAATAAATAATAACCAAATGCAGCTCCGGTAAAAAAGAAAAAGGATACAAAAAAAATCGAGAATCTTGTTGTGCTTAATTCCTTTGGTGTTAACGCAGGTTTAATGAACCGCCAAAATTCCCAAAAGACGTATGGGAAAGCGATAATAAATCCCGTAACAAAAGCGATGGATATGCTGGAAATAAATTGTGAACCGAAAGTAGTTGCCTGTAATTCAAGCGCGGCTACAGGTATGCATAAGCTATCACCCACTCCTACCCAATGACTGAACTTACACAACCCTTCATAACTGATGAAATCGGGACGGAGGGGCCCCATGATCACAGTATCAAAAAAGAAGTCCATTTTCACAAAAACCACAATAGCTCCAACTAATACAGCCACTAATGATCGTACAATATGCCAGCGCAATTCTTCCAAATGATCTATAAAGCTCATCTCCTTATCCTGCGCCCGCTTGTTTAAAAAGGGTAATGCCATCCTTAAAATAATTTTACTGCAGAATCTTTAATCTCACCATTTCAATTCGTGTATCGCTTACATGCAGTATCTCGAATTCATAGTCATTAATAATGATCCGCTCTTTTAATTTTGGAATCGTCTCGTACTCGTTGATGATAAATCCTGATAATGTCTCAGAAGATTCATCAGGAAATTCCAATCCATATTTTTTAATCAAATGATCTAGTTCCAGTCGCCCGGATAATATGTATTCTTTATCCGAGATCTTCCTTTCCTCAAACTCCTCAACATCATATTCATCTTTAATTTCCCCGAAAATTTCTTCAAGCATATCTTCCATAGTTACAATTCCCGATGTTCCTCCAAACTCATCTACTACCCAGGCTATACTTTTTCTTTCTCTTGAAAATTTACTGATAAGATCGGTGGCGCTCATACTCTCCGGAATAGCCGGAATAGGAAGCAGGATATCCCTGATTGATTTAGGTTCTTTGAATAAATCCAACTGATGAATATATCCAACTATCTGGTCAATGTTACCATCATACACCAACAACTTACTCAACTTTGTATCTACAAATTTCTTTCTGGCTTCCTCAACAGTAGAAGTGAGGAGTATGCCTTCTATCTCTTTACGGGGTACAAGACATTCTCTGACTTTAACCTTGGGAAGCGAAAGCGCCGCCTCAAAAAGAGCGGTGTTCACATCTTTATTCTCTTCATTAAATTCAGTGGTTTGCTGAAAATAATGCTCCAGGTCGGCACGCGAAAAAGTATCCTTTTTCTTGTCTATACGCATATCAAAAATAAAAGTGAGTACCCATTGTGATATTCGAACAAATACTGCCGCTATAGGATAAAATATATTATGGAAAAAACCCAAAATGCCGATACGTGTCGACAGTATTAGTAATGAATCGGCTTTAGCCCTGAATATAGCCTTAGGAATAAAGTCACCCAATATCACGACAATCAGCATCGACAGCAGGATCTCGATAAATAGCCTGGCCCATAGGATCATGGACGGACTAATACCGATTTTCGTAAGTATAATATCACTGTAAGAGCTGAGTAACAAAATGAAGAGTACCAGAAAAAAATTATATCCTACCAGCACAGTCCCAATGAACCTGGATGGCGCGTCAAAGAAACGCGATAGCTTGATCCCTACCGAAGTACCCTGCTTTTTTTTCAACTCAATACTCATCCTGTTTGCAGTAGCAAATGCCACTTCAATCCCTGAAAAGAAAGCAATAAGTAAAATAGCTATAATAATAGCCGCTATAGCAATTGCGTCCATATAACAAGATAACTACGAAAATAGATAGAAAAAAGG
>CAZSFY010000031.1:0-45591 GCA_964606315.1 uncultured Chitinophagaceae bacterium | reverse complement strand
GTCGGCAGAGCGATGGTTTTATTACCCCCTGCATTCGCCACGGGGGCAACATTAGCAGCGGGATTAACTTTAATGGTAATATCATCTGTTCCAGTAGCTCCATTATTATCTGTTACCTGAAGTCTAAAAGTATAGGTTCCTTCTACAAGATTATTTATTTCAGTTAGACTGGCGAATTTATTTACAATAGTAAACTGATCGGGTCCGCTGATTTTTGTCCACAAGAAGTACTCAACTCTTCCATCAGGATCCGAAGAGGTACCACCATTAACTGTTACTTTATTAGTGGGCAAAGTGATAGTGATATCATTTCCTGCTCTTGCGATTGGATTGACGTTAGGTATTGGTCCGTTAACCGCTGTAACTGTAATAGTATCTTTTGTAAAACCAGCGCGATTATCTACTACACTCAATTCGTAGACGTACGATCCCGGAAGAGTTAATCCGGTGATTTCCGTTGATGAGCTAGGGCCAAAAGGGTTCTTGATAACACCTGCATTAGGACCTGAAATCTTTCTCCATACATATCTTACAATTGTTCCGTCAACATCAGTAGATGTAGCGCCGTTAAGGGTAGTGGTTCCGGAGGTTATAGAGACGTTAGTATTGCCAGTGGCTCTAGCTACAGGTAATTTATTTACAGGCAAACTTTTATTCTGACCCAGGAACCATTCGTATATATTGATGACAGGTTCCCATTTGTAGTTGGTATCCTTATATACACGGTCCCATACCATGTGTCCGCCGGTTGGCCATATTGTTCTCAGGGGCTTTACAGCTGGGTTATTGGCGTTGATCCTGTTAATAGCCCTATCAGTACAGTCATATCCTACTACATTATCATCAGCAGCATGAAAAGCCCAATAAGGAAGATTAGCGTTAGCAACGAAAGAGCCATTGTCAAACGTACAGGGCGTACATATTGCTGCTGTAGCGGCCAGTTTTTTGGGGGCTGCTGCAGATGTTGAGATATACTTGTTTGATCCACCGCCGCCCATAGACAGACCGGTAAGATAAATGCGATTAGTATCGATACGCAAATTGCTTTTTGCGTAATTGATCAGATCATCAACAAATGCCTGGGGCCACATTCCATAGTTCATTGGACATTGCGGCGACAATACTATAAATGTTTCTGTTTTACCATTCCACGTTGTGCGGGTAGTAAATCCTTCTCTTAACATTTTGGGCAATGCATAATTGGCGACATTTTTTAGTTCGGATCTCCCGTTCCCTCTTTCACCGATACCGTGAAGAAAGATAATAAGCGGGTGCTTTACGTTTCCCTCGGTGGCGTATTCCTGGGGTTTGTATTCAAGAAATCCTAAATAGTCGCCAGTACTGGCAGTAATCCCTTTTTCAATCTGTTGGGAGTATCCGGATATTGTTCCGGTAGCAAAAATGAGTAGACACAAAATAGCCTTTAGTACACGGGTACAGTTTCTCATGGGTTGGATTTTCGGATATTCGGATTATTGCCGGTCGCCCGGCTGTCTTATCTTTCGGAAAACGATATATTCTATAATTTTCCGTGTGTCAAAAGAACAAAAACCTGATGGTATTGTCAAGTCATTAATGGTATCAAATCTTAAAGATTATGATATGCAAGTATTTACATTTAATTTATTTTTTGAATGACTTGGGGGTATGAACAAATTCTTTCCGTTTTGGCTTAATGCCTATCAGCGCACTTATATAAATAAGTATTATAAACGGAAGTTGTAGAAGCGCTTTTACTGTATTGTAATTGTAAAATCTGGATGGAACAGCGATTATTAGACTCACTATATAAATACAAAATAATAGTAATCCCCACTTCCAGGAAAGTAAAATTCCTATTAGGAAAAATACTAAAAGGATGATTCTTGGTGGGATACAATTGATAAACAATTTGTTCCAGTAATTCTTTGTTTTAGGAGAAACTTTTTCGTGAAAAAATAGTTTGAGATGGATCAATTGTGATTCTAACCACCTTCTTCTCTGTTTTTTGAATATTTTTTTTTGAGCAACTTTTTCGTCAAACACAAATGTATCATCAAGATATTCTATAATAATATTGTCTTTGGTTAACTCGAAATCAACTTCCCTGTCGCATGCCGGATTATCGAGTATGCCCGGTTTATTATATACTTTCTTTAGTTGATGAAATTCAAAAGCCATTCCGGATCCGATTAATGCGGATGAGAAACCCATTGCACGTTGTGATTTTCTAAACAAATGGTTATTGATTTCTTCACTGATAGCATCGAGTGTGGCAACAGTGGTATTTCTGTTTTTTGCAGTTCTGTGTGCCTGAACAGCTTTGTACCCATTATTAAAGACTGTATTTATTTTTTCAAGAAAGCCAGACTCCATGATATTATCGCCATCTAATATCAGTGCTATATCATAATTTTTTTCATCGATACTGTTCAGCAGATAATTTAAGGAGCGTGCTTTGGAGCTATGTAAAAAATCAAGTGCATAAACAGTTACTCTTTCCTGTTTAAGAAGATCGATAGTTTCGCTGCCGGTATGATCAGCTGCAATGAATATATCAAAATATGATGAGGGATAATTGTGTGTTGCTGCTGCTTTTGCCGTTGTTACAATTACCTCGTCCTCGTTATAGGATGGAATGCAAATAGCAATTCTTTTTTTCGGATAGGTTTCGGTTGTATGTTTTTTTTTGACCAGTTTACCGGCAAGACTAAATATCAGAAAATATATTGCATGGATAGCGAGGTAGATGAAGAATACCAGAGTTAGCATATGGATGATCTGATCTATCATACTGGCGAACTGCTGGTAGTGCGAAGATTCCATAGTATTCCCTTCAGAAAATATTTCAGTTTTTTAAATTCTTTTCTGAAAAAGTAGACGATTAATGTTTTGGGAATAACAAAAAATACAAATACAAGTGTAAAAATAAATAGTTGAAAAGGATTTGAATTTCTACGCATATACAGAATACGGTTGCGCGTATGGTAATACACTTTGATAGGATTCGATTTTCCTACGGTGAGTGATTCCTTGTGGTATATTTCAGCATCGGCAGCATACCAGATTTTATAGTTGGCTTTTATAATTCGTGCCGACCAATCCCACTCTTCATAATAAAGAAAAAATTTTTCGGCAAACATGCCTACCTTTTTCAATACTTCTTTTTTGACCATCATTGCACAGCCATGCGCCCCCCATGTTACTCTCGAAGTATCATATTGACCACGGTCTTCTTCCTTCAATCCGATACTGGTAGTTCTTCCGGTATATACGTTCATAGGGTTAAATCCGGCGTATTGTATAATGTTCGGATTATAATAGTATTTGATCTTAGGACAGGTAACACCAATTGCCGGATCATTTAAGAATGGTTGCACCAGTTTTTGCAGGAGCAGCGGTGTGACTTCTGTATCATTATTGACGATGAAAAAGAAGTCTCCTTTAGCATGTCGCATTCCCCAGTTATTGCCGCCCGCGAATCCCAGGTTCTTGTCACTTTTCAGCAGTTGTGTATGGGGATAATTGCCGGCTTTTATCTGATCTTCGGGATCATCTGATGAGGCCATATCACATACCAATACCTCATAACAGGGATAATCAAGTGCTCTTGTAGATTCAAGAAAGGCACATGTAACCGCAGTCTGATTATAATTCAGCGTAATAATAGAAATAAATGGAAATTTCCCAACAGGCATAAGCCCTTCTTTTTACGCAATATAAGGGCAAAAATCGTTTTATGCGTTAGTCCTTTGGATTACAGCAGTAGGTGTATTCATCATGATCCACAGGTCGAACAAAAAATTGGATTTTTCTGCATAGTTTATATCCAGTTTTATTCTTTCTTCGGCTGACATGGTGAATTTTGTCTTTCTTCTGATCTGCCAAAGACCTGTCATTCCTGCAGGAGCCAAAAAGCGTGTAGCCCATTCGTCTGTCGTAAGAAGCGCGGCTTCGTATAAGGGGAGAGGACGATTGCCGACCAGCGACATATCACCTTTAAATACATTTAATAATTGTGGCAATTCATCTAGGCTGCATTTCCTTAAAAAAGCACCCAGTTTGGTGATACGCGGATCATTATCAATTTTAACAAATACTGGTCCGATAGGATGCAGGTGAGTGTACATATTAAGGTGAGACACATCAGATATCTTTTTGTTTGCCTCAACTTCCATAGTTCTAAACTTATAAAAGTTGAAAATTCTGTATCCTTTACCTGCCCTCTGTGAAATATAAAATACAGGACCTTTTGATTCAATCCTCAGTGCCAGCATAATCAGCAGGAACAACGGACTTAAAACCACCATAAGAATCGCAGAGATAACTATATCAAAAAGTCTCTTTGCTATCTCTGTAGCAGTAGCTGGCTGCCTGGTTTCACTATTTATTTGAACATTATTATTTTCCCTGACCCTTTTCCAGAAACTGATTTTTGCCATCAACTTATCTTTACCCAACTGGGTAACAGAAATAATATCATCTGCAACCTGGGTTTTTGAGAACACAGAGAGTTCCTCTGCAGCAAGATCAGTCCCTTCTATAAAGAAGGGAACTTTATCGAGATGATTTTGTGAAGCCAGGAATGCAGACAAATTTTTCGCCGCTTCATGTCCGAGTGAAGAATCAATCAGGATTACAGAAGGAGTAACTCCTGAATGTGTATTTAATCTTTTTAACAACACCTTGGCCTTCTCTATGCTTTCTGCGCCATAACCACTCTCGAAAGAATTTACCAGGGCTGTAATAATCTCATTTTTCTTACCAATGTAGAAGAAATCTTTTTTCTTACTGTTTATAACAGTAGAGGCAGGGATAGAAAAGTGCCTGTAAGTTCTATTACTTGTTTTATTATATTGCTGTAAAGTTGTCGGCATAATTCTTTTTCGTGTTGGCAAGGTTATTAATGCTTTCAGAAAGAGTAACTGGATTAAATGGTTTGGTAAAATGATCTGCTACACCAAACTCATCGCATTTAATTTTAGTAATGTCTTTATCCATTGAAGAAATCACTACTAAAGGAATGCTTCTATAAATAATACTGTTAGACAATTCTTCTATTAATTCCCAATCCTTCATGTCTGGTAACTGAGGGTCACAGATAATCAGGTCCGGAATGTTATTCTTCGATAACCAGTACATTGCCGAACATCCGTCAGGGGCGGTAATCACCTCGTATTCTTTTCCCAATACAGTTTGGAGAAGAAACCGGATAGCCTTGCTGTCATCAATTGCGAGAATCTTTTTTTTCATTTGAACATTTTTGACCAGTAACCTGGCCGTTTGAAAAAATCGCAATTTTTCAACAGGAGTATAAACAATGGACTAACTAGCCCTCATGAGGTATTGGAGATAGCAATTGTAGAAATTGCAATTATAGTGCCTTTTTCATTGGTTGGAAATACAACAAGTGTGGTAGATTTTCCAGAAAGGATTGTGGAGATGCGTTATCAGACTGTAAAATTAGCAACATTAGCCGTATATGCAAGTAATTGGGCATTTTTTCAGTCCTCTGCCTCGCGTTCAACTTTCTCCCAAACAGCCGATTGCTTACGTCTCAAAAATCTAAAAAAGCCTATGTAAACACATAAGTTCATGAAAAAGAAGTAGAAAGATATATAGAATAACTTCCATTTAGTTAAATACCCTATAAGTGCTGTTACGTAGAAAAAAAGTTGCAGGATCAATGCCCACTGATAAAGAGGGTTGCTGGTATATATATATAAATATAATGCGGAGAAAAAAATGACAGGGAGGCTAAGTGGACAAATTGTCCATCTTAATACACGATGTGATATATAAAGAAAAGATAATGTTTTATGCCTGAAGATATTTAGTAACGGTTTGAGCATGCCAATAGCCTGAAATCCTCCTGCGCTGATCCTTGTTTTTCTTTCACGTTCATCAGACAGGTTCAATGAGGCTTGTTCGATAGCATAGGCATCTGGTTCATAGCGAATTACATAACCTTTTTGGGTAAGCAGAAGTGATTGCACAAAATCGTCCAGGATAATGTTTTCTTCAAGGGGAGCGTAAAGAGATCTTCTCATGGCAAAAAGTTCGCCGGCAGCACCTACAACAGAGTAGAGAGCCGAGTCCATTTGTTTAATAACAGACTCATACTTCCAGTATGCGCCCTCACCGCTACCCGTCCCGTTTTTGCCGATCACCTTCTTTTCCCCGGCTACCCCACCTACACGACTGTCATGGAAATGCCGGGCAATATTATACAGACAGTTGGTGTTAAGCATTGCATTGGCGTCCGTAAGTACGATAATGTCGGTATGGGCATGTTGTACGGCTCTATTGATTGCAGCAGTTTTTCCCTTTCTTAGCGGTTCATATAATAATTGAATAGAAGGGTGCTGGCTAATTAGTTGATTACTACCGTCTGTCGATCCATCTGTGATAAATAACAGGTGTAGTTTTTTTTGACAATAATCAAGTGCCAGACTATTTGCTATTTTCTGAGGTAAGATCTTTTCTTCGTTATAGGCAGCTACAATAAGGGTAATGCTGGGCAGCAATTCAGGCTCTATTGTGTAATCTATTGATTTATAAGTCTTTTTTTTGTTTCGGGTGAGAAACAACATCAATAAGGGGTATCCGGCATAAGTGTACAATACAAAGAGCAGTCCCGACCAAAAAAGTATTACTACGACTAAAAGCATAGATTACGTAGATAAGGAAAAGAATAATATCCGCCAAATATTTCACTTTATGAAAAATGTTTATAATTTTGATCCTCTATATACTCTCCAATTGATCCTCTGAAAACATCCCAGATGTTTTAAGTCTGTTTCTTTACCGGTAGTACCCTTTCCAATATTCTTCTCTGATTGCTGGTTCAGATTCTATCCTCCGATGATGCCCATTTATGGCTTTTGCTGTAAATGCCCTAACCGTTAATAAAATTTTTTATGAAGAGAATTTTACTTCTCATCCTTGTCTTAAGCGGATTATCAGGAAAAATTGATGCACAAAATGTTTTTGATCCTAATGACCCCATTGTTCGCTATAGTTCTTCAGCGGCTTATGGTACGGCTCAAAAACCTGACTCAAATATTTTGGGTTTACAAAAATGGGTTTCAACAAGCACCAATGGTGTGAGTTCAGGGTCAGGATCTTTTGCTGCGCTGGCTGCTAGCTTTAAGGCTTATTTCATTAATTACCTGGGAAGCAAACTTACTTTTAGAGTAAAATTTCCGAAAAGTTATAATCCCGAAGAGAATAAAAAATATCCCGTTGCTCTGTTTATGCATGGTGCTGGTGAAGTATCATGTCCTTCAAACGGAGGTATTTATAATAACGAAAAACAACTTGTATTAGGTGGAAGGGTTTTTGGTCAGCGTGTTGATGACGGTAGCTTCGATGGTTTTCTCGTTTACCCACAGTTAAGAGCAGCGGATAATGGCTGCTGGGGAGCATGGGGCTCCGGTCCGAGTTGGAGATATAATCTTATATGGATTTTTATGGATTCCCTTGCAAAGTATGCACAGGCTGATATTGACCGTGTTTTCGTGTTTGGTCTTTCTGGTGGTGGTGCGGCTGTTTGGGAATTGGCTGAACACCATCCAACGCGTACTGCTTCTATCGCTCCGACTTCTTCTGCGGGAACGCCGCTTGTATGGAACGATCTTGTTCATATTCCCATATGGATGGCTACTGGCGACAGAGATGGAAATCCGGATACTGCCACAGCTAAATACAATTTTAATAATTTATATTCTATAGGGGCGAATATCAGGCATTCAAGATACCCTGATCTTGGTCACGCGGCTTGGGACAGGCATTGGGCCGAGCCGGATTTTGTGCCTTTTATGAATAATATGCACAAAGCCAACCCACTAATATTTTTTAATCGTTTCGAGTTCTGTCCCGATTCAGTAGTTAATACAAGAATTGGTATCTCTGCGGGCTTTTATGATTATGAATGGCAGAGAGATGGGGTAACTATTGCTACCAGTTATGGAGTAGGGGCTCCTGCTAATAATAACAGAACCAATACGATCGTAAATAGTGCGGTAGTTACTAATATGAGTAGTGGTGGTAATGAGTTAACATTGAGAAGTTTTGGAACTTACCGTGTTCGTTTCAGAAGAGTACCCGGTGGTCCGTGGTCAGACTGGTCAATGAATCCCGCTGTCATCAGCCCTAAAACCATTACACAGACTCCGCCAATCCAAATTTCAGGAAATCATAGCCGTGCAGTACCTTCTCTTGATGGTAATACTCGGGTACAGCTACAATTACCAGGTGGTTTTCTTAATTATCAATGGGTACGTACAACTGATAATATTATCGTAAACAGTTCTCCCAATTTTGACGCTCCTGCAGGAACATATAAGGCCAGGTACTCTGAGCCTTATGGTTGTGGAACCGAATACTCACCAGTGTTTCGTGTGATCAATGCCGCAGGAACACCTAAACCCGATGCAGCGAAAAATTTAAGCGTAAGTGTGTTATCACAGTCTTCTCTTAGGCTGGATTGGGCGGATAATCCCAATGCAGGAACAAATGAAATAGGTTTTGAAGTTTACCGTGCAACAACAGCCGGCGGACCGTACACATTTATCGGATTAACAAATGCTGATGTGGTAACCTATGTTGATACCGCATTAGTGCCGAACACAGAATATTATTACCTGGTAAGAGCGATTGCAGAAACGGGGGCATCAGTGGCAAGTAATGAAGCTAGTTCAAAAACAGAAATAGATAATATTGCTCCTACTGCGCCAAGAGATCTTGAATACAGGGGAAGTACTTCTACTTCTGTTGCTTTGAGATGGAAGGCTTCAACTGATAATGTTGGTATTGAGCGTTATGATATTTATGCCAACGGTCAGAAATTATACAGTACCGATAATCTTTATTTTACGGTAGCCAATCTTGATAGTTTAACTACTTATGATTTTTATATTAAGGCAGTAGATAGAGCCGGAAATGAATCTCCCAATAGTAACCAGGTTTCGGGATACACTCACCGCCAGGGATTAAATTATAAGTATTATCACGGCAGCTATAGTAATCTCCCCAACTTTAATAACCTCACTCCGGTAAAGACAGGAGTTACAGATACCGTTAATGCCGGCGCCGGAATCAGAACGCAAAATGATAATTTTGCTTTTCTCTGGGAAGGGTTGATTTATATACCGGTAGCTGGTAACTGGACATTTGAAACTTACTCGGACGATGGCAGTAAGTTATATATTGATGTTCCTTATTCTTTTAATGCTACTGCACTCGTGAATAATGATGGTGCACACAGTGCCCAGTCAAGATCTGCTACAACCTACCTTACTGCAGGATATCATTCTATTGCCATATCTTTTGCAGAAGTAGGAGGTGATGAAGTGATGACGCTGTACTGGTCAAATAATGTGGGTTTGTCAAGAGAAATGATCCCGAAAAATTTCTTCTCAGTAGGTGATCAGTACACTGCTGCCGCAATAAATGTTCCATCAAATATTACAGCTACAGCTTCTGCTTTTAATAAAATTGACCTTACCTGGATTGATAACAGTAATAATGAGAGTGGTTTTGAGATAGTGCGCTCTACTTCATTAACCGGTACTTACGTTCCGGTTGCCACTACAGGGGCAAATGTTACGTCATATACAGATTCAGGTCTGACTGCTAATACCAGGTATTATTATAAAGTTCGTTCATTAGTTAACGGTGGCGCTTCTTCTTTTGTTTCTGCAGTAGTGGAAGGAAACTACAGGTTCAATAATAATTTTACTGAAGCTAATGGTGGAAGTGGTTTAACCGGCTCTAATACCAGCTATAATACCGACAGGCCTGAAGGAAGTCATTCGGTAAACTTTGGAACTTCAGGATACGTTGTTTTAGGAAATGCTAATCAGTTCCCTGCTTTGGGTGGGTATGATCAGCGTACTGTAGCATTGTGGATCAAGCCTTCTGCTACAAATAGCAAAAGAATGGTCTTTGATATTGGTGGTAATGATAATGGATTGGGATTAAGATTCAACAGTAATGCTTTGATAGCAGGTATAGCCAGCGGCTCAACAAGAGCTACAGCTTCACTGAATAGTTTTGTCAGCAATGCCAACTGGCAGTCGGGTCAGTGGAACCACGTGGCTGTTGTATACGATGTTAATTCATTGAAACTATATCTGAATGGAGTATTGGTAGCATCTAACGATGATTTGTCGTTTATGTCCATTACCGGTAATTCTAATAACGCCTCCCGGTTGGGTCAGCCAAGTACTACCAGTACAAATGCCTCGGTATTTAATGATGGCTCTTACTCAAACTATACAGGGCTGATGGATAATCTGTATATTATCAGGGGAGCATTGTCAGAACCAGAGATCAATTATTTAATAACGAATCACACACTTCCACAGTCTACAGCGGTAACAGCAGCTGCACCTTCTGCACCAGCAGTACCAACGAGTGTTTCTGCAACTGTAGAATCAACAAACACTATAACGATTAAGTTTAATGATGCTTCTTCTAATGAAACAGGTTTCGAGATCTGGCGTGCATCAGGAAATAAATCGAATGATAGAAAAATTGCAACACTACCTGCGGGTGATGGGTCACAGATCACTTATACTGACAGTGCGCTGTTTGCTAATATTACTTATTATTACAGAGTAAGAGCTACAGGTATTGTTTCCAATTCAGCCTTCTCAGCAGAAGTGAGTGGCAAGACATTGAATACAAAGCCTGTGATAACAAGAGTGAAGAACTTTACCATGTTGTATGGTACATCCTTCACATTGCCTGTGAGAGCAACGGATGAAGACGGAGAAGCATTGACTTTCTCTTATCAGTCTTTACCCACTTTTGCTACTACTCATTCTCCTGAAAACGGATTAGTGAATATTACTTTCACACCGTCATCAAGACAAAGAGGTGCTTATAATATTAGGGTTTTTGTTGCAGACGGAAATGGAGGAAGAGACACTACTGCATTTATACTTAATGTAAACACCAATGATGTTCCCGTTCTGGCTCCTATAGTAGAAGCTGCGACAATTAATGAAGGTGGAATATTTAATGTACCATTATCCGGTACGGATAATAATGGTACAGAACAAATGTCATGGGTATTTGATAATCTTCCAGCCTTTGCAACATTCACCAATAACAATAACGGAACAGGTAATATCCAGTTTAAACCTGGTTATGCCGATGCGGGAGAGTATGAAGTAACTATTTACCTGAATGACGGATATGGAGCGTGGACAAGTAAAACAATGACGCTGACTATAGTGGATAAAGATCCTGATGAAACTGTACAATTTGATATGAGAAGTTCCAGTCCATTATTATCTGGCTGGAATAGTGTAAGTCTCCCAGGCTTTACTCATCCGCCTGCCTATAACACAAGAGGCAACCTAAGTGATGTAAATGTCTCTTTAGTTAAAACGGCAGCGGTAAATGCCATCGCTACCAATGGTATACAAACTGGAAATAATAGTGGAGTTTTCCCTGACGCAGTATTCAAAGATATGTTTACCTGGGGTGTCAACGCAGGAGATAATAATTCAGATACGATTATTATTAAAGTAGCCGGATTGGATTCCTCAAAAACATACAACTTTACATTCCATACTTACGCTACTCTAAATGGTACTCAAACTTTCAGGATTGGTAATGCATCACAAAGTATCAACTATTATAACAATATTAATGGTATTGTGATTAATAACGTAAAACCTGATGCTAATGGTGAAATATTTGTAACGATCAATGGTGATGCTAGCATTAATCGTGGAGGTACGTTAAGCGGATTTACGATTAAAGCGAACTACGCTGATAATACTCTTCCGGCGAAACCTACAAATTTAGCCGGAGAACACAATGCGAACCTCGGTGTAAAATTGACATGGGTAGATAAAGCTTATAATGAAGATGCCTACCGTATCTATCGTTCAGCAGAGAGGACAGGTCCGTACACATTACTTAATCCAAGTGCATCTTATAAGGACAGTTCATCATATTATGATAATACGGTAGCTCCTGAATCAACTTATTATTATCATGTAATTGGAATCAATAGCTACGGTACAGGTGAATCAAGCGATACTGTTAGAGTGGTAACAGGAAATAATAATCCGATAGTGGCAGTTACTGAAAATATATACCTGAAAACAGGTGTACCACAGACTATTGACTTTACTGTAACAGATGATCCCGGTGATATAGTTACTGTTTCTTTACTGGAAAAACCCAACTTTATTAGTTTGACAAATATGGGTGGCGCCAATTACAGGATTGCCTGCGATCCTAGTGCAGACCATATCGGCTGGTACTATATTAAAGTAAAAGCTGCCGATAATAAAGGCGGGGAAGTGATAAAGACAATCTTTGTAACAGTCTCGGATAAAAATACTAGGTCTGTATTCATTAACTTCGGCAGCGTTGGAAAAACTGCTCCTTTGCCATGGAATAACTGGCTGGGAACAAGAGGATCCTCTAGCACATTATCTAGTATTAGAGATGAAAAGAATACATTAACTACGTTCACTGTTACTACCACCAGTGGCTGGACAGGATCTTTGAATAATATGGGTCATATTACAGGTAATAATAGCGGGGTCGTTCCCGATTCGGTATTGACTAGTGGTTTGAGTGATCCGGGCGGACCTAAAACTGTAACTATTGGCGGACTTGATAATACTAAGAAGTATAACATTGTTATTGTGGGTAGTATGAATGAAGGACCGCTTGCAAATGTGGAATATGTATCCGGAACAACCAGGGATACATTGAACTCACGTTACAATACCCGGTTAACAGCCAATCTGAATGGTTTAACTCCTTCAGGTGGACAAATAGCATTCACCAGTACGAGAATTGGCGGAAGCGCGATGAATTATATGAATGCTCTGATTATTGAAGAGTATGAGCCTACTATTACTATTCTGAACCCGATTAACCTTTACGCAGAACCTAATAATCGTAATAGTATAGATTTGAGTTGGTCTGACAGGACCGTAGAGGAAGCGCCGACAGACGGCTATATCCTCGAAAGAGCTACTGACTCATTGTTCTCGCTTAACCTGGTTTCTATTCCATTACCTCGTAATACAAGTGTATATAGAAATACAGGTCTTAATCCTAATACCAAGTATTGGTATAGGGTTAGAGCTAAAACATCTGGTGGAATATATTCAGAATATAGTAATAGAGCTACTGCTATTACCCCTGCCTCAATTGTATATGTAAACTTTAACTATACAATGCCTGATGCAAACTTCCCATGGAACAACACTTACTCGTCTCCCACAGTATTGGCTACCTATGAGGGATTAACCAATCAATCTGGTGCTCCTTCCGGATTAAGTCTGGAACTTGTAAGAGTGTTCAACGGTGAGTTTACCGCGGGTGTGGTTACTGGTAATAATTCGGGTGTAGTACCTGATAATGTACTGGCTTCTGATTTCTGGGTGGATAAAACCCAACTTGCACAGTTTAAATTATCTGGCCTGAATCATAGCAGACGCTATCGTATCGGTTTCTTCGGAAGCTCGAGTAGCGCAGGATGGTTTAAAGGTGACTACACAGGAACTTATACTATCAACGGCAGAACGGTTTATCTCAATTCATGGATGAATAACTCTAAAGTGGTATACATTGACAATGTAGTACCTGATGCCGGTGGAAATGTATTACTTGACTTTTCAACAACAGAAGAAGCAATGTATGGTTTCCATGGTGGTATTATCGTTCAGGATTACACAGATCCGGAAAGTATTTCAGGTATGCAGTCGAACAACAGCTTTATTAATGATCAGACTTCTGTGTTAGGTAGTGAGAACGCTAATAATATAGCCGAGGATGCAGAAAATGCACGCCTGGCAGCTGCTATGAATGGCAAGCTTTATCCGAATCCTTTCACTGATATTGTGAACATAGACTTTAATAATACATCTGCTAATAACAATATCAGTGTAGAAGTGTATGATCTGGCTGGAAGACTGGGTTACCGCAAACTGTTTGGTAAGCTTCCGCAGGGAGTTAATACGCTACGAATAAACGCGTCTGAAGCATCAATGCAAACAGGTGTCTATATTATGACACTAAGTGTAAATGGAAAAGCCGTTCAGGCTAATAAAGTGATTAGAACGGTTAAATAATAAGGGATAACAGCTTCCTGTTTAGCTTGCCCGATTCGAAATGATTTCCTTATAAACTTCACCCGATGTATGATCTTCGGGTGAAGTTTTAACTAAGGGCGTTGACTGTTGCCGCCAAAATGTATATCTTCCCAAAAAAATGTAGTAGTGAAACTGAAGGAACTCTTTTACAAACCGGCTATTCTTAGCGATAGCCGTTATGCCTGGATCGATTATGCAAAAGGTATATGTATTATACTGGTAACGTTCAGGCATGTTCAGGAAGGACTGCATCCGCCAGGTGAGCCTTATCCTTATGCGGCCCTCAAATTTGCAGATGTGTTCTTTTTCAGTTTTCGTATGCCTCTTTTCTTTATCGTTTCAGGTATATTTCTCGGAGGTACATTACGGAAAAAAAGTGTCAATGATTACATAGCCGGACGTTTTAAGACACTAGTATGGCCCCTGTTATTGTGGGGATGTATTCAAATTACACTACAGCTTATTTTTAAAGGGTATGTGAATGCTGACAGGGAACCTATTGACTATTTAAATCTATTGATAAAACCAAGAGAAATCGAGCAGTTCTGGTACCTGCATACGCTCTTTCTGACGGGATCATTGTATGCCCTTTTGAAAGTAAAGGCTAAATTCACGATGGTACATCAGATCATGCTGGGTATTATATTGTATTCAATAACTGGCTATTGCCGCTATAATGATTTATTCGAACATTTCTTTATTCTTGATGTATTCTTTTACTACATCTTTTTCGCAGTGGGTGATTATTTTGGATCGATAATTCTTGATCCCAAGAACTTCAAGGTTTTCAGTTCAACCAAAACTTTTTTAATATTTACTCCCCTGTTTATCATCCTCGAACTGTATTTTACTAATATCAACCTGGCCCATGGGGTAGGATCAGGATACAGGCAGCCTGATTATTATGTGCAAAATCAGATGCCGGCGCTCTTTCTGATAGTCGGATTAGTAGGCGGAGCCTTTCTTATTCATTGCTCATTTCTGCTGCAGAAAGTGGGGATACTCAAGTTTATAAGAGTGGTAGGATATTACTCACTTCACATATATGTTATTCATTTAGCTGTAACTGCTGGAACGCGTATTTTCTTCCGGTATGTTCTTCATTACGACAATTTTTTCGTTTTGTTAATCACCAGCACAATTTTAGGTATAGGAGTTCCGATTATAGTAGCGAATGTTACAGAAAAAATGGGAATGTGGTGGCTGTTTACACTGAAGAACCCTAATAAGGGTAAAAAACATGATTCTAAGGTGTGGACCACCCATCCGGGTAAAATTGCACCTGAGGAGCCTATTTCAGCTATCAATCCACAGGTGATTGACAAAAACTAAAACCCAGTAATGGAGCAAAAACTACCTTCCGGAAAGGCCAAGATATTTTTTCCTAACCTTGACGGATTACGTTTTATATCATTTTTTGTTGTATTTCTTTATCATGGTAGTCTTTCCATTTTCAGTTATCTGAAGGATGCACAACCAGGTGTGCACAGGATTATAGAATTTATTTCTCAACATGGCAATCTGGGGGTTAACTTCTTTTTTGTACTCAGCGGATTCCTGATCACTTATCTGCTGATCAAGGAGAAAGAGTTTACCGGCACTATCCATATCTCCAATTTTTATGTTAGAAGGATTCTTCGAATCTGGCCTCTCTATTATTTATGCATATTTGTTGGTTTCGTCGGATTCGCCATCCTAAAGAAAATGACTGGTGAGCCGGTTATTGAAAATGCTAA
This sequence comes from uncultured Chitinophagaceae bacterium, assembly GCA_964606315.1. Taxonomy (GTDB): domain Bacteria; phylum Bacteroidota; class Bacteroidia; order Chitinophagales; family Chitinophagaceae; genus Flavitalea. The sequence continues at coordinate 29,741 of CAZSFY010000031.1, read as the reverse complement.
TCCCTGGTATTATATCTTTTTTGCCGCTAATTTTGACATCATGCATACCTGGCCCGAAAAGCCGGATGCGCTCTTATTATCCGTTTTATGGTCGGTAGCTGTGGAAGAACAATTTTATCTTACCTGGCCAATTATTTTGAGGTTGGCTCCGCTAAAGTATTACCGCTATGTTTTTCCATCCATAATGATCTTTTCTCTCATATTCAGATCTTTTAATACTGGGGATAACGATCATGAGTTTGCGATCAGGTATTTTCATACTTTTTCTGTAATAGGTGATATGGCACTGGGTGGATTATTCGCTTATTATGTTTCCTATGAGAATAAGTTCAAATCTTTTATCACCAATATCAGTAAACCTGCGCTGGTATTACTATATGTTCTTACACTAGTTGTTACCTTGTTTAAAGACAAGATATTTGTTCCGGGTGTACCCGTGATTTTCGAGCGTATTGTTATTGCCGCTCTCTTTGGAATGATCATCCTGGAGCAGAACTACGCCAAAAACTCTCTTTTCAAAATGGGTCAGTTCAAACTGATGAGCAAGCTGGGTATTTATACATACGGTTTATACTGCTTACATTTTCTAGGTCTTTATTTCGCTATAAAAGTGATGAATGCTTTACATTTGAATGGATCAGATACATGGGTGTCTTTTGCGATGATGTTTCTCGCGTTGATTTTGTCGATAGGCATCAGCTTAATGTCATACCATCTGTTTGAAAAATGGTTTCTTAAACTCAAGGATAGGTTCGCCTTTATAGTGAAAAAATAGACTCTAGCATGATAAAACCCGGATCATCAATATCGAAAGGTGCAATGGTCGTTTGGGTAGTGTCCTATATAATCTTTATTCTTACGCTTGTTAGCAATTTTTCGGCATCTCACGATTCTATCCATTACCTGTATGATATTGTAAGAGGAGAGAATCTATTTCATCAGCATCACCTGCTCTATCATTTTCTGGCGAATAAATGGTTACTGTTCTGGAAAGATTTTTTTAACTGCAGAAGTTTATCCCCCGACGGCGTATTGCTGTTTTGCAGAGCACATTATATCATAGAATCTTTTACGGCGCTTTGGGGCGCTTCGGCACTTACAGTCTGTTACCTGTTTTTCCGCAGAAGATTCTTTTTAAGCAGAATTTCATCGTGGCTGGGAACTGCAATAGTTGGCTTTTCTTACGGATTCTGGTTTTACAGTATTAATATAGAAGTCTACCTCCCTCCGTTATTCTTCATACTTCTTTCGTTATATACGCTTACTAAAAAGGAATTTTTAGCTAGTGACGCTAAGAGAGTGGCTATTCTGCATAGCCTGGCCATATTATTTCACCAGGTAAATGTGCTGTTCGTTCCGGTTGTGCTTTACTGTCTTTTCCGGAGAAAAATGTATAAAAGTATATGGACATACACTATACTGTCATTCATCATTACTATTACAGTATATTTTGTGATTGGATGGTTTATTGAGGGACATACTACTTTTGCTTCATGGCTTAGCTGGATGCAGGGTTATACTGTTGGACATGGGTATTGGCAACCTCTTTCATTTAAAACACCCATCCATGTGCTTACCGGTTTTGGTCATGCTTTTATAGGAGGGCATTTTATTTTTCAGTTGCCGGCTATGCAATCGCTGCTGCAACAATCTTTTCAATCACACGGACTTAAAGACGAAATATTCCTCTCATCTGATATTTCCCCCTATTGGGCATGGATATTAACTATATTGGCAATATTCCTGCTGATTTTAATGATCCTGCTTATTATAAGAGTAGTCAGTTTTATTAAAAAGATGCAATCGCATCATCATGTTATTTCACCTTTGTTAGTCACCTTATTTATCTACTCGATTTTTTTCTGCTTTTGGATGCCCGAAATCCTTGAGTTCTGGATACTTCAAATGGTGATCGTATGGCTTCTGCTCATAGGGATGTTACCTGTGATCCGGTTTCCTATGGGAATAAATAATAATATTGGATTGGCTATTACAATGGTTATGTTATTTACTCTTAATTATTTTGGAAGTATTCGCTGGTTGCAGACAAGCGCTAAGGACTGGTATTATGTTGAAGCACAAAAAATTTCTAAAGAGGTATCGGCAGATGATATCATCATTGTAGAAGATGAATGGATACTCAAAGATTATTTAAGATACTATACTCCTGCAACAATAATCGCGACTGATGAGCCGGGTTACGATCCAATGCTCCTGAAAAAAATGAGAGACAGTCTGCCTTTTCAACAAGTGTTTATATACAAGGACAGCCTTACGAGATTTTATTAAAAAGTTCTACCGGACTATCGCAGAAAACAATACGGTCATTTAATGGTTCATATAAAAAACCTTCAAGCTCAAGCATTTTAAGGTGCAAATGGAGATGATTGTAGAAACCGCCTGAGTTAACAATATATAGTTTCTTGTCGTGAATTTTCAATTGGTTCCAGGTCAGCATCTCAAAAAATTCATCAAGCGATCCAAATCCCCCAGGCATAAGGATGGCTGCATCACTCATTTCATACATCATTTTTTTCCTGCTCTGCATATCCGGAGTGATAGCTATTTCTGTGAGACCTTCATGTTGTTGTTCCCATTCCATCATTGCCTTAGGCATAACTCCTAAAACCTCGCCGTTGTTGGCAAGTGCTGCATCAGCCAAAATTCCCATCAGCCCCCGTTTGCTGCCACCATATACAAGTTTGATGTTCAGCATAGCTATGAACTTACCCAATTCCATTGCATGTTTAGCAAATAAAGGATTCTTACCTTCCCGGGACCCACAAAAAACAGCCACAGATTTTATATTCATAAAATACAAGATACAAATTTTATTATCTTAGCTTCAATATATCCTTATGTCATCAACCCTCTTGTTCTCTTTTGTACTTGGCTATTTTCTACTATTACTACTAGTAGCTTATTACACGTCCCGCAACTCCAATAATGATTCTTTTTTTATTGGCAACAGAAATTCAAACTGGATGCTGGTCGCATTTGGTATGATAGGTACTTCTCTGTCAGGAGTAACATTTGTTTCTGTTCCGGGAACTGTAGGCTCTGCAGGCTTTGCTTATTTCCAGGTAGTATTGGGCAATCTGCTCGGCTATATAATTATTGCCTTTGTACTCTTGCCGTTGTATTATAAACTCAATCTTACTTCGATATACAATTATTTACAACATAGGTTGGGAATGGTGTCTTATAAAACAGGCGCATTGTTTTTTATTATTTCGCGGACATTGGGAGCTACTGCCCGGCTGTATCTCGTCATTAACGTACTGCAACTGTTCATTCTTGAAAATATGGGAGTGCCTTTCTGGGTGACAACATTTATCATCTTACTGATGATATTACTATACACATTTGAAGGTGGTGTTAAAACCATTGTGTTTACGGATACGCTGCAAACTACTTTTATGCTGCTGGGATTGATGGCCTGTATTTTTTACGTAATGTCAAATCTGCCGGTGACTTCGGCTGGCGTAATGGCACAGATGAATGAATATGGTCTTACCAAAATTTTTAATACCGATATCAAAAGTGGTTCCTTCTTTCTGAAACATATTCTAGGAGGAATGTTCATCACTATTGCTATGACCGGTCTTGACCAGGAAATGATGCAGAAAAATATCAGTGTTAAAAACCTCAAAGATTCCCAAAAGAATATGATGACTTTCACTGTTATTATGGTAGTGGTTAATTTTCTCTTTCTATTCCTTGGGGGACTATTGCATTTGTTTGCCCAGAACAATGGGATAGCAGTGGCTAATGATGATCTGTTTCCAACTGTCGCTTTACAGTATATGCCTACCGCTTTGTCCATTATTTTTATTATCGGCCTTATTTCAGCCTTATTCCCCAGCGCTGATGGAGCCCTTACGGCGTTGACCTCGTCGTATTGCATAGATATACTGGGATTGAAACGCAATGATGCTCTTGATGAGAAATCAAGAAAAGCGGTAAGACAGCGTGTACATTTAAGCTTTGCCCTCGTGTTTTTTATAGCCGTCATGGTGTTCAAATGGATCGATAATAAGTCGATCATTGACGTGATACTTAAAGTGGCTGGCTTCACCTATGGGCCGCTATTAGGACTTTTTGCTTTTGGTATTTTAACAAAAAGACAGATAGAGGACAGGCTCGCTATCTATATATGTCTGGCGGCTCCGGCCTTGATTGTGGTGCTGGATTACATTAATCAGAACACAACATGGTTTGGCGGATTTAGGATTGGCTATGAGCTGTTAATCTACAATGGGTTGCTTACCTTTGCAGGGTTAATGCTAATATCCAAACGAAACAAGCTAAATGGAACTAATTAATTCATTAGCAGAGAATTATGCTGATCGTTATACTTCTCCCAGCGATCCCTTACTGGACGAGGTGATTAGTTCTACAATATCTGCTCATCCCCATGCTCATATGATGAGCAGCAGACTACAGGGAAAATTTTTAGAATTTTTTAGCACTTTGTTAAAACCTGCCAGAATCCTGGAAATAGGCACTTTTACGGGCCTTAGTGCCCTTTGCATGGCTAAGGGAATGCAACCCGATGGTAAATTGCATACTATTGAGTTAAGAGAAGAAGATGGGCTGACAGCAGCGGAAAATTTTAAGCGGTCAAAATATAACGAACGGATAATTTTGCACATTGGAAATGCGTTAGATATCATACCGCTACTTGATGAAACCTGGGACCTGGTTTTTATCGATGCCGATAAAACCGGCTATATCGAATATTATGACCTGGTATTACCCAGACTAAGACAGGGAGGAGTGGTTATCGCCGATAATGTATTGTTTCACGGACAGGTGCTGGAACAACCCATTAAAGGAAAAAGTGCAAAGGCGATTCATCTGTTCAATGAGTACGTCAGGAATGATCAGCGTGTGGAGCAGGTGGTGTTAACAGTGAGAGATGGTTTAATGTTAATTGTAAAAAAATAATAAAATCGGGATTGATGAGAGTTTTTGTCGTTTTGTTTTGCATGATGATTGCTTTAGTGGCTAAGGCACAACCTGCAGTAGATATTATTGAGTATATAAATACTTACAAGTACCTAGCTATGGAAGAAATGAAACGTACCGGTATTCCGGCTTCCATCAAGCTTGCACAGGGTATACATGAAACAGCGGCCGGGAAAAGTGTGCTGGTCATGAAGTCCAATAATCACTTTGGTATTAAATGTAAATCCTACTGGAAGGGACCAAGTGTATCACATGATGATGATGCTCGGGGAGAATGTTTCCGGAAATACGATTCGGCAGTGAACTCTTACCGCGATCACTCCGATTTTCTTAGAACAGGTGAACGATACGCTTTTCTTTTTAAACTTGATCCTACTGACTATAAAGGGTGGGCTACAGGTTTGCGAAAAGCAGGCTATGCCACAAACCCCAAATACGCACCTATAATTATTAAATTGATAGAGGATTATAACCTTCAGCAATATACGCTGATCGCTATGGGTAAAATATCTCCTTCAGAAGAGATCATTGCTTATTCGGGAGCGCAACCTGATATTTATATTCCTACTATAGAAATTCCTTTAGAAGCTGCTCCCGAAGAACAACCGCAACAAGAAACAGAGATGATAGTTGCCACAGCAGTGTCTATAGCTAATGATTATCCACAAGGAGAGTTTCTAATTGAAAATACAAGAGTAATGTATGCCAGGCAGGGTACTTCTTTGCTGGCTATCGCACAGGAGTATGATATTCCGTTAGAAAAGCTATTGGCATATAATGAGCTCAAAGGACAAGAAGTACTGTTTAAGGATCAGGTAATTTTCCTTCAGAAAAAAAGGAAAAATTCATTACGTTCAAAAATGTAGCGAATGTCCTTGATAAGGGTACACGATAAATTATTTGAACCCTACCTCACGCAGGAAGAAATCCAAACCCGTATCAGTTTTATTGCTGAACAATTGAATAGTGATTATGCCGATAAAAAACCTTTATTTATCGCCATATTAAACGGGTCGTTCATTTTCGCTTCAGATCTTTTTAAAAAATTAACCATAGAAGCTGAAATATGTTTTATCAAACTCGTTTCGTATAAAGGGGCAAAATCAACCGGTACTGTAACTACCGCTATTGGATTGGATACTGAGATATATGGAAGAGAAGTGGTAATTATAGAAGATATTGTCGATACAGGAAAAACCCTGAATGAGTTTTTGCCCCAGCTTACACACCAACAACCTTCGTCTTTGAAAATAGCAACCTTGTTACACAAGGCTTCCGCTACTATTTATCCTATACCAATTGATTATCTGGGATTTACCATTCCCGATAAATTTGTTGTAGGATATGGATTGGATTATGATGGGTTAGGAAGAAATATTCCTGAAATTTTCAAACTCGTTGAATAAACGATTACTCATATTATTTTTATTTGTAGCAAAAATTTCTTCCGCCCAATTTTACCTAAGGGGCGAGGTAAGAGATGAACACAATAAATTGCTGCCGAACGCAAAAATTGTATTGCATTCTACCGGGTACTTATATTCTTCAGGGGGATCGGGTTCATTTGGTATTCTTACCCAAAAGAAACTAGATTCTTTAACGGTGAGTTTGCAGGGTTACCAACCTGTTTCCATAATGCTTGATGCAACATCGTATCATGTTATAGTGCTTAAACTTTTACATTCTTCAGGTGCTGTACAGAAAAATAAATTATTGTCGATTACTAAAGATCTGCAGATCGAAAAAAAGAGTCACTGGCTGGCAATAGGAGAATCATATAGCTCCCTTATAGAAAATTCTTTTATAGAAACTGAAAAGTATCCTGAAACAAAATTTGCGGTTCGGATAGATAAGGCTTCCTATAGTAATGTCCGCAGATTTTTAAATATGCAGTCAAGGGTTCCGTCAGATGCCGTTAGGATAGAGGAATTACTGAATTATTTTAATTTTGGATACACTTCGCCCGAACAATCGAAAGTTTTTTCTTTTAGCTCGCAACTAACAGATTGTCCATGGAATGCACATAACCAATTATTATTTGTTAAGCTTTGTGCCACTAAGCTGGACACTAATAATATTCCTCCCGGTAATCTGGTTTTTTTAATAGATGTTTCCGGGTCGATGGATATGCCTAACCGTTTGCCGTTGTTGAAATCAGCTTTTAAATCGCTGGTGGATAATTTACGCGATAAAGACACTATTGCCATTGTTGTGTACGGTGGAGCCACCGGTGTTTTTTTATCTCCTACCAGTGGCAGTGAAAAATCAAAGATCAGAAAAGCAATAGAGGAGTTACAACCGGGAGGCTCAACCCCCGGGGCATCAGGAATTTTGTCGGCCTATCAATTGGCTAAAAATATATATGTAGAGGGCGGAAACAACAGAGTCATCCTGGCTACGGATGGCGATTTTAATGTTGGTCAGCATACCGAAGAAGAACTGGAGCAATTAATTATTTCTTATAAGAACGAAGGTATTTACCTTACTTGTCTGGGCGTTGGCATGGGTAATTATAAAGATTCAAAACTGGAAGTGTTGGCTAAAAAAGGAAATGGAAATTTTGCTTATCTCGATAATGAAACTGAGGCTGAAAAAGTACTGGTAAAAGAATTAACGCAAACATTATATGCAGTAGCTGATAATGCTATAGTAAAGATAGATTTTGATAAAAAGAGCATCAGGCAATACCGGTTGATAGGTTATGATAATAAATTAAAGGCGCTTACTGATAGTATCAGTGATATTGACGGGGGAGAAGTGGGATCAGGTCACTCGATGATGGCGATATTTGAAATTATGCCGCAACAATTGCAAAGTAAAGTTTTGGGTTCGGTTACAATTAATTACCAGTTGCCGGATGATCAGGAAACTTATCAATTAAACTACGATGTATCCAACAATTATATAAAGTTTATGGATTTGCCATCCTATTACCAGTTTGCTACTGCTGTTGCCATGTTTGGATCTCTTCTAAAAGAATCTCCCTATGCAAAAAATATTTCCTGGCATGAAACTTTGCAACTGGCCAATATGTCAAAAGATGATGAGGATCCTGTTCAAACCGAATTTATTGGTATAGTAGAAAAAGCGCGAAAAATTTATTCACGAAAGAGGAGCAGAAGATAAAATTTTATCGTAAGAGCAATATACTTCCCTTTTCGTTATAGGTATATCCATCTACGTCGGTTATAACTATATGCCACAGATAAGTTCCCTGTGGTTGGACAACTCCTTTAAAGCGTCCATCCCATCCTGCCCCGGGGTCGGTGGAAGCGTACACTTGCTGACCCCAACGATTATAGATAACTATATTATATTTACTAATGAATGCCGTACTCTTTAATTTAAGCACATCATTTTTCCCGTCATTATTAGGGGTAAATGCGTTGGGTAGTATGAACCGACAAAATCCCCGGTACACAATAACTTCATCTGTATCTGTACCACAATTATTGGTTACCGCTAATGAATAAGTTCCGGGTGTATTAATTGTCAATGTTTTATCAACGGACCCATTACTCCATAAATAGTCTGCTTCTTGCTGTAAGCGCGGATCAATAATTAATTCTTTATTATCACATAATTCTATTGGTGATGTGAGAGAAAGTTTCGGAGGCGAAGTGTACTGAATTTTAATAGTATCCGTGAAATTGCATCCATGTTTATTGATTTTGAGCCAATAAATCCCTTCTTCAGAAAGAATTTGATGAGATGTTTTTATACCGTTATTCCATAAATAATCAGCTCCATCATACTGAGCGCCTGCATTTAACACAGTTCCTGCACATAGGGTTGTATCATTACCTATATCGATTTCAGGAGTAGGCTGGTATCTGACGGAAATAGTGTCGGAATGTTTACAACCGCTTGAATTGATCAGTTCTACCCAGTAATCGCCTTCACGTGTAACTTCAAAGGAGTTGCCAGGCATATTATCGTTCCACATAATTGTTGTTTCTGGAAAATCAGCATTCAATTGAAGTTTGGAACCTGTACAAAGAATAGTGTCGGCTGGCAGGGAGTAGATTTGTATAGGAGCATCAATTACTTCTACTGTGTCTTTTAATGTACATCCATTAGCTCGAACCTCTACCCAATACATGCCTGCTGATTTTGCCCATATATGATTTTCTGTTGAGCCTGTACTCCAAATACAGGAAGCCCGGGGATCGTTAACAGAAAGTAATAAAGAATCTCCTTTGCAAATACCCAGGGAGTCTTCCAGGTTGATATTGGGACGTGGAACATAATTAATAGTTATCGAATCATACATTATACATCCATCACAATCATTTTGTCTCATTTCTACATATATAGTTCCGGGTGTCTTTGTCCAATAACTGTTTTCTGTAACTTCTTTTGAGATACTCCCATCTGGATTTTTGAGGTACCAATGAAAAATTCCATTAATAACATTCAACTTGAAAATAATGTGATCTCCTTCACAAAGGGTAGTATCTCTTGGATATCCATCGAGCAGTCTTAGGTTAGGATCCTTTATTTCTACACTTTCTCTAAGGATTTCAATCTGATTGTTATTTTCATCATATAATTCTGCTGTAATGAGATATATACCCGGGGAATAATTATGCTGCGGGGTCTTTAGTTCAGAAGTGTTATCAGCGCTTGAAGGATCACCAAAATTCCATTTTACGCGATGAACGGAGTGGGAAATAGAAAATTTTACCGGATCAGGATAGCATGCTGCCGAATATTGAATATTGTACCGCATGGCCTTTTCTATATATGAATGATTAAACGTACTGCTGTTTTCCCACATCATTGATCTTGTTCTATGGCCCAGAATATTGCTTCCGGATGATGAACCAATGCGATTCGGATAATTAATAAGGGAAAGGTAATTTTGGAACATAACGTTTAGATGCAATTTTTTATCGGCTCCCATTTGTACGGATGTAAGTTTGCTTCCATTACACCACGAATTTAATTCTGCAACATCCATAGCATATTTCGTAAACTCATTGGGGTTGGTGTAACAAAGATTGTATTGCATTAGTAATGCTGTTTTTACGTCACAAAAATTTTTTACAGGAGGTATATTTTTGGATACATACACGAGCCTGTTGTCTGCTGAAAATTCAACACTTGTAATTGTGGTAACAGCTTCAACTTTTACTAAGCTCTTGATTTTATAGGTGAGGTTTCCGGTATTAAAACTAAAATCAAATACTTCCAGAAAGGATGGATACTCACCTGGTATTAAATAATTTTCGCGGGAATAGCCTGCAATTAATTTGCCATTAGGAGAGGTTTTCAAATCATCGAAATTGTATACACTTTCGCTTTCAGTTCCCGCTGCATTTTTTGTAGGTATGTTAGCAATACCTGTAGAGGTTACTTTATAGGAGAGAAAAACATTCGTTTTGCGACGGTGAGCAACTATCCAAAAATCATCCGATCCTTCGGTCATGCATAGTGTATACCCTCTTGACAGACCAGTATCAATAGGAGTGGATACATGATTAACAGAAATATTACCATGGCTTTGTGTCGTTATAATAGCATACCAAAGGCTGTAATTATTTAATGAATTTTTAGTTGTATAAAACAAATAGTGTTTGGAATGATCACCAGGAAATATAGCTGTTAACACCTTTCCCGTACCTCTCAAATTAACAGCATTCTGATTAAAATTTCCATCAATAATATACTGACCATCACTGGCAAAAAGTAAATTTCCTTCGGCATCTGATACGGAAGTAGAACCGTATTCACTATTCATATTTATCGGTCGGTGCTCATTGAAAGTGTTGGTAATACCCTCTTTTTCCACTTTCATGGGATTCATAGAAGGAAACCAATGTATGGTTTCTTTCTGTCCCATAACACTTGTACCCAGACTAAGTAATATTATTGTGCACACCAGTTTCATAAACAGCGGCTCCATTCTAAATATATGAAAAATAGCCATCTATAACGTTAGTTGGTCCAATCAAAATCTTATCATTCTGAGAGGCTTTCTACGGGATTTTATAGGGACAGCTAACTATCTGGCCTTTATATTAATAGGTGTTTAATGGCCAAAACTCAATAGGACTGTGGATATTAAACTCATAGTTAAAATATTGATACTTCCGGTTAAGATTGGATTGTTTTTGCTTTCGCATTTTATCTAGTTTTAGTAGCCCCATATATTTAAATCAGGGTGTAAACGATTGTTATTCATATACTTACTTAAAGATAAAAGGTTCTTACAACGCCATATTGGTAATATCTCTCAAGTGGCGGGATTAAAACGCTGTGGTTTTACCGAAGGAACGGCCAGGAGGACAGGAACCGTTGGAGTACAAACCGGTTCTAACTTAAACTTTACTGGGTTGCCAGGCAGAAGCATAGATACGGCATGGGAAGAAAGGATTGGTGAGGCAGTATATGTTATGAACATGAGACCTGGCAATTATAATTCTATAAGTAAAGGGCAAACAAAAAAGAAAGACGAAATTGAGAAGTTGAAAGCGGCGGGGAAAAAGAAAATCCAATTGGAGACGGGAGTGCTTAGCACCCACGAAAAAATAAATGTATTTATTAAAACTGTTGAGATACTACAATGATATCATTCTTAAACGACGCTGAGCTTGCAGGGTTGAGGAATTTTAAAGTGAATGATATTCATTCAGAGGCTTTAAATAAAATTCAACTGATTGCCCGAAAGATCCGAAAGGATATTTTATCAATGACTATCAATGCGGGATCTGGTCATGTAGGAGGATCTATGTCTTCTGCCGATATTTACCTGATGCTCTGGCTTTGCGGAAATATTACACCGCAGAATCAAAATGATGAACATCGCGACAGGATAGTTATCAGTCATGGACATACCTCCCCGGGTGTATATGCTGTGTTAGGTAATCTTGGTTTTTTTGATATAGAGGAAGCTGTTGATTTGTTCAGAAAAAAAGAAAGCATTTTTGAAGGTCACCCAAGCTGCCATATTCCCGGAGTGGAATGGGGTAGCGGAAGTTTGGGACAGGGCTTATCGGTTGGATGCGGATTTGCTTTAGCTTCTAAATTAAAGAAAATCGATAACAGGGTATTTGTTGTGATGGGTGATGGAGAACAACAGAAGGGTCAGCTTACGGAAGCTGCCGAATTTGCTGTTAAACATCAGTTGCTGAATCTGACCGCCATTGTAGATGTTAATAATTTACAGGCTTCCGGCGCAACAAAGGATATTATGCCGAATAATATTCAGCGTAAGTACGAAGCTGCCGGTTGGGAAGTAATGAATATGGATGGGCATGATTTTAATGAAATATATGCTTCGCTGAAAAAAAGAGATAATAAAAAACCATTGGCTATCATGGCTAATACGGTAATGAGCAAAGGCGTTTCGTTTATTGAGAATAATTATGAATATCATGGAAAAATATTATCTAAATCTCAATATGCTGATGCGCTTACTGAATTAGGTGAAGTACCGGTTGATATTGTTCCTTTTATTTCAGGATCCAAACAGGTTTTGTTTCCTGAGCTTAATGTTAATAAGGGTACTCCTATCGTTTATTCACCTGATAAGGCAGTGGAATGCAGAACGGCAGCAGGTGAAGCTATTTACGATATTGTTCGTGTAAATAGAGAAGTGCCTGTTGCTGTCGTTGATTGCGATCTCATGGAGTCGGTAAAAACGATGAAGGTGATGAAAGATTTCCCTGAACAATTCATTGAATGTGGCATACAGGAACATAATGCTGCCACTGTTTCGGGCGCTTTATCTAAGGCTGGCATCATTCCTTTTTTCCTTGACTTTGGTGTGTTCGGGATCGATGAAACGTATGGTCAGCACCGCATGAACGATGTTAATGAAACTTCTGTTAAGCTGGTTGTTACACACTGCGGACTTGATGTTGGAGAAGATGGAAAAACACATCAGTGTGTGGACTTTATTTCATTGACCAATAATTTACCTGGGTACAAATTGATAGTACCTGCCGACGCTAATCAAACAGATCGGGCTATTCGGTATATTGCTTCCACTCCGGGAAATTTTGTGGTGGCCATGGGTAGATCTAAAGTGCCTGTACTCACCAATACAAATAGCCAGGTTTTTTACAATGAGCATTATTCCTTTTCCTATGGAAAAGCAGAATGGATCAGAAATGGCAGCGATGCAACTGTTATCTGCACAGGTACAATGGTTGGTAAGGCAGTGAAGGCTGCGGATGAATTGTCGGCAGAAAATATAGTTGTTGGCGTACTGAATATTTCCTGTCCTTCAAGTATAGATGTTAAAGATATTCAGAAGGCTTGCAGCACGGGAGTAGTCATTACTTATGAAGACCATTTTATTTATTCCGGCTTGGGTAATGCAGTAGCTGCTGTTATGGCTGAAAACCAGCTTATCTCCCAATTTAAAAGAATGGGTGTAACTAAATATGGAAAAAGTTGCAGCGCCGATGAACAGTACCCTATTCAGCAAATAGATAGCGAGAGTTTAAAATTTTACATACATCAATTATTGAAAAAGCAATCAAAAAAAGTATAACCAAATAACGAAAATTGTAAAGAGATGGAAAAGAAAATATTTAAAACAAAAATCGGTTTTGTTCCTGTTAACTGGGACGCATGGAACGGTGATAACTGGGCAGAAGGTATGCGTGATCGCTGTGTGGAAGTGTTGAAAACAATTCCGGGTCTTGAACTCGTGGTCCCTTCCAAAGAATTTACGGATATAGGCTGCGTAAGTACAGTAGAAGAAGGGAAAAAAGTAGCTGCCTATTTTAAAGAGCAGGATGTAAAAGGAGTTATTATTGGCAATATGACTTTTGGAATGGAAGTGGCAGTCGGAACTTTCCTTAATTACACATCTAAGGAAATGCCAATCCTTCACTTTGCTACCAAAAGCGGTCCTATTAATAATACCGGTAACAGATTAACCGATACCTGGTGCGGACAGTTTATGACAGCGTCTTCTATTAAACGTCGTGGGTTCAAGTTTGTGCATATCAATACCTGTAATCCTGAAGACGAATACTTCAAAGAAAAAATTGAAATTTTTACAAGAACGGTATGTACTATAAGCAGATTTGTAGGTTTAAAAGTAGGAATGTTAGGTACAAGACCCCAGTTGTTCGAATCGCAGCAATTCAGCGAACAGGCTATGCAGCATAGATTCAGGCAAATGGTTGTTCCTATGGATCTGGATACTGTACTGACGCGTCTTGAAAATGTTGATGCAAAGAATCCGGAAGTGCAAAGAATTATGCATGAGATCACACAGGGTATAGATATTGCCGAAAATGTACCCGGCGATATAGAAAAAATTGCTAAGGCAGAATATGGTTATTTACAGATCGCAAAAGATCTTGATGTTGATGCATTGGCTGTTAACTGTTGGACACGTGTACAGGAAAGGATAGGCGTTTCGATTTGTTCTGTTAGTGGCCGTTTGAACGACCAGGGAATAACCACAGCCTGCGAAGTTGATATTCTTGGTTCTACAACACTCCATGCGATTAATTGTGCGGGATTAAATAAAACAGCGCCTCACTTTATTGATTGGGCCGATCTTCATCCCACACAGGATAATGTTTGGCTGGCATGGCACTGCGGTAATGGTCCGCAGAGTATTTGTGCAAAGGATTGTAAACCCAAATTGCAGAAAAACGAAAGACTGATGCAATGGTGTCCTACCTGTTTTGGTGCGCTAGAATTCAGATACATGCCAGGTAAAGTATCCTGCGCGAGACTGGTTGAATACGATGCAGAGTTCTCTATGTTTATTGGTTCTGGTGAAGTGGTGAATATCGGGCCATATATCAGAGGTACTTACGGCTGGGTAAAAGTGAATGACGTAATGGATTGGGAACACAAAATGATTGAAACAGGCATTATTCACCATGGAGGCTTGATTCATGATGAAAAAGTGGCTGATGCACTCGAATGGTTCTGTTATTTCCTTGACATTAAGAGCACCAGAGCGAATTAATAAAATTGGTTTTTCAGAACAATTAATTATTAACAATATTAACAGAAAGATATGCTTCGCGTAATGCTAACCAAACCCGGTCAGTTTGAGATTGATCAGACTTCCATTCCTGAACCAGGTAAAGATGAAATTCTTTTAAAAGTCGTAAGGTGTGGAGTTTGTGGTTCAGATCCCACTATTTACAGAGGACTACATCCATATGCCAAAAAATCGCTGGTCATGGGTCACGAGTTTTCCGGTATTGTTGAAAAGCTTGGTGAAAATGTAACTCATCTGAAGCCCGGACAGCGTGTTACCGTTATTCCGCATGTAGTATGTGGGAAATGTAAACCTTGCCAGACAGAAACATTTAATTTTTGCGAAGAACTGAAATGTATGGGCGCTGAAGCTGATGGCGCACATGTGCAATATGTGAATGTTGATGCCCGAATGGCGCTACCTATTCCGGATAATATGAGCATGGAAGATGCAGCTATGATCGAACCGGCCTGTGTTTCCTATCATGGTGCAAAAAAACAGGTTAAAGCCGGAGATATAGCTTTAGTAATAGGAGCAGGACCGATCGGCATTTTTGCTATGCAAAGTTGCAAAGTGTTAGGCGCTACTAAAACTATTATTGCAGATCTTGATCAATCCAGGTTAGACCTCGCAACTTCCCTGGGCGCAGATGGAGTAATCAACGTAGGTAAAGAATCTCTTGAAGAGGGACTCACACGTTTGCTTGGTAATTATAAAGATGTTGATGTTTTCCTGGACTGTGTTGGCGAAAAAGGTAAAGTATTCAATAATATATTAAAGATTGCCCGCAGAGGCACACGGATAGTAATGATCGGTGTGTTGCAAAATGAATATCATATTCCTCTTCTTCCCGATTTTGTACAACATGAACTGACTATTTCAGGTACAACAATGTATGTACCCCAGGATTTCAGGGATATGATTAAATTCATGAGTGAAGGCAAAATTTCTACTAAAGGGATGATTACACATCATTATCGTCTTGATCAGATAAAAGATGTATTCAGGATGATTGATAATAGGGAGCAGCCATTCATGAAAATTATGCTGACATACGACCAACTATCATGAGTCTATTGGGTATAGATATAGGATCCAGCAGTTGCAAAGGAGTTGTGTTTGATGTGGAAGGTAATGAACTGGCACGTGAAACCAACTCCTATGCAGTTGTTAATATGGATTCGAATAAAGTAGAAATAGATGCCCTTCATTTCAGGGATGCTGTATTTACTGTTATTCGTACATTGGCCGATAAAGTAAAAGATGATCCTATTGAATCGTTTGCCATAAGCTCACATGGAGAAACCGTTATTCCTGTCGATCAGGATGGCCTGCCTGTTGCGAATGCTATCATGAATGCCGATAACAGGGCTGTAGAAGAAGTAGCCTGGTGGGAACAGAGTTTTGGTGCTGAAAAAATTTATCGTATTACAGGTGTGCCGTTGCATACCATGTTTTCGTTGAATAAAATAATATGGTTAAGAAAAAATAATCCCGAGGTATATAATCGTACAGCACGTTTTCTTAGTGTGGGGGACTTTATTTTAACGCAACTCGGACTTCCACCTTATACCGATTATTCACTCGCATCGAGGACGATGGCTTTTGATATTAATCGCCTGGATTGGTCGGAAGAAATACTGTCTCATTGTGAAGTGCCAAAGGAGAAACTAGGTATTCCCATTGCTTCAGGAAAACTGGCTGGCCGTTTATCAGGAGAAATGGCAATGTCCTTAGGATTAAAAGAAGGAACGGCTGTTGCATTGGGTGGGCACGATCAGCCTTGTGGCGCTCTTGGCGCCGGAGCGGTAGATAAAGGTGATGTATTTGATTCTGCTGGTACTTATGAATGTATGGTGGCTGTTACTGATAAGGCTATGAATACTCCTAAGGCACTTACTTATAACCTGAATTCTTATTGCCATGTTGTGCCCGGAAAATTTGTTACACTGGCATTTTTTCCCGCTGGATTAGTGTCAGGATGGTTTGTTGATCAGTTTTGTTATGAAGAAAAAATGCTGGCCGAAAAATCGAAAACTTCTGTATATACAATTTTAGAACAAAAAATATGTGAGCAGATACCTGATCCTTCAGGTATAAATATCACTCCTCATTTAGTAGGATCCTGTACACCGTCGTGGGATGTAAGAGCAAAAGGAGTGATTGCCGGCGTAACTCCCGCTACTACCAAATATCATTTATATAAAGCTGTTTTTGAAGGTATAGCCTGTGAGCTAGCGTTAAATGTAGACGCATTGGAAGAAGTGATGGGAGAGTTTGAAAAAATGACTATAGCGGGCGGAAATTCAAGAATACCATTTACAGTTCAGCTTCGCAGCGATTTAACCGGGAAAGAAATTCAGGTGTTAAAAACGGATGAAGCCGTTTGTTTAGGTGCTGCTATTTTAGCAGGGATTGCTATAGGTAAGTACGAGGATGCTTCAGATGCTGCAAAAAAAGTGATTAAGCTGGATACGGTTATTAAACCAAATCAAAAGAGCAGGGATAATTATAATAAACAATTAAAACAATATCAAACTATTTACCCTTCTCTAGAGAAATACAGGGAAATATAATCAAAACAAAATTGCTTTATGAAGTTAAATACTAACGATGCCAAACCGCAAAACTATTCATACGTATACCTGATATCACTGGTAGCTGCTGTTGGAGGTTTTCTATTTGGATATGATATGAATATCATAGGGGGAGCAATGATATTCATGAAAGAAGATTTTGAATTAACTGAGGCTATGCTTGGGTTTGCGATGAGTAGCGCTTCTATAGGATGTATTTTTGGAGCGCTTTTTGGTGGTGCTATAGCTGATAAAATAGGTAGAAAAAAATCATTGTTTTTTGCTGCAGTGCTTTTTGCAGTATCCGCACTTTTTACGGCAATACCTCCGAACCTCACAGTGTTTAATATTTTCAGGCTTGTTGGTGGAATAGGGGTAGGACTGGCTTCTATAGTATCTCCCATGTATATTGCAGAGGTATCGCCACCAAATATTAGAGGCAGGTTAGTAACAATTAACCAGTTTGCTATTTGTATCGGGTTATTATCTGCAGTAGTGGTTTCTTATTTCATGTCGTTCGGTTTAGGATGGCGATGGATGTTTGCTTCTGAAGGGTTACCTATCCTGTTTTTTGTGGCAGGTTTATTGACTATCCCCGAAAGTCCGAGATGGCTTACAAAACAAAACAGGAGAGACGAAGCATACAAAGTGCTTAAAAGAATTAATGGCAGCGAAGCAGCCGATAAAGAGCTGGTAGAAATTGAAAAAAGTCTAACTGCAGAATCTGGAAAATTCTCCGACTTATTTCAAAAAGGAATCCGTATTGCAGTAATTATTGCTGTTTGTCTGGCTTTTTTCCAGCAATGGAGCGGAGCTTCAACTTTGTTATTATATGCTCCGATTATTTTTCAGAAAGCAGGTTTTGAAAATGCATCAGATGCGATATTTCAATCAATGATACTTGCGGGATGGTTGGTACTAAGTACTGTTTTTGCTTTTTGGCTGGTTGAACGTGTAGGTAGAAGAAAACTACTGATTGTGGGTGCGTTAGTGATGGCGTTTGGGATGGCCTGTACTAGTTTGTTCTTTTATTTTAAGCTGGATGGGGTATATCTGCTGTTTACGATGTTTCTGTCAGTCGGTGCATATTGTGTAAGCCTGGCTCCGTTAACCTGGTTGATCATGGCAGAAATATTCCCTAACAGACTTAGAGGAGTAGCCATGTCTATAGCATCAGTGGTACTATGGATATGCACATATATGGCTAATCAACTCTTTCCATCACTGGCTGGTTTGTCAGAAAGAATATTTGGCTCTGAATTCGGGATATTCCTCGTTTATGCGATAATATGTGTGATCACTGCCATTTTTGTATGGAGAATGCTTCCTGAAACAAGAGGTAAATCATTGGAAGAAATATCTGCATTCTGGAGAAGAAAAAATAAATCAGCCGA
This sequence comes from uncultured Chitinophagaceae bacterium, assembly GCA_964606315.1. GTDB lineage: Bacteria > Bacteroidota > Bacteroidia > Chitinophagales > Chitinophagaceae > Flavitalea. The sequence goes on along the minus strand of CAZSFY010000031.1, from coordinate 10,836 downwards.
TGATTTTTCAACATCTATGGAGATAGGTGAAGCCAAACCTTAACAATTGTTTCCCTAACAAAAAAGGCTCACAATCCTTTTTTGTATAAACTAATAAATGATAATGCAGAGAGATAAATTCTCCTTGTAAAAAATTAATTTTAATAGGAGAACAGAAAAAATATGGGAATATCCCATTGTGATTTAAGTGCCAAAAATATAAGGATGAAACAATACAGACTCAACAGGTTATTTAACCCGGTATCAAATAAATGTTTTGACGTTGCAATAGATCATGGTTTTTTTAATGAGTATAGTTTCCTGGATGGAATACAAGATATTCAGAAAGCTGTTCAAACAATTATTGAGGCAGCTCCCGATGCTATACAACTTACTGTTGGCCAGTTAAAATATTTACAGTCTGTACCGGGAAAAAATAAACCTTCATTAGTATTGAGATCGGATGTGGCTAATGTATATGGTCCCGAACTCTCTACTGCATCTTTTAGTAAGATGCTTGAACAACCGGTATTGCAGGCCGTCCGCGCTGATGCTGTTTGTTTATGCATCAATCTTTTTAGTATACCCGGCGCTCCAGAAGTAACAGCACAGTGCATTGATAATATCCTGAAAATAAAAGCTGAAGCAGATCATTATAGTATGCCCATAATGATAGAACCTTTGGTTTTTCGACCTAATTCAGAGAAGGGAGGATATATGGTGGATGGAGATATTAAAAAAATATTACCGTTAGTCAGGCAGGCTGTGGAGCTGGGTGCTGATATTATTAAAGCGGATCCTACAAAAGATGTGGTTGATTATCACCGTGTGATAGAAATAGCCGGAACAATTCCTGTATTGGTAAGGGGTGGAAGTAAAGCCAGTGATGAAGAAATCCTCCAGAGAACAAAAATATTAATGGAACAAGGTGCAGCAGGAATAGTATATGGACGTAATATTATACAGCATGCTAAACCAAGTTTAATTACACAGGTGTTGATGAAAATGGTGCACGAAAATATTTCTGTAGAAGAAGGAAAGGAATTATTGAAGAATGGGTAACTGTCATTTCTTTTTAGCGGATTTACTCACTAATTCATAGGAGTGCAGTATCCACTCTTTAAGTTGTTGTTGATTTACAGAGCCATCAATTTTAACGGTATTCCAGTGTTTTTTATTCATGTGATAGCCGGGAGAAACACAAGCATATCTCTCCCTTAGTTCAATAGCTTTTTCGGGGTCACACTTTACATTAAAACCAGTGGTTGCACTATTCAGGCTGGTTAGCAGGAATATCTTGTTATTCACTTTGTACACAAGTGTATCCGGCCCGAATGGAAATGTTTCTTCCACATTTTCAAGCAATAAGCAATAATTCCTGATGTCCTCAATATGCATATATATCCTTTACAAACACAAGTTAACAAACTACCTCTAAGCAACAAGCAGGAGATAGTTTGTCAAGTATTTATTTTTTCGGAATGGCATATTGAATTCCTAAGGCGATCGATCTGTTTTTAAAATCGCTGCCGCCATTTCGAGCAGCAGTAGTAGTATTGGTTAATCCCAGGTAGAAACGTACATCGGCAGTAAGACCCTCTACAACCGATGATAGATTATATCCTCCTCCAAAGTTCCATCCAAAATCCATATTATTCGTTCCTGCAGTGCTTTTATAGGTTTCGCCGTTCCATTTTTGACTGGCCGACAAAAGAAAACCTAGGGACGGACCAGTTTGTAAGAAAAAGTCATCACTGAGCTTATATTGTCCTAATACGGGAATGCGTAGATAATTTCCTCTCAGGTTGCCGGAACTTGATCCTTCTTTACTTTTTTGGCTGGTACCTTCCATAGAATAAATCAGCTCAGCCTGTCCTGAGAGTTTTTCATTGATTTCATAATTGGCAAAACCACCCATCTGCAACCCGAATATAAATCCTCTTGTATAATCACTGCTTCCCTCACCTTTCCATGATTGGGTAGCCAGGTTAATGGCAAGTTTTGGCCCATATGAAATCTGTGCCTGTGCACCTATAAATAATAAAGAAAAAAGAGCGGAACTTAAGAGCTTCTTCATAAAGTAAGTTTAGGAGTGAACAATCATTTAATCATACATCGTAAGCGACCCCTGAAAGTCATCGCCCAAATTTCTTATAGGCCATGATTTTTTAAAACCTTCTCATTATTCCTATTGTTTTAATTTTAGTTTATATTATTAGCAAATAAGTAGAAATATTTTCTCATAAATGGCTGATAATATATTTCCGTGTGGTGGTCCGAACATTTCTTTATATAGACAACTACAAATCGATATATGATTAATGGCACAATGATGCAATACTTTCATTGGTATGTTTCCACTGACGGTACATTCTGGAAAAAAGTTAAGGCAGCAGCAGGTTATCTGGCAGATTTAGGCATAAATGCAGTTTGGCTTCCTCCGGCACACAAGGGTAAAGAAGGATCCGTAGCCAGTGGTTATGATGTATATGATATTTATGATCTCGGAGAATTCGATCAAAAGGGTTCTGTAAGAACAAAGTTTGGCACAAAGAGAGAGCTTAAGGCAGCTATTAAAGCGCTGCATGATAAAGGTGTACAGGTTTACCTGGATATTGTACTAAACCATATGGGAGGAGCGGATGAAATAGAAAGGATCAAAGTAAGAAAGGTTGATCCGGAGGATAGGAATAAATTTATCAGCGATCCTTTTGATATTGATGCTTTTACAAAATTTACTTTTCCTGGCCGGCAGGGTAAATACTCTAAGTTTATTTGGGATCATCGCTGTTTTTCGGGAGTAGATTATGCTCATGATCTCGGAGAAACAGCTATTTATAGTATTCTGAATGAGTATGGTGAAGATTGGGAAGATGTGATTGATACGGAAAAAGGGAATTACGACTACCTGATGTTTTGCGATATCGAATTCAGAAATCCGGCAGTTATAGAGGAGTTAAAACGCTACGGTTCATGGTTGTTAAAGCAGACAGCTCTTGATGGCGTGCGGCTGGATGCAGTAAAACATATTGCTCCTCATTTTTACCTGGATTGGCTGGCTCATATGAGAAGTTTGAAGCCTGATCTTTTTGTAGTAGGTGAATATTGGGCTCCGGGTGATCTCCCGCTATTGCTCCGATATATTGAGGCTACTCAGGGATCTATGTCTCTTTTCGATGCTTCGCTTCATCACAATTTTTATTATGCTTCTAATGGCGGACAGGATTTTGATTTGCGGACTATCCTCGACGATAGCCTGGTAAAAGTAAGACCCGATCTAGCCGTAACTGTTGTTGACAACCACGATACACAACCGCTTCAGTCACTGGAGGCCCCGGTAGAAGCATGGTTTAAACCTCATGCTTATGCTATTATTCTTTTAAGAAGCGAAGGTTACCCCTGCGTATTTTATCCTGATCTGTATGGAGCGCATTATGTTGATAAAGGAAAAGATGGTGAGGATCATGAAATATTTCTTGAAAAAACAGATTCACTGGACAAGCTGCTTAACTTAAGAAAAGAATATGCTTATGGTCCTCAACGTGACTATTTTGATCACATGAATTGTATTGGGTGGATAAGAGAAGGCGTTGAAGACAGACCAGCTTCAGGTTGTGCTGTACTACTGTCGAATGGAGAAGAAGGATTTAAAGATATGGAAATAGGAAAACAACATGCCAGAAAAGTATTTGTCGATTTCCTGGGAAAAAGAAATGAAGAAATAATAGTCAATGAAGATGGATGGGCAACATTTCTTTGTCCGCCTGGTTCACTGAGTGTTTGGGTCGCTAAATAATCAGAATACACGTACTGACCATTTCCTGGTAAATGTTGACTCGCCGGCTAATAAATTAATACCTTCTTTGTTAATTAATTGCTGGGTAGTGGTAGTGCTGTCAGCAATACCGCACCAGGGCTCAATACAGATAAAGTTGCCATTATTGCCAGTCCATAAACCTAAAAATGGAAATCTCGGAAATGAAAATTCAATACCATGTTCCGACTTATTGGTTTTTAAAGTGACTTTATTGGAATGGAGATACTTCATTACAACAGCATCATCTCTGAATAATTCTCTTGTTACTTTAAGTTTTTTGGTGTTTTTGAGAAAGGGAATGGCGGCTGGGTTGATCAGTCCGTCCAAAGAGATCATCCATCTCAGCGCAGTTTCTTCGCGTTCAAATTCAAAATAATAATCTTCAAAATCCAGACGGTTTTCTAAAGGAACTTTAAAAGCCGGGTGGCCGCCAAAGGAAAAAAACATATTATCTGCTGAAGGATTATGGACCTGGTAAGTAACGGATAATGAAGATCCTTCAATAGTATAAATAATATCTAATTGAAAACGGAAGGGAAACTTCTGAAGGGTTTCAGGAGTATCAGTAAGAGTAAATTGAAGATGTGTATCCGATTGGTCTGTCAGCGTAAAATCCATATCTCTTGCAAAACCGTGCCGGTTAAGCTGATATGATTTTCCTTCGTAATAGTAGGTGTTATTCTTAAGCGTTCCTACTATAGGAAATAAAACAGGCGATTTTTTAGGCCAGAAAGCCGGATCACCGCTCCATAAATATTCAAGTTGCGTGATTTTGTTATATATACTACTTAATTCAGCGCCTTTCAGATTAACTGCTATTCTTAGCTGATCATTTTCCAAAGTGAACATGGCTTGACAAATATTTTAGTAATTTTGGCATTCTTTCACTGAATTATGGATGAATATATAGAGATTTTTGGGGCCAGGGAACATAACCTGAAAAATATTGACCTCCGTATACCTAAAAACAAGCTGGTGGTTTTTACCGGGGTAAGCGGTAGCGGTAAGTCTTCATTGGCATTTGATACAGTTTACAATGAGGGACAGCGAAGATATATGGAAAGTTTTTCCGCCTATGCCAGACAGTTTATTGGTGATATGGAAAGACCCGATGTGGATAAGATTACAGGTCTTTCTCCTGTCATTTCCATAGAACAGAAAACGACCAACCGGAATCCCCGTTCTACAGTAGGAACGATTACGGAAGTGTACGATTTTATGCGTTTGTTGTTTGCACGAACTGCCGAAGCATATAGTTACAATACCGGCAAAAAAATGGTTAAGTTCAGCGAGGAAGAGATTGTACAGAACATCTTCAAAAAATTTAATAATAAAAAGATAGCAGTCCTTGCTCCATTAGTAAGGGGTAGGAAAGGGCACTACCGTGAATTGTTTGAAGATATCAGAAAGAAAGGTTACCTGAAAGCAAGAGTTGATGGAGAGGTAAAGGACCTCGTTCCTAAAATGCAGGTAGACAGGTATAAGATACATGATATAGAAGTGGTGGTAGACAGGCTCGCAGTAACTAATGATATGAAGGTGCGGTTGTCGCAAAGTGTGCAGAAGGCATTACAGGTAGGTAAGGACCTATTATTTATTTTATTGACTGATACTAATAAAGTGGTTCAATACAGTAAACAATTAATGTGTGAGGATACTGGTATTAGTTACGAAGAACCTTCTCCAAATTCTTTTTCATTTAATTCACCTTATGGTTATTGTCCCATTTGTAAAGGATTGGGAGATATATACCAGGTTAGCCTGGATGCCGTGTTGCCCGATAAAACGCTAAGTATTAACGAAGGGGCATTTGCTCCATTGGGAGAAGCCCGTGAAGCTTTTGTGTTCAAACAGGTGCAGCAGTTAGCCCGGAAACATAAAATTGATTTGAACAAACCAGTTGGTGAGCTGTCTGCGAAAGCTATTAACCTGGTATTATATGGTAACGAAAACGGGGAAGGAAATACTGATATTGATTATAATGAAACACCAGCCAATGGTAATATTTACCTGGATGAATATGAAGGTATAATTCCGCAATTAAAAAGATGGTTTACAGGCGGAACTTCAGAGTCGTTACGCGAATGGGTAGAACAGTTTATGGAGCTTAAAAAATGTCCTGAATGTGATGGAGCACGCTTAAGAAAAGAGAGTTTATGGTTTAAGATCGATAATCAAAATATAGCAGCATTAAGTGAACTGAATCTCGACAAACTGATGAAGTGGTTTGATGGATTGGAAAAACGTTTATCAGACAAGCAGAAAACCATAGGAAAAGATGTGCTGAAAGAGATCAGGGAGCGGCTCCAGTTTTTGCTGGATGTTGGCCTGACCTATTTAACATTGAACAGGTCGGCGCGTACTTTGAGCGGAGGTGAATCACAGCGTATCAGGCTGGCTACACAGATCGGCTCCCAACTGCAGGGCATCACTTATATTCTGGATGAACCAAGTATTGGTCTACATCCCCGTGATAATCAGCGGCTGATTGATGCATTGAAAAATCTGCGGGATATTGGTAACAGCGTGTTGGTAGTGGAACATGATAAGGATATAATGCTTTCTGCCGATCACCTGGTAGATATTGGTCCGCTTGCGGGTAAGCATGGAGGTGAGATTGTGGTGTCGGGTAATCCCAGGAAGATCTATGCTTCTCGCTCAGCAACAGCCAGGTTTTTATTTGGGGAAAATCTTATAAAAATTCCTGAAGAAAGAAGAAAGGGTAATGGAAAGTTTATTGAGATAAAAGGAGCGAAAGGTAATAATCTCCATGACCTGAATGTAAAGTTTCCATTAGGGAAATTGATTGTTGTAACAGGGGTTAGTGGTAGCGGAAAATCTACTTTAATCAATGAAACATTGTACCCTATTCTTAGTCGTCATGCTTACGGATCGAGAGTAACTCCGCTGCCCTATAAATCCGTGCATGGTCTGGAAGCAATAGATAAGGTGATTGAAATGGACCAATCGCCTATTGGAAGAACACCCAGAAGTAATCCTGCTACTTATTGCGGATTTTTTACCGATATCAGAACGTTGTTCGCTTCTGTACCTGAAGCCAAAATAAGAGGGTATAATCCTGGTCGGTTTTCATTTAACGTTAAGAGTGGGCGTTGTGAGGTTTGCGAGGGTGGAGGTATGAAAGTTATTGAGATGAATTTTCTCCCTGATGTGTATGTTAATTGCGAGAAATGTAACGGCAGAAGGTATAACCGTGAAACACTTGAAATCAGGTATAAGGGAAAATCTATCAGTGATGTGTTGAATATGACAGTGGATGAGGCAGTGGAATTTTTCTCTCCGGTACCTTATATCTATAGGAAAATTAAGGTGTTGCAGGAAGTAGGTTTGGGATATATTACATTAGGACAATCGGCTGTAACACTGAGCGGTGGAGAGGCACAGCGCGTTAAATTATCGACAGAACTGGGTAAAAAAGATACCGGTAAAACATTTTATATTCTTGATGAGCCCACTACAGGTCTTCATTTCCAGGATATACTTCATTTGCTGAATGTACTGAACAAGCTGGTCGACAGGGGGAATACAGTACTTGTTATTGAGCATAACCTTGATGTTATCAAAATGGCCGACCATATTATTGATCTGGGTCCGGAAGGGGGAGATGGAGGAGGAAGAGTTTTATTTGAAGGTACTCCCGAGGAGCTTGTAAAGTGCAAAGACAGTCATACTGCCAAATATCTCAAGCCTGAATTATAAAAGCATCAGCCGACAATTACTCATCGTCGGCTGATGCGGATACTGGATCATTGTAAACCAGAAACTTTAAATCCAATAAGCGGGCGCAGGGAGTGATTAATAAAATCTTTTTTTATCAGGGTACTTGGAAAATAGGGAACGGACCAGGTTTTGACTCAACCGGATATTAGATTCTAAAAATTTCCCTGCTGCTTATTGGTTAGTATTTTAATTCCTTACATGACTGCAATTTGACCTTCACCTATTCTGTTGTCATTACTGAACACTTCAAAAAGGTAATTACCTTTTTCAATGTCTTTTATGAATGTGGTTTGTTTGCTTCTGATTTCGGCCTGCTTAACGATATTGCCTGCCATATCAAAAACAAATAGTTGATAAACTTTCCCTGAGGACCCATTCACGTTGAAGAATAGTATTTTTTGAGAAGCATCAGGATAAATGGCTACTTTAGATGACCGGTAATTATTATTTTTCTTAACAACAATTGTGTCAGTAACAGATACACAAGTATTAGCCTTGCCTTCATGTATTATTAAAAAAACAAGACTAATAAATATTAAGCGTATAAATAACTTCATTAGGTATGAATTAAATGATTTTTTGTTGTTAGCTGTTAGAATCTGATCGGACAAACTGTTGAATTTTTCAAACGATTGGAATTATTTAATAAAAAGCCAATCTTGAATTGAGCAGTGTAGTATGAGTCATTGTTAGTAGCTGTCCCTCTCTTATCACCAGTGCCATACATATTGCTAATTGATTTGTTAGCCATCCTTTCTGCAAGTTGTGCCTGATCCAGTGGCATATAATTATAAAACAATGACGGGTCAATATAGTTTGTACTTACATCATCTATATAATCTGTAAAAGTTTTGCGATGAATAATTTCAAAGCTAACATTCATGTTTTCGTTTACAAAGTATTTAACACCCACACCGAGCGGTATATTCATCTGCGTAAGCTTGTATTCTTTCCTTGTAGGATATTCGGCAAAACCCTGCCCCTCTGTTCTTAAGGGCCGTAGATCAACCCATTGGTTAGTTACTGCGTCAAATCCCTGCGGGTTAAAACGAAAAGCGCCGATACCCATTGTAATATAGGGTCTCAGTTTTTTATAAGTGTCATTAGCATCGTATTCAAGATAGGTAGTAGGATATAATTCAGCCATTAATAGCACTTCCGTCATTTTGGAACGGAAATTTGAATTTCTATTTTTTCTTGCCTCTTCCAAACCACCCTTGCGTTTAATGATAGCATCATCTCCTTCCAGTATTCCTCTTGTCAGGGCTACACGGAAAGCCATGAAATGATTAGGGTGATAAGACAAAAATGCTCCATACGCAAGTTTTGTCATGCTAAAGTTGTTATCCTTGATAAAGGGAGTTCCTCGTCCGGCATTACCACCGAGGTCACCAAGAAAATTAGAAGGCCCTAATGTAATTCCCGCTTCCAAATGCGCAGCACTTTCAGTGGATTGGGCAAAACTGTTAGTAAATAACAAGGTAGTGATTAGCGGCACGGCGAAACACTTCCTTAGAAAGGAGTGTACATCCTGTTTCATGGGGTTTAGATTTTAGTTTTCAGTTGGGTCAAAGAATTTCGGGTTCCTGGTCCGTTTTTCCGTGACGTACTACTATAAACGTGAAACGGATGGTTTTTTGTGTGTGCAGGTGGAAAATTTTAATCCAGGTCAAGTTTATTCTACAATGCCGTGGGTAAAGTATTGATATATAAGGAAATAAAAAAAGGCCCTTCATTAACGAAGGGCCTTGTCAATAGTGTTTATCGGGCTGAAATTAATAATCTCTGCTGTATCCACCACCGCCGCCTCTGTTGAAGCCGCCTTTTTTGTAACCTCCACCGGAGTTGCCTCCGCCGCCAAAACTTCTTTTCTTGAAACCACCGCCACCACCATTTTGTGGTTTTGGCTGAGCTTCATTTACGATAATCTTACGACCAAGAACCTCGGATTCATACAGGCTGCTTAAAGCATTTTGTGCTTCAGATTCTTCAGGCATTTCAACAAATCCGAAGCCTTTGCTACGGCCGCTGACTTTGTCTTTAACGATTTTTGCTGAAGTAACTGATCCATACTGTTCGAATAGAGTTCTTAAATCGTCATCGGTCATTTGCCAGGACAGGTTACCTACGTAGATGTTCATTGTAACTAAAAATTTTAAAGTATATAATCCGATTATGATGGTAGTTACTACAATGAACTGAGGAAACCGGATTCTGGTAAGCCGTAACAGAACAAGAGAACTAACTACATTTAATCTATATTGAAGATAAGGAATAATTCTATTTACCAAATAAATTTTATCTCTATCTTACCCTTGCGAATTAATCCAAAAACGGGCCAAAATAAAAAATCCCGCTACCTGCGGGATTTTTGGGAAATATTATGCTGTATCTGATTATTCACCAACTACTTCGAATTCGACCTCGGTAGTTTTACCGTTGCCAAAATCGATAGTTGCCTTATAAGCGCCCAGTTCTTTTACATCGTCAGCGATGGCGATCTTTTTACGATCGATCTCATATCCCTTTTGCTCACGGATAGCCCTGCTAAGTTGTAATGAAGTAACGCTACCGAAGATTTTACCGCTGGTGCCGGTTTTTGCACCTATTTTCAATGGCGATTCGGTCAGTTTACTGATCACGACATTGATTTCAGCCAGCATTTTCTCTTCTTTCTTGCGAACCTGCTTCATTCTTTCCTCCAACTGCTTGAGATTGGAAGGATTGGCTTCCAGCGCTATCCTCTGGGGAATCAGGTAATTACGGGCATAACCATTGCGTACTTTAACGACTTCGTTTGCAGCACCAAGGTTATCCACATCTTGTATTAATATAACTTCCATGGTGTTTACTTTAAAAGATCTGTCACATACGGCAATAGCGCCATCTGGCGGGCTTTTTTAACTGCCTGCGACACCTTACGCTGGAACTTCAAAGAGTTTCCGGTAATGCGGCGGGGTAAAAGTTTGCCCTGCTCATTCAAAAATTTCTTCAGGAACTCCGCATCTTTATAGTCAATATATCTGATGCCCAATTTCTTGAAGCGACAGTATTTCTTCCTGGGCTTATCAGCCTTAATCGCGGTCAGATATTTAATCTCATTCGCCTTTGCCATAACTAAGCCTCCACTTTTTCGGTTCCTGATGGTACGCCACTTCTCTTTCTTTCATTATACTCGACGGCGTATTTATCGAGTGCGGTGAACATGTGACGCATAACATTGTCGTCACGCAGAAGCTGGATCTTCAGCTTCTCATTGAAGTCGGATGGCGCCTTATACTCAAAAACCCAGTATAAAC
>CAZSFY010000030.1:0-45760 GCA_964606315.1 uncultured Chitinophagaceae bacterium | reverse complement strand
TTTTGGGAAGGCAAAGGTAAACGAATTTGTTAAATCGAAAAATTTTGAAAAAGAAATTTTTACCCTGTAATACAATTAGTTTTTGGCTATAAGGCCAGGGTTTTACAGAAGGAAAGAAAGGAAATCGCGGCAATCTTCCGCTACCGGGTCCAGCCCTGCCCAACATTTTAAATCCCGACTCACTCCATGCGGCAGTCACACCAACCCTAACTTACGAGCATAAAAAAACCTCCCGGAGGGAGGTTAAGCTTTTTTAAACAAACTGTTTTTCTTTTTTTCTTTTAATCTGTGTTACCAGGGAATCCAACGCGTTATCGAAAGATTCCTCAAATGATTTAGAAGAGGCCTTAACAAAAAACTGGTGTTTGGGTATCTGAACCCTTATTTCTGCAATTTTATCTTTTATATTATGAACGACATTGTCTAGCTTTAAAAACACATCCACTTTAATAATGCGATCGTGAAAAGTCTGTAGTTTATTCAGCTTACGAACAACGAAGTCGGTTAACTTTCCATCAGGATTAAACCTCACAGTCTGAATGTTTATGTCCATAACATCGTGATTTTTTAACAGTGAAACAATATTGTGAAAGAACTTTTTGTATGCCTATGAAGTTAATACAACCTAAAGGCTTTTCCAAAAATCGGAACCTAAAAATCAACACGTTTTTTCATCTTAACAAATCTTATTTACTTGCGGATTCCGACCTGTATTTTAACCCCTGGGATGTGCTTTTTTGTGGACATTTTTCAGCTTCTCTATCGTATTATGAGTGTACACCTGCGTAGCAGCGAGACTGGCATGACCGAGCAATTCTTTGATGGCATTTAGCTCTGCGCCATTATTACTTAAATGCGTGGCAAAACTGTGGCGAAGGACGTGGGGACTTTTCTTCTGAATGGTAGTGACTTCCTGCAAATAGCTGTTCGTTAGCCGGTAAATATATTTGGGATAAAGTTTTTTCCCCTTATCATTGACTAATAACAGGTTTGTTTCTGCTGTAGCTTTTGAAGGACTGGTCTTACCAGCAACCTGCCCCCCGCTTCCGAACTTTTTTCTCTTCTCGGTGATATAGCTTTTCAACTCATTAACTAATGTATTACTTAATGGAATAATACGTTCTTTATTCCCCTTTCCCCACACTTTCAGTTGAGCGTTGTAAAAGTCGATTTGCGATTCCTTACAACCGATCAACTCGGAAAGCCTTAATCCAAGCTGATAAAGCATCTGCAAAGCCAGCCGCGCAGTAATACCATTCCAGTCCCCGCCAAATTCAACATGATTAAATAGTGTGCTCATATCCTTTTCCTCTACAAAAACAGGTAGCCGCTTGGGTAGCCGGGGTGAAACTATACCCGTCAAAGGGCTTTTTGCTACTGTGCCTACCCTGACGTGGTATCTGAAAAAAGACTTGAGCGTAGAAATTTTGCGGAGAACGGACCTGGAACTCAAACCAGATTCTTTTAAGGAAGCCAACCAACTCCGGACAACAGGTGTCGATACTTCGGACAGAGGCAGCTCTCCGAAAACAGCGAGAAGATACTCTCGCATCTGTAAAAGGTCGTTATGATAAGAGGTAAGCGTATGTGGTGAGTACCTCTTTTCAAACTTCAAATAATCAAGAAACCGGGCAATAGCAGCTTCCATAATGATGAATTTAACACTATTCCCTTATCTGTAAAACAAAAAGGCCACCGAATGGTAGCCTATAAAAATTATATTGATAAACAATAGCTTAAGATTCGATAACTCCTGTAGCTACTTTCTGCTTGTAGATAGCTTTTAATACCTCACCACGACGCTTAACGGATGGTTTGGTAAAAGACTGACGCTCTCTCAACTGCAGAAGGATCTTGGCCTTCTCAAACTTCTTCTTGTACTTTTTAAGCGCCTTGTCTATATTTTCACAATCTTTGGAATCAATAATCAACATAGTTATATACCCCCTTTAACTTTTGAGGACTGCAAATGTATAAAAAAATCTGTGAATTGAAAAAACCAGCCCTCATTTATATAAAATTCATGCTACTCATTGCTTTGGCCTATTTGCCGATGTGGTCGTTCGTGATGAGTATAAAAAATGATGCCCTTACCCTGTCTTACCCACCCTTTTATTTCCTGGGCAAACAACTGGCAGCAGGACATATTCCCTGGTGGCATTTCAATATTCACCTGGGCTTTCCTTTACACGCCGATCCGGGTTTTCCCTTCTGGAGCCCTATAACCTGGATTTGGGCGCTGATTGGGGGACACAACCTCTATTCCTATACTTTACTGATCTTATTATATATATATATAGGTGGGATAGGAATGATAAAGCTGTCGAAGTGGTTTGGATTTACTCCAACAACCCAGCTTATACTGGGAATAGCCTTTCCGTTATCAGGATTTTTTAGTGCGCACCTGCAACACCCGCACTACGTTTTTGAGGCAGCTTTTGTCCCGTTTGTGATCCTGTATTTCCTGCAGCTCATTTACCAGCCTCTTTGGCGGAACGCGATATATTTTGCTATAGCTGTCTTTTTCCTGGTGAATGCTGGATATCCCTCTTTTACGATAGGAGCTATCTACTTTTTGTTCATATTGCTATCAGGCATATTGCTGTTTAACTTATTATCCAAAAACCGGCAACAGTTGCCAGCGATTCAATATGGAAAGATGGTCACCATGCTGGGCATATCAGCGCTATTAATTATTATTCTATGTCTGCCTTTTTTGTATTCAGTTTGGCAATTCTATCCCTACTTTAACAGGAGCAGTTCCGTTACCCAGGAATATATTGCCTCTGGTGGCATGACCTTCCGCTCTCTTATTGCCCTTCTTTTTCCTATGGCTTCGGCTTCTGACCCTGGATTTTTTGGTACAGACCGTTCGTGGAGCAATGTTTATATAGGATTAGGCCCGCTTTTATTTTACCTCTACGCATTATTCAGGGTAAAGCATTCTCTTAAATACATTTTTATAATAGCCGGACTGTTCATGATGGCAGCATCTATGCAGGGGAGCATAAAACATATTTTTTTTGATATCCTCCCCTTCTTTAACAGGATGCATTCCAATGGAGGACTTCGGATCTACTTTATGCTCTCTATGCTGATCGTTGCGGGAATGGGAATCGATAAGTTTTTAAACAAGGAAGATAGTCTACCGGTAAGAAAAACGCTCCTTATAGCTATGCTATTTCTCTTAGCCATCTCTTTTTTAACCATTTTACTGCCGGGTAACTACTCTTTTCAATTTACCCAGCAAAATATGAGAGACCTGCCTGTAAAAAGCGCCATGTTTCTTCAGGCTGTTACAGGTATCATTTTCATTATCGCTTTGTTATTATTGATAAAAAAGAAGACATGGTTTACAACAATCATGATAGGTGAGATAATAGTCGCCTTTCTTATTAACCTACCCTATACTGGCTTGAGCATGAATTCAACAAGCAAGGTGAATAAACATTTTCACTCCATGCTTCAGCAGGATAATGGTGATGCACGATTACACTTTACTAATAAAGAAGAAAAAGATGAGTTCTTCAACGACCCGGTTCTGTTTTATGAGAATATTGGCGTAATAAAAAGATCATCATATCCCTCATCCATAAAACAGTATTTCACGTTTCTGGAAAGTCCATATCCTGAAAAGATCAACATATTCAAACCTGTATTTGGCACAATGGATATTTATAGCGATTCATTAAGACCACAAATAACCAACTTGCAGATGTATGGTGACCAGGTAGAACTGACTGTACAAACTTTCAGAAAACACGACACTCTCGTATTGGCACAGAACAATTATCCTAACTGGAAATACCAGGTCAATAGCGCAGAGAAAAGCATAACACCTGTATGGGGAACTTTTACCGGCCTTGTATTATCCGAAGGAAAATATTCTATAAAAGGCGTCTATCGTCCAACAGGAGCAATTATTAGTTTTGCGATAAGTATTTTTGCATGGATAGCGCTATCCATTGTTCTTCTAAAAAAGAAACAACAACATTAATGTTCACAGGTATTATTGAAAACAAGGCCGTCGTAAAAGATATTCAGACCAGTGGCTTGAATAAAACTTTCATACTTTCTTCTTCCCTGGCCCATGAATTTACAATAGATCAGAGTATAGCTCACAACGGCGCCTGCTTAACTGTTGAAAAAATTAATGGTGATAGCTATACTGTGACAGCCATTGCTGAAACACTGGCTAAGACAAATCTGACCGAATGGCAAATCGGCAATGAGATCAATATAGAAAGAAGCTTACAGGTGAATGGTCGTCTCGATGGGCATATTGTTCAGGGACATGTGGATACAACAGCTGTATGTATAGATAAAAAAGAGCTACAGGGAAGCTGGGAATACAGGTTTCAATTTCCTTTTTCATTTGCAACGCTTGTTATTGAAAAGGGTTCTATCTGTTTAAACGGAATAAGTTTAACTGTATTTAATGTAACGGAAAATGAATTCTCCATTGCTGTTATACCTTACACTTATCATCACACGAATATATCAGCGGTAGAAAAGGGATCGGTTGTGAATATCGAATTCGATATGATAGGAAAATATGCCCAACGCTTTTTCCTGATAAATAAATCCCTATGACCCAACTGCCTTCCGTTGCCATAATTATTCTTAACTGGAACACTGCTCACTACCTGCAACGTTTTTTGCCTGCTGTCATCTCAGGCAGTTATCCCAATAAAAAAATATATGTTATTGATAATGCTTCAACCGATCATTCTATCGAGGTTTTAGAAAAAGAGTTTCCTTCCGTTGAAGTAATGAAAATGCAAAGCAATATTGGTTTTGCTGCTGCATACAATATTGCCATAGGTCAAATCGAAGCAGATTATTTTCTTATTCTCAATTCTGACATTGAGCCCACTCCAGGTTTTATCGAACCTGTTATTCAGCTCATGGAGTCGAGACCGGAAATAGGTATTTGTCAGCCTAAACTGCTTTCCCTCGATGAAAAAAATATGTTTGAATATGCCGGAGCGGCTGGTGGCTGGATCGACAGATTAGGTTATCCCTTTGCCCGGGGCCGAATTCTGTTAACCATTGAAAAAGATGAACGCCAGTACGATAGTACTGAAGAAGTATTCTGGGCTACCGGGGCCTGCATGTTTGTAAAAAAAACTGTATTTAATGTAGTAGGCGGATTCTACGATTATTACTACATGCACCAGGAAGATATTGACCTTTGCTGGCGGGCATACAATAAGGGTTTCAAAATATATGCCTGTCCTCATTCTACCGTATTTCATATAGGCGGTGGCAGTCTATCCTGGCAAAATCACCTAAAAACGTTTCTTACTTATAGAAATAACTATATACTGCTTACGAGAAATCTGTCTTTCTTTCACTTTGTTCCGTTGATCTTTACCAGGTGGATACTGGATATCTTTGGTTGTATTTATTTTCTCATTAAAGGAAAACCAGGTATCAGCAAAGCGATGTTTAAAGCAGGATTCGCTTATATTTATTGGCTGGTAACAGCAACGAACAAAGGGCATAAGCAACCTAAAGGATTCAGGCAACAGCATGGTATTTATAATGGAACAATCCTTATCCCCTATTTTATGAAAAAAAGAAAATTTTCTATGCTTCCGGGTATCCAAAGAAGATCAAAAAAAGAACGCGCATGATTAATTCATTACTAAAAAGAGTAAACACGCTGAGGAAGGCGCGGTATTTTAAGAATGAATTATATCGCTCCCGTAAGACATACGCTTTTATTGGATTAGGTATGCATAGTCTCAACAATCTGCTCCCGCTATTAAAACACTTCAACATACGGATAAAATATATACATACCCAAAGCTCTTCTTATTATGAAGCAGCAAAACTGCTATTCCCGCAAACACTATTTACTAATAGCATTGAAGATATTTTAGGTGATAAGGAAGTGGAAGGCATTTTCATCTGTGCTTCACCTGCTGCACATTTTAGTTTGCTTAAACAGTGCCTGGGAAGGTCAAAAAAAGTATTTATAGAAAAACCTCCCTGTGAAACATTGCATCAGTTGCAGGAATTACTATCTATTTCCAGTCAGTCTGTATGCAAAGTCGGACTTCAAAGAAGACATTGGCCAGGCAACCGGATGTTGAAAAGGAAAATAACCAAAGCACATTCCTATACCTATCATTTTCAGACAGGCTCATATATAACCGGTGGCGTGCTTACAGAGTTGTTTATTCATCCGTTGGATTATATTATTCGGTTGTTTGGAGAAGGAGAAATACAATCTTCGTACGCCGATAAAAATGAATCGGGAACAATTTTACAACTGCATTTCGTTCATCACAATAATGTTTCGGGAATGATCAATTGCTCTTCGCAAGGTTCCTGGACAAACCCCTATGAAGAATTACTAATCAACACTTCCAGAGAGCATCTCTGCATTAAGTATCCTGTTCTTGTAGAAGGAGAGATAAAGCCAGGCAGATTATTAAATATTCCTGCCGAAAGAATACTACAGCAACCGGTAACTAAAAAACAATATTATAAAGCCGACAATTTTTTGCTTCCCGTAGCTGAACAAAATACACTCTACCTGCAAGGATTTTATGATGAGTTAAAAACATTTATCCAGCTTGTAGAAGGAACTGGTTCAACAAATGACCAGAACGATTTAGAAGGACTTATCGGTCTGTATAAGATCTTTGAGCAGTTAAAAAAATCTCACTCTAACGCCTTTTCATAAGAGATATCTTCAGGATCGCCCCATTTATAATATCCCATCATTTTAATAGTAGCCCAACGACCAAAGAATTTTTCAAAAGTTCTGTACAGAATAATATCATATTTACGATGATAACTTATCCAGCATTGATTGCAGTTAGCTGAATAATGCTGTTGTGTTTTAACCGATTCACTACCATTAAAAATATCATCGAGGGACTGGCGATAAATATTCCCTAGTTTCAAATCGAGATTCTGGCAAATGGGCACATCTCCATTGGGCAAGATGATCAGACTATCCAAAATACTATTGCATTTAAGTCTGAGCTTTCCGCTTCTCCAGTTTGCATACAACTTTATATAATCAATATTTTCGGAGAACTGTTCAATATTACCAGGTAGATTTTCCGGTTCTGTAACAGTGGTTTCTGGAATATTGGCTATAGTAGCCCTTTCTTCACGAAGTGCCACTGCCTCTTTATAAGTGAGCACAGTCTGGTCTTTTAACTGGCCAAACACAACCGCTTTTGAATCATCGATAGTATCAAAAAATGGAATATTATTATATATTCCCACCCTTAAAAACACATTGTATTGTTCGCAGACTGCGGCAACATGTTCAAGATCTCCGAAATCATTATAAGGCGACAAAGTAAACATAACAAAAACCGGAACAGTATCTTTCAGTGCTGTGATAACTTTAATTACACTATCATAACCGTCTTTGCCACGCATATAGTGATAAGTGTCCCGATCACCATCAAGAGAGATATACAGACGTTTGGGCTTATATTTTTTTACGGCTTCAATAAGTTTATCAGGCCGCAGACAGTTGGAGAACAGATCATAGTTGCGATGATTCCTGGAAAACCATTCCATGATCTTATCAGCTTCAGGATGAAGGAGGAATTCTCCTCCTTCCAGTCCGACTGACGTATTGGAACTGATACAGTGGCTGGCCATTATAGATTTGATCTTATCAAGAGGAAGGTAGGTAACGGGTCTTTTAGCCCATATCAGGCAATGTTTACATCCTGAGTCGCACAGGTCGGTAGCATAGATCATAAGCGAAGACAATCGTTTTTTCGCAGGAAAAAAACGATTATGAAGGAAGTTATACCCTCTGCCCGCATAATCACTAAACTTGAACATCGTTCGTATTTACTTCGAATTTAGATACATTACTTATAACACACACAAATTTACCACCGATTCCCTTTATCAATCCTATTATATTAACTATATATAAAAACAAAAGATCCCGGATCTAATACCAGGATCTTTTACTTATCACAAAGTTATAGAGGTTTTATCTCATCAGGTACATTTTGCCATAGCCATTATTAAAAAACTTATCGGTATTATCCCCATTGGCTTTATATTTTTCCATTCGCTGACCGTTAAGGGCTGTTACGAATCGATATAGATAAACGCCATTTGCCAGTCTTTGTCCAAACTGGTCTGTACCATCCCATTTAAATTCTGTAATATTTCTTCCTATTCTTATCGGTCCGAGTTCATCTTTTGTAATTTCCCTTACGATCTTACCGGTAACTGTCAGAATCTGAATTTTCATATTCTGTGGAATTTCACTTCCTGTAAGTGTAAATACAAATGCCGTAGATGTACTGAACGGATTGGGATAATTCAGCAGGTTAGAGATCATGGCTTTTGAGATGATCGTGAAAGCGATCCTGTAATCAGTTTGCCCTGTCCTGTTACCCATTCTGTCTCTTCCACGAATGATAAGTTCGTATTCATCTCCTTCGGGATTTTGCTGTGTTAGGAACTGCGGATAAAAATCGATAGTAGCTGTATTATCTGCTCCGTTTGAGGCGGGTGTAAATCTTAGCGTATCATTATCAAAATGATGTGTTCTTACCACTCCGTTCGGATAGCGGATTTGGACAGTCAAAAGTGAAGTATCATTCAATAGAAGGAATTTAGCTTCATCTTTTAATTTGATCTGGATATGGGGACGGGCCGAAACGATGTCCTTATTCAGAATATGCACACCATCAAAAGTAACATCAAGCAACGGATTGGTATTATCTCCTTTAACATAGAATGTCTTAAAGATAAAATTATTAAACTGCACCTGTTCCGGTTGGTCATTATCGGGATTAAACTCCAGGTACATTGTATTTATTCCGATATAATCTCTTGAATCAATCGTATAACGGAACACAACAGTATCATTAGTTACCAGCGGCTTGAGTTTCGGAAGAACTATATTATGTGTAACATTATTTTTATCAATGATGTAAAATTTCAGAGCCAGGCTATCAAAATCCAGGTGGCTGATATTTTTAAAAGCTATCCCAAACTCAATATTTTCACCCACTTCAACGCTGTCTTTTGCCTGGAAAAATACATTAGGCGCAATCGCTCCTTCGGGGACAGGCGTATAGAGCGCCATCCAGGAAGACAACTGGTAAGGAGTTAATGTAATGGAATCAATATTACGCATTCTCAAACGCATATAAGGATATTGCCCGGCATCCACTGATGATATATCGAATTCTTTTGTATCCCTATCCAATACATCGAGTATGGTTTCATTATTTGCAGCATCCAACCCGATAATTTCTATTGTTGGATTATCATTAGTGGCAACTTCCTCGGATTTTCCTTTCCATATTATCTTCTTCCATTCTTTTGCCGGACCAAATACAGGTGATAATGTTGTTCCCAGGGTATCCGGCGTTCTGATAACAGTTGAGAGCACACCTCTATCACTAATACCATCAGTATGATAGTACCTGGGATCGTACGAGAAGTCATTTTTCTTATAAACAAAAATCCATGCTCTTCTTCTGTCAATAGAATCAATATTCATCATACCTGCAGCGAGTAGCTTGTGATATACTGAGTTATTAGACCCATATTCAACAGTATCGGCCTGCCATGTTGAACTAAACGATATTGAATCGTTGGTATCAAAACTCCTTCCAATAACGTAGTAACCATCAGGGATACTGTCCATGAAGTTCATGATCAGTTTTCTTGCACCCCGACTCATATAAGAGAACTCGAAATTGTAATTCCTGTCAACCCCACAGTTTGCACTACCGCTTCCTGATTTATACAGGTTATTCCCGAATTCATCCACATTTTTCCAGGGCTTGAATGTAATAGGATCAAATACATTGAACACAATCGAATTTCCTACACATGCACTGGCAATATTAACTTTGTCATTAATAGACACACTTAGTTCCGATGCTCCGCTGGCACCTGTCGGAAACACTCCGTTCCTGATAAACAATGAATTTACTCTTTCACCATACATCCATTTTCTTGAAGCAGAATCTATTTTTACCCTATCACTGGTCGAGCCGACATGCTGGAAATAATGAGCCTGGCCAAAACCTTCATCCTGACCATTAATATAACGGAATGAAGCATGATTCCAGAGAGGTATCTGCTGATTTATTCCTGTAGAACCCACTCTCCAATAATACACAGTACTGTCATGATAGGTAATACCAGGATCGAATTCCAATAATCCGCCTACAGAACTAACTGTTTTAATGATCTTTAAAGAAGAATTAAATAATTCAGTCGTATCAAGCTCAAAAGTATAGGTCTTCAAATTACTTAATGCATTTGCCGTGGATGCATAAAGTTTCTGTTTATTGTTATTGATAATAGCATAATTCAGCGGATAAACTGCACGAGCTTCGTCCTCGTAAATCACCACATCTTTTATCACCATGTTATTACTTTCTGAAATCTCATCAACATCATCATCAGCATCTAATGTAACAATGATCTTACTATTGCCTTTATCCCTGGTAGAAATGATAGGCAAATCAATAGAAATAGAATCCGCATATCTTATGGCGGCCCTTTTTTGCCTGTACACTGTTTCTATAGAACCATCAGGATATTGCCTTTTTATTTCAATCACTATGGAGTCTGCAATTGCTTTACCCGTATTGATTGCTTTTATTTTAACATTAAAAGAGTTTTCGGCAACAGATATAAACGAGGGATTGATAATTACCTGTGGCTCACCGATCACATAATCGGGTTTGGCCAATTCGTTCAGGAAAAGAGCAGGGTCTCCGTGAATAGCTATCTCTTCGGCATGCACCCTCCCGTAAAAATCATTGGGACCGGTAGTATTATACAACATTTGCAAAGCGTCTCTGGTCAGCACGCTGAGAGGCTTCATATAATCATCCCGCGCAATCTGCTTGTATAACTGATTCAGATAGATATTCAGATAGTTCACGATACCAAAATGCGTACTGGCGATAAACGCGATAGCGCCTCTTTGTCTTGCCAGCGTAAATTTTTCGGATAATGTCTCATTAAAATTCAGCCGGGAGGTATTAAAAGTAAAGAAGTTACCGGCATTACATCCATTTACCAGGAACACAGGGTATTTACCCTGGCTATTATAATTTTCAGGATTATCAAGATTAAAGTCGAGGGTAGTGGTTGATGAGTGACCGAAATAATTCATAATACTCAAACCTTCTTCAAAGAGCCGGGCTATTCTTTCACTATTTACCTGCTCTGCCGCATTAGTAGATGCCTTACAGAACGTTGTTACATTACCACCAAAACTTGTATCGGAAATTATCTGACGGAAGACGCCCATATAATTACAAAGCACAGTACCCAGGTACGGTTCACTAGCACCTGTGATATGCATTACATTTTTCATCCATCCTCTTGCCTCTACGGTGTACGGAGCATTCTTCTGTATATTCTCGTATTCTTTTACTTTTTCAAGATAATATTCAATTTCGTAAGGGTGCACCACCGACAAACGGCCAATAGGTGTAACAGGAATAGGGCTCATGACATCCTGGGAGCTCAACATATTATCAGAACCCGGTGAGCCAAACGTAGGAACAAGATTAAGAGATTCTGCATTAGGATCCGATTCATTCATCCTGAAATCATTGTACGTCACCCCTCTTCCTATAAGGAATACAAACTTTGGAGCAGTGGAAAAATTTGTCCTTGCATACCTCAAAAAGTTTTTGATAGAGAGCGGATTCTTTTTAATACCCATACCAAACTGGTCGACCAGCTCATCGATATCAATAATTACGGTATTATGCGCGCCTCCGGCGGGTGAAGATCTGTATGCTCTGTAATCCTCTACCGGATTATTACCGGTACTTCCATTAAACAGCGCTTTATTAGAGATAATCAGATAATCACCCTGGTTAGCTGGAAGCAGAAATTGTTTAAATGTTTTAGTCGTCAGATTATTAACGAGCTTTACATTTCCAGCATCAGTATTTACCAGCACAAAATCTCTCGCTCCGCCAGCGCCTATAGCAAATCTCACCATACCCGCCACTTGCGTATTACCCGCAATACGTTCTCCCGTAGTAAGATTGAGTAATACCGGGTTGACGCCACCATTAAAGTGAGTGATCTCGAGATATTTGGCACCGCTTGCCGGTAAACTGAACTTAAAATTTTGTTGATTATCGAAATGATATGCTCTTGGATAAGTAAGTTCAAAATATGAAATAACCAATCGATCGGTACTAACAGAAGAAGTATTTACAAAATTCACAGATATATTGCCGGAACTGAGATAGGATAGCGGAAGATTGATAGACGGATGCACATCTGTAAAATAATGCATTATCGTATCCTGCATCAGGTTACCATTCACCGTAACTCTTAAGGAACGTTCATTTAAGGCATCTCCCATTGCGCCGTATCTTAATGTAGCTGACGGACCACCACTATAAACCTGCAATTCGTTAATGGATGATGTTAACGGTGTAGAAGGTCTGATAGGTAAACTCGACCAAAACTCACCTTTATCATAAGAAGAAGAATAGATATACTCTCCTACTATAGCCGCGAAACCGCTGTTTATTTTATTATCGTAGTAAGTTCCTGCTTTATACATGAAGTAGGGATCCGGCGGCAATACATTACCGGCAACATTATTAGCCACCGTAGTATATCTCCATCCTGCTTGTGTTGTATTCACACTCAAAAAATATACTGCTGTATCGGTAAACAGGCTTCTTTTTGTTGTATGCTGATAAGCGGCGTTTCTGTACAAATTCTTATCGGGCTTACCATCATTGATCTCTCCCCAAAACTCTATATAATCCGATGTTCCCAGCGGGCCGCTTGTCACAGTTGTATAAAAAGGTACTTTTTCGCCGTTTCTCCATAGTTCAAAAAATTCAACATCAACATTGCCTATCCCTGCATTGTCCAATACTGCCTTAGGAATGCGGTATAGCCCGTTGGAACCAACCTTAAACTTATAGTAGTGCTGATCATAATTGATCCACTCATTACCATATTGCCCCCAACTGGTAAATCCCACAGTGATTAACAATATTGTAAAAAATATTTTCATCAATTTATATTTTGTTTCATAGAACAGGATTAGCTATTTTGTTTTTTTCTTCAGATCAGCTCTTAAAGAAAATACATGGGTATATAATGGATTAGACTGATTAGCCAGGTTAGTAAAGGCATAATCGATCTGCACATTGGCAATTCTGAATCCAGCGCCTATACTTGGCTGATAGATCCATACTTTTTCCTTGTATGTAGAGTCACTGTCATCCAGCGCCTGTTGAAAATTATTGATCCCTCCCCTTACAAAAAATACATTTTTCCATGAAGCTTCAAGACCAATTTTTGGATCAAGACTTAATACATCTGATGCGATCACCGTATTACGTCTCCCATCAAAAGTTATATCCAGGTTAACTTCTGCAAGCAGGTTTATTTTATCGTTGATGGTAAAATCGTATGCTCCGCCAAGAATAATGCGGGGCGCCGTTAATTCTGTTGATCTGACGGGAATATCATTTTCTGTTACGTAGAATACCTCTCGCATTTTTTCGGTCAGGTTGAAAGACCATGCATTAAAAGTGGTTGTTACATCCCTTGCAACAATTCCTATTTTCCATTTTTCAGCTTGCATTTGAATGCCCGCATCAAATCCAAATCCCCAGGCTGTGGTAAAGTCACCCGCTTTACGGTGAATGATCTTGGCATTTAATCCGCCATTGATCTTTTTATTATTCTTCAATTTTACTTCCTGGGCAAAAGAGAGCAGGAATGCATAGTCAGCCGATGAAAAGCTTGAAACATTACTGAAATTAATTGTTCCGTCGGGTTCAATAAGAAATATGGTATTGGGAATATCGTCAACCGCAAAACGTAATACAGACAGGGCAATCACTCTTTTTTTATCTTTCAACGGTAAGGCAAGGCTTCCATAATCATATTTACCTATGCCGGCAAAATACTCCGCATGCATTAAACTAAGTTGGGGTTCATCCTTAACGTTCACCAGGCCGGCAGGATTCCAGTAACCGGAACTACCATCATCAACAGAGGCTACCTGAGCGCTTCCCATGGCCAGTCCGCGCGCACCGGCACCAATATTGAGGAACTCATTGGAGTATTTTCTGAACTGCGCGAAACCATTATTACCAAGCAGGCATAATATTAAAGCAGTCAGGATATATGGTTTGTTCATTGACTATCGCTCAGAAAGGCGTTTAAGATTGATTGTTAAGGGTTTTGCCGTCGAATATAACATACGGTTTGGGTCTAAATCCAAACGGCAGAATCAGGAAATTATTGCATTTTAAGCCAAAGCATCGGCTATTCCTTACATTTGCGCAATTGATTGATTTACTATCATTTTTATTGTTATGAACCTTATACAAGAGCTCACCTGGCGGGGAATGATCCAGGATGTAATGCCGGGTACTGAAGAGCAGTTGCAAAAGGAACTTACTTTGGGGTATGTTGGATTTGATCCTACAGCCGATTCGCTTCATATTGGTAGTCTTGTACCCATTTTGTTGTTAATACACATGCAACGGGCGGGACATAAGCCGATTGCTTTAGTTGGAGGAGCCACGGGAATGATCGGTGACCCAACAGGTAAAAGTGAGGAAAGAAACCTGCTGAACGAAGAGCAGTTAGCAATAAATGTTGCTGGCATTAAGAAGCAATTATCTAAGTTCCTGGATTTTAACTCCACTGCGCCCAACGCACCGTCGATCGTCAATAATTATGATTGGTTCAAAAACATCTCTTTCATCGATTTCCTAAGAGATACCGGCAAGCATATTACCGTAAACTATATGATGGCTAAGGATAGTGTGAAGAAACGTATTGAAAGTGAGACCGGCATCAGTTATACTGAGTTTGCCTATCAGTTGATGCAGGGCTACGACTTTTACCATTTATATAAGGAAATGAACTGCAAACTGCAGTTTGGCGGAAGTGACCAATGGGGAAATATTACCACCGGCGCAGAGTTGGTACGACGTAAAGCCGGAGGTGAAGTATTTGGATTTACCTGTCCGCTGATCAGGAAGGCAGACGGTGGTAAGTTTGGGAAAACCGAAAAGGGAAATGTGTGGCTCGATCCTGAAAAAACCACACCTTACCAGTTTTACCAGTTCTGGCTTAACGCATCTGATGCCGATGCCGTCAATTGGATCAAGATCTTCACTTTTTTAAGTAAGGAAAAGATTGATGAAGTACTTCGAGAGCACGAGACCAATCCCGGTACCAGGATATTGCAAAAAACGCTCGCCAGGGAACTCACCATATTTGTGCATAGCGAAGCCGATTATCAAAAAGCCATAGAAACCACCGAAAAACTGTTTGCCAACCAGTCGGCCCCTGCGGAAGGACTTTCTATAGAAGACATAGAGGCCATGGAGGGTGTGATAAGGTTTGATTATAGCTCAGAAAAACTGAGGCAAGGTATTGATATAGTCAGCTTTCTGGCCGAAACTACCATTTTCCCCAGCAAGGGTGAAGCCAGAAAGATGGTGCAACAAGGCGGCATAAGTGTTAACCGCCACAAAATAAATGATGTGGCGTTCTCCGTGAATGCGGGAATACTTTTACATGGCCGGTATCTTCTTTTACAAAAAGGAAAGAAGAATTATTACCTGGTAAGGGCTCAATAAAGATTTGGAACATCCTTACAGCCGTGTTATTTTTGCACCCCCTTAAAGATCAACAGGGATTGGCCTATAGTATAATGGTAGTACGACAGATTTTGGTTCTGTTTGTCTTGGTTCGAATCCAGGTAGGCCAACACAACATGGTAAACCGGCTTTTTGGCCGGTTTTTTTATTTTCAATCGTTGAAATTTATGTCCCGGCAAATATTAGTCGGATGACCTCGCTGACGAGGGTATTTATAATTATCTGATAATTAGCAACTTAATACATCGGTCAGTTTTATCTACTAAAGTTTTAAAAATTAATAATTTATTAACCTACATTTATCTCTTAGTTAAGAATTAACCCCCAGACCTATGCAACGTGAGGCAAACCTTCATTTTTCAATCTGTACCAGAAAAATTACAAGAGTACTTTTTATTATCTGTGTTATCCTTTTTATTTTAAACCTTATCGGTGTTTATTTTAAGGTGTACCAGGGCAGTGACAACTTCCTAACCAACGGCATTTATTATTTTTTTAATGCTGCGGATGAGAGTTCTGTACAAACCATTTATTCAACCTGGCTTTTATTCATCGCGGCAGCAGTGGTTATAATAATAGGGAGGATGCTGGAACCAAAAGACCCCACAAAAAAATATTGGTTTGTACTTGGTATAATATTTATTTTTTTGGGTCTTGATGAATCGCTGACCATACATGAACAATTTAATAAGATGAGGCCAGTGTTGAATGACCAATCCGGAATATTTTATTTTTCGTGGATCATTCCATATACTATTCTTGCAATAGTTGCAGGATTCTTTTTCTTTCGTTTTTTATTTTTGATTCCTTCTGCTACCCGTAACCTGTTTATTCTTTCGGGAATTATTTATGTGGGCTCGGCTATAGGTTTTGAAGTAGCCGAAGGTTATATAGTTTTTAATGGCGGTATCGGCACCGACGGCGATATTTTGCTGCCACCCATAGAAGAATTTCTCGAAATGGTTGCCATCACTTTATTTATTTACGCTGCAATGCGCTATGCCAGATCTCTTCAGAAGGAATTTACGCTAGGTTTTACGTAAAGCTGTCTGAAATATCACTGGTCATCATCAGTTCAGGCTTTATTGTGTAATTCTAATTACTGTGTATCTGGAAAAGACCTCGCCCCCAATGCTTTAGATACCAAGGCTATGTCTTACCGATCGACCGGAAATATCTGCCTTTATCCCTTGTAAATCCAGCAAGAAATAAAATCTCCCTTATGTAACAAAAGTCGCTGACCAGGTTTTTGAAATAAGGCAACTTTGCAATATCAATTACAAAAATCAATGGAGGCAGCCGGCTATTTTTCATCTATTCTTATAGGCATTACCCTGGGGCTGATCGGGGGCGGAGGCAGTATCTTAACAGTTCCTGTCTTGGTCTATCTTTTTAGCATTGACGCAGTAGCGGCTACTGTGTACTCTTTATTTATTGTGGGCGCTACGAGTATTGTGGGGTCGTTTGCCTATTTTAAAAAAGACCTGGTCGATATCAAAACAGTTGCTTTTTTTGGTATTCCTTCCATTGCAGCAGTTTTTATAACCAGGATATATATTGCACCGGCGATTCCCGAAGAAGTTTTCCATGTCGGTGATTTTACTGTTACCAGGAATATCATGATAATGATGCTTTTTGCCATGCTGATGGTAGCCACCTCTTACAGTATGATCCGTAAAGACCCAGTCATCAAGGTTAATGATGACGATAATTCTTTCAGCTATACTAAAATATTATTACACGGTACTTTGATTGGATGTATCACAGGTTTGATTGGTGCGGGAGGCGGCTTCCTGATTATTCCTGTTCTGGTAAATATGTTTAAGATGCCGATAAAAAAAGCAATAGGCACTTCTTTGGTAATTATCGCCCTTAATTCTCTTTTCGGATTTATATCCTCCCTCACTAACACCGTTATCCATTGGAAATTACTTTTCAGCATTACTTTGATAGCTATTGTAGGGGTGTTTATAGGAGCATATATTTCTGCAAGAATGGAAAGCAAAAAACTGAAGCCTGTTTTTGGTTGGTTCGTATTGATTATGGGTGTATATATCTTTATAAAAGAGATATCCCTTAACTAAAAATAATAAGCAAAATGAATATGCATTATCAGATAGTGATCGTTGGCGGTGGCACCGCAGGCATCATGGTTGCAGCCCAGTTGAAAATTAAACAACCAGCGCTGTCAATTGCTATTATTGAACCATCAGCAGATCATTATTACCAGCCGGCATTTACGCTTGTGGGCGCAGGTACTTATTCGATGGAGAAAACAAAGAGAGAAGAAGCTTCGCTGATACCGGCCGGAGTCGATTGGATCAAGGACATTGTAACTAAAGTGCATCCGGATGATAATAAAATATATACCGAAATAAATGGCATGATCAGCTATCAATACCTGGTACTTGCTCCTGGCCTTGTGTATGATCTATCATTAATAGAGGGATTAAAGGAAGCACTAGATAAGGGTGTGGTATGCAGCAACTATATTGATCCGGAATATACCTGGAAACTTTTGCAGGAGTTTAAAGGTGGTAACGCGATCTTTACGCAACCGGCAACACCAATCAAATGTGGTGGTGCACCACAAAAGGCGATGTACCTGGCTGGCGACTATATTAGAAAAAAAGGACTTTCTGAAAAAACAAACATTGTTTTCGCCACTCCCGGAACGGTTATTTTCGCCGTTAAAAAAATTGCTAATACGCTGATGAAAGCCATAAACCGCTATAAGGTGGATTTGCGGCTGTATCATATTCCTGTAAAAATAGATCCTGAAAAAAAACTAGTTTACTTTAAAGATGCAACTCCACAAGACAAGCTTCAAAATATAGCTCCGATTAATAATTCGGCAGTTACGACCGAAGGATTAATTGAAGTTCCGTTCGATTTTTTACACCTGGCGCCACCACAAAAAGCTCCTGAGTTTATCAGGCAATCAAAACTCTCTACTGCCGACGGCTGGATTGATGTTGATACCAATAGCTTACAGCATAAGCGTTATATCAACATCTTTGGATTAGGCGATGCAGCAGGTTTGCCAACAGCTAAAACAGGGGCCGCTATCCGAAAACAAGCACCCATTGTAGTGGATAATTTAATAAAGCTGCTGAGCGGCGAGCAGGCACAAAATAATTCTTACGATGGATATTCATCCTGTCCGTTAGTCACAGGATATGGAAAAATGGTTTTAGCAGAATTTAATTATAAAAATGAGTTTACGCCAGATCCTATGCTAAAGTATATGCTGATCAGTCACAGTGATAAAGAACATTGGCGCCTGTGGCTGCTCAAAAAATACATGTTGCCCTATATGTACTGGAATAAGATGATGAAAGGAAAAATGTAAAAATAAAATATAGAATTATGAGTTTTTTTTCAGCTTTGTTCGGAAAAACGGATAACAGTCAGTTAACCGAAGTTATCAAGAAAGGTGCTTTTTTAGTAGATGTGCGTACGCCTGCTGAATTTTCTGCAGGAAGCGTAAAAGGTGCAGCAAATATTCCGTTGGATAAATTGACAGTCGAACTGTCTAAATTTAAAAGCAAAAAAAGCATTGTGGTCTTTTGCAGAAGTGGCGGTCGCAGTAGCCAGGCAAAAGACATCCTAGAGCAAAATGGTTTTCACAATGTAATCAATGGCGGAACGTGGCATAATGTAAACCAGGTAGTAAATGAATAATCAGGAAAAAAATATACAGCATAATGTAACACAAACCGAAAATCCGCTTGACCAATCCTATTGGAACAGACGCTGGGAGAATAATGAAACAGGTTGGGATATTAAACATGCTTCGCCTGCCATTACCGGGTATATGGCACAATATCCAAACAAAAGTGCAGGTATTCTTATTCCAGGTTGCGGAAATGCGTATGAAGCGGAATATTTGGTAGCAAACGGGTTTACTAACATAACGCTGATTGACATTGCTCCCAAAGCTGTTGAGTTGCTGAAAAAAAAGTTTTCAGATAACACACAGGTAACAATTTTGTGTGGAGACTTTTTTCAACACAAAGGGAACTATGATTTAATTATTGAGCAGACATTTTTTTGTGCCATTCCACCATACAAAAGAAAAGAGTATGCAGAAAAATCGGCTTCCCTGCTTAACAACAATGGAAAAATAATCGGTGTGCTGTTTGATACAGCTTTTGAAAAGCAGGGACCGCCTTTTGGTGGCTGTGTCCGTGAATACAAAACCATTTTTGAACCAGCATTCACAATTAAAACTATGGAAGCGTGTTATAACAGCATTCCACCAAGAACTAATACGGAAGTATTTATTAACCTGGTTAAAAAGTAACGCATATGAAAAAGAATATGGGAAAAACTGATAAGTCAATCCGCATAGGGATAGCGATTGTAATAGGCGTTTTATATTTTGCCAATGTGATTTCAGGAACCCTGGCAATTATTTTGGGGATAATTGCAGCAGTGTTTTTGCTTACTTCATTCATTAGTTTTTGTCCGTTATATCTACCTTTTAATATTAAAACCTTTAAAAAAAGAAAGTGATGAAAAACTATTTAAAGAATTGGGACTTTATGCGAGTGCTGCGATTGGCATTAGGCATATTCATTATTGTGCAGGGTATTCAAGCAAGAGAATGGTTGTTTGCTGTATTGGGATTACTATTTTCTCTGATGCCTTTGTTGAACATTGGTTGTTGCGGTGTTTCCGGATGCAGTACACCTGTTTCACCAAGCAACGAAAAAACAAGTGATATTACATATGAAGAAGTTCGTTAACAAATATTTGCTTACAATAATTGGTGTGATCGTTGGTGCAGCAGCAGGTTATGTCTATTGGAAATTTGTTGGTTGCAACTCGGGTAGTTGTGTTATCACTTCAAAGCCATTGAACAGTACCCTTTACGGTGCAGTTATGGGCGGACTTTTATTTTCAATATTTCAGCAAAACAAAAAGGAAACTGTATGACTTTTCAGGAGATTATTAACAGCGACAAACCTGTATTGGTAGATTTTTATGCCGAATGGTGCGGACCATGCAAAATGATGTCGCCTATTCTGAAAGACGTTAAACAGCGTGTAGGTAGTAACGCAACCATCATTAAAATTGATGTCGACAAAAATCCGCAAGCTGCGTCAGCTTACCAGGTTCGCGGCGTGCCAACACTTATCCTATTTAAAAAAGGCGAAATACGCTGGCGGCAATCAGGGGTTTTACCAGCAAATGAGTTGGAAAGACTGATTAATGAAAATAGCTAAACAAAGTAACCCTGACGACTCAGTTCATTGTCACTCAGCATGGAAAAAAACTCATGCAAATTCAGAGGAACAGACTGGCGCAGAACACCAGCTATTATATGAAGATTGTTCTCGTGTAAGTTCAATATTATTTCCAGGAAAGTTACCAGCTATTTTAAGGCATCTACCAAATCTTGCTATTGAAAATATCAATCTCACCCTGTGCTTTTACATTTTCTGCATTGTTCATGTATTCGTTCTGTGGATATAAAAGTCTGACCGGCATCTTATCGGAAACTCTTGCGGGGTCAGCAGATAAAAGAATATTTGGATACTGTCCATTTCTTCGGTAATCTACCCATGCTTCAAATGGTTCAATACCGTTGAAAACCATATATTTCTGGAACATCAGTAATTTATATTTGTCGGGTGCGGCTGCCCAACTGACATTGGGATTATTGGCTACAACCTGTTCATCATACCATTCTTCGAAAACAGCATCCGATAATTCGGGAAGCGTACTGTTCCCACCTACATTTAGCCAGCGAAATGATTCTTTTACCGCAGCCTTATATGCTTCTTCAGCATCCCCGGGCAACCATCCCCTTTGTACAGCTCAGCTTGAAGAAACATACTCTCGATACTGGTCATTGCTCATACGTCCATATCATAGCCTTTCATAATTCCAGTTGAAAAAGGAGTGACAGAACCGTTCTCTGGTATTCCTCTATTTGCGAAACAGTTTTTGGAAATCTGAATTATTGTAAGTTAATTAGCATGATTACAACCGACGATTCCTTCCATTTCTATTGTTCAAAAATCGTGACATATTGCAAATGCAGGAGGACCATAATGAACGTGAGCTTTTTATTAAGATTGGACTTGGTGACGAAGTAGCTTTTAACCGACTCTTTCTTTTATATAGGGAACGTCTGTTTGCTTTCGCCTGGCAATTGTGCCATTCCGCAGTTGAAGCAGAAGAAATTATCCAGGATATTTTTCTGAGAGTGTGGCATTCACGCGAGCGCCTTAAGGAAGTAAGCTCTCCAAAAAGTTATTTGTACACGATGACACGTAACCGGGTTATCGATGCCCTAACAAATATTGCGAAGAACGAGCAACTGGCCAGGCAGGTATGGATAAACTTGTCGGCCTCCGAAAACTCTACCCATGAATGGTTGGAAGCTAAAGAAAGCATTACCCTTATTAATGAAGCAATAAAAAAGCTCCCGTTACGAAAACAAGAGATATTTAAATTAAGTCGACAGGAAGGACTTAACCATCAACAGATTGCTAATCATTTTAATATTTCCGTTCAAACAGTAAAAAACAGTATGACGGAAATACTCAACTATCTCCGGAAAACTTTGTCTGGCAACGCCCATCTCCTGCCTGTTCTTTTATGGTTATCCTTCATTAACAGCTACTTATAAACATCATTGGTTATCAATACATTTCATTAGCTGATAGTGCCAGAAATACCTTCGTGATTAATAGCAGTCTTTTTAGTAAATTTGACCTATGAGTAATTCAGGTTTAGCGATCCGTAATAAATTATACGACTATATCAGAGTCGCAGATGATAAGAAGCTTCATGCTATCTACAATCTGCTCGAGGATGAAATTGAGCAAACTAAAGATTGGTGGAAGAACAAGGCCTTTATCAATGAGTTGGATCGTCGCTTTCATGCTCTTGAGACTGGTAAGGATAAGGGCGTAACCATTAGCCAGCTTCAACATTCAATAGATAAACTGCGAAAAAAGAAACATGGCTGATCGAGCACCATTTTCTGCTATCTTATCAAACCGGGCACAAAAGGAAATTCATCAAGCATGGGATTGGTACGAAGACAGACAACCAGGTCTTGGTGACCGGTTTCTCAAAGAAGTAATCAATCGTCTACGTCAAATCGAACAATATCCCGAAAGGTATCCCAATCGTTACAAGTCTTATCAGGAAACTTCAGTTCCTATTTTTCCCTTCCTAATTATTTATCGGTTAAATAGTAGAAAAAGAATTGTTAGAGTTGTTTCCGTTTTCCATACTTCTCTTAGTCCCAGAAAAAAATACTAATTCTAAAAAGGCAACCCTTATTTTCCTGGGGTAATCCTGATTTCTGTGTCAACTATCCACTGTCCCCTCCACTAAAAAAATTTCCTTTTTCGCCGGTACTCCTACTTCTTTTTGCAGTCTTTTAATAAAACCATCTTTTTATAACTGCCGAATATGAGAGAAAACACTACTTCGCGGTTCAACTATCTTTATCATCAATACATTAATAAAAAATGTACTGCCGATGAAATAAAGGAATTTTTCGACTACGTTAAAAACCCGGAATACCAGGAATTTCTCTCAAGTCTCACAGAAGAACACCTTGAGTCGATCCAAATCC
The DNA here is from genome assembly GCA_964606315.1 of uncultured Chitinophagaceae bacterium. Taxonomy (GTDB): domain Bacteria; phylum Bacteroidota; class Bacteroidia; order Chitinophagales; family Chitinophagaceae; genus Flavitalea. The sequence goes on along the minus strand of CAZSFY010000030.1, from coordinate 22,510 downwards.
CCGATAATCTTCCCCAGATAGATTGGGATTTTACTTACCACAATATCATAGCAGCAGCAAAGAGCAACCCGGATTATATCCAACCTTCGCGCTACCGGATATTCAGATTATGGAGTACGCGTATAGCGGCGGCAGCCATTCTCTTAGCTATTGCAGGAATTGGTTATTTCTATATACTCCGCGAGCAATCTTCTGACCCAACAACAGTTGCCAGCACAGAAACAGAAAAAGTTTTAAACTACAATAAAGCTATCCTCACCTCTTCAACCGGCCAGATATTGGAATTGGACAATACCCATACCGGCGAATTGTTAAACGAAGGAAATACAATTGTCAGCAATTCTGAAAACAGTGAGTTATCGTATTATTATTTATCCGGAGACAATACTGATAAAACCAAGGCCAAATCCATTAGCCATACATTAACTACACCACCAGGTGGACAATACCAACTCACGCTGGAAGATGGAACGAAAGTGTGGCTGAACACCTCCACTACGCTCACTTATCCTACACGATTTACCGGTCGTGAGCGCATTGTCGAACTGATCGGAGAAGCCTATTTTGAAGTTACCCATAAACAGCATCAGCCATTTAAAGTTAAAGTGGGAGACCGGATCATAGAAGATCTCGGAACACGCTTTAACGTGAATGCATATACCGGAGATCCTGCTCAAACTACTACCTTGCTTGAAGGAGCAGTTAAAGTAAGTGGTCACCTGTTAAAACCCGGAGAAAAAGCTTCAGTAGCGCCCAATGGTAAAGTAACTGTGTCGAAAGGAAATACCAGGCAGGCTATTGCCTGGAAAAACGGCATGTTTGATTTTACAAATGCTGATCTGACAACTGTATTACGTGAAATCGCTCGTTGGTACAACCTCGAAGTTACCTACGAAGGCAAAATTCCACAGCGATATTTCACTGGAATGATAGAACGATCACTTACACTCGATCAAATGCTTATCGGATTAGCTCACGAAGGAGTTAATTACCGGCTTGAAAATGAACGTAATCTTGTCATTATTCCCTAACCAAAACAACAGCGTATGCAAAATATTACCGGATTTAAAACATAGAAATTCTTCTAAGAATTAATGTCATGACGGACATAAAAAAACCGGGTACTAGATTGGAGACCTACCCCGGTTCTGTTAAAGGTCATGCCTAACGAATTAAACATTTATACTTAACCTAAAACTTAGTGAAGATATGCAAATCCATGCGCTTTGCAAATTGCCTGTGGCTGTGCTTTCAGGTATAAAAGCTATGCTAACCACTTCTTTCTCAAGAAGAAGCAGTTACATCGTTAAAAGACGTAATGTCGTAACCCAAACTATTTTAGTAATGAAGTTGATGATGGTCCTGATGCTTGTCTGCACACTACATGTGTCCGCAAGAACATCTGCACAAAGGGTCACCTATACGGCCAAAGACGCGGAACTCACCACCGTGTTATCGGCAATTCATGAACAAACCGGCTATGTGTTTTTTTATGATAAAGAATACCTGGACGGGCTAAGCCACATTTCTATATCTCTTAAAAATGCGCCCATCCATGAGGCACTTGCAGCAGCGCTGAAAGATCTTCCTTTGGAGTTCGAAATGCAGGGCAATACCATATTTATCAGCAGAACGAAAAAAATTACATTACCACCTCCCGTTCCTTTAATAGAAACGCATTTCGCCGACACTATAAGAGGTCGCGTTTTAGACAGTTTAGGTGCACCATTAAGTGGTGCGTCAGTACTGATAAAAGGCACAACTAACGGAACAAAAACAGATCTGGCAGGTTATTTTGCCATTGCATCCGATGGTAATAGTTCTTTAACACTTACCATCACCTACACAGGATACGAATCAAAAGATCTGGTGCTCACATCAAACTCTTTTACCTCAATCGCATTAAAGCGTAGCGAAAGTCCGCTTGATGAAGTAGTCATACAAGCTTATGGTATTACATCAAGAAGGTTCAGTGTGGGTTCAATATCAACAGTAAATGCTGAAACGATCGAGAGACAGCCGGTTACCAATGTTATGCTGGCACTGCAAGGGCAGGCGCCCGGTCTTGCTATCCACGCGACAAGTGGAGTTCCAGGGTCGCAGGTATTAGTACAGGTAAGGGGACAAAACACTTTGATGAGCAATCCTGACAATGCCGGCAGACCATTCGATCAGCCGTTAATTATTATAGACGGAGTGCCATTCGCTCCGCAAAACAATAATATCAACCAGTTTAGTTCTCTTGCTATCGCGCAATCGTATGCCGGTGGTGTAAGTGCTCCCGGTGGCATCAGTCCGCTCAATAATATTAACCCCGCTGATATTGAAAGTATCAGCATCTTGAAAGATGCCGATGCTACATCTATTTATGGTACCCAAGGTTCAAATGGAGTGATGCTTATTACTACCAAAAAAGCTGCACCCGGAAAAAGCGTTTTTAATCTTAGGGTTACCACTGGATTTAATTCACCTGCAAAAAGGATCAAATTTCTCAATACCGAACAATACCTTCAATATAGAAGAAATGCTTTTGAGTTAGACGGACTTGTACCTGATGATGATCCGTTTAGTCCCGGTTACGCTCCAGACCTGACCTTTTTTGATCAAACAAAATATGTTGACTGGTATGATATGATCTATGGTAAAACCTCCAACAATACCGATGTATATGCGAACTTATCGGGTGGATCAGCTCAAAACTCTTACCTCATATCTGCCGGATATACAAGATCTACTTTTAATTATCCGGGTAATTATGCCGACGAGCGGTTATCATTACACGCAAATATTCATCACAACTCAGTAGACAATCGTTTTTCAATTGATTTCACTACCGATTTCGGATATAATCAAAATAATTCACCAGGCTTTGGCGGCAATCAAAAAATAACACTTCCTCCTAATTATCCTGATCTGCTTGATGCTGAAGGAAATCTTGTATGGGAATACAAAGGGGTAGATATGTCGATGGCTCAGTTTTATGGTTATCAAAAGCGGACAACTACACTGCTTAACTATAACATGAATAATAGTTTACGTATTGCCTACAAAATACTGCCCGGCCTGAGCTTTACCACCAACCTGGGATACAACCGTAATACTACATCAGAAAAACAGCAAAACCCTGCAGCTTCACAAAATCCTCTGTGGGCTTATTCTACCGCACAATTTTCGCAAAAGGTTTTTCAGACTATCAACATTGAGCCACAACTGGATTATAATTACAGTGTTGGCCGTCACGCTTTTACCGCGCTTGTTGGTGGTACGTATAAAAAGAATCTTTCAGAAGGAACTTATTTATCCGGGTACGAATATGCGAACGACCGTTTCCTTGGCTCGATAAGTGGTGCAGCTATGATCTTCGCTTATGATGATTACGATATATATAAATATGTTGCAGGATTTGCAAGGTTAGGTTATATCTATGGACAGAAATATATACTCAGTTTAACCGGAAGGCGTGATGGATCCAGCAACTTTGGACCTGGAAATGAATTCGGAAACTTCGGAGCTGTTGGTGCAGGATGGATCTTCTCTGAAGAAGAAGCTGTAAGAACCGCGCTTCCTTTTCTAAACTATGCAAAATTGTCGGGTAGTTATGGAACGAGCGGTTCTGATGGTATCGCGTCATATAGATATCAGGCTTTCTGGCAACCTATGCCTTCTTCACCTGCCTTCGAGGGGGCAAGACCTAACCAACCGATAAATCTTTATAACCCGCAATACAGTTGGGCTCTGAAAAAATCATTGAATGTTTCGCTTGACCTGGGATTTTTGAATGATAAAATATTGTTCAATACCACCTTTTACAGAAACAGGACAGGCAACCAGTTAGGTGGTTATCCGCTTCCATCACAGTCGGGCTTTACATCAGTATCAAAAAATCTTCCGGCCTCTACTGAAAACAAGGGATGGGAGTTCAGTCTTACATCAACACCTATCAGGTCAAAGAAATTTACCTGGACTACCAATTTCAATATTTCATTTAACAGGAATAAACTGATTGATTTCCCCAATCTTGAATCTTCACCCTATCGTATGACCTATGTTGTTGGTCAGCCTACTTCAGTGATCATCGCCTTCAAACATATTGGAGTAGATCCTGAAACAGGTATAATGATGTTTCGTACTGCTGACGGTAAAGTCACCCATGACCCTGTATATGGCCCCGCTGCCCAGGGTGGAGATATGGTTATGGTCGGTCACCGTGAAGTAAAATACATGGGAGGATTGGGAAATACGCTCTCTTATGGTGGATTTGATTTGCATTTGTTCTTCCAGTTTGCCAGTCAGAATTCTCCCAATTACATGTATACGCTGCATTCCAGTGATCAGCCGGCAATGGGAATGAATAACGTTCCTGTTGAAGCGCTGAATTACTGGAAAAAACCCGGTGACAACACACCGCTTCAGCGGCTGATAGCCTTACCTGAAACAGATGCCTACTTTGCAGCGATAAACTTTGTCAACTCATCAGGTGTTTACTCCGATAATACCTATCTGAGATTAAAGAATGTTGCGCTGTCCTATACCTTCCCGGATAAATGGTTGAGTGGTGTAAAGAATCTTAAAGTTTATATGAGCGCCCAGAACCTGATGACATTCACGAATGTCAAAGTTGCCGATCCTGAACTGTTCGGAGACTACACAGGGTTTCCTATACAGCGCACTGTAGTATTTGGATTAAACGTTAATTTTTAAGCTATGACCAGAACATATATACAGAACAATAAATCATATCATATATATAGCTTTTTGCTACTTACTATCATATTTGCTACATCCTGCAAAAAGCTTATTGAGATCCCAGAAAATCCGCCTAATGCTATCACCGACCAGCAGCAATTTGAAGATAGCGCGACCGCTATGACTGCTATGGCCGGAATTTACAGCTACCCATCGAACGGTATGGGAGGATTTGGTTTCAACAATGCCAATCAGACATTATGTACTTCAATGTCAAGCGATGAAATAATTATGACCGATCCCTTTTACGCAGAAATGTATGCATTTTACAGTAGCAGCGTTACACCTTTCAATGGTTTGGCTGATGCCTTGTGGAGTAATCCATATAGATCGCTTTATCCTGTTAATGCAGCCATAGAGGGAATAGCTGCAAGCGAAGGTCTTTCGGAGTCTTTAAAAACACAGCTTACTGCGGAACTGAAAACGGTTCGCTCACTGTATTATTTTTATCTCGTGAATAATTTTGGCAGCGTACCTTTAGTAACCACCACAGACTATAATATCACTTCCGTTTTACCAAGAGCAAGTGTTGATGATATATATGAGCAGATCTATAAAGATCTGGATGATGCGCTACAAGTATTATCTGAAGACTATCCTTCCTATTCAAAATCGCGTCCTAATTTATACACGGCGCTGACATTAAAAGCAAGAGTTGATCTGTACAGAGAAAAATGGCAGGATGCTTACGATGCAGCATCCGAAGTAATCAATTCAGGATTCTATTATCTGGATGATGATCTTAATTCGGTTTTTCTTGAAGAGAGCCAGGAAGCCATCTGGCATATTCCCGCCAATGGCAATGGATCGGTTACGGCAGAAGCTATGCGATTTGTTCCCTGGGGCGATGATGTTATTCCCAATTTCCCTGTAACGCCATCGTTACAAAGCGCTTTTGAACCCGACGACAAACGCTTCGTCGATTGGATGGGTGTTAATACTGTTGATATTGACGGCACAGATCAACAATTCTACTACCCTTTTAAATACAAGAACACAATGTCTGAAAGTCCAACTGTTGAATACTATGTGATTTTCCGTCTCGCTGAAGTTCTCCTGATCCGTGCCGAAGCGGCAACTCACCTGGAAATGATCGATGAAGGGCTGGCAGATATTAATACAATAAGAACAAGGGCCGGTCTGCCTGATGCAGAAGCCAATTCAGAAGAAGAACTACTGGATGTAGTGATGCAGGAAAGACGGACCGAACTTTTTTGCGAATGGGGACACCGCTGGTTTGATCTCAGAAGAAACGGTTTAATTGATAATGTACTCGGAGCAGAGAAAGAAAGATGGCAAAGTCACCATGCATTCTATCCGGTGTCTAATATCCAACTCCAGTCTAACGCTTTCCTCAATCAAAATCCCGGTTATAATTAAAAAATATTGTGATAAAACCTTATGCTGCCTGGCTGATGAAAATTATCAGACCAGGTAGCATAACTACGGTTCATTAATGCAAATTAACTCTTGCTATGCAGAATGCTATTATAGAAATGAAACACGTTTCCCATAAGTACACCCGCAATTGGGCGATCAGGGATATCAATATCGATATCAGGAGGCACGGTATTGTGGGACTACTGGGTTCGAACGGAGCAGGAAAATCCACCACTATGAATATTTTGTGTGGAACGCTTAACCAAACAGAAGGCACAGTTCTTATTAACGGAATCGATCTACAAAAAAATCCGGAGCTTGCTAAACAACAAATTGGTTTTCTTCCGCAAAATCCACCGCTGTATATGGATCTCACTGTAGACGAATACCTACGTTATACAGCTCAATTAAGAAAAATAGACGCTAAAGCTATCGGCGGTGCAGTAAAAGAAGCAAAGGAACGTTGCGGTATTGTTCATTTCGGAGACAGACTTATCAGGAATCTTTCCGGCGGCTATCGTCAAAGAGTAGGTATTGCACAAGCTATTATCCACCGACCTCTTGTTGTAGTACTTGATGAACCAACAAACGGCCTCGATCCTAACCAGATTATTGAAGTAAGGGCACTGATCAAAGAAATTGCAATGGACAGAGCTGTTATTTTTTCCTCGCATGTGCTTTCAGAAATACAATTGCTATGCCGGGATATCAAAATGATAGACAACGGAAAAATTGTTTTTTCCGATACAATGGATGCTTTTAATAATTATGTAGAGCCTCACAGCATACTCGTTTCCTTCGAAAATCCTCCGGCAGTTGGTGTGCTGTTGGGAATTCCGGGCATTACCGGTGCAGAATATCTTACCGAACGCCAGGCCCGTATCTATTTTAACGGCGACCAGGAAATCACAGAAAAAATAATTGAATTAAGTGTTCAATCAGGTTGGCGGTTGAGGGAGATCAATCTGGAAAAAAGTTCTTTGGATGAAATATTCGCGAGACTTTCTAATTATTCCAGGGACAAAAAACAAAAAGCATCAATTAATAACTAGCCATCAGATCAAAATATATATTGATGAAAACAATCATAAATATTGCACGTACAGAGCTTGCCCAACTTTTTTATTCACCCATCGCCTGGTTTCTTCTGGTTGCTTTTTGGTTTCAAAGCGGACTTGAATATTATAATTCATTACAGGATATACTTACACAGCAGGATCTGGGCGGTATAAATCTTATATACCTGACTGAATTGACCAGCAGGATCTTCGCCCCTCCTTATGGTATATGGGTTAGTATAGTGAAAAACCTTTACTTATATCTTCCACTCCTGACTATGGGATTAATGAGCCGTGAGATCAGCAGCGGCACTATCAAACTATTATATTCTTCCCCAATAAGTGTAAAGGAAATTGTGTTTGGAAAGTTTTTAGCAATGATGGTGTACAATGCCATACTAATGTTAATCCTGATCCTCATCGTTATTCTCGCTCTTTTTCATATCAACGCGGCCGATTCAGGAATGTTATTATCTGCGCTCTTCGGTATATATCTTTTATTAGGAACATATACAGCTATCGGTCTTTTTATGTCAACGCTTACTTCTTACCAGGTAGTGGCGGCGCTTAGTACTTTGGCTATTCTTGGTTTACTTAATTATGTTGGTACTATATGGCAGGATATTGATTTTGTACGAGATCTTACTTATTTCCTTTCTATTTCAGGCCGCACAGACCAAATGCTGTGGGGATTAATTACAACAAAGGATATTATTTATTTCGTTTCTATCATATCTATCTTTCTTGCCTTCAGTATTTTCAAACTTAAGTCCTATCAGGAATCTAAGTCAGGCTTTGTTAAAGCTTCACGATATATTGGCGCGTTTATCATCACGCTTGTTATAGGATATTTTACTTCCAGGCCGGGAGTAATAGGGTATTGGGATACAACAGCAAGAAAAACAATGACGCTTACACCCAATACACAGGAAATATTAAAACAGACCGGCGATTCATCAATACGCGTAACCTCGTATGTTAATCTGCTGGACGACCGTTATTTTTATGGTCAACCGCAGCAACGCAATGAAGACATGAGACGATGGGAGCCTTATTTGCGCTTTAAGCCTAATATCGATTTCAAATATGTGTATTTCTACGATAGCAGCTATGATGAGCACTTGTATAAATACAATCCTGGTGTCTCTATAGATGAACTGGCAGAACGATATGAAAAATCATTCCGGATCAATCTGAAAAAATTTAAAAAACCGGAAGAAATAAGAAAAGAAATTGACCTGCGTCCTGAACGTAACAGGTATGTCATGCTACTGGAGTATAATCAGCAAAAAACCTTTCTGCGTTTGTACGACGATATGTTCGTTTTTCCATCTGAAACAGAAGTTGCCGCAGCATTAAAGCGACTGATGCAGGCTAAACTTCCAAAGATCGCATTTGTACAGGGTGAACTGGAAAGAAGTATTGATAAAGCAGGTGAGAAACATTACAAAATGCTCACCAATGAAATCACTTTCCGCAATTCATTGATCAACCAGGGTTTTGATGTAGAAGCTGTTAATCTTAAAAGCAGTGAAATTCCCGATGACATTTCTGCATTGGTTATTGCTGATCCGCTGGAACCATTTGATACCATTGCCATTCGTAAAGTGCAACAATTTATCGAATCAGGAGGAAACCTTTTACTCGCCGCCGAGCCCGGCCGGCAGGAGCTTCTCAAACCGTTCCTTTCGATGCTGGGTGTACGCTTAATGGAAGGAATGCTTGTACAACCCAGTAATGATTTTTCGCCCGACCTGATAAAAACTGTGGTGACAAAAGAAGGAGGTTCGCTAACCAGTGCATTGAAGAAAAATGCAGAAGACAGTTTACCCGTGACAATGATTGGCGCTTCGGTTCTTGACTACGAACAACAGGACTCCTTCACTGTTACCCCCTTTGTGATGAGTCCGGCTGGGAAAAGCTGGAATAAACATAAAAAACCATCTATGGAAGAAATTGAATCCGCCTCGAGAGGAGGAGGTTCGCAAATCTCTAATTACGGTGGTATAATTATGGAAGTAACAAATCCATCATCGGACAATACGCAAGTCAGCCAGGATCAATCGAAATCAATCCGGTATGTTCCTGGTGAAGGAGACCAGAATATTGCTCTTCCCACTGTTGTAGGATTAACACGCAACATAAACGGAAAAGAGCAGCGTATCGTAGTATCCGGTGATGCAGATTTTTTAAATAATATGGAATTAGCACGAATGAATATTACTACTGCTAATTTTAATCTCAGTACGGCGCTCTTTAGCTGGTTTAGTTATGGTGAATTCCCTATCGATACATCAAGACCAAGGGCAAAGGATAACAGCCTTAACCTAACAAAAAATAGTCTTGATGCAATACGTGTCATTTTATTGGGTGTTATTCCCGGAATCCTTATATTAAGTGGAGCTATATTATTGATCCGTCGCAGACGTAAATAGACAATTATGCCTTTTATTACTGATCAGCAGACTATCAATGACCTGAATATTATTGGCCACCGGGGACAGGATTCCATATATAATATTTTTGCCCGTACTATTACACGGCAAGGCGCTGCTCTTCTTGAAGACATGTTCCGACACCCGCTTTCAGATATAACATCAATCAATAATCGAAGTAAAATATTTCATCACTTTACTATATACCGGCAGTCCCTCCCATTTGAAAGAGATCTGTTCGATATTATTGAACGCTACCTTTCCGTAACAGACGACCGCATACACCTTGATCCCGAAACTTCTACTCTCGGAGAGAAAATTGCCGGTATGTTGGTTCACGATAGTGATTACAATGTAATATCTCAGGGAGTCATGGCACTGGTAAGCATTGCACAGGATTTTAAACGATTTATCGCTCAGGTACCTGATGGATCTCCTTATGATAGGGAAAAAGCAACTATTCAATCATTATTAGATATTCCGATAATAGAAAGGCTTATTAAGGAACCGCGCAACAAAAAATTATCCTATAAAACAATTGCGGCTTTTGACAATGAATTACGTTTCCAAAAACGTAAAGAAATAAAAAAAATGCTACAGCATATTTACGAGCTTGACGTTTATATTGCCGTAGCAGGCGTTGCTGTTGAAAGAAAGTTTTCCTTCGCCAATGCTCTGGCTAGTCACGAAAACCGGTTTATACTCGAAGGAATTTATCACCCACAGGTACTCAATGCCGTTCCTAACACATTACTGATCTCTCCATCCAGTACCGTTCTTTTTCTCACCGGTGCAAATATGGCGGGAAAATCAACATTCATGAAAACATTCGGGATATCACTTTATCTCGCTCACATGGGTTTTCCCGTACCAGCCGTAAATGTTGAGTTTTCTGTACTCGATGGAATGTATACTACGATAAACCTGCCTGATAATCTGGGTATGGGAGCCAGTCATTTTTTTTCGGAGGTTCAACGAATAAAAAAAGTTGCCGGAGAATTGAGCAGAGGGAGGAGACTCCTCATGATTTTTGACGAACTGTTCAGAGGTACCAACGTGAAGGATGCATACGACGCCACCATTGCACTTACCACTGCCTTCGCCAAAAGAAACGACTCTGTATTAATGTTATCTACACATATCGTAGAAGCAGGACCGGTTCTCCGCAATCTTTCCGACAAAATCAGGTTTATTTATCTCCCTACACAGATGAATGGGAATAGACCTGTTTATACTTACCGTTTGGAAGAAGGGATTACAGAAGACAGGCACGGCATGGTCATCGTTCGCAATGAAGGAATCCTTGATATTTTACAAGAGGGACCTTCAAAACATAATAATTCAGAACGAAAACAGAATGATAATAATTTTGAGATCGATGCACAAACTTCAGAGGATCTGAACTTATTAGGAAAGTATAAACCGGGATCAGTATATAGAATATTTAACGAAGTAAAGACAGCAGGCGGTGAACAGTTGCTGGAAAAAAGATTTCAACAACCTGTTACAGATTACGAGGAAATTAACCGGCGGACAAAGTTTTTCTCCTATATACAATCGAAGTCACTCGATTTTCCATTCGAGGGTGAACTGCTCACAAATGTTGAGGAATATTTAAGAATAACAGGAAGCAGCAGTTCAGTTGGTGCGAGAATATATTCTTTTAAATCAAGGTTAATGGAAATCCTTGTGAAAGATGAGAGTTACGATCATCTTAAACGCGGCATCCAATCTGTAATTACACTTTTGCAGACATCCTATCAATGGATAGAGAATTTTAAAAATGATTATGATAACCCCGCAGCTCCCTTACTTGCCGATGCAAAGAAGATATTAGAAGATGATCATTTGCAAAAACTGGTTAGCGTTGAAGACAGCGCTTCGTTCAGTTGGATGCAAACAGGTTACTATCACCATTTATTTACCGGTATTTTATATCAGAAGCTAGAACGTCTTTGTGAAATTATCTATGAATTTGACCTGGCCTGTGCAGTAAGTCATGTAGCACAGAACAAAGGTTTTTGTTATGCCAAAGCGCTGCCGGCATCTGATAATACATTCTATGCAAAAAATCTCCGGCATCCTGCGCTCGACAAAGGTGTAGGTAATACTATGCACTTCGAAAAAAACAATAATATCATTTTTCTCACCGGAGCCAATATGGCCGGGAAATCTACTCTGATGAAATCATTCGGTATCTGTATGTACCTAGCTCATATGGGTTTTCCCGTTCCTGCCAGTGAAATGATTTTTTCTGTAAAAGACGGACTTTATTGCTCTATAAACATTGCTGATAACCTGGCTACAGGTTATAGTCATTTTTATGCAGAAATAATGCGTGTCAAACAAATAGCTGAAGAATTACGTACAGGAAAAAATATCGTCGTCATATTCGATGAATTATTCAAAGGCACCAATGTTAAGGATGCCTATGATGCAACGCTGGCTGTAACGTCTACTTTTTCTCTTTTCAGCCATTGCTGGTTCCTCGTTTCCACGCATATTACAGAGGTTGGGGATGCCTTGCAGGGATCAGGTAACAGTATTCAGTTTAAATTTCTTCCCACAATCATGGAAAATAATATCCCCAGGTACACTTACCTGCTGGAGAATGGTATCAGCACCGACCGGCACGGCATGCTGATTATACACAATGAAAAAATTGTAGAGATTATTGAGAACAGCCAGGTTACTACCTAACTGGCTTCTTCAACATAAATACGCTCATTTACATCAGTATACTTTATTGTTCATTTGTCTGATTTTCTCGTACAGATACTTTTGGGAGGCCGGTGAAAATTAACTTCTACTACATTTTGAGTATTTACTTTAACCGCCCAATACAGCAATTTAGCGGAAGATGACAGTGGGCAAGGGACAGTTGATAGTTGACAATGGATAGTGGGCAGTTATGACATCCGCTATTAACTGTCAATTGTCAATCGCCAACTATCCGCCGTTTCTATTTGTTTATTCGAGGTAAAACAAAAAAAGTACAAATGAAGCGTTCGTGTGAAAATTTTCACTCGATAAGTTCCCCCACCCGTTGCGGGGTAAGCATCAGACCATTAAAAAACAAAAAATATACTGATGAAAAAAGCACTTCTGTTTCTTCTGCTAGTACTCGCATTATTTTCTGCCTGTAAAAAAAATTCTCCAGAGGAAGAGTTACCCGAGCGATATCTGCAGTTTAAAGTCAATGGCAATAAAATTATTTATACAATAGGAGGAGTAGAAACCTGGGTTGATCCAAAAGCATATGTAGCAAGAGGGTTTAGCGATGAAAACGAGAGCGAGATAAGCGTGGGATTACACTACGACGGTGACATCATCCTAAATAAGGAATACGCAGTTCCCGAATACGACGTTTATATCTATTATACCGATGCGGATGGCGTCAGCTATGGAAATTATGGTGGAACCGATTTACCGGCATCAATAACCATTAAAGAGGAAGCCCCTTCCTATTACAGCGGTACATTCAGTGGTACACTAAAAACCGGTTCAGGAACCACCATCTCCATTACAGAAGGACGTTTCCGGCTGTCAAGAGATATGTAATTAAAACATGATCCGTCACAAATGAATGTCTCACTAAATACGAGTCTTCATCTTTTGTATGTTCATTTTTGTACTCATATCAGAAAAACCATGTAGCTATAAGTTCCGTTAGTTTTATCGCTATAGATAATAGAAAGCATAGATTCGTCTAATAGCAAGTTTTTTACACTTTCTATATACCCTGGCACGTATTTTTGTATCTAATTTGTAAAAAGCTCATGGCTGAAGAAGATAAAACCTATTGCGGTCGGGACGACCGCAGTCATGTAGATGCAAGAGACGAATCGCAAATGGGTGAACTGAGTCGAAAGTTTGGTGTCAGTGAGCAGTATATCCTGCACGTCATGAAGCAGGTGGGTAGTGATTACAAAAAAGTAGAAGCATATCTCCGTAACAATCAAAATTATTATTGATTAATGAGTCAGGCTTTTGTTAAAGAAGACGAACCGCAGTGGCTACATGAGATTCCGCCAACACTCAATGCATTGGTTAATTATTTAACAAAGGAAAATAACGGAATACGTGTTTATGAATTAAAAACAGGGCTCACCAAAAAAGGAAAAACCCTACACTACATGAGTAATGGGCTGAATTATTTTGTTAATGAAGATAGTCAATGGAGTATAGAATGGTAATAAGTTAGTCTTAGCTGCACTGCGTCCTTTCCACTATCAATTAATATGTATGAATAATTTAGACCAACTGTGCTGAACTGTGGCTCTGCCAACTGTCTACTATCAACGGTCAATTGCATCAATCATCTTCCAAACCTGTAATAATAAGAAATTGGGTTGGTTTTACCGCTTAACAAATCAGGGATAATATCCATCGCCTGGACAGAGAAAGTAATACCATTACCCCCAAAACCTAAAGCAAAAAGTGCATTCTTATATTCAGGGGAAGCGCCAATATAAGGCAGACCATCTTTTGTTGAACCAAAAGTACCTCCCCAGTTAAAATCCTCTATAAACTGAATACCAGGTATTCTCTTCTCTAATTTTTTCAATAAACTTCTCGCTTTCGCTTCTTTCTTTTTTTGCTGAAAAAAACCGAAATTATTTGAAGAGTCCTCTCCTCCTACAAGTAATCTACCGTCATCGGTCGTACGCATATACATATAAGGAGAATTTGTATCCCAAACTAACGTATCCTTCCATATAGAAGGTAACTTTATATTCTTTTCACTTACAGAAGCATATGTATAAAACAGATCAGCTATTTTTTCCTTTAGCATTTCAGTGGCTTCAAAGCCCGTACAAAAAACAACTTTTTCGCACTGTATTAAATGGCCATTGGTAGTCACAATAAAGGGCTGATCAGTATCCAGTTCAAATTTTTCTATAGAAGTCTGATCAAATACTTTCATTCCGCGCTGCACATTAATTGCTATCAATGCATGTGCTAGCTGGTATATATCTGCGCTTGCTCCAGCCTGGGATAATATTCCGCCGTAAGAAATTAATCCATACGTATTTAATATTTCAACCCCACCCAACCACTTCACTTCTAATCCATTTTTTTGCCTGATTTCACATTCTTTTCGCAGCTTAGTTTTCTCTTTTCTGCTATGCGCGAAATAGAGGGACTGTTTTCTCTCAAATCCACATTCAATATTATTATCCGCTACAAGCTTCTCCAATTTATCAATAGCTTCCACTCCCGCTTTATAACACATAGCAGCAGCATCTTCACCAATCATTTCTGCCAATCGAAAAAGAGGAACATCTAATTCATACTGAAGCATACTGGTAGTAGCAGAAGTACTGCCCAGGGCAATATCCCTTTTATCGATCATCAGCACATCATAACCATTTTCCATTAGAGAGTGGCTCACGAGTGCACCGGTAATACCGCCGCCTACCACCACTACCGAAGCTTTTTCGTTATGCTGCAGGGAGGGGTAACTATTTAATAATCCATTTTTTAGCAGCCAAAATGATTCAAAGGTCCGTAACCGCATAATATTCTATGTTAGTTTGATTAGCGATAATAAAATTATGCACCCCACTAATCACAGTAGCTACCCTGCAAATTATAAACCAGAAGTATCCACCCTAGCTGGCGTATCGCCTCCGCTAATGGTAGATGTCGAACTTAGGGCTATAGCCCTGATGATGCGAGTCATATTCTTTAGATCGAGCGTCTTAACTTCATCGGCAGGCGTATGGTAATAAGGTTCATTATCCATTTTGGAAGTGGAGATAGTATGAGCAGGAACACCCAGCCGGGCAAGCGTAGCATTATCGGAACGGTAAAATAATTTCTGTTGCGGATAAGGGTCGGGATAAAAATTGAATGGTGTACCCGAAAGATTCTTTTCCATTATTGCACCCAGATCCGACTTTTCATAACCAGTGATAAAAGCTGAATTTTTTCCCCATTTACTTTCGGTTCCTATCATTTCTATATTAAACATAGCCTTAATACTGGCAGGATCATATTGCTTTGAAAAATAGCTCGAACCAAAACCACCTACTTCTTCGGCAGTAAAAGCAACAAAAATCAAAGTGCGGTTATTATTGTCCAGTTTGGCAAAATAATTGGCCAGCAAAATGATGGCAGCCGTTCCCGATGCATTATCGTTGGCGCCATTATAAATAGAATCACCTGAGGCATTAGGTTCACCAATACCGAGGTGATCATAATGAGAGGAAAAAATAACTATTTCGTTGGGATAAGTTTTTCCCGGAAGTATGCCAACAACATTTTTTAGTGAGGGGGTAGAACCGTCTTTAGAAGGACTGAACGATTGAAAATAGGATGATTCCCGGAGAGGCTTTAAACCGGCTTTTTTAAATTCTTCAGCAATAAAATCAGCCGCTTTATCAATTCCCCTAGTGTTAAGCCCCCGACCTTCCATATTATCAGCAGAAAGGATTTTAATCGCCTTCTTTACTTTCCCTGGCTTAATGATTTTATTAACAGACTGTGCACTACCAAATTGTACCAACAATATGAGTAGAAAAAAAGGAAATATTCTTTTGGTCATGGATCACGTTTAGCCGAAAATAAATATTTTTTTGTCAACCTCATTTTTTCGTTAGTGAATTCAACGGGTAGCTCGCTGAAAAATCAATCAGACTTTGGTATCTGAACCGCCATAAACAGAATGACTAAACAAATTATTTTTCTTATACAGCGCCATTAACAGGCATATCCAGCGCAAACAGGCCTATTTTCATTCCGTTCAAATCACTCACCTTTACATTTTTAAAAAAAATAATGCTCCCGGCTGAAGCACTATATTCTCCGAAATTTGTACTTCACCAACAATACCGGCTTGAAATCCTATTCCGGTTCCTGCATAGGTACGTGAGTTCATTATGCTACCGGTACTAATATTTAATCCCCTTTTAAATAATAATCAATTCGCTGCGCCTCAAGAAAAAAGAGCTATAATAATAAAATCCAAAAAAGTGTTAAGGATTTGTAGCTCATGATTTACTAATTAAGATGCAAATATGTTATAGTCGCCAGGTGAAAAAATATTCCATTTGTATTAAAACAATCCAGCCGTTCTTTTTAACCATTCATCCACCGTTTTTGCCGTTATACAGATTTCTTAACAATGCTGCAATGGTGCAGGGAATATATTTGTCATACAAAACAAATACCATGCAGATGAAATATGTTTTACTTGCTTTACTAACAGTATTCGGAGTACAGGATCTATTGGCGCAAACAGCCAAGGAATATAAGGTTGTAACAATAGTCGAATCTATAGTACCGGCGGGGCTGGGAAGATCCAGGATTATTGAAAACAATTCGGAAGTAGACCTCGAAGGATCCACAACAGAGAGAACAAATGGCAACGACAGTAAACAGGGAAAGGTTAAAAGAAAGGATTTAAAAGTAGATGCCCTTTCTGAAACCAAGCTTCTGAATTTCTACAGTCTTACGGGCATCAACTTTCAGAATATCGCTTCTAATGACGGTATGATTGCCGCGAAAATGACGGAGCTTAGCAAAGACGGATGGGTATTACAGTTTGTAACCAGTGGTGTTGAAAGCAACGCTGGTGCACAGGATGGAGAAGGGATATTTATTACCAGGCTTGTTTTTTATCGTTAATAAAATTACCAGATATCGGAATACAACGAGGGTGTATCGAATCTTTGATACACCCCGTTTAAATCAATGCCCCTCTTCGCTGTCTTTATTTTTGATAGTACTTAATAAATCGTATGCACCCTTTAGGACTATTGAATTTTTTGAAATGTTAGCATCGCCAGGTATTTCCACTTCAACATATCCATTATTACTATTGCCGGTATAAACAGGTAACATTTCAAATTCCCTTTCAGCTCTTTGCACAAAAATGTATTTTTTTCCGAGATAGTCAACTATTGCCGATTGTGGCAAAGCGCTCACTTCTTTATTGCCGGTTTCAACAATAGCTTTTAAATACATACCCGGTAAAAGATGAATATCTTCCTCATCAATATGACAATGTACCCTTACCGTTCTGTCTTCTGCTATTTCTCTCCCTATAAGATAAACTTTGGCAGAACGCTCATGCGTATCATTACCTAGTATAAATCTCAACTTCTGTCCCACTTCCAGTTTGGTTACATCCTTTTCAAATACAGTTAATTCGGCATGTAAATGTTCGGTATCTACAATTTCAAATAATACATCTGCTGAATTCACAAACTTGCCAATGTTGACATTTACTTTAGTTACAAAACCATTAATGGGAGAATAGATATTGATGGAAGACTGAATATCACCTTTTTCCACTGCCTGTAGATTAATACCGGAAACTTTTATTTTCTCTCTTAATCCTGCCACACGCGCAGTTAAGGTATTAAAAGAAGATAAAGCCTGCTGCAATGTTTTTTTGGCATTCACATTTTCTTTGGCGAGTTCCTGTTGCCTCTGATAATCCTCTCGCGCAAATTCCAGTTGACTCTTAGCCTCCAGGTAATCCTGCTGCATCTGTATATAATCTGGATTTTCAATAACGGCCAGCAACTGGCCACGTTTAACACGCATACCCTGTAGCAGGTTCGTTTGCTTTAAAAAACCACCGAAGGGAATAGAAATACTTACTTTTTGCTGAGGAGGAACATCTAACACACCATTTGCCTGAAAGGTTCCGCTTATTTGCCGTGGCTCAATACTACCGAGGATAATACCAGCAGTTTTATACTGTATTTCGGTGAGAGTGACTTTGTTTTCTATCTCATCGTGTTCATGTTTATCATCTGCTGTTGAATTCGGTTGCGATGATTGTGCGGCATCACGGTCTCCGCACGATAAAAATCCAAGTACTAATAGTAACAGTATATAAAAATTAATTTTCATCAGTATATTTTTTATTGTTCATTTGTCTGATGGATTTCATAACCCTGAGATTTATTCAATACCAGATAAAAATTCCAGGTTGATCACCACCTGGTTTAAAAGATCCAGGTTTTGCAAATAATTTTCCTTAATATCCAATGCACTTTTTATAGCCAGCAGATATTCGGCATAACTTGTTTCGCCTTCTCTATATCCTAATTTTGCCTGCCTTAACAATAAATCTGCATTAGGTAAGGCAGAACTCCGGTAATAATTAACACTCATCTTATTTTTTTTATATTCTTCCATAAGCTTACTCCACTGGCTCTGCATAATAGTACTGTTGTATAAAAAACGATCCGATGCTATTTGCGAGCTTATTTCTGCCGCTTTGATCCTGGAACGATAGGGACGATTAAATATCGAAATGGCTACACCAGCATTAACACCCATAAAACGGTTACCCGATGTAGCCAGCTTAGTTGACGCTTCATCAAGAGGATTTCCTATTAATGTCTGATTAAAATATCCGACTGTAAAATCCGGTAGCCGTTGTGCAGCAATAACATCTTTTTCTTTATTGATTACTTCAATATATTGTTTCATTAACTGCCATTCGGGATTGCTTTCGATAGATAATGAATCGCGCAGTCGTGAAATATCTTTCTCTGTCAGCGTATCATCCACAACAATGGTCATAGATTCATTTGCCGTCAGTTGCCTTAGTACAAAATAGTTGGCTTTTATATCCGCATCATTCTGATTGAGAAAATTACGTACTTCATTCAAACTGGCCTCGGCAGTGGTTTTCTCCAACAAGTTTGTTTCTCCTGTTTCATATCGAAGAGAGGCAGATTTCAGGAAGCCGCTAAAAATACTATCCTGTTCTATAAGTAGTTTACGCCGCGCATGCAGATAAAGCAGTTCGAAATACACCTGTTTAATTCGATAGGCTAATTCATTTGTCGTCATATTTTTCCTAATCTCAGCCGACTTAATCATTTCATCACCCAAAGAACGAAGGGAGGAAAAAGTTCTTGGATTAGGTATCCGTTGGGAAATAGAAATATTATTATCTCCTGCCTTATAGCTGTTATACTGTCCCGCCATCAGGTTAAATTCAGTTTTTCCTATGTATCCTGCTGATGATCGTATAAATGTCTGATAATCTTTTTCCATATCCGCCACCTTCACCAGCCTGTTATTTTTCTTGGCTTCTTCAATAGCTTTATCAATAGTTACCTGCGAAAAAGCAGGTACTGAAAAACAGCATAACAATACGGCCGCTAGTTTTTTCGAATGATTAAACGAAAAAGGTTTAATTCTTTCAAAATAGATGTACAAACAGGGAAGCACAATCAATGTCAGCAATGTAGAGGTCACTAATCCGCCAATCACTACTGTAGCTAGGGGACGTTGCACTTCAGCACCGGCGCTGGTAGCCAGCGCCATAGGTAAAAAGCCTAATGATGCCACAGATGCGGTCATCAATACAGGACGTAAACGGGTTTGTGTTCCCATAAAAACAATTTTATGTAAATCGGTAAGACCTTCTTTTTTCAAGCGGTTAAATTCTGCGATCAGTACAATTCCATTCAATACAGCTACACCGAACAATGCAATAAAACCTACTCCAGCAGAAATACTGAACGGAATATCCCGGATCAACAAAGCAAAAACGCCACCTATGGCCGACATAGGAATAGCAAAAAATATAAGAACTGCATATTTAACAGAGTGAAAAGCAAAATAGAGCAATAGAAATATTAAAATCAGTGCGGCGGGAACGGCAATCAATAAACGCTGATTAGCTTGCTTCAGATTTTCAAATTGTCCGCCAAATGCAACAAAATACCCCGTAGGCATTTTAACCGAAGCATTTATTTTCTGCTCCAGTTCTTTTACAACGCTGGCAATATCTCTGTTGCGCACATTAAACCCGACAAATATTCTTCGTTTGGCATCCTCCCTCTGTATCTGGTTTGGGCCGGTTTTGAAATCTACGCTGGCAATCTGGTGCAAAGGGACCTGGTTATTCGTTGGCGTAGTAATATAAAGGTTTCTTACATCGTCCAATTGCTCCCTGTTCTTTTTATCCAACCGCAGCACCAGATCGAACCGCCTCTCTCCTTCATATACAATACCAGCTACCTGTCCGGCAAAAGCAGTATTAATCGTTTGATTGATCGCTTCGATACTCAATCCATATTTAGCTACTTCCTGCCGGTTGATGTTCACTACAATTTGTGGTAAACCGGTTATTTCTTCTTTATAAATATCTCTTACTCCATTAACCGTTCCTGCAACCCTGGCTACTCTTGCTGCCAAATCGCTCAACACCTCTAAATCCTCACCAAATATTTTTACTGCCACATCCTGCCGAACGCCTGTCATCAATTCGTTAAAACGCATTTGTATAGGTTGAAGAAATCCAAAACTAACACCAGGTATTGCTTGCAATTTTTCGCCCATCTTCTCAGCCAGTTCATTTTTATTCTTTGCTTTCGTCCATTCCTTACGTGGTGTAAGCACAACTATCATATCACAAAATTCTACCGGCATAGGGTCCATAGGAATTTCAGAAGTGCCGATTTTACCTACTATTTCTTTTATTTCATCAGGAAATTCTTTCATTAATACTTCTGCGCTTCTTCCCGAAACTTCAACCGTTTGGGATAAACTACTTCCTGTCAGCAATCTTGTTTCTATAGCAAAATCACCTTCATCAAGTGTAGGCAGAAATTCTCCTCCCATCCTGGTAAACAATATCAAACTGACAATAAATAATACCAAAGCGGTGAACACTACTACAGCCTTTCGGGTAATTACCCACCTGATCACTTTCGCATAAGCACGCTGAAAAAACTCAATCATCCTGTCACTGAAATTCTTTTTATGAACAGGATTCTTATCCATCAGTAAAGAACTTGCTACAGGCACATAAGTAAGCGATAATAAAAAGGCGCCAATGATAGCAAAAGAAACCGTTTGTGCCATAGGCGTAAACATCTTACCCTCAACACCTGATAGTGCAAGTATTGGCAGATATACTATCAGGATAATTATTTCACCAAATACTGCGGCATTTAAGATTTTGGAAGAAGACTCATACACTTCATCATCCATTTCCACTTGTGTAAGTCTGTTAGTATTCTTTCGCAAACCAAGATGATGCATAGTTGCTTCAACAATAATTACTGCTCCATCCACAATCAATCCAAAATCGATAGCGCCTAAGCTCATCAAATTACCGCTAACACCAAAAGCCTGCATCATTGATACAGCGAATAACATAGATAGCGGTATTACCGAAGCCACAATTAATCCTGCCCGCAGATTACCAAGAAAGAGTACGAGTACGAAAATAACTATCAATGCACCTTCTATCAGGTTTGTTTGTACCGTACTGATTGTTCTGTCGACCAGTTCGCTCCTATCGAGATAAGCATATATTTCCACACCTTCCGGTAATGTTTTTTCAATCTGCTTCATGCGAAGCTTTATATCTTTCACTACTGCATTCGAGTTGGCGCCCTTCAGCATAAATGTGATAGCTCCCGCTACTTCACCTTCATTTTTATAGATCATAGCGCCATAACGTATGGCAGCACCGAAACCGACAGTGGCTACGTTCTTCACCAATACCGGAATGCCTTCGGCAGTATTTTTGACGACAATATTTTCAATATCATCGAGAGAGTTAATCAACCCTTCACTTCTGATAAACCAGGAATTAGGTTGTTTATCAATATAAGCGCCTCCTGTGTTCTGATTATTTTTTTCAAGCGCGGTAAACAGATCTGCAATACTTAAATTATAGCTGCGCAACCGGTCGGGATCAATAGCTACTTCATATTGCTTTAACGATCCGCCAAAACTTGACACATCAGCCACACCCGGAACACCGATTAATTGCCGGCGTATAATCCAGTCCTGGATAGTTCTTAAATCGGTTAAAGTATATTTATCCTCGTACCCTTTTTTCGGACGAATGATATATTGGTAGATTTCCCCGAGTCCTTCGCTGGCGCCTGTAACAACAGG
>CAZSFY010000029.1:5839-45778 GCA_964606315.1 uncultured Chitinophagaceae bacterium | reverse complement strand
TGAACTTGCCCCAGAAATCTTTTAATCCTTTTCTGTTTTTCACTTTTTCTCCACTTTCTTCTATAGCTAATTCCTCTGCTGTTGTAATGGGTTTCTTCAATGTTTCAGGAACTTCAACTTTTATATGACCTTTTTCAAATTGTTTTCTGTTATGTTCATAATCGCTGTATCCTTTAAGGATTAAACCTATACATGTTGAATAAGTAGGTTTGGCTAATTCTTCAATATGTCCGGGTGCAAGATGCTCGTTAGGAAAACCAATTCTGGCATTAAGACCTGTAGTGTACTCAGTCAATTGAATTAAATGCTTTAACTGCGAACCGCCACCTGTTAATACGATTCCACCGTTAAGCGCTTTATTATCCAGTCCAACTTGTTTCAGATGGAAGGTTACGAAATCCATGATCTCGCTCATTCTTGCCTGGATAATATTAGCCAGATTTTTTACGCTGATCTCCTTAGGCGGCATACCACGCAGACCTGGAATGGTGATCACTGCATTAGCTTTTGCCTCATTAGCCAAAGCTGAACCAAACTGTACTTTCATTTGTTCGGCCTGCGTTTTTAATACACCTAATCCTGTTTTAATATCGTTGGTGATATTTTCTCCACCAAAAGGAATAACCACTGTATGCTTAAGAATACCTTCATAGAAAACAGCCAGATCGGTAGTACCGCCACCTATATCTACAATAGCCACACCAGCTTCCAGATCTTCCTGCGCCATCACTGCTGCAGAAGAAGCAAGAGGCTGTAACACGAGATCTTTGGTAGTTAACCCACTCTTTTCTACTGCACGGTTGATATTTCTGATAGCGTTTTTATCGCCGGTAATGATATGAAAGTTTGCTCCAACTTTTACACCGCCGTAACCAATCGGGTTCGGAATGTTCTGGAAATTATCTACTGTAAATTCCTGGGGAATAACATCGATGATCTGATCGCCGGCAGGTATATATGTTTTATACTGATCAGCAACCAACTGGTCAACTTCTTTCTGGGAAATTTCCTCTTCGTTATTATGTCTGACTATATCACCCCTTGTCTGTAAACTTTTAATGTGGTGGCCGGCAATACCCACATACACTTCAGACACCTCCAGGTTAGGATTAGAAGCATAGCAATTATCAAGCGCTAATTTAATTGCCTTAATGGTTTCATCAATATTCAGCACCTGTCCGTGCTTTACACCATTGGAATTAGCACGGCCAAAACCAATGATCTCAAGTTTTCCGAATTCATTTTTTCTGCCGGCTATAGCGGCTATCTTAGTTGTGCCGATATCTAATCCTACGATGATGGGTTGTTCAGTGTTCATGGTGGTATATGTGTTTTAGTTGTTGTTTTAATAATTATTCTTTTACGCCTATCACCTGCTTATCATACTGCACTTTTATTCTTTTATATTTATCCAATCCTGTTTTGGGCAGCACCTGGCTATAAAAAACTTTCAGCTTATTAAATTTTCTTTCTTTCTTCTCTGCATTGCCAAACTCAATGATATGTTTGGCAGAAACAGGCCACAATTCAAACTCCCGCTGCTGCGTGATATGCACGGTTTCAATCTGGTTCATCCAGAAAGTATCTTTTAAAAGAAATGTGCCCATCTCCTTAACCTGACCAACAAGTTTTTTATCAGCACCAGTAGCAATTTTTTTCCCATTATTAGGGAAACCTGTAAAAACAGGAAGCTTTAGCGATTTCTTATCATTTAAAGGCAGCCAGTGACCGCTGCTATCAATAAAGAAACCATCTCCTGTAACACTGTATATTTTTGCTATCGGCTCCCTCTCTTCTACTTTAATCTTAAGTATACCCTGATTGTCAAAATATAGTTCTGCATCTTTTATCCAGACCTGCTTCTGCAATCTTGATTCCAGCAAATACAAATCAACAGATTCTATTCTTTTATCTTTAACAACAAAAGTCTTTCCGTCACTCAAAGCATTCACAATATCTTTCTCGGTAAGAAAATTATTAGCCTTTATTTTTCCATTGACACGAATCTCATAACCCTTACACAATCTTTCCTTCCTGGAGTTTGCAGCAGCGATCAGCAGTACGATTACACCGGCTCCCGCTATCAGCCAAAGACAGGTCGCGATTATTTTTCCGATATGTAATGCGGGCCTCTTCATTAATTAGCGCTTAATAACTGTTTAAGAGGTTCAACAAGTGTATCTATATCCCCGGCTCCTGCCGTTATTAACATTTCAACTCCCCCGATACTTTTCAGTACTTCTTTCTTATCAGCAATTCTTACGTTCTTGTTTTTCATAGCCGACATGATCAATTCACTGCTTACTTTATCAATAGGCAATTCTCTGGCTGGATAAATAGGAAGAAGTATTACTTCATCAGCATTATCCAGGCTTTCGGCAAAACCTCTGGCTAGGTCGCGGGTACGGGTAAAAAGATGAGGCTGAAATATTACTGTACACTTCAGTGTTGGAAAAAGAGATCTTGCACTTTTAATCAGTGTCTGCAATTCTTCGGGATGGTGAGCATAATCATCTACATACACCCTATTCTTTTTCTTTATTATATATTCAAACCTTCTTTTCACTCCTTTAAAATCTTCAACAGCATCTTTTACTGCTTCCACATCAATATTGAGTTGTCTGGCAACGGCGATAGCCACGCTGGCATTTTCAACATTATGCACTCCACCCATGTTTAAAGCCACTTCTCCAATCAGTTCGTCATTGATCTTTACATCAAACAGGTAGTTACCATTAACCATATTGATATTACTAACATGAATATCTGCCGTGGTATCATTAAGGTGGAATGTCCTGATATTATCGGCCATAAATTCCGACTGTCTCGCAATACCCTGCTTTAAATAAAGTGTACCATCCTTTTTTATTCTAGATGCAAACGTGATAAACGCATCCTGCATATTCTTTTCCGTTTCGTAGATATCAAGGTGGTCGGCATCTACTGCTGTAATGACGGCAACATCGGGATTCAGCTTAAGAAAACTTCTATCGTATTCATCGGCTTCTATTACACAGGTATTATTTTCACTACTCCAGAAATTGCTGTTATAATTTGCAGATATACCTCCTAAAAAAGCATTACATCCATAACCGCTATGTCTTAATATATGGGCCACCATTGTGCTGATGGTTGTTTTTCCATGCGTACCGCCCACACATATATTAAATGAAGAGGCTGTAATAGCTCCCAGCACTTCGCTTCTTTTGACTACCGTATAATTTTCGGTTTGATAAAAGTTCAATTGTTGATGATCATGCGGTATGGCTGGCGTATATACTACCAGGTCAACTTCTTTTGGCGCCAGTTGAATATCATCTTCATATATTACTGGTATCCCTTCTTCAACAAGCTTTTTTGTTAGTGCAGTTTCAGTACGGTCATATCCACTCACTTTTTTACCATGAAATAAAAAGTAACGGGCAAGAGCGCTCATACCGATACCACCTATACCGATAAAATAAACTGTTTGTATATCCCGCAGGTTAATCATTTAATTGAGTCCCATATTTCCCTGGCAATGATCTCATCAGCATTTGACACTGCCAGTTTATGTATATTTTGTTTTAATATTTCTTGTTGCTGCTGGTCAAACACGAGTTTGAGCAATTCATTCATCAACTGTTCGGGAGCATCTTTATCGCTCACCATCAACGCCGCCTGTTCCTTAACAAGTTGCTGTGCATTCACCGTTTGATGATCCTCTGTCGCAAAAGGAAAAGGAACAAAAATGACCGGCTTTTGAACAATACATAGTTCCGAAACTGCCATCGCTCCGGCACGGGAAATCACCACATCAGCAGCAGCAAAAGCATATTCCATATTAGAAATAAAATCGCTTGTCCAGATCCCCTTCTTTCCTACCGTTATTTTTTTAGCCTGTTCAATAAATAATTTTCCCGTCTGCCATATCAACTGAATATCAGTATTACCAAACTGGTCGATAGAAGCAGCGATAGTTTCATTAATCGTTTTAGCACCCAGACTGCCACCAATGACCAACACTGTTTTTTTCGCTGGGTCAAGCTCAAAAAATCTTATTCCTTCTTCTCTTGAAATATTGCTGTTAACAATATTTTTTCTTACCGGATTACCGGTATAGACTATTCGGTCGGCAGGAAAAAATTTATCCATCTCCTTGCCGGCTACAAATATTTTATTTGCTTTCTGACCAAGCATAATATTTGCTTTACCTGCAAATGAGTTCGATTCATGAATAAAGGTTTTTATTCCTTTCGACTGTGCATACCTTAACACAGGAAACGTAGAATATCCTCCAACACCTATCACTGCATCGGGTTGAAACGATTTCATTATACCACTCACCTGTACAAAGCTTTTAATGATCTTAAAAGGCAGTGAAAGGTTTTTAATCAAAGAACTCCTGTTAAATCCAGCTATATCCAATCCTTTAATAGCATATCCCGCTTGCGGGACTTTTTCCATTTCCATTTTTCCCTTCGCTCCAATAAACAGGACATCTACTGTCGGATCAATCTCCTTCAGCTTATTGGCAATCGCTATGGCAGGAAATATATGCCCCCCGGTTCCACCACCTGCTATGATAATTTTTTTACTCATTTCCCTTCCAGTTGTTCAACATTTCGTGCAACACTTAATATTATCCCTATTGCCAGGCAGGTAAACAAAAAAGAACTTCCTCCCATACTCACTAAAGGCAGCGTGACACCAGTAACGGGAAAAAGATTCACGTTCACCGCCATATTGATCAACGCCTGGAACACCAATGTAAAGCTCAGTCCGAGTGCCAGGAAGGCTCCGAAAGCATAGGGACATCTTCTGAATATCCTGATACTCCTGAAAAGAAAAACCAGGTAGATAAATATGACAAATGCTCCTCCTATTATTCCATACTCTTCGATAATAATAGCATAGATAAAATCCGAATAAGGATGCGGAAGAAAGTTTCGCTGCTCGCTGTTACCCGGACCTAATCCAAAAATGCCACCTTTAGCAATAGCGATCTTTGCCTGGTTGATCTGATAATTTTCTTCCTTATCATTTTCTTTTCCGGTATATACAAAATTTTGTACACGTTTGATCCAGGTAGGCATTCTGCCTATTTCCAATACTGCCGGCAAATCTTTGGATTTACCTTCTTCTTTATCATAATAAAGAATAGAAATAGCCACCAGCAGAAAAACAGGTATAGCAGCAATTCCTACTACAGCTCCAATATGTTTCATGCTCACCCTTCCGATAAACATCAGTATCAAACTGGTTACACCAATAAGAAGCGCTGTGGAAAGATTAGCCGGTGCCACCAGCAGGCATATTATCGCTACCGGAATGATTAAAGGCAGAAATCCTTTTTTAAAATCCTTAATAACATTTTGCTTTTTACTAAGCATTCTTCCTAAATACATGAACAGTGCCAGCTTCGCCAGATCGGAAGTTTGAAAAGTAAGATTAATAAGAGGCAGTCTTATCCACCTGCTGCCTTCGTTCAGCCGCACACCAAAAAAAAGTGTCCATATCAATAAAGGAATAGCAATGAGAAACAATATCCTCGACCATTTCGAATACAAGGTATAATTCACCCTATGTGCAAAATAAATAATGGCTATTCCTACGATGATGAACATTACCTGCTTGAAAAGGTATATTTCGGTATTGCCTTTATTATAGCGGTAAGCTAATAAACCGGTGGAACTGTACACAACTAATAAAGAAGCCAGCGCCAACAAAATAACTGCTGCCCAGATCACTTTATCGCCGCGCGTTCTATCAGTTAAGTCGCGGAAATTATTCCTTTGTATGTTTACAAATTCATTCATTATAAGTTACGTACAGCTTCTTTAAACTGTTGGCCTCTGTCTTCATAATTATTAAAAAGATCAAAACTTGCGCAGGCCGGACTTAACAGAATCACTTCACCAGGTTCGGCCAGTTGAAAAGCAGCTTTCACGGCATCCTCTGCACTTTTTGTATCCACTATGGTAGCCACATTGTTTTTAAATGCCTGGTGTATTTTGGTATTGTCTACACCAAGACAAACAATTGCTTTTACCTTTTCTTTTACCAGGTCAAGGAGCATATCATAATCATTACCCTTATCTACTCCTCCTAATATTAATATGGTGGGTTTTGTCATGCTCTCCAATGCATACCAGGTGCTATTCACGTTTGTTGCTTTACTGTCATTAATAAATTCTACGCCGCGTATAGTTACAACGAACTCCATGCGGTGCTCCATCGATTCGAAAGACTGTACAGCTTCCCTGATCTTTGATTTTCTTATTCCCACAATTGAAGCTGCCAATCCCGCTGCCATAGTATTATATTGATTATGTTTTCCTTTCAGCGTAAAATCATAAACGCTCATTTGTAACTTTTCTTCGCTTGTTTTAACAGTCATCTGTCCGTTCATAATAAATGCTCCCCGGTTTAATTCTCTTTGCATTGTGAATGGTAATAGGTTAGTATTGATAGAATGCTCTTTTATATACCGGATCGTCACAGGATCATCTTCACAGTAAATAAAATAGTCTTCTTTTGTCTGGTTCATAGTGATACGGAACTTACTTTCTATATAGTTTTCAAACTTGTACTCATACCTGTCGAGATGGTCTTCCGTTATATTGGTCAGAATGGCTATATGTGGACGAAAGGATATTATATCATCCAGTTGAAAGCTGCTGATCTCAGCTATATACCATTCTTTCGGATCTTCTTTAACCTGCCGCGCTATTGAATAACCAATATTTCCGACCAATGCACAATCAAATCCTGCTGTTTTAAATATGTGATACACCAATGAAGTGGTGGTAGTTTTGCCATTACTTCCGGTGATGCCTATTATTTTACTCTCTCCTTTATACCTGTATGCCAGTTCTATTTCACTGATAATGGGAATTCCTTCTCTCCTGATCTTCTTTACTATTGATGCATGTTCGGGAATACCGGGACTTTTCATCACTTCATCTGCATTCAATATCAGTTCGTCGTTATGTACTCTTTCTTCATAGGGTATATTATTTGTTTCCAGTTCCTGTTTATACTTTTCCTTTATCAGCGATCCATCAGAAACAAATACTTCATATCCTTTTTGCTGTGCAAGCAATGCCGCACCTATACCACTCTCCCCTGCGCCTAATATGACCAGACGTTTATTATTCATTCCATGCAAAAATTAAGGGTCGCGGATTAAGGGGGTTTTTCGACAGTTTGAACTTTACCGGTACGCTCTAAATCTTTTCAGCGGAAAGGTTTTTCAGGATACTGCTTAAAGAACCATGGGTTTTTCAGTAAGTCCTTAAATTTCTTTTCAATACAAAATCACCTGATCTTTAAGGTAACCACTGACAGTACAACACACAGTATGGTTACAATCCAGAACCGGGTAACTATTTTGCTTTCATGATAGCCAAGCTTTTGGTAATGATGGTGAAGCGGACTCATTAAGAATACCCGTTTGCCTTCACCATACTTCTTCTTCGTGTACTTAAAATAACTCACCTGTATAACCACGCTTAAATTCTCAACGAGAAATATTCCACAAAAAATCGGTATCAATAATTCTTTTCTTACGATAATCGCCAGCGCTGCGATGATTCCACCTAGTGTCAAACTCCCGGTATCTCCCATAAATACCTGCGCAGGATGAGCATTGTACCACAAGAAGCCTACGCAAGCGCCAATCATAGCTCCTATAAAAATGGACAACTCACCCAGATTAGGGATATACATGATATTGAGATACTCTGCAAAACGCAGGTTGCCACTGGCATAAGCAAATATGCCCAGGCATGCACCGATGATAGCGCTGGTTCCCGTAGCCAATCCATCTAATCCATCGGTAATATTAGCTCCGTTGGATACGGCGGTAATAATAAATATAACCACCAG
Organism: uncultured Chitinophagaceae bacterium; assembly: GCA_964606315.1. Taxonomy (GTDB): domain Bacteria; phylum Bacteroidota; class Bacteroidia; order Chitinophagales; family Chitinophagaceae; genus Flavitalea. The sequence continues at coordinate 37,909 of CAZSFY010000029.1, read as the reverse complement.
TACATATAATACCCATGTTAATCCTCTGGCAGCTTCGGGCAAAAGCTTTGAATAATTAAACTCGTGGGATTTTACAAAGGGAATAGTAGTGATAGGTTTATCGGGTACAACAAAATATTTTTGTTTTCCATCCAGTGAGCGGGTGATCACCCCCGTGCTGTCGCTTACCGGTCCGCTGTATTCGCGCCAAACCTGCGTGTTTTCATTAAACAATAAAGTAACCGCTACAACAATACCCAATACTATTTGCCCGAGTACCTTAAACCACCCTGCCAAACCATCTTTATCGCCTTTTTTATAAGGAATCCCTTGTTCTTTTGCAATTCTTTTAGCCCTTAGCTTAAGATAATCATCAATAAATCCGATAATGCCCAACCATATCGTGCTAAAGATCATCAACCGGATATACGCTTTTTCCAGATCAGCCAACAACAAAGTAGGAATAAGAATAGCCAGGATGATAATAATCCCACCCATTGTTGGCGTACCTCTTTTTTGCTGTTCGCCAACCAGACCAAGATCTCTGACACTTTCACCAACTTGTTTGTTCAACAAAAAATTAATCAGCTTTTTGCCAAACAGTGCGGAAATAATTAAAGAAAGTATCACTGCCAGTAATACTCTTGAAGTAATAAACTGGAATAAAGCGCTGCCTGGGATCTTTAATCCCTGTTCGCCGAGCCATTCAAATAAGTGATATAACATTCTTAGTTATTTTCCTAATAGTGAAAACATTTCTAATAAAACCTGCTTATCATCAAAAGGATATTTTACTCCTTTTATCTCCTGGTATTTTTCATGCCCTTTACCTGCTATCAAAATAATATCCTCTTGCTTTGCCAGGTTCACCGCCGTCTTAATCGCTTCTTTTCTGTCAACTATTGAAATAGATTTTCTTCTTCCTGCCGTATTTAACCCTGTTTCCATATCCTTCAGAATATCCTGTGGTTCTTCCGACCTCGGATTATCAGAAGTGAGAATCACCTTATTACTCAATTCCGCCGCCGCTTCTGCCATCACAGGTCTTTTCTTTTTATCACGATCACCACCACATCCCACTACAGTAATAACCTGTTCGTAGCCCTTTCTCAATTTTTTTATAGTTGCCAACACATTAATTAATGCATCAGGAGTATGGGCATAATCAACAATGCCCATTATTTTTTCAACAGGAGAAACATAATAATCAAATCTTCCTTCAGCACTTGTCATTGAACTCAAATGCAGTAAAACATCATTTTTATCCTCACCCAGGCAAATAGCGGCTGCATATACAGCCAAAAGGTTATAGGCATTAAATTCACCAATCAGTCTGAAATGAACTTCCAGGTCGTTGATATTCATCATTAATCCTGAAAGTCCGTTTTCTAATATTCTTCCTTTAAAATCTGCAGTAGTTTTAAGGCTGTAATAATATTTTGTAGCAGAAGTATTCTGCAGCATTATTTGTCCGCGTTTATCATCAGCATTGGAAATTGCAAAAGCTGTTGAAGGGAGACTGTCGAAAAATGATTTTTTTACTTTAATATATTCGTCAAATGTTTTATGGTAATCGAGATGATCGTGTGTGATATTGCTGAATATGGCTCCGGTAAATTGCAATCCTGCTATACGATGCTGATGAATAGCATGTGAGCTTGTTTCCATAAATACATGTGAACATCCTTCATCATACATCTGCTTCAGCAGTTGGTTCAGACTAATCGCATCCGGTGTGGTATGGGTAGCAGGAATAATCTTACTTCCCACGTGATTCTGAACGGTACTCAGCAAACCGCATGTATATCCTAATTGGGTAAAAAGCTTAAACAGCAAAGTAGCGATAGTAGTTTTACCGTTCGTACCGGTAACGCCTGTTAGCTTTAATTTCTCTGACACATTTCCGTAAAAGTTATGTGCCATAATACCAGCCGCAATCCCGCTATCTTCTACTTTAATATAGGTAACGCCTTCTTTTAGTTCATCAGGAATATTTTCACAAACAATCGCTTTTGCATTTTTTTCGATGGCAGTTGATATGTACTGATGCCCGTCTGTCACCACACCTTTAATGGCAATAAACACACTGCCCGCAGAAACTTTCCTGGAGTCGGTCTGCAAGTCATGAATAGCTATATCAGTGCTTCCATGCACCAATCTGATATTCACTTTAAACAATATGTCCTGCAGGTTGGCCATTTATTTATCATCTTTTTTTGTCCATCTGATACTAGCATAATCCAATGTTTGGGTAGAGTCGGTAAAGGGAAGTTCTGCCTGGAGAGCAAAGAGCTTATCAGCTATTTCCTTAAATACCGGACCGGCTACTGTGCCGCCATAAAATTGTTTTGCAAACGGTTTGTTTTTTATGACTACTATCACTGAATATTTTGGATCGTTGGCAGGAAAATATCCCGCGAATGAGGATTGGTAAATCCGGTCGGCATATCCTCTATTACCATTGGCCACAAGCGCTGTTCCTGTTTTACCTGCAACCGGATAAAGAGAATTTTTAAACAGTTTATAACCAGTTCCTCCTTCTTCACCACACACACCGTTTAATGCTTCTTTTAGCTGACGCAATGTATTGTCGCTGCAAATTTTTTCTTCCAGTACCTGTGGTTGTATTTTTTTTACCGTCATCCCCCCCTGCTTAATTTCACTTACGAGGTAAGGTTTCATCATTTTACCATCATTAGCTACGGCATTATATAGCATTAATGTTTGCAATGGACTTACCAATACTTCGTAACCGAAACTCATCCACGGCAAGGTTGTAGCACTCCAGGTTTTTGATTTGGGTGTTTTTATAATAGGCGAGGTTTCACCAATAAGATCAATCCCTGAAAGCTCATTCATTCTAAGCTTTCTGAGATGATTAATATATTTCATAGGATTCTTACTATAGTTGTTCCAAATCATTTTCGCCATGCCAACATTAGAACTATGTTCAAATGCCTGCTTAAGCGTTACTTCTGTTTTATTATGACGCTCACTGTCGTACACCGTCCGGCGGGAAACCTGCCACACTCCTTTTTCAAGATCTACTTTTGAATCCAGCGTAGCTACGCCATCTTCCAAGAGCGCCAGCATGGTAGCGAGTTTAAAAGTAGATCCCGGTTCGGACGCCAGTATAGCATAATTAAGATTCTCCCAATATTCACCTTTTTCGTTTTTACCCAGATTGGCAATGGCTTTGATCTTACCGGTTTTTACTTCCATCACTATGCATGTACCGTGATCACACTCATTACTGTTCATCATCTTCAGTAATGCAGTTTCTGCGATATCCTGCATATTTACATCAAGTGTTGTAACGATATCCTTTCCCTGCTCTGGTTCTATTTCGTATCCTTCTACCGGAACATATACGCCACCAGCAATATACCGTACGAGTTTTTTACCACTTTCACCTCTTAGTAATGAATCGTAAGTATGTTCCAGGCCAACATTCGTACTTCTGATTTTTCCATCGCTGTCAATAAATTCTCTTGAAAGACCTATTGTACGGTTAGCAAGCAGACCATAGGGATTCAGTCGTTTGTTTTTAACCTCTGCCATAAAACCGCTTTTATTTTTTCCTAAGCGCACAAGAGGAAAATCCCGGAGTTGTTTATATTGATTAAAGCTGAGATTTTTTTTGAATAGATAATACCTGTTTCTATTCTTGTTATTATACTGTGCCTGAAGTTCTTTTTTGTATTGTGCAGCAGATTTGTCTTTAAAAAAAGCAGCCAGACTTAATGATAATGAATCAATATTCTCCTTAAAACGCTTACCGTTTTTCTCACGTAATCCATCAGCGTCAAAATCAATATAAATATCAAAATAAGGAATAGAAGTGCTTAACATATCTCCTTCTTCACTATAAATCGTACCCCTGTCGGCTTCTGTCTCTATTACTTTTTGTTGCTGCTGCTTTGCCTGTTGTTTCCAGTAAGCACCCTGGAACTGTTGAATATAGATTACGCGTCCCAGTATTACGAGACTAAAAATCACTATGCATAAAAAGCACAGATTTACTCTCCATAATATGTCGCGTTTAATTTCCAAAGCAGTTTTACGCTATTTTTTTTTATTACTATCTACCAAAATCACTGGCGGAATAACAATTTCTTTTAATCCATATTTTTCAACTTCTTTCGACAGTTCACTTTGTTTGCTGCGAAACATTACTTCGCTCTTTAAAGTTTTATATTCATAATTCAACTCTTCCAGCTCTCTGTTTATCTTATTGATGCTTCTTGCAGTCTTATCAGCAAAATGTCCGTTATATATATAGATAACAGCGAGGAATGACAGAAATAAAAAAAATGGAAAATTCCTGACTATCCATTGGTAGTTCAGCAAACGTCTCCATTCATTTTTTCCTTCTCTGCTGTTAATTTCTTCGTTCATTATTTTTTTTCTGCAATCCTAAGTTTTGCACTTCGGGATCTTTTATTCTGTGTTAATTCTTCTTTTGCAGGAAGAATTGGTTTTTTATTTACCACTTTCAGCAAGGACGTCTCTTTCCTGCTTCCGAAAACATCCTGGGGATCCTGTTGCTCATCAAAGCTTCCATTTCTGAAAAAGATCTTAACCAACCGGTCTTCAATGGAATGAAAAGTGATAACAGCTATGCGTCCCCCCGGATTTAATACTTCAGCCGATTGCTGTAACATTTCTTTCAGGGCTTCTAGTTCATCATTTACTTCCATTCGTATAGCCTGAAATACCTGGGCAAAATATTTATTAGGATTACCTTTTACGATGTTGGCTATTGCGTTCCTGAAATCATTGATTGTTCTGATCTGCATGTTTTTGCGCACCTCAACGATTGTTCGTGCCAGTGTTTTGGCATTCGTCACTTCACCATACTGCTCAAACAACTTGTGCAATTGCTGCTCGCTGTAATTTGCCAGTATATCTTTTGCTGTTAATTCCTGCCGCTTATCCATCCGCATATCAAGATCTGCATCAAAACGTATGGAAAATCCTCTGCCAGCTTCGTCAAACTGATGACTGCTTACTCCCAGGTCAGCGAGTATGCCATCTACAGACGATATTTTATGAAGTCTTAAAAATCTGTGGAGGTGGCGGAAATTATGCGGCACAAACAAGAGACGGCTGTCATCGGGAAGATTTGCTCTTGCATCCTCATCCTGGTCAAACGCTATCAAACGGCCATGTTCATTCAATCGCTTTAGCATTTCCCTGGAATGCCCGCCCCCGCCAAACGTACAATCAACGTACAATCCATCGGGTTTTATGGCCAGGGCATCCACTGATTCCATTAGCAATACCGGAACATGATAACTCATAACACCAGTCCGTTAGGAAGAACCTCCTTAGCCAGATCGCTAAAGTTTTCCGGTGTCATTGATTCAAAGAGCTCTTGGTATTTGGTTTTATCCCAAATCTCGATCTTGTCATAGGAGGCCAGCAGCACTATTTCCTTGTCAATGCCCGCATGCTCTTTTAAGGCTTGCGGAATCAGGAGTCGGCCCGCGCTATCCAGTTCCAGATCGGTGGCCCCGTTCAAAAAGTATCTCTGGAATTGGCGTATCTTCGGATCAAAGCCGTTGAGCTTGCCGATCGCCTCAAACTTCGGATTCCAGTTCTCGATCGGGTGTAGCGCAAGGCATTTCTCAAACCCCCTGTTAATAACAAAGCGGTTGGAGGAATCATCAGGCAACTGTTTCCTGATCGCCATAGGAAGAAGAAATCTTCCTTTGCCGTCAACTGTTGCTTCGAATTCGCCTCTTAACCCAATCATTTAGAGGATGTTTGAGTGATAATAATGTTTATTGACACAAATTAACACATTTTACCACTTAGGTTACTAAGAGGGCTTTATTAATTTTTTCCACATATGGAAAAAACCTTAAAACGCTTTACAGTAAAGGGTTTCAGAGAGTTTCGCAGAAAAAATCGTGTTTTTACTGTGAATTAGCTGTGGATAGCTGTGAATTTACTGTGGGTAACCTCTGTGTTGACCCTATTTTTGCAAAGTATGGATCCGAGAAATATAGCTGTAACCGCTTATGATTATACCCTACCCGATGATCGTATTGCTACCTATCCCGCACCGGCAAGGGATGAGTCGAAATTGCTGGTCTATGACGGACAAATCAGGCAGGATGTGTTTAAGCAAATAGGGGAATATCTTCCTTCTAACAGTCTGATGATCTTCAATAATACATTGGTAGTGGAAGCTCGTCTCCATTTTCAAAAGCCCACCGGTGCAAAAATTGAAATATTTTGCCTGGAGCCTTCAAATATTTACCCCGATATATCTACTGCTCTTTCCCAAAAGGATGTTGTTGAATGGAAATGCCTGGTAGGGAATGCTGCCGCATGGAACAAAGGGCTTATTCTCGAAAAAACACTGCCGGACAACCAGCAACTAAAAGCAGCAATGGTAAGGAAAGAAGGTGAGCATTTTATTATACGATTGTCGTGGTCGTCACCCGACTGTTCTTTTGCGGATATTTTGCATGAAGCGGGAACGATCCCACTTCCGCCTTATATCAGACGCAAAGTTGAAACAGCGGATAGTGAAAGATACCAGACAGTTTACGCAAGAGAATCCGGTTCAGTAGCCGCTCCTACTGCCGGACTTCATTTCACTGAACAGATTGTAGACAAACTTTCAGCAAAGAATATTTCAACCGATTACGTAACACTTCATGTAAGCGCAGGTACTTTTAAGCCTGTTAAGAGTGATACAATGAGTGGTCACGAAATGCACGCCGAATTTATAGAGATCAAAAAAAGTATTGTTGAAAATATTTACGCGCATGCCGATCAGTCCATTATAGCTGTGGGCACTACTTCTCTAAGAACGATAGAAAGCATTTACTGGATAGGTAATAAGGTGGCACAGGATAAAAATATCCAGGTGCAGGATTTAACGGTGCAGCAGTGGGATCCTTATCAAACAGAGAAAACAATTCCTGTTAAAGAGGCGCTTGAACATTTGATTAGTTGGATGGATCATCATCATATTTCCACCCTTATTACTAAAACCAGCTTATTGATAGCACCTTCTTATCAGTTTAAGATTGTAAATGCACTGATCACGAATTTTCATCAGCCACGTTCTACTTTATTATTACTGGTGGCGGCATTTATCGGAGAAGACTGGAAAAACGTTTACCAATATGCGCTGGACAATCAATTCAGATTTCTAAGCTACGGAGATGCTTCGTTTTTATTCAGATAGTAACCTTTTTTTAGTATAGGGAACTTCCAATGTGAACACAGATCCTTTTCCCAAAGAGCTGTCTACTTTTATTTTTCCTTCATGCGCATCAATAATTGTTTTGACATAACTAAGTCCCAATCCAAAACCTTTTACATTATGTAAGTTACCGGTATGCGCACGGTAAAATTTTTCAAATATTCTTCTAACAGTTTCTTTGCTCATTCCAATACCATTATCCTCGAATCTTAATACCAGGTTTTTTCCTGAATTAAAACTGGAAACCTTGAGTACGAGTTTTTCTTTCGAATATTTTACGGCGTTATCGATAAGATTGGAAACAAGATTTCTGAAATGCACTTCATCTCCATTGATAACATTATGTTTTGCAGTAAGGTTGAGTTCTATTCTACCTTCAATCTCCTGTAATTGCAGGGTATAATTTGAAACTACATCACTGATCAGTTCATGTACATCAAGAGGAGATTTCGACAAGCGTAGTTCCTGTCTTTCCATCAACGCAGCCTGTAAAATAGTTTCCACATGTTTGTTCATGCGTTTATTCTCTTCTTTGATGATGCCACTGAAATATTCCATCCGGGTTTTATCTTCCTGCACTTTATTATTTCTCAATGCATCAACAGCAAGTGAAATAGTAGCTAGTGGGGTCTTGAATTCGTGGGTCATGTTGTTGATGAAATCATTTTTGATCTCACTCAATTTCTTTTGTCGAATAAGTGCATAGACCGTTACATAAAACGCACTAATGATCATCAGCGTAAAGAATACAGAACCAATAACCATCCACTTCATTTCACCAAGTATATAGGATTCTATATCAGGCACAATCAATATCAAATTCTGAACGGGCACAAGATTTTCCAGGTCACTTCCACCAGGTGGCTCGAGAATATATATCCACACCTTATTATTGACAGTATCCTGTGACTGCTGAATAAATCCGCCCGACATTAACTGGTAATCAAAGCTCATTAATCCACCATCGGCAATAATGGCAAATTCGAAAGGAACTTTTTTAAGCCCCTGATTTTCGATAGCATTTTTTATTTTTATATTAACTTCTGCAGTTGTGAACTTTTGAGCTATTGTAGCCGGACGCATCAATTCCCGCTGTAGCTGGTCGGAGGGAAAATTAAACCCTGGTTTTACACGATAGTTCCTGAGCGATGGTAATGCACTTTTCTGCTCCATTAACTCCAGGTTGACTGCATCAAGTGCACGATAGACTTTCCAATTGAATTCATCATACTTGTTCGCAAGCATGGTTTGCAGCCAGTTATATTGCACGTAAATAGTACCGATCAACGAAAGACTGATCAATACGATAATAATTGGAAATATTTTTTTCACCGCAGCAAATTTAATAAACTGTTTGGACGCCAACCAATTGGGCACTCTTAAAAAATGCTTTAAATTACAATATGACAACGCCGACACCGGGAATATTACTGATTGCAGAACCGTTTCTAAAGGATCCCAACTTTAGCAGAACTGTTGTTTTTGTCTGTGAGCATCATGCGGAAGGAACACTTGGATTCGTTCTCAATCGCAAATACAATCATACTCTTGATGAGTTGATCAACAATGTGGACGAGGAATTGCAAATTCCTGTTTTCTATGGGGGACCGGTTCAGATGGATACCATTCACTTCATTCACATACATCCCGATAAAATTTCCGGAAGCTATGAAATCACCAACGGGATATATTGGGGGGGAGACTTCGAAGCGGCGGTGGACCTGGTAAGAACCGGAGAGATCAGTTTGGCGGATATTCGCTTTTTTATCGGGTATTCGGGGTGGTCGGGCGGACAATTAACTGCAGAGCTAGAACAAAAAACCTGGCTCACTACTAACGCCACAAGAACGCTGGTCTTTCACAATAAGACAGAAGATATATGGAAAAATGCGGTAATGAGTTTAGGCGGCGACTATAGTGTGATGGTTAATTTTCCAACAGACCCGCAATTAAATTAAAACCCCCGATAATAAACCGGGGGTTCCAACTAACAGTCTTTTTTCGTGGATGATGGACATGGAAAAAGAAGCGTGCCATCAAACTTCAACAGCACTGGCTCCTTCTACCAACACCGTTACATTATTGTTGATCACTTCCACAAAACCACTTTGGATATCAAAATAGCTAAGGTGGTTGTTTTTATCTTTCAGGACTTTTAATCTCCCTGCTTTCAGTGCGCTCACCAATGGAGCGTGTTTGTCCAACACTTCGAACAAACCAGTGATACCAGGCAACTGTACACCATAAACGTTTCCGCTGAACAATTTTTTTTCGGGAGTCAGTATTTCTAGGTTCATTTATTGTAAAGACATGCTCTGCAGAGCGATGATAAAATACATTATTCAATTATCCCTGAGCCTGGGCCAACAGTTTTTTACCTTTTTCGATAGCATCATCGATAGTACCTACCAAGTTGAACGCAGCTTCCGGATACTCATCAACATCACCGTTCATGATCATGTTGAAGCCTCTGATAGTTTCTTCAATCGGTACGAGTACACCTTTAAGGCCGGTAAACTGTTCAGCAACGTGGAACGGCTGGGAAAGAAAACGCTGAACCTTACGTGCTCTGGATACTGTTTGCTTGTCTTCGTCACTTAATTCATCAAGACCCAGGATCGCAATAATATCCTGCAATTCTTTATAGCGCTGAAGGATTAGCTTAACATTGTTAGCACAGTTATAGTGAGCATCACCCACAATCAGCGGAGTAAGGATCCTTGAAGTAGAATCCAGGGGATCCACAGCGGGGTAAATACCAAGGTCAGCAATTTTACGACTCAATACCGTTGTGGCATCGAGGTGGGCAAATGTTGTTGCCGGTGCAGGGTCTGTAAGGTCATCCGCTGGCACATATACCGCCTGAACGGAAGTAATAGAACCATTTTTTGTAGAAGTGATCCTTTCCTGCATCAGTCCCATTTCTGTAGCCAGCGTAGGTTGGTATCCCACTGCCGAAGGCATACGTCCGAGCAATGCAGACACTTCAGAACCTGCCTGTGTAAAACGGAAGATATTATCTACAAAGAACAGAATATCACGTCCCTGACCTTGTCCATCTCCGTCACGGTAGTATTCAGCAATAGTCAAACCACTCAATGCCACACGTGCACGAGCTCCGGGAGGTTCATTCATCTGACCGAAAACAAAAGTGGCTTTGGAATCCTTTAATTCTTCAAGATTTACTTTGCCAAGATCCCATCCACCTTGTTCCATGCTGTGTTTAAAATCGTCACCGTATTTCATAATACCGGCTTCAATCATCTCACGCATAAGATCATTTCCTTCACGAGTTCTCTCTCCTACTCCTGCAAATACTGATAAACCACTGTATGCTTTGGCAATATTGTTGATAAGCTCCTGGATCAATACGGTTTTACCTACACCCGCACCACCAAAAAGACCAATTTTACCACCCTTCGCATAGGGTTCAATAAGGTCAATTACTTTAATACCGGTAAAAAGAACTTCGGTTGAAGTACTAAGATTTTCAAAAGCCGGTGGCTTACTGTGAATAGGACGGCCCTTCACTTTAGATACTGCCGGTAAACCATCAATAGGGTCACCGGTTACATTGAAAAGACGTCCTTTGATACCTTCTCCGGTAGGCATAGCAATAGCGGCTCCGGTATCTGTCACTTCCATTCCACGAACCAACCCTTCTGTACCATCCATCGCGATGCAGCGAACACTGTCTTCTCCCAGGTGTTGCTGTGCTTCCAGCACCAGTTTTTCACCATTAGGTCTTGTTAACTCCAACGCATTATAAATTTCAGGAAGTTTACCCTCGAACTGTACGTCTACAACCGCACCGATGATTTGTTTGATCTTACCAACGTTTGGCATATTTCTGTTTGGTTTAACTTTAAGTTTTGCGGGTGCAAAGGTAAGCCTGGAAGGGCAATCTTGAGCATTCTGGGAAAAAAATTACCACTCTCGAAATCTTTCCTGGAGGAAAGACATAAAACACCCCTAAAAACAGCAAATCATCCACAGAAAGTCTTCTTTTCCTCCTAACTCAGTACTGCCGGATCACTGCAGGAGATACTATATTTGCGCACATGCATCTCATAGAAGTTACAGATCGGTCACTGGCCAGGCAATTTATAGCAGCAAATGTCCTGATCAATAGCAAAGATCCTAACTATATACGACCACTTGACAAAGACATCAACGGTATTTTCGATCCCCGGAAAAACAAAGCGCTGCGTCATGGGGAAATCACCAGGTGGGTATTGAAAACCGATGATGGCAATATTATTGGCAGAATAGCGGCATTCGTTAACAAAAAATATAAGACAAAAGGAGATGACGGACCGGTTGGCGGCATCGGCTTTTTTGATTGTATCAACAACCAGGAAGCTGCAGAAAAACTTTTTAACGTAGCCAAACACTGGCTCATCCAAAGAGGAATGACGGCTATGGACGGACCTATCAACTGCGGGGAAAGGGACAGGTGGTGGGGACTCCTGGTTGAGGGTTTTATTCCCCCGCCCTACTGCATGAATTATAACCCTCCTTACTATCAGCAACTTTTTGAAGAATACGGTTTTAAAAAGTTCTATAACCAGATATGTTTCGCATTAAAAGTGCATGACAGGTTGCAGGATAAATTATATATCCGTCACGATAACGCAGGGCAGATACCCGGCCTTCGTGCAGAACATATTAAAAAAGACCAGTTGGAAAAATATGCGGCAGATTTTACTACTATCTACAATAAAGCCTGGGCTGGTCATGGCGGACTAAAAGAAATAAAGAAAGAAATAGCTGTCAAAATGTTTCAGTCCATGAAACCGGTCATTGATGAGAAAGTAGTATGGTTCGTCTATTACAACAATGAACCTGTAGCAATGTGGGTTAACCTTCCGGATGTCAATCAATGGTTCCGTCACCTTAATGGTCAGTTTAACCTGCTGGCCAAGCTGAAATTTTTGTGGCTGAAAAAAACAAAGAAATGTACAAAGTTTACCGGCCTTGTATTTGGAATTGTTCCTGAATGGCAGGCCAAAGGCATTGATGCTTACATGATTATAGAAGGCGCCAAAATAATACAGCGACAAACTCCTTATACAGACTATGAAATGCAATGGATAGGTGAATGGAATCCGCGAATGATTAACCTGGCTGAAAGTCTGGGTGCTTACAGAAGCCGTAAACTCATCACTTACCGCTATCTTTTTGACCAGACAAAAGAGTTTAAAGAACATCCCGTGCTGAAATAGTTTACTTCTTTAACTTGCAACCATGGACAAATTCATTGTTTCGGCCAGAAAATACCGTCCCCAGACCTTCGATACTGTGGTAGGACAGGCTCATATTACCACCACCTTAAAAAATGCAATAAAGAACCAGCAACTTGCCCATGCTTTTTTGTTTTGTGGCCCCCGGGGAGTAGGAAAAACCACCTGTGCCAGAATACTGGCCAAAACCATTAATTGTGAAAATCAGCAACCCGATGGTGAAGCCTGTAATGAATGTCATTCCTGTATATCCTTTAATGAAGGCACTTCTTTAAATATCCACGAGTTGGATGCTGCCAGTAATAATTCAGTTGATGATATAAGAAGCCTGGTAGACCAGGTGCGATTTGCTCCTCAGGCGGGCAAATACAAAGTGTATATTATCGATGAGGTACACATGCTCAGTTCATCGGCGTTTAATGCTTTTCTCAAAACACTTGAAGAGCCACCACCCTATGCGATTTTCATCCTGGCTACCACGGAAAAACATAAAATATTACCTACTATTTTAAGCCGTTGCCAGATCTTCGATTTTAAAAGAATAACGACAAATGATACGGTAGAGCATCTAGAACAAATTACACAAAAGGAAAACATCACCGTAGAAAGATCAGCTCTTCACGTCATCGCTCAAAAGAGTGAAGGATGTATGCGTGATGCACTTTCCATTCTTGATAAGATTGTCAGTTTTACCAATGGAGATGTCAGCTATAAACATACACTTGAACATCTGAACATCCTGGACGCCGACTATTACTTTAAATTAATCGGTAATATGCTGCAACAAGATCTCGCCGCTTCTATGCTGTTATTTAATGATATCAACAGCATGGGCTTTGATGAGGAACTAGTACTGAACGGATTTTCGGAATTTATTCGCAATCTGCTGATCTGTAAAGATGAAAGAACAGCAGGTCTGCTCGATGTAGCAGAAAACTTTAAGGATAAATATAAAGAGACTGCAAAAAAAGTCAGTGGCGGATATCTTATCAGCGCCCTGAATATTCTTAATGAAACAGAAATCAGTTTCAAGGCCGCCAGGAATAAAAGGCTCCATGTGGAGCTTGCATTAATCAGGTTAACCTATTTGTTACAAGCCATTGAATTAGCAACCGGACAGGAAGGATTAAGTAAAAAAAAACTGACTGATGCAGCTAAGTCTGTTGCCTTCAAAAATATTCCTCCTTTAAAATTGCCGGCAAAGACTGAAAAAAAAACTGCTGAAGAAGTGATGCCGCCAACCTCTAAAATCGCTTCCGGTGATAAAACCACTTCTTCAGCAAAGATCACCATAGAAACCAGCTTACCTCAACCAGCCATTGCTCCATCAATTAAACCTCAGGCCGAAACAGAGCCTTCTCCTGCTGCAGGTCTGGCGTCCAGTCAACTTGATAAACTAAGAAAGGAGATTGCCGAAAGGGCGAACGGAAAAAAAGAAAAGCAACAAATACCCCTATCACACGAAAAGCTGGCAGAAGCCTGGCAGCAGTTCACGGAACAACTCGGAGAAGATAAAAATCCGGCTGTTCAGAGTTTTGAGCGGGCCACATTGAAAATACTTGGTGAAAACAGCTTTGAAGTCATCGCTAATAATAATCTTGAGCAGAAATTTGTAGAACAGGAAAAACGAAAAGCTTCAGAATACCTCCAACATTTTTTTGGCGACAAAACCCTTCATTTTGCCGTACTCGTAACGGAAAAGCCAATAGAATTTGTTGAAACAGACAAAACATTATCTAAAAAAGACCAGTATTTATTGATGATTGAACATTACCCTATTATAAAAGAACTAAAAGAGAAACTAAAGCTTGAACTCGATTATTGATTTTTAACTAATTTCACCCCTCAAATTGAATATTTTATTATGGCTGAAGTGATATTAATGCCCCGTTTGAGCGACACGATGACAGAAGGTGTGATTGCGGAATGGCATAAAAAGGTGGGCGATACGGTGAAGAAAGGTGATCTGTTGGCAGAAGTAGAAACCGACAAGGCAACCATGGAGCTAGAAAGTTATAAGGATGGAACGCTTCTCCATATCGGAACTGAGAAAGGAGGAAAACTACAGGTAAATGATCTTTTGGCCATTATCGGGTCAAAAGGTGAAAATATTGATTCACTGATCAAAGAGAACGGTGGCGGTTCAACCAAATCTGAAAAAACAGAAGATAAAGGAGCTAAGAAAGAGGACGTAAAATCTTCTGACAAAAAAGAACCAGCCAACGAAAAAAAACCAGAAAAGGAAAGCGGTGGCTCATCAATAGATATTTCCAAAATGGATGAGGTTATTCTGATGCCCAGGCTAAGTGATACTATGACAGAGGGGGTGATTGCGTCCTGGCATAAAAACGTAGGTGACTCAGTGAAGAAAGGTGATATTTTAGCAGATATCGAGACCGATAAAGCTACTATGGAGCTTGAAAGCTACAAAGAAGGAAAGCTGCTTCATAAAGGAGCCGAAGCCGGTGAGAAAATTGCAGTAAATGATTTGCTCGCTATTATTGGTGGTGATAATGTAGATGTTGAGAAAATTGTAAAAGCTGCTAAATCCGGACCTGCACCAAAAACCGAAGATGGTACAAAAGCCGATAAAGAAGTAAAGCAGCCGGCTGAATCAAACGCAGAACAACTCGCCATTGAATCTACTTCAAAAGAGGCAGTATCAAAGCAATCTGGCTCTAAAGAATCTGCCGGCAGCAATGACGGTCGTATCAAAGCTTCGCCATTGGCCAAAAAACTGGCAGAAGAAAAAGGTATCGACATTGCCGATGTACAGGGTTCAGGAGATAATGGAAGAATTATTAAGAAAGATATAGATGCTTATACCCCATCTAAAAAAGATGGCGGACAGAAAAGCGTTCAAGCTACCGCTCCGGCAAAAGGTCCGGTAGGTGAAGTCAGCTTTGAAGAAGTTCCCGTTTCCCAGATGCGTAAGGTGATCGCCAAACGCCTGGCAGAAAGCAAATACTCAGCTCCGCACTTCTATCTTACTATCGCTATAGACATGGATAAGGCGGTAGCCAGCCGGGATAAGCTGAATGAGGTATCCCCGGTAAAAATTTCTTTTAACGATATGGTGCTGAAAGCCTGTGCACTGGCATTAAAGCAACATCCAAAAGTAAACAGCAGTTGGCTCGGCGATAAAATCAGGTATAACCACCATATTAATATCGGAGTAGCCGTAGCAGTAGAGGAAGGTCTGCTTGTACCTGTAGTGCGCTTTGCTGATCTTAAGTCGCTTTCACAGATTGCAGGAGAAGTAAAAGAATATGCTAAAAAAGCAAAAGATAAAAAACTGCAGCCGGCAGATTGGGAAGGAAATACATTTACCATCTCGAACCTGGGAATGTTTGGTATAGATGAATTCACGGCTATTATCAATCCCCCTGATGCCTGCATTTTAGCTATCGGCGCCATTCAGCAAGTACCCGTAGTAAAGAACGGAAACGTAGTGCCTGGTAATATCATGAAGGTTACACTTAGCTGCGATCATAGAGTGGTAGATGGAGCGTCTGGCGCAGCATTCCTGCAAACCTTACAACAGTTGCTTGAAGAGCCATTGAGAATGTTGGTATAAACCTTACCAGGAGGAAACCCAGTCGGTGATAACTACATAACGGATGGCCTGGCATAGTTCTTCGAACTTATTTGGCTTGGTCAGGAAGTAGGCCGCCCCCAGTTCAGACGCCTCTTCTATATCTCTTTTTTCGGAAGAAGTTGAATAAATAATTATAGGAATCATGTTCAGTCGTGATTCCTTTTTTATGGCAGCTAAACACTGCTTTCCGTTGATACGTGGAAGATTGAGATCAAGAAAAATCAGATCGGGCAACGATTCTGACCGGTCAATCAATACATGGAGTGCCTCCTCACAGCTCGACACCGCAAGGCAGTTAATCGACTTATCCACTTCACTTACGGCTTCGATAAAAAGCTCCTGGTCATCAATATCATCATCAACAATCAGAAATGTTCGGTTGCGGTTCATAGATATACCGCAATATGAAGATTTTTCCAGAAACACACAATAGCTGCAAGCCTTACCCCTTGACAAATCAAGAAAAAATTCCAATCTTTAGGCAAAATCCTGATGATGAAAAGCCTAATCTGCTCGCTACTCGTTTGTTCGGCAGTTTTTCTCACGTCTTCCTGTAATAAAATCATAGAAGATAAGCAAAAGGACTTTTTCCTTGAGGCCATGACCGACGGCCAGTGGTATATTCATTCATATCTGGAAGGCACCACACTTATAACCGAGCAATTTGAGAATTTTATCTTTCAATTTCATGAAAACGGAACTATTACCAGCACCCGGGGCGAAGAGGTGAAAACGGGAACCTGGAAAGGAGATATCAGTAATTATTCCATTACTTCCGTTTTTTCGGAGACCGAAGGAGCCCTGGCAAAACTTAACGGCTCCTGGATGATTACAAATGCATCCTCAACATTTGTACGTGCCGAAATGACAAATCTTTCCGGAAAAATAATTTTGGAGTTGAAAAAAGTATGAATTCAGCTATAACTTCGCATATCTGCCTTCAGTTTAGCGTTATAAAGCAATCCAGATGTTAAAATAGAAGGCAAATACATAAATATTACAGTGGGTATTGCTAAAAAATTATTTTTTTCGTATATATTGAGATATCTGAATTAAAAGTTGATAAGTTAAAAAGATCCTTGCTGATGAAGTTTTTGTACACAGTTTGTTTTTTACTTCTGATACTTCCGACCTTGATAAGGGCACAATCTACACCCCAGTCGGACAGGAATGCTATGGGCAAGATCATTAAATTTTATCCTAATCCTGCTACTTCAATCATCAACTTTGATTTTCAAAAAGACTACGACAAATCATATAACTTACAGATTTTCAATTTTTTAGGCAAAAAGGTGTACGAACTTAACAATATAGCGCCTAAAACAGTAGTTAATTTGAATGATTTTTACCGTGGCGTGTACATTTTTCAGCTTCGTGACCGGAATGGTAAAATTATCGATTCCGGTAAGTTCCAGGTTTCCAGATAAATGACATCTTGGCTTTAAAAAACCATTGGCAACATTATTGACAAACTTACCTTTGCCGTCAATTTTTTAACCAATGGAAGAAAAAGCAATGCAGGAAGAACAAAATCTTAACGATAGCCAGGAAATTCAGGAAAGTGTTGACAAAAATCCTGACAATCATTCAGCACCATCTTCTGCTGAGGAAGATAATGACAGCAAGCTTGCTGCACTTCAGCAGGAAATTGATGAGTTGAAAGACAAGTATCTTAGACAGGTAGCTGAATTTGATAATTTTCGTAAAAGAGTTGCCAGGGAGCGCCTGGAAACCATTCAGACAGCAGGGAAAGAAATTATTACTGCTTTATTACCAGTAGTAGATGACAGTGAACGCGCTGCTAAACAGTTAGAATCTGCTCAGGATGTTACAGCTTTAAAAGAAGGGCTGGCCCTTGTTTTTGGAAAGCTGAAATCTGTCCTGCAATCCAAAGGATTAAAACCTATGAAGAGCATAGAGGAGGATTTCAACCCCGAATTTCATGAAGCTGTTGCCGAAATACCATCCCCTACCGAAGAGCAGAAAGGGAAAATAATTGATGAAATAGAAAAAGGATACTACCTGAATGATAAGATTATCCGGTTTGCCAAGGTTATAGTAGGTAAATAAAGCCAGTTTAAAATGTCAAAAAGAGACTATTACGAAATATTGGGTGTATCAAAGTCTTCAACCGTAGAAGAGATCAAAAAAGCTTATCGCAAAGTGGCTATGCAGTATCACCCCGACAGAAATCCTGGAGATAAGGTCGCTGAAGAAAAGTTCAAAGAAGCGGCCGAAGCTTATGAGGTGTTGAGTGATCCTGATAAAAAAGCCCAGTACGACCGCTTCGGTCATGCTGGTATGCGTGGAAGCGCTGCTGGCGGCGGGCATCACTATTCGAATATGGAAGATATCTTTAGCCAGTTCGGAGATATTTTCGGTGATAGTGGCTTTGAGAGTTTTTTTGGTGGCGGACGACGTTCATCCGGAAGCAGGGCCAGGGGAACGAGAGGAAGCAATCTGCGTGTTAAAATCAAACTGAACTACGAAGAAATAGCCAAAGGCGTTAACAAACAGATCAAGGTAAAAAAATATGTTTCATGTAATACCTGCGGAGGAAGTGGCGCTAAAGATAAAAACAGCGTTCAAACCTGCGGTACCTGTGGCGGAAGCGGACAGGTAAGAAAAGTGACCAACACTTTTCTTGGACAGATGCAAACAGTAACTACCTGTCCGGCCTGTAATGGTGAAGGCACAACCATAACACAAAAATGTGGCGCATGCAAAGGTGAAGGAAGAGTATATGGAGAAGAAACTGTTTCGGTAGATATTCCGGCAGGAGTACAGGAAGGCATGCAATTAAGCGTAGGGGGTAAAGGAAATACCGGAGAACGTGGTGGACCTAACGGTGACCTTATCATATTGATTGAAGAAGAACCGCATAAGGAATTGCATAGAGATGGTATCAATGTTGGTCATGAGCTTTATATTTCCTTCCCACAAGCCGTATTTGGTACACAGGTAGAAGTACCTACCATTGACGGTCGGGCAAAAATCAAGATTCCGCCAGGCACACAAAGTGGAAGAATATTCAGACTTAAAGGAAAAGGGTTTCCCTCTATTAACAGTTACGAAAAAGGCGACCAGTTAATATCCGTGAATGTTTGGACACCTCAAAATCTTAATGTAGAAGAAAAAGCGGCCCTGGAGAAAATAAGCGAATCACCAAACTTTCAGCCACAACCTGAAAAATCGGACAAGAGCTTTTTTGACAAAGTCAGGGAAATGTTCAACTAAGCCATTTTATAAAGTTCGGAATAGAAACCTAAGAAGTCTTCAAGCCCACTGCCTGAATATTCCAAATTCTCCCGATTGTCTGCAAGACATTCAATAGCCAGTGCAAGAGATGCGGAATCCCTGTTTTGGAACAGCACTGTTCCTTCCGGACGCTTGGTCACATTTGAAGCAACAACATGTTTATTGAAATGTAATCCTTCACGTACGGTAAGCGCGTCACCATCGGTATTAGTGGGGCGGAGAATAATATCTGTTTCCAGTATCAGCTTAATAAATGATATCTGCGATTGGTGCAGGTAAAATATATCTTCAAGATTATTGTCCTTGATTCTTTTTACATAATCCGACACGTTAAGGTCACCGTTTGGATCGCTGATCACATACACAAAGGCCACTTTTTTATCTTTTGCCCTCAAGCTGATAGCACTGTCAATACATAGGTCAAGACCATAAAGATCTTCTCCGTTATGTGATTTTAACCTCCAGGCATTGGCCGAGGCAACCTGGTATCCCTGCTGTTTTTTCTCATTTATCCACTGCAGGATTTGCGGAGGAAGAGCTGATTCCTTTTCCAGTACCGGGGGAAGAAAAGCTTCCTTTATTACGACTTTATTGGTGAGTTTTAACCGCTGGTTAATTTCTACCCCTACAGCGATAGTAATATGTGGTAGACTAAACACCCAGCTATCCAGCAATTTCCAAAACGCTGAAGTAGATTTATAGGAATGAATAGTAAAAATTGTTCTTTTACCTAATAACCGGGATAAAAGAATATGCATGTATTTCAGTAACCTCTTTCCGCTATGAATATGAACAATATCGCTTGCCTGTAATAACCTGAGATATTTAAGAATGGGCAACTTCCGGATATTGAGTATTCCAGTTTTTGCTTGCCGGGACTCATCTATAAGATTTACCTGAAAATCTTTACTTAACAGGTGCGTCAACCGCGATAAGTGAATACTTACTCCCCCCACAGGTGGAGGTACGGGCCCGACCATCAAAACCTTCATTTTCATCAAATATCTTTTGTTTTTTACTCCGTTTTACCAGTGGAGAGTTATAAGTGCCTTGTCCTACAGACATGGATTCATCCTAGTATTTTTTGTAAATGCCGGATTATGTCCACTATCAACTGTCAATTGTTTATTGAAATCAAGATAATAAAATTTAATAAAGAAAAAAACCCCGCCAGGACTGGCAGGGTTTAACCAAAACTAACTGCTAATATTCTTACAGCATTTTCATTTTCGTTCTATTAAGTTAATCAATTATGGCGGTTTAGAACCCCGTATAAATACGGTATTTTATAACTATTGATGAAATATATCCTCATTTATAAAAGCCATGATACAACTACCCTTAGGTCAACTTTTGCAAAAAGGCCGACCGTATTGGGTTTTCCTTTTTTGATGGATCAATATTACCATGGCACACTTTTAATACTACAATTAATAAGCTTACTAACCCAGATCATACCTTAATTACAAAAAACAATCCCATGATGCCGTCAGTAAAACCCCAAGAAGGTAAAAAAAAAGAGAAAAAAGACACATTCAAAGATTTGGTTCGAAGCAAGCCTGGTGAAGAAGTAAGTACCCAAGATAAACCGGCAAGATCAAAAAAAATCGTGCGGGTGAACTATATCGTTAAGGATTTACCGCTGTATTAAGGGGAATAGTAGTCACCCCGAATTTGGAAAGAGGTAAAAAAGCAATCATAGTGGCTAATGATCTACATGGCAGAATGCTATTGAGCAAGTCCATCACAAGTAATGGCACACACCTTGAAAAAATCGATATTATCGGAAAAGCATCTGGAAATTTGTTTGTTCAGAGTTACAGACAAATGAAGAAGATAAATATTGTGAGGTAAGATCGAAAAACGTGCATTAACATAAGAAAGCTAATATTTAAACAGGGCCCACCTTTGGTCGGGCCCTGCTTGTTAAAACCAGCTCTATATAATTTTAACGCCTATCAAAAATTATAAACCAGGGAAGAAGTAATCCAAACATACCTCAAAATATATAGCCCGCTTTTGCAGGCTATATATTTTCCGATTGGGTCAACTACTTATAGTCAACCTCTAATAAAAATCAGACTTATCATATTTTTTCGGAGAGTCCGAGTTGTCCTTTAAAAACACCATCAGCAGCACTGTTATATTGTTCAAGTGCTTTTTCCAGGCAGGTCATGGCCTTTTCTATTTCTTCCTTCTGCAACACATAAGCAAGCCTCACCTCATCTTTTCCTAATCCCTTAGTCGCATAAAAACCTGTCGCAGGGGCCAGCATAAGCGTCTGGTTTTTATAGGAAAACGACTCCAATAACCATTGACAGAATTTATCAGCATCATCAATGGGCAGTTTGGCAATAGCATAAAATGCGCCACCGGGATTAGGACAATATACACCAGGTATATTATTCAGCCGTTCCACCATTACATCACGCCGTTGTTTGTATTCTTCTTTTGTAGCATTAAAATAATCAGCCGGAAGATCAACTGCAGCTTCTCCAAGGATTTGCGCAAAAGAAGGTGGGCTTAGCCGCGCCTGTGCAAACTTCATGACCGTTTCTCTGAGTAGTTGGTTTTTTGTCACCAGGGCTCCAATTCTTCCCCCACAAGCGCTATATCTTTTAGAAATGGTATCTATCAAAACAACATTATCTTCTACTCCAGTCAACTGCATAGCGCTAAAATGAGTTCCCGTATAACAAAACTCGCGATAAGCCTCATCTGAAAAAAGATACAAATTATGTTTCAGCACAAGCTGCTTTAACACTTCCAATTCTTGTTGACTATATAAATAACCGGTGGGATTATTAGGATTGCAGATAATAATAGCCCTTGTTTTAGGCGTAATAGCTTTTTCAATTTCTTCAATAGGAGGCAGTGCAAAACCATTGTCGATAGTTGCCGTGACAGTTTTTATGTTTACTCCTGCTTCAACGGCAAAACCATTGTAATTGGCGTAAAACGGTTCAGGGCTAATGACTTCATCTCCAACATCAAGGCAGGCCATGAAAGCAAAGACAATCGCTTCGGAGCCGCCGGTAGTAATGATAATTTCTTCATGCGTAACATGAATATCATTTGCAGCATAATACTTTACCAGCTTCCGGCGGTAACTTTCATTACCCGCGCTATGGCTGTATTCCAGAATCTTAAAATCCGATTTTCGTACCGCATCCAGAATTTGATGCGGCGTTTCAATATCGGGTTGACCAATATTTAAATGATAAACTTTTGTTCCTCGTTTTTTTGCGGCTTCAGCAAAGGGAACCAGTTTACGAATTGGAGAGGCAGGCATGTCTATCCCGCGTAAGCTTATTTGTGGCATCCCACAAAGATAGGCTGTTTGCTCACTTCTTTTCTGACTCAGAGAAGGACTCATTAGCCAACACTTCTCCTTTTATAGTCAGTTGAGTGGGTAGTTCATAGCCAGCGAACTTTACTGTAATTTGTTTGGTAAAAGCTCCCGGAGCCGCAGCATTGAATCCTGCTTTAATTTTTTCAGTCTTTCCTTTAGCAACCGGAGCCTGGGGCCAGGCTGGTGTGGTACAACCACAGGAGGCTGTTGCGTTTTCAACAACAACAGGTTTTGCACCGGTATTAGTAAATTCAAAATCGTGTGTTACAGGAACACCCTGTTTGATCTTACCAAAATCATATACCAGTTCTTTAAATTTTATCACATCATCGGCGCTTTTGCCTTGCTGGGCAAAAATGCTTGAAGAAACCAGTAATACCACAAATGCCAAAAAGATATTTTTCATATTTAATTAATTTGAAAATTGGATAATTCTTACCATAAGACAGATAAGGATGGGTTTAAAGGAGCAGAGGTTGCAGGAGCCGGATAAACATTTCCCTTGATAGAAATAGTGGTTTTCTGATCCTTATTATAAAAAACAGTGATATTTTTTAAGAACTCTCCTTCTGACGCAGCATTAAACCCGACTTTAATAATGGAAGAAGCACCCGGAGCAATAGGGTCTTTACTCCATTCCGGTGTGGTACACCCACAGGATACTTCAACGTTTGCTATATAAAGAGGTTTTTTAGTGTTATTGACCACTTCAAATCCATGTGTTACCGGTTTACCCTGAGGAATGGTGCCAAAGTCGAAAGCAGTTTCTTTGAATGCTATATCTTTTTCATTCTGGCTATAACCATTCAATACCAGCAGACTCAGCGACAAAAAGAGGACAAGTGTTTTTTTCATCTGTGTATTATTTTTTTCAATGGATCAACTGACAGTTGGCGGTTGATAGTAGACAGTTGACAAAATTAGAACTATTAACGACTGACAAATTAATAAATTTTAATTTCCCCCTGCATTTGAAATTTTTTAACGATTCCCGATTAACTTTTTTAAGATTTCACTGTTTTACACCATCCCTTTAAACTTATCTATCAATCCTTTGTTCGGTAAAAAAAGCGGAATTAAAGCGGATTTGCTGATAAGCAAAAATGCTTAGGTTTGCGACATGGAACATGTTGAAAACAACCCTTCAACTGCTACAGACAAATTGTCTTTCAATCACTTCCGCGAAGAAGTATTGCAGGATTACAAAGTTTGCTGCGAAAGCCGTGAGGCAAGCCTGTTAGGCCGTAAAGAGGTGCTTACAGGGAAAGCAAAGTTTGGGATTTTTGGTGATGGAAAGGAAGTTGCACAGGTTGCAGCCGCTAAGTTTTTTCAGAACGGTGATTTTTTATCGGGTTATTACCGCGACCAAACCTTTGCCTTTGCTACCGGTCAGGCGTCCCTAATAGAGTTTTTTTCACAACTCTACGCTGATTCCAATCCGATTAATGAGCCTCATAGTGGGGGAAGACAGATGAATTCACATTTTGCCACTCCTAACAGGGACGCCGATGGTAATTGGCTTGACCTTGTAAACCGTAAAAATATTGCGGCGGGACTGGCACCAACCGCAGGCCAGATACCGCGCTCTATAGGATTCGCCCTTGCTTCAAAACTATTCAGGGAAAACAACGATCTGTCCGGCCTAGATCATCTAAGCAGAAACGGAAATGAAGTATGTTTTGCCACCATTGGTGATGCCTCTACTTCCGAAGGGCATTTCTGGGAAGTGATCAATGCAGCAGGAGTAATGCAGGTACCCTTAGCCGTATTTGTATGGGACGATGGTTATGGTATTTCCGTTCCCAGAGAAGTGCAAACAACAAAAGGATCCATATCAGATGCCTTAAGAGGTTTTTTGAAAAAGGAACATACCAATGGAATACATATTTACAAGGTAAAGGCCTGGGATTACGCTGGCATGTGTGAGGTATTTGAGCAGGCCATCCAACAAATTCGTGAAACACATACACCGGCTCTTTTTCATGTTGAGGAAGTAACCCAACCACAGGGACATTCCAGCTCCGGAAGTCACGAACGCTATAAAGCACAGGAAAGACTGGAATGGGAAAGAGAGTGGGATGCAAATAAAAAGTTCAGGGAATGGATACTTTCCAACGCCCTGGCCAGCGAAGACGAATTAAATGAAATAGAAGTTAAGGCGAAGACACTCATTAAAGATAGCAGACAAATCGCCTGGAACAAGTATAGCGAAGCAATAAAGATCAAGGTAGAAAAAGCAGTATCTCTTATTGATGAGCTCATTAATAATAGCCTTGACATCAATGGTGAAATAACTGCTGCCAAAAGAGAATTACAAAGCAACAGGGAAGCCCATATACGAGATATCCTTAAAGCGCTGCACACCGCTTTGCTGGTAGCAGGAGATGCTCTACAGGCCGGTGATGTACGCAGTTATTATGAAGAGCTAAAGAATGAGGGATATGCAGTGTATGGCTCATACCTCTATGACGAATCGCCCAAAAGTCCTTTATTGGTGAAAACCACTGCCCTACGGTATACTGATGACGCTCCTCTGTTGAATGGCTATGAAGTGCTCAACAAATATTTTGATGAACTATTTGATAATAATCCATTGGTCGTAGCTTTCGGTGAGGATGTGGGTAAAATTGGTGACGTAAACCAGGGATTTGCCGGCTTACAGGATAAGTATGGAGATAATAGAATATTCGACACCGGCATAAGAGAATTGACTATTGTTGGTCAGGCTATCGGACTATCCATGCGTGGCCTTAAACCAATTGCAGAAATTCAGTATCTCGATTATATTTTATACGGATTACAAACCTTGAGCGATGATGCAGCCTGTATGCATTGGCGCACCAGGGGAAAGCAAAGTTGTCCATTAATTATACGCTCAAGAGGCCACCGCCTCGAAGGAATATGGCATAGCGGTTCCCCCATGGGACTGATGTTACATTCTCTCAGGGGATTTCACATCTGTGTGCCCAGGAACATGGTGCAGGCTGCAGGTTTATATAATACACTACTTTCAGGCAACGACCCGGCAATCATCATAGAATCGCTGAATGGTTACAGGCTTAAGGAAAGACTACCTGATAATCTCCTGGATTATACCGTAGCCTTAGGAGAACCTGAAATATTAAGAGAAGGCAGTGATGTAACTATCGTTTCTTATGGTTCGACATTGCGCATTATAGAAGAAGCTGCTGCTATATTGGAAAAATATGATATCAATTGTGAGATCATAGATGTACAAACACTGCTTCCTTTTGACAGACCTCAAACCATTCTCGCTTCGCTGAAAAAAACTAACAGGATAGTCTTTATCGATGAAGATGTACCAGGAGGCGCTGCGGGTTACATGTTCAATATTGTCATGGAACAACAGAGTGGGTATCGTTACCTGGATGTTGCACCCCGCACTATCACAGGTAAGGCACACCGTCCAAGTTACGGAAGCGATGGAGACTACTTCAGCAAACCCAACTGTGAGGAGATCATTTCCGTTATTATGGAAATGATGCGCGAATAATAGTCAGGCTGTTATTGAAGGTTGTGAAATACCTTTTGGACATCCTCGTCCTGCTCCAGCTTATCCACAAGTTTGAGTACTTCCTGCGCCTGATCTTCAGGAAGTTCAACAGTAGTGGCCGGTATCCACTCTACTTCGGCGCTTATTGGTGAAAGACTTCTTTCTTCAAGAGCCTTCTGCATATTTCCAAAATCACTGAATCCAGTGCGTAACACTATAACCGCTTCGTCATTCTCTCCTATTCCTTCACCCATTTCTTCCAGTCCGTAATCAATAAGTTCCAATTCCAGTTCTTCGACATTAATGCCTTCGGGCTTGAGTTTAAATACTCCCATCTTTTTAAATTGGAAACTAACGCTTCCACTTGTACCCAATGCTCCATTCCCCTTATTAAAATGAGAACGGATATTAGCCACGGTCCTGGTAGGATTATCGGTTGCCGTTTCTATTAATATGGCCACACCATGAGGAGCATATCCCTCGTACAATAGTTCTTCATAATTAGCCATTTCCTTTCCACTAGCCCTTTTAATTGCCGCTTCAATACGGTCTTTAGGCATATTTACGCTTCTGGCATTTTGGATACACCTTCTTAAAGCCGGATTGGTATCCGGATCTGGTCCGCCGGCCTTAACAGCAATAACAATGTCTTTACCGATGCGCGAAAACTGTTTCGCCATCTTGTCCCACCTGGCAAACATGGTGGCCTTCCTAACCTCAAATATTCGACCCATAAGGATTACAATTTCGAAATAGACTTATTTTTTAAAAGTCGCTGCAAGTAAAGAATAATATGCAAAATTGAAAAACCGATTGAAAAATAAAACAGTCCTATGTCTGTCGGATCAATGCGATGATGGGCGATAGCTACCATAATCAGCGCAAATACCAATACAATACCACAAATCGATACCACTTTATAAGCGCTTCTATGGGTTGTTTCGGTATGATCGGACAGTTTGCTATGCCTGATCCCGTATAACAGGTATAAGTCAAAGCCTATGATCATCCATAATATTAACCTTATCCATGTATCAAGAGGCAGGAAAACCATCATGAAGAGACAGGTCATTATACCCAGGATAGGAACTAAAGGAACAAGTGGTGTTTTGAAAGCGCGGGGAGCATTGGGTTGTTTTACACGCAACACCCATACTCCTATACAAACCAGGATAAATGCAAACAAAGTTCCGATACTGGTCATCTCACCCACTACTCTAGCCGGAACAAAAGCAGCAAAAACACTCACAAGTATCATAAATACAAAATTCGACTTTGCCGGAGTTCTGTATTTAGGATGAACACTATGAAATACCGAAGGAAGTAAACCGTCCTTACTCATAGAGAAGAACACCCTTGACTGACCTAGTAACATTACCAGGATTACCGATGCATAACCGGCAAGAATAGCCACCACAATAGCACGGTTTAACCAGGGATAATCGGGATGTAACGCGCCACTGGCATCTGTAGTGCCCATATGCTCGATAGCTACTGCAACAGGGGCAATACCATCCTGACCAGCAAAAGATTTGTAACTGGTTACACCCGTCATAACGTGAGCAAATAAAATATAGAGAATTGTACAAATGGCCAGGGACCCTAATATACCCCAAGGCATATCACGCTTAGGATTCTTTGCCTCCTGCGCAGCAGTCGAGACGGCATCAAATCCTATATAGGCAAAAAACACTATTGCTGCTGCCCTTATCACCCCGCTAAATCCAAATTCACCAAAGGATCCAGTGTTTTCGGGGATATATGGAACATAGTTGTCGTTATTAATATATTGCCAGCCCAGAAAAATAAAAATCAATACTACAGTTACCTTAAGCACAACAATCGCTGAGTTCACTTTAGCACTTTCTCCCGTTCCTCTGATCAACAATAAACTCATCAGCACGATAATAAAAACAGCCGGAATATTAATGATACCTCCATCCCAGGGTCCGGCTGTAAAAGCTGCCGGCAAATGAATATCAAAACCCTCCAGGAATTTTACCAGGTAGCGGCTCCAACTGATTCCTACAGTAGCAGCACCTACCGCATATTCCAATACCAGATCCCAACCTATTATCCAGGCAATAAACTCACCCATTGTAGCATACGAGTAGGTATAGGCGCTTCCCGCAACAGGGATCATAGAAGCAAATTCAGCATAACACAGTCCGGCAAAAGCGCAGCCCAATGCCGCTACAACAAAAGAAATGGTAATAGCCGGACCAGCATTATTAGCAGCAGCATTTCCTGTAATGGAAAAAAGTCCGGCGCCTATGATCGCCCCAATCCCTAATGCAATGAGTGCTCCGGGACCTAATGTTTTTTTTAATCCTTTTTCAGTTTCGGAAGCCTCTGCAATGAGAGAACTAAGTGGTTTCTTCACAAATAAACTCATAAGCTAAAATGGTAATATTATTTTAAAAAAGATGTAAGCAAATAAAAAAACAAGGCGGGAAGATATATATTATCTCGCAGAATTACCATTTACCACTTAATGAAAAAGGAAACAGGGTTACATTTTTGTAACCCGACCCTTGTAACCGGAACAGTCCCCGGTTCTATCTATTAAGTAAAATATTGCAATAGTAATTTTTCGCTATTCTTTGGTATAGAACAAGGTCTGATCAATATTTATCTCAAAAGGAATCTTTGAACCGGCCGACAGAATTAAAGGAGGGGTTTTATCGGCTTTTACCGCTTCCGACAGCAAAGCCAACTTTCTCAAAACAATAAAAAAACCGGGAAAATCCGGTAGTAAGAATAAAATAGCCAGTTTTGTTTTCCGTTTGGATTCCTTTAATTTGGACGATAGCATGATGTATATGACATTTGCTGCTCTGTTCATCGCACAATCCTATAATATTGACCTTTTTCTGGGCGTTCAAATCAGTATGTTATTGGTTTTAATGCTTACCAGCAAAGGCATGGCAGGAGTTCCAAAGGCATCGCTAGTAATAATAGGGGATACTTTGAATACATTTAAATCCCCTAAGCAGAACTTGCCTGTTGCCGGGAATAGGTCCTTTGCCGGATATGGTAAGAGTGCAACAATTGTAGCGGGAAATAGCGTAGCCATTACAGTTGTACGTAAATAGGAAAATGCGCTGGAAAATTAAACCGATATGTTTTTATTAGATGCATTTAGTTGGTCTCAATTATTACAACCGCAATTTTATATCGACAATGGCGGTCTATGGCTGGTGTTATTCATTGTATTTGCCGAAACAGGATTATTCGCAGGATTCTTTTTACCCGGAGATTCCCTGCTCTTTGTAGCAGGAATATTCAGTAACCAGTTAGCTGCATCTTTTTATGATACAGGAAGTGATTTCCTGAATCTGATGATGATTATTGCCCTGACTTCTTTTGCCGGAATATTGGGTAATACGGTTGGGTATTGGTTTGGTCGGCGTATTGGTCCCGCCATGTACACGTGGAAAGACAGGTTTCTTTTCAAGCAACGTTATCTGCACCAGGCAAAAGAATTCTACGATAAGCATGGAGGCGGCGCTATTGTATTCGCACGCTTTCTGCCGGTGATCCGCACATTTGCGCCCATTATTGCTGGAATCGTTAATATGGACAGAAAGAAATTTGGCTTTTATAATATCGCAGGATGTATTGCCTGGACTACTTCAATGCTGGCTGGTGGACATTACCTTCAAAAAATTTTCCTGGATACTTTCAATTACGATTTGAAAGAACATCTTGAAATAATCGTATTGGGAATTGTGCTGATAACCACAGCTCCTGTTCTTTACAAGATCATATTCGGCAAAAAGAAAGATCCTGCTGAACCCCTTAATTCATCAGAGTAATGAACTCCAAAAAGTACGGAATAATTTCTGTGCCGGTAATTGTAGCAGCACTTGGATATTTTGTAGACATCTACGATCTGTTGCTTTTTACTATTGTTCGTGAACCTAGTCTACGTGCCCTGCAGGTTGAAGATACCAATATGATTGCTGCCAGTACAAAAATCATTAACTGGCAAATGGTTGGACTTTTAATAGGAGGCATAGTATGGGGAGTAATGGGTGATAAACGGGGACGTTTGAGTGTTCTTTTTGGTTCTATTCTATTGTATTCTGTGGCCAATTTTCTCACCGGATTTGTAACTAATACTGATCAGTATGCCTGGGCACGTTTTGTTGCCGGCCTAGGCCTGGCAGGTGAACTTGGTGCAGGGATCACACTGGTGAGTGAGTTGTTACCTAAAAATAAAAGAGGTATCGGTACTTCATTAGTAGCGGGTATCGGACTCTTTGGAGCTGTATTTGCCTACTTTACGTTTCAGCTAACAGACGAAAACTGGAGATTATGCTACAAAATAGGAGGTGTATTGGGAATTGTTTTATTGCTGTTAAGAATAAGTGTAGTGGAAAGCGGCATGTTCAAAGAAATAAAAACACAGGGAAACGTTGTGCGTGGAAATCTCTTAATGTTTTTTAACAATGCCGAAAGATTTAAAAAATATATACTGGCCATTCTGATAGGCCTGCCCACCTGGTTTGTTATTGGTATCCTGGTAAACTACAGCAATCGCTTTGCCGGTGCTCTATATGGAGAAAATGCTATTGACAGTGGACGGTCTATCATGTATGCCTATGCGGCTATTGCTATCGGAGATATCGTTATTGGTTTTGTAAGTCAGTATTTTAAAAGCAGAAAAAAAGCGTTGTATGTTTTTTATGGACTCACTATCATATCGGGAATCTTATTCTTTAGTCCGCTAAACAACAACGACAGCAGCATGTATATCATTTGTGCTGCTCTGGGTTTCAGCACAGGCTTTTGGGCTATATTTGTCACTATAGGAGCCGAGCAATTCGGAACCAATCTTCGGGCCACTGCCGCCACTACTATTCCGAATATGGTCAGAGGGTCTCTTCCCCTACTCAATATTCTTTTTAAAGATGTTTTCCAGGATAAATTCATGTGGAATATCATCCAGGCAGGCATCACCACAGGTATAATTGCTATGTCTATTACATTGATAGCTGCATATTTTACCAAAGAAACTTTTCATAAAGACCTGAACTATGTAGAGAGCTGACAATGGACAGTGGAGAGTGGACATAGAAGACAAACAATGAAAATTCCAAACTGTCAATTGTCAACTGATAGAATTGCGCGAAATAAAAAACAAATAATATAGGGATGAAGTTCCTGGTGATCAGATTTTCTTCCATAGGCGACATTGTTCTTGCTTCACCTGTTGTAAGATGTTTAAAACAACAGGTGATCACCGCTGAAGTTCACTTTCTCACCAAGTCTTCGTTTAAAACTGTTACAGAAGCTAATCCATATATAGATAAGTTCCATTATTATGATAATAATATGGATGAATTGTTGCCAGCTTTAAAAAATGAACAATTTGATTATGTAATTGACCTGCATAATAATTTTCGTTCTAATACTATTAAGCGTGCACTTAAGGTTAAATCATACACTATTGACAAACTCAACTTTGAAAAATTCCTGCTCACTAAACTACGCATCAATATTATGCCTCACAGGCATATCACAATGCGGAGCATGGATACCATTGCTGATTTTGGAGTAGTATATGACGGAAAGGGGCTTGATTATTTTATTCCTGAAAAAGAAATGATTACTGAATCGGATATACCTGCTTCACATCATGCAGGTTATATTGCTTTAGTTATAGGTGCATCCTACTACACTAAAAAACTTCCGCTCCATAAATTAATTGAATTATGCAACATCATAGAACATCCTATTATTCTTATTGGCGGGAAAGAAGATAATGATATTGGCACTAAAGTGGCGGATACAGATCCGGGAAAAATATATAATGCCTGCGGAAAATTTAATCTGCACGAATCTGCGGATATAGTCAGACGTTCAAAATTGGTGATCTCTCATGATACAGGATTG
>CAZSFY010000029.1:0-5829 GCA_964606315.1 uncultured Chitinophagaceae bacterium | reverse complement strand
CAATATATAGCTGCCACTTTTAATAAAATCGTTCCAGCAGTATGGGGTAGTACTTCTCCTCTGCTCGACGTTGAGCCATTATATGGGAATGGAATTGTTTTACATGAGAATATTATTCGTCAGCCTAGGCTTCGCTGCCAGCCTTGCAGTAAATACGGAAATAAAAAATGCCCATTAGGTCATTTTAAATGTATGAACCAAATGGACATTAATGAGATTGTCGGAAAAGTCAACGCACGATTAGGCAGGTAATGTGCTTAGCACATCATTCATGTTTCGTACCGCATCGGCGCTCTTATTGAAGAGCTCCTGTTCTTCGGCACTCAGATTAAAGTCGAGGATCTTTTCCCAGCCGTTCTTTCCGATGATTACCGGCACACCAAGACAAATATCTTTTTGTCCGTATTCACCTTCCAGTTTTACACAGGCACTAAAAAGTTTCTTTTCGTCGCGAATGATAGCTTCTACCATAGCGGCGCTGGCAGCACCGGGAGCATACCATGCCGAAGTGCCAATAAGTTTGGTAAGCGTAGCCCCTCCTACCATAGTATCTTTTATAATCTGATCCTGCTGTTCTGTACTCAAAAATTTGGTAACAGGAACACTATTCCAGGTTGCAAATCTGATCAGCGGTATCATGGTAGTATCTCCGTGTCCGCCAACCACTAACGCGTTAAGGTCAGCCGGACTAGCTCCAAGATGCTGACTAAGTTGATATTTAAATCTTGAGCTATCCAGCGCACCACCCATTCCTATAATTCTGTTTTTAGGCAATCCTGTAGCCTGCAGGGCGAGATAGGTCATAGTATCCATAGGATTGCTCACAACAAGCAATATGGCATCAGGAGAATATTTAAGAATATTTTCAGCTACTCCTTTAACGATACCGGCATTAACCCCTATCAGCTCTTCACGTGTCATGCCCGGTTTACGAGGCAATCCTGATGTAATAACCACTACGCTGCTTCCGGCAGTTTTAGCATAGTCATTTGTTGATCCGGTGATTTTGGTATCAAATCCCAACAAAGCGGCAGTTTGCATCATATCCTGCGCCTTTCCTTCTGCCACACCTTCTTTAATATCGAGTAAAACGAGTTCTGTAGCCAGTTCTTTTCTGGCAATATTATCGGCTGTAGTTGCCCCAACGGCACCTGCACCCACTACTGTAACTTTCATGGAGATATACTATTTGAATGAGCAATAATTTGGGTTGCGAAGATAGCTCATTTCGCCTCATCCATAATGCCATTCTTAACAGCGTACATTACTAATCCTGCCATTGACTTGGCGCCGGTCTTGGTTTTTAACTTATCCCGGATAGCTTCGACGGTTCGTGGGCTGATTTCTACTATATCAGCTATTTCTTTAGTTGTTTTTTCTTCACACATCAGCCGAAGAACGCGCAGTTCTTTTTCTGACAGGTCGGCTTCAGGCGTGCCAAATCCATCGCTGCGTTTCGTTCTTAAACCGGTAAGCAGCGCCTTATTTGTCAACTCATTAAAGAAAAACTCATTTTCGTAACAGCTTTTGATAGCTTCGTAAATGGTTTCAGAATCAGAGTTTTTGGTAAGATAACTGTTAGCGCCAATTTCCATCAGTTTGGAGATCATTGAATGATCATTATGCATCGATAAAATGATCACTTTAGCTTCGGGACGAATCTTTTTTATTTCCGGGAGAGTTTGAATGCCATCCATTATAGGCATTTGAATATCAAGGAGAATAACGTCAGGTTCGACATGCTTGAGCAGATTGATCAACTGCATTCCATTATCAGCTTCTGCTATCAAGGTCACATCCTTTTTTACTGAAAGTGCGGTTTTGACACCTGCACGGAAAAGGGCATGATCATCTGCTATTGCCACTTTAATTGGTTGTCCTGGCTCCTGGTGTTTCATACGGGTTATTTATTTAGTTCGATTTAGAACGACCACAATATGGGAATTTTCTATGACAAATACTATAGGGAATATACGAATTTCTACGATTTCGGATTCTACCAAACGCAAAAAGCCGCCAGTTTTTTACTGGTCTCAATATGGTAAAAAAACGTGACACATATAAAAATTTTACTATACCGACAGTAAAAACCGTACAAACATAATTAGGTGATTGTGCTCTTTTCCACATAGTTATTCACATCTATATTTGTTAGGAAAGTTGGTTGAAAAAGACACAAAGCCCCTTCAATCCAAGATCCGAATAACCGTCCGAACAAAAAAAATTAACCAATATCCATTGAAAGACCAAGGCTCAAAATCGAACTTCAACCAACTTTCCCTACTTAGAAACTATGTTAAGGTTCTGAATATCCTAAAAACCAGCCATCCAACAATCCACTGAATGACCAACCTTCCATGACAAGTGTTAGAGAATGAATTCGACCCACCCGCGCCGGCGGGTTTTTTTATGCACAATCCACACTATGTGAATAACCCCTGGTGGAAAAGTTGTAAATTATGTTAGCATCTTTACATTCTACCTTAAAAAACCACTTGTTATGACGCTGCAGCAATTCCTCGAACTCGACGAAACCGACCAGATGGCTGCACTTATAGAGTTTGGCAATCTTCTCGCCCAACATACTGAAGATAATAAGCGGATATTCATTTACCACCTGGATTCATTCTATGTATCGGCCAGCTATCATTCAACAACTGATCAGTTTTGCGGAATCACTTGCTATCAAGAGATGAACGACTTGGTTTTTCATCACCGGAAGAATATAATGCTTATCAATCCCGCCGAACGGCTTTAAGAATTTAGAAATACTTTGATTAGTTTAAAATATCATGACAAACTTAACTCAACTGCCTAGCAGGTTGATTTTTTGTGATCATCTGAATTTTTGCTTTAGGCTCTAACAAAACAGTAATCTCATCATGAAAAATCCATATGCAGGCAGTTAAACAAACCGCCAGCATAATAAGACCTGTGATTAATCCCAGCTACAAATGCAACCATGCAGATATCCTCTGAAACAAACTACGATTGCTTTTTTTCTTTCCCTTTATTGAAGTCTAGTGGCCTGTTCATAATCTTTTTAATACTGGTCTCTTACGAATAAGAAACTATCAATTACGAAATTGGAAAGTATTATTCTACACTTCATTCAATCACGAAGCAGGACTATATTATAAAATATATAAATATTAATTAATATATTATATCGGCTTATACATCAGATAATATACTTCGCATAAGGATTAGGTATAGATCATGACAAAGTGTACTTAATACGCAATCAGAGAGAATATCACATAATGTTCGTCCAACGTTTTTTTCTTATAAAAAACCGTATAAATACGGTAATCATCGAGAAAAGTATATTCTAATTTGCTGACCTAAAAATCAATTTTCATTGCTACGAGATCTTTGAACCTTATTACTAACCAAAATGTATTAAGATGGCACATCAATGTATTACCAATCCTGCATATAGTGCTGTTTTGATGACTGTCTTCAGTCTGTTAATTATTTCGACACTATATGTATATTATAAAAAACGCCAATTACATATAGAGTTGTCTGCTGTGACTGCAGATTTCCAGTCAGCTATACTAAAAACAAAATTTAAAACCAGGGAAGATGTATACCAGGAGGTAGCCAGGGAAATTCACGACGATATAATGCTAAGCCTCACGCTTTCGAAATTAAATCTCGCTACTCTCCGCTATGGTGATGAATTGGATAGCCGGCGAAAAATAACGCAAGCGGCGGAATTTATTACTGATGCTATTAATAAATTAAATAATCTTTCAAAAAGTTTACATTCTGGTCTAATCGATAACAACGGTTTACAGCATGCCCTGGAGAATGAGCTAACACAAATTGAGCGGAGCGGCTATTTCAAAATAAATTATTCCTTAAGAGGTAAAGTGATCAGCATGGGACGAGAAAAGGAATTGATGATATACCGCACCATTCAGGAAAGTTTACACAATATCATCAAGCACTCCCAGGCCAGCGTCATCACTATATGTATGAACTATGGCTTAGAAAATCTTGAGATAAATATAGCAGACAATGGAAAAGGATTTGATGATGAGTCTTGCAGAGAAGGATCTTCCGGGACAGGGTTATTAAATATAAAACACCGATTGAAACTTCTGGACGGGAGT
The DNA here is from genome assembly GCA_964606315.1 of uncultured Chitinophagaceae bacterium. Lineage (GTDB taxonomy): Bacteria > Bacteroidota > Bacteroidia > Chitinophagales > Chitinophagaceae > Flavitalea. The sequence goes on along the minus strand of CAZSFY010000029.1, from coordinate 1,708 downwards.
TTCAGTATAAATAGTCAAAAAAATATCGGAACAACAATTAGTATTTTAATTCCCATCATACCAAAGCAAACTAAAATATGAACGAAGAAAAAAAAGAGTACAAAATAGCTTTAGCAGACGATCACATGCTAATTCGCAAGGGCATAGCCGGACTCATCAATGATTTCGATGAATACAAAGTGATTATCGAAGCTGCAACAGGTGAAGAATTATTAAATACCATGCGTGGGGGATTGGTCCCGGATATTGTTTTACTGGACCTGAACATGCCCGGAATGGGTGGAAGAGAAACGGCCATGCAGTTGTATGAAGACTTTCCTATTGTAAATATTTTAATGTTGTCAATGTATGACACAGAAATTAGCATGATCCAGTTACTGAAGGCCGGAGTAAGAGGTTTTTTAAAGAAAGACGTAACGCCAACCGAGTTAAAGCTGGCGCTAAATGCCGTTATACATACCGGATATTATCACAGTCATAACACTACAGGTAAACTCGTCAATGTATTTCGCAAGTCCAGAGAAAATTTCTCCTTAATGAGTATGATGCTCAATGAAACTGAAATCAATTTCCTGAGACTGACCTGCACAGAATATACTTATAAAGGTATTGCTAATGAAATGGGACTTAATCCACGTACTATTGATAATCTAAGGGATAGCCTGTTTGAGAAGCTGGATGTAAAAAGCAGAATAGGATTAGCGATGTATGCCATACGTCATGGCATTGCTACATTTTAGTCTATGATTTTGTTGCGCATGCCGTACATAATTAAACCGGCGATAGTTTTGGCGCCTACCTTGGTCTTCATGTTCTGACGTATGGTTTCCACTGTGCGGGGACTTAAAAAAACTTCTTTTGATATTTCTTCTGTCGTCTTGTCCTCGGCCAGCAGTCTAAGAATCCTTACTTCTTTTTCTGAAAACTTCACGGGATTAGGATAGAACTGTCTAACCTGACGCTTCGTCTGTAGTTTGGATAACACAGCTTTGTTCACCAGGTCATTGAAGTAGAAATCCTCATTCATACAACTGAGAATGGCCTGGTAGATCTCTTCAGGATCAGAGGTTTTGGTCAGGTACGCGTTCGCTCCCATTTCCATCATCCGCGTAATCATTTCCTGATCGTCGTACATGGTTAAAACAATGATACGTACATCATCGTATTCCTTGCGTAATAATCCGATAGCATTGACTCCGTCTATTTCGGGCATCCGAATATCCATCAACAACACGTCCGGTTTTTTAAGTTGCATTTTATGCATCAGATCCTTACCGTTTTCAGCCTCCCAAAGAATCCTAAGATATTCTTTGTCCTTTAATGCCATTTTAATACCGTCCCGAAAAATTTTGTGGTCATCTGCTATAGAAACCTTAATTACCAATTCTGAACTCATAAGAGCTGGGGTTTGAATATTAATGGGTTATCTAAGTGTTTACATTTATCCACATTTTTGACCGCTATGTGGATAAGTAGGGTTTTTTCGAAAATTTAACCCGATTTTCCCTGATTTTTGAATAGTAAAAATACTATCAAACCATGGGGGTTTTTCTCTTTTTTTCATAGTAAAACATCTCGTAAAACTCCCAGGATGCGCTACAGTAGGGATTTTCAGGCAAATTAACCCTTTTACTAAAGGAAACACCTATTGGCCAGGTTTTTTTTTTGGAGCTTTTTTAACATATAAACTAACATTCACCACCTCTAA
>CAZSFY010000028.1:0-46188 GCA_964606315.1 uncultured Chitinophagaceae bacterium | reverse complement strand
GGAAGGTTCAGGTGATTGTAGGTCGTCAGCACTCCCCGGTTCTTATCCTCGGTCATATTACCGTTCACATCATAACTATATTCATCGGTGATGTCTATACCATCCCGGAAGTCGCCCAGGTTAACATTGGGCGTAGAAGCGGTCTCCTTGATACGGCCAAGGCGGTTGCTCATATTCGATGATTTATACGCATAATAGATATCATCGATCTTGGGGGAAGCGCCTAAGGTAAGGCCACGGTTCTGCATGGAGAGCAGGTTGCCGTTGTAATCATAGGTGATCGCCCAGTTGGTAAAGTCTACTCCGGCGCTAAGATTAAACGTAGCCCCTGAACCACTGCCCGAAGCATGCTGTCTGAAAGTAGCCTCCGTTAAGCGGTTCACCGCATCATAGGTAAACACATATCTTCTGGCGGTCTGGTCGCTCTCCCCTTTCCATAGCACAGAAGCGATATTGCCGTTATACTGGAAAGATGATTGTGTCCCCATCGACAGGTTCTTATCATAGCTCAGCTCAAAGCCAAACCAACGATCAGCATTACTGGTAGCTGCGATATATGATTTATTGATCCCCGACAGCCAGCCGCGGATGGTGTACTCATGATCCAGTTTGGCCAGCGCGTTACCCGGACTGGAAGGTTTGTCGCCCAACTCTTTTTTTGTCAACTGGCCTAAGGCATCATACTCATGTTTAAGTACAGTAGTGTATGGCGATAGGGCGTTACCGTTCACTAAAGTATTTTGTACTCTTTTCTCCGTTCGCAAAAGCCGCCCCAGATCATCGTAGATCATGCGGCTAACCGTCACCGTGGTCTGCGCGTTAGTACCAGGCTTGTCTGTTCTCTCTACCACTACCACCGGCTGGCCGCTCCAGTTGTATTGCGTGGTCATCACATCAGTGCCGCCCTTCAGGTTTTTAGATTTTACCTGTATCAGCCGCCCTTTATCATCATAAATATTAACAGTGTACAGGTATGTTGATGTTGCCAGCACGCGTGTAGCCGTCCACGTGGGTAAGCCTTTGATTGCTGTCGAAGCTGTTACCTGTTGTGCATATACAGGAGAAGCATTGTAAGTAGTGTACATATAGCCGATGCCCGTGTGAGTAGTTTGAAGGGTAGAAGTAAGGCCGCTGGCGCCGGGTAGTGATGTGTAATTATCATAACCTGTTTTGGTAAGATAATCCCAGTAAGTAGTGCTGGGGACTGAAGAAGGAGAAAAAGGATAGTTAGCTGCATTCGAATTATCAAGATGTTGTTTAAATGTTCTATTATTATAGGTATTGAGCAACAAGCCAGTCTCCACAGGACGACTCAAGTCGTCATATAAAGTAACCAACCACTTGTTATTCGCTCTGTATTTACCATCCTGGAACATCACTAGTCTGTCGCGTCCGTCGTAGACCATATAATACTCCGTTACACCCGGAAGTTTTTTGATGATCATCCGGTTCCTGTCATCATACTCATAGCGGAAACATAATTCCGAAAGCATGGCGGAAGTCGGTGCGCCACTACCATTAAATGCCTGTATAGCACGAGGTTGCAGTACAGCTCTTAGATTCCCCAGCAGATCATAAATATAATAGGTGCAATACCAGCCAGTGTGGTTAGCGCCATCGCCGTTATCTGCCGTAGCGGTAAACTGTACTTTCCTTAGAATAATGCGGTTATTCTTATCAGTGAATTCAATTACCTGTTTACCGTGTTCGTCCACTGTCACTTTTTTGGATAGCTCACCCGCTGCATACCGCGTCGTTCTTGCTGCATAAGTGCTGAAATTGCCTGGTGTACCAACAGTAACGTCCCATATATATACATCATCAACCTCAGTATTCACCCAGTATTTGATTTTGACAGACCGGCGATCGTTTTCAGCAGTATTATGCATTGATCCCGACCAGGCATCACCTGCATCAGTAATTTCTTCTACCCGGTTGAGTGGAGAGTTTTCATAACGTGTCTCGCCATAGAAAAAAGTTTCTGTAGAATATTGTCCTTCCATAAAGGTTTCCTGCTCACCAAATGGATCTATTCTGAAATCGCCATTAGCAGTGGTAGGGGAAACATAAGGTTTATAAATAAAGGTCTCATTGCCATAAGCATCATATTCTACAGGGGCCACCATATCTTTTTTAACAGCGGTAGCGGTGATCAAAGACCCTTCTTTGATCACCGTTTGCAGAGGACGCCCCAACCCATCTAAGTACTGCGTACTGTATTGTACCTCCCTTAACAGTTGTGTCATCAACGTAGCGGGGTTTTGCTGTGGATATTTGGCCGTCCACGTTCTTACATGATTAAGTGAAGGATCTGAATAATCTTCTGGAACGGAACGGGGAAACTGTGCATACAGCGCTGTATTAACAAAACTGCAAAATACCAGGAGACTGTAAAATATTATTCCGGTAATACGCATAAAAAAGTTTTGGGGTGATAGGTTTAATGACTGATCAACGTTTTGCAGACGAATTTTCTTTTAAAATTTTTTCCAAGTGTTTATTACTAATCGGCCCTTCAATCACTGCAAATAAAAAACCCGACTCATTGATGATAAACATTTGAAAATTTCCCTGAGCATCAATCTGAAAATGCTGATTTTCTTCAGGGGTCGTCAGAAAGCGCATAAGAGAATTTTGCCGTTCCCCATCTTTTTTTGAAGTAAATGAAGGTTCTAATACCCGGACAGTACTCGAAGCTAAATCACTGTTAATGGTTTCCAGCATAGTTTTCCTCCTGGAAGAATCAGCTTCTTCAGCAGGAGCAATAATTACCTGTAATTGGGGGTTTGCTTTTTGTATAGAATCTAAAAACTGTATTCTTGATTTAGCCAGTTGTTCAGCATTAGCTGTCGCAATAAGTATTTTTTTCCCTTCATATTGTTTCAACAATATCTTCTCTTTACTTACGGAAGCAATTTCTATTTCATACAATTTGTTTTGCGCCGTTGCCTGTCCGGCAAAAAATAATAATAAAACAATAAGGTATCTCATATAATTATTTAGTATTAATTAGTTATTATCGCCTTGTTAGTCCCTATTCCGAATTTAATATTCGTGAATGGTAAAAAATTAGGTCCAAAATAATAGAGGGTATCAGGTGTGTTAGCCGGTGCAATCACTTCATAGTACTGGTATGTAGCAGGAGGTGTACTTTTTATGATATCAATAGTATAAGTACCCTGGGGCACACCTGATATCGGCCAGTCTGTTTCCAGTGTGGATCTGGGTCTGTTATAATTTGTAGATGTACAGGTATTGAAAAAATTGAATACAGCCGGAATAGCATTAGTAGTTAAAATAGTTGCGTTCGGCGGAGTAATACAGGTCCCTACAGCATTCGCGTATGCCTGTCCGTTTGTAGCTATATCGTCTTCAGCCACAGCATTGGCTGCATCTACACTTACAGTAGACAAATATGAATTAGCCGGAACAGTATACGTTACTGATGAACCTACCTGGCAGCCCGAGCAAGCTGTCTGTCGTTGAAATGTCTCGCTTCTCGCTTCGTTGTAATAAATATTTTCAAAGTCATCGTAAAGTTGATATTTATATGAAAATTTCTTTACGATATTCCGATCCTGGTCACGGATCAGTACCAAACGTTGCAGTTCATCATATTCATAGCTTAATATCCGGTTGTTAGCGTCACATTCATTCATTACTCCCACCAGCGGATCATACGCATAGGTTTTCATCATCGCGTTATTGGCGGGATATAATCTTAACTCATCAATTACCGCACTGGTTCCACTCACTGTAATATTAACGCCCGGAGAAGCGATCCGATGTTCAAAGTAAGTCCACCCATTAACCGTTCTACCCGTTGTAGAAGTAGAACCGCTGATCGATACCGTACCTGATTTTTTCCAATACGAAACAATATAGGGAATACCAGTAGTTATACTCGGACTAACGATATTGCCGGTATAACTGTAACACATCTTTCCCGTGGGAGACGTAGCATCTCTTATTGGTATTCCCGAATAACTCCACCCGCCTTTGTCACCAGCTTCAAAGCTCGTATAAGCGACATTTGATAAAGATGCGTTGGAAATTTCTGCTACTACGTATTGAGAGTTATATCCATACATATAAGTCAATGTAGCATCCAGGTTCTTTTTAACCTCAGTAGGTTGTTTACGGTCATTATAATTAGTATAAACTATTCTGTTTTCCGGCGTATTACCATTAATTGATGCTTTGACGAATTCCGGCGCCAGTACCAGTTGATCATTTTTCCAGTCACGGTAATCTTTTTTTATTGTTTGGAGGGTAACCTCTGTTGGATTTCCACTAACAATTTCTCTGCGGGAATATTTCTCTTCAATAACAGGGCTGATAATATTTTTATTAACCATCTTTTCATATACATTCCCCGAGCTACTGAAGTCTACCGGATATTTCATAGTATTACTGAAAATATCCCCTTTACTGTCTGTACGCGTTGTTTTAGTAATAAAATTGTGCGATATATCAGAGTAAAAATTATCTGTAATATTAATTTGGGGCTGATCAACATCTTTCCCATAAATCATTTCCTTTGTTTTAATAAGTTGATTTATACCAGTAAATATGGGAACATAGTAAAAAACCATATCTACAGGAGCAGTCATAGCATCTCTATAAGGAGTAACATTCTCGAGTGCCAGGGTTTTTACTTGTAGCTCTTCAATGGAAGATATTTTCAGTTCATTGTAGGTATTCTCAATCCTCTTGACCGGTGTATACTCACCATTATTCTCACGTTTATAATGTGTCTCACTCAATAGAGACCCATTTTTCCAATCGTTCTTAGTAAAATATATAAAAGAAATGCTGTTAAAAGAAGATATAAAATTATCTCGTACTACATTATATTCATACTCCGTTTTTCCCTTAGGCACATTGGATTCATTCAATTGGTATTTTGTTACTTTCTTATACATAATTGGAGAACCTGCAACAACTGTAGTTGGATATAGTGACGCACTGTAGTACACGTCGCACAAGGGACCATTGGCAATACAAGGCATCGGTGGCGCCGCACTATGTGTCCGATAAAAAATTTGTTTTCGATTTAAATTAATTGCATAATAAGTAGATAAAGTTGTTCCCGGTTCATATTGATAATAGTCTGTGCTGGCCAATACTTCTGGCTTTGTATAATTTTTAACTGTGCGGATCCGGATACCACCACCTTTTTCTATTATTGGAGTAGTTCCATAAACAGCCCATTCCACTTTTATAGAAGTGCTATATCCAGATGCTGCGTTTGTATATATCTGAGATTTCATCTCATAATTTCTACCAGGAATAAGATTAAGGCTTTGTTCCGTATTTAATGGAGTTTGGGGAACATTGTTTTCAATATACAATACTATATTGCCGGTGGTTAAATCTTTTAATTGTACATAAGGGTTGGGGGTACTGCTACCTGACGCATTAAAATTATTGATAACAACTATAGCTTTAGCATCTGTAGCTAAGGAGGAGGGGTATGTAAACGTTGTAATTACAGGAGCGCCCGCAGTAGAAGTTTCTGCTGAATGTTCAGTAGTTGAATTTGACATAAACCCAGGATAAAACTGATGTGCATCGTAAGTATATTCGGTCCTGCCTCCTGTAGGCCAGTTAACTGCAATCAAGGAACCCGCTTTGGAAGCCGTCGTATCAACAGATCTATTCGCATCACCAATATTGTATTGCACTGAATTATACCAGACAGTCTGGCTAGCCAATAAACTAGTGTTAGTAGTTACCCCGTTGTTATATCCCCATTTATCCTGAGCATAACTCCCCACATGTACTGTTGGAGTTGCGTCATACTCAAAACTATACTTTTTCTTAGGTCCATTTGAAAATCGATATTCAAGTATTGAATCTAGCTTTAGACGATTTCCAGATGTAAAATACGAATGGTAAAGTGAAAATTTCCTCGTAACTGAATCTGAACTTGCCCGTTTTATTTCAATTTGGGTAAGTCTGTCTTTATTAGTGCCATTTATATCTACTCTATCATTTATATAATTAAAATTAATTGACCCATTGGGAAAATCAATTCGTTGTAACTGGCTAATAACAGTACTTGTAGCGTTAGTAGTCAGTTGGGGGGAAATATCAGTAATAATTTGTTTCTCACATGCCAAATTATACCAACTACCGATTTTCCAGGTAAAGCTGCTAGAATTTTGTCCAATAGCGCCATCATCAATATAATGAAACATAATTGACTGCTTTCTGTCGCTTGTTTCCACTTTGGTTAAATACCACGAGGTCGGATGAGTAGCTATACCGGTTTCTTCCAAGATAGTCATCTCCGGTTGAAAAAATGAATAAATATGACCATCCTCATCAATAATTTCAAATCCGGATATCGTTTGAGATATTTTCAAAGAAGTAACTGGTACGGCAAAAATTTCCTCCTCTTGAGTAATATAAAACCTACCGCTTCTGCCATTAAAACTATAAGAGTAAACATCAAATTCACAATCCTGCTTTCCATCAAGCACTCCATACAAATAATACCAATCGTTGGTAAACGAAATAGTACTATAATCAGGCTCGTCAAATGTTAGTTCATCTGGTCTACCTCTTACTGTCCTAGTAATAACCCCTTGTCCAGCTAAAGTCCATCCCAATCCTACATTGGAAGATATTTCGTCCACTTTTATGGCACCAGTAACATAAGAGATAGAAACAGGCCAGGAAATCGGACCGCAATTAATAGTCCAGACAGGCACATCAATAGTAGCAGAACCTACCGACATATTTACCGGAGTAATACCATACTTCCCCAAACTTGCAGCATCCGGTGATGGTGCCGTAATATTTGGCAGATCTAAATGCCTAGGATCAATCTGCCCATAGCCAATGAATGTAGATAGTATTGGCAAAATCAATAAACAAAATTTTCTCATAACAAAGGGGTTAAAAGTCATATCCAATTCGGTAAATAATAGCTTGTGTAGCAGGTTTTTGCGAGTAACTCAAAAAATCCCACAACAACTGTATTTTGGTGTTCTTTAAAAATTTATTCTTTAGTGATACTTTTTTGGTAAGCCCTATCAATCCGCTTCGCTGCCAATCCGACATATCCTTAAGCTGCTGGATATGCTTAAAATTGCTCAAATAGTTCATCTCAAATCCGCCAGATAGCCAGAAACTCTTCTTTAAATGAATATCCAGAAAGCTCCTCATCGATACTCCTTCATGACTGATATCAATATTCCTGATATCTCTTCCCCAGCCCATCTTATATCCTATCCCTGTACCTACTATTGCTTTTTCACTGAATTTATATCCGGCGCTTACTGCCAGGTCTGTTGTAGAAGGGAAAAAATAATTACTCTTTACACTTTGGATACTCGTTCCAATAACGAGCCGTTGCAGGAATGTTTTTGATTTCTCGGGATTCGGTTTAAAATCAGGCATATCCATATTCTCACCCGAAGAACCTAATTGCTGCAACCGGTCCTTAATAGTAGTTAATCCTGCCTGCGCATCGGCTATGCCACTGCTAACATATTGCTGTGATGCAGATCCCGAACCAAATCTTTGTTGAAGCTGCGCGGCGAGCATGTCTCTGGTCTGCAAACCTAACAAAGCAGTTGCAGGCAATGGTTCATCACTTTGTGGTAAACGAAACAATGACGCTAAATCAGAATGTTTATTAAAGAAGTTTTCAAAAGCTGGAATCCTGGCTGCATGTTTTAATAATTCCTTCTCAACTTTTGAAGGATCAGTAAGTGATTCCTTATAGTTCTTTATCCTATCTCTGTAGTAATATATCTGTTGCTGATAGGAGCGGTATTGTTTGGAAAGACCGGTATTAACTAACCTGTTCTTAATCAACTGCTGACGATCAACCAGTAGTTGCTGTATATCCCTGGTCTTATTCAACTTATCCTGTATACCATTATATTGCTGCAATGCTCCATTTATTCGCGGATTAATGTTGGATAAGTCTTTACTCTTCGAACTCAATTGATCGACAAACTTTAAAGCTGTTTGCAGCGAATCCAGTTTACGAACATAATCCTTTTGTTGTGCACCTACTATAGCAGTAGGATCATTTAACCTGGAACGCATCGCCCCATATTTTTCCTTTACATTACCAAAAACTTCTTTCGCCAGTGTTGAATCTTCTTTCATTAACTTTTTTTTCATCTTTATCTCACTGCGCTCCAACTTATTGAGAGACTTAGCGGTAGACTTATACAACTGCTGTTGCAACTTCTCCGACTTCCGCTCAATAGAACCAAAAAGTTTATCTGGCAGATTGAATATCTTCTCCGAAAAGGTTAAAGAATCCTGTGTTTGTGCTGAATAGTATAGCACAATATTTAATAATAATAATAGAAATATACGCATAGGCAGGCATGTTAGAATAGCGCCAATGGCATTCAGAAAAAAGTTTTAATCCCATTAGGGAGAAAACAGTTACAACAAAGAAGCAGGATGATTTTAAGTTATGAGTAGAGGTATCATAGCGATAAGTTTGGGGTTAAATATTGAAATTGAAAACTGAATTTAGGAAAGTTTTATAAAATAAAAAATTTTTTTTCAACGAAGAGTTAGTACAGTGTAGAGTTGTCGGTTGACAGTGGAGAGTGAATTGCTCTAACGAATATCTTTTCCTTCTTTTAATTGACGGATCATGAACTCTACTGATGTTTTATTTAATTCGTCTGGTGCCATAGGCAACGCCAACTGTGCATTTTTTAATGCAGCCTTATAATTTCCTGTAGCAGCATATCCTCTGGTCAACCCAACGTATGTAGTAAATTGCTTGGGATTTTTGGAAGCATTCAATTTAAAAATAGCTAATGCTTCATCTGCTTTATTAGCTTCTATTAATTGTCGGCCGTATTGATGCAACTCTTGCATATCAGCAAGTGAAATTGCCTTTTTCATGATAGCATCGGCTTCATTCTCTTTCCCTAATAACTTCAATAAAGCAGATTTAGTAACCCATGCGCTAAATTGTTTGTCCCCACCAAAAAATGGGCTGGTAGCGGCATCTGCCCATATAAGCGCCTCTTCAATATTTACTCCTTTTGCAGCACACCAGGATGCAGCCTGATTAAAAGATTGCCAGGAAAAACCTTTCTCTCCTCTTAACTCATTCCTGAAACTTTCGATTTGATCATTAATCAGATTAACCTGAATACGGAAGGGAATGATTAGTTTTTCCCAGGCAAGTTGTACTGTAGCAGTCGAGTCAGTTTGGTTCGCAAATTGAAAACTTAACCATTCCACTGATTTATCTGTCGGTTGTGGTTTAACGTTAACTCTTAACGCATCCTCTGATTCATTATAAAAATAGCTACCCCACGAAGTGGAGTTTTTTGAAAAGATCACTATCGATTCCTTCGGACCATAAGCAATAAATAAACCGTAAGTGCCGGCAGGGAGAGTTTTACCTTCAACCTTCACATCTTTGGAAAAACTAATAGTAGTATTTTCATTAGCTCCTGCACGCCAGGGAGTAGACGGATTATTACCAAAATCGGGCTTAAAAAATCCCTCCTCTATTAATGTTCCCCATATTTTTCCTTCTCTTCCTTTAACAGCAGGACGATTATACTTAATAGTCACATCAGTAAGACCTATTTTTTCACCTACCCAGGCTGTTTTGTTTCCTCCATAGGTTGGCGTAGTGAGTTGAGCATAAGAATAAAAGGAGAATAAGATTACCTGGAATCCTAATAGAAACGCTTTCATAAAAAAGTTTTGTAAAAGCTAATAAAAAAGCGCTTAACTGCGGGAAATTATTGATGAGCGGTCAATTGTCCACTGCCCACTGTCAACTATCCACTATCAATTGCCCACTGTCAGTTGTCTTTTATACAATTGAATTGTATTCTCGTATCCGAGATAAAGTGCATCGGCTATTAGTGCATGTCCTATGGATACTTCGAGCAGACCGGGAATGTTTTCTGCAAAAAAAGAAAGATTATGTAAATCAAGATCATGGCCGGCATTAATGCCTAAACCATTTGAAAGCGCAACTTCTGCAGCAGCAATATAAGGCGCTATAGCCTGCTGACGGTTAACATGAAATTCTTCTGCATAAGCCTGCGTGTACAGTTCTATACGATCGGTACCGGTAGCTGCTGCGCCGGCAACCATTTCAGGAACAGGATCAACAAAGATAGAAGTTCGTATGCCCGCAGTTGTAAACACACTTATTATCTCCTTTAAATAATCCCTATGTTCAATAGTGTTCCAACCATGATTAGAAGTAATCTGGCCTAATTCATCAGGTACAAGTGTAACCTGTTGTGGTTTTACTTCAAGTACGAGATCAATAAATTTCTGCTCGCGGCAATTACCTTCAATATTAAATTCGGTAGTGATGATTTTCCTGATATCCCGCACGTCACTATACCTTATATGCCGCTCATCGGGACGTGGATGCACAGTGACACCATCTGCTCCAAATCTTTCTGCGTCAATCGCGGCTTTCAACACATTGGGATGATTACCTCCCCTGCTATTACGTAAAGTAGCAAACTTGTTGATGTTGACAGAAAGTTTTGTCATGTACTATTTCAATAATTTCGATAATGTACTATGTAATTCGGCGCCTCGCAGATTTTTAGCTATAATCTTACCGTCGGGGTCTACAAGAATATTTTGCGGTATCGATTGTATCTTATATTTCATAGCTACTTCGTTATTCCAGAATTTAAGATCACTTAATTGTGTCCAGGTAAGATTATCAGACTTAATAGCACGTAACCAGGCATCCTTATCCTTATCTAATGAAACACCCAATACTGTAAAATTCTTATCCTTAAACTTATTATAAGCTTTTACTACATTAGGATTCTCATCCCTGCAAGGCCTGCACCAGCTCGCCCAGAAATCCACCAACACATACTTACCACGGAAAGAACTTAAAGAAACCATTTTTCCTTCTGTATCTTCCTGGCTAAAATCTATTGCCACAGAACCAATAGTTCCTACTCGGGTATTTTGTATTTCATCACTCACGAGCTTACCAAAAAAACCATCCTTCGCTTTCTTATCAAGAACAGCATAACGGCGTTCAAGAACCGAAATATCCTGCTCCAGCTCTTTTGTTACCATTAAAACAAAAGGTGAAACGGGAGAAGCAGGTTTTTTCTCAATAAAAATATCGACCTGCTTACCTATCTTTTCCAGTTGATTGGCATAAGCATCAGTAAGAGAATCTTCTCTCGTTGGAGAACTATTAATACGTTGTCCGAGTTCCCCTAAACGGTTAAACAAAGGATTGAAAACCGATTTGAAGTGCTCAAAATCATCATGCACATTTGATCCCTTCACAGTAATATCCTGTAAAGCGTCTGCTGTTCCATCAAGTTTTACTTTATCATTACCAATAAATATGACTGATCTTTTTTGAACACCATCAAAATTGAGTTGTAAAAGATTGGGCTCCCGTACCGATCCCGATAATTCAAAATCACCATTTTTTACCGTTGAAGTAGCCAACACGTCTGTTGGATAATTTACATCAACCACTGTTACAGTAGAACCTTCCGGTAGACCCTTAACATTTCCGGATATAACAAATTTTTCCTGCGCAAATGCTATCAAAGGAAAAAATAACAACCCTGCAAAAAACCTTTTCATCAGTACATATTTTATTTTTCAATGGCCTATTATCAGTGGACAGAGGATAGTTGATAATGGACAGCTCCTTTCAACTGTCAACTCTCCACTGTCATTTGTCAACTGCATTGACCTTCGTTTCATCAGTATTTCTTTATTTCGAGTGACGTGCTTTCAGTACATCTGTCACGTCCTGCAATTTATACCCTTTGGCGTTAAGCAAAAGTAAATAATGAAAGAGTAAATCTGCTGCCTCGCCCAGAAAGAGTTCTTCATTGTCATCCTTCGCCTCTATTACCAGTTCAACGGCTTCTTCACCAACCTTTTGGGCAATTTTATTCAACCCCTTGCCAAACATTCTTTTTACATAGGAATTCTCGTCCGTGCCTTCCCGTCGGGCGACAATTACGCTTTCAAGGAAGGTCAGAAAGCCTTTTTCTGTGTTCGGTTCGTCCCAGCAGGTATCTGCACCGGTGTGACATACTGGTCCGACAGGCTCCGCTTTTACCAGCAAAGTATCGTTATCACAATCGGTTTTTATTTCTTTCAATAATAGAAAATGACCGCTTTCCTCTCCTTTTGTCCACAAACGTTTCTTTGTACGACTATAGAAAGTTACTTTGTTCTCGCTTAAGGTTTTAGCCACGGCTTCCTCATTCATAAACCCGAGCATAAGTACCGTACCCGTGTACACATCCTGCACTATTGCAGGTACGAGTCCATCAGCATATTTATTATAATTAATCGTCATTGTCTTGTTTTATCTGCCTGTAATACATTTCACCAATTATATTCTTACTCTTATCTGTTGTGACAACAGGTATTGTTTCAATTCAGGAATACCTATTTCTTTAAAATGAAATATGCTGGCTGCCAGCGCAGCATCGGCTTTTCCTTCTATAAATATATCAGAAAAATGTTGCATTGTTCCTCCCCCACCCGATGCAATAACAGGAATAGGAAGTTCTTCAGCTAACTGACGGGTAATATCGATCGCAAAACCTTTTTTGGTACCATCATTATTCATGGAAGTGAGCAGAATTTCACCAGCGCCCAACTCAACAGCTTTTTTTGCCCAGTCAAAACATTTTGTATCTGTTTTTAACCGTCCCCCATTTAAATAAACATACCATTCGCCATCTTCTTCTTTTTTAGTATCGATCGCCAGTACTACACACTGACTACCAAACTGCGCTGCGAGATCAGCGATTAATGTTGGATTTCTGAATGCAGCGGTATTGACAGAAATTTTATCGGCTCCATTTTGCAGCAACACACTTACATCTTCCACGCTGCTAATACCACCCCCTACTGTAAAAGGAATATTTATTTTATGAGCAATACGGTTAACTAGTTCACTTAATGTTTTTCTTTTTTCATTCGTAGCGGTAATATCTAAAAAAACCAATTCATCAGCGCCCTGTTCTGCATAAAGAGCGCCAAGCTCTACCGGATCGCCAGCATCCCTGATATTTTCAAAATTGATGCCTTTCACCGTTCTTCCGTCCTTAATATCCAAACAGGGTATAATTCTTTTTGTCAGCACGCTTGAAATTTTTGCAGATCAGTTAAGGAAATTCGATTTTCATAGATGGCTTTCCCGATAATAGCACCCTTACATCCTATCGCTGCCAATTCCTCAAGATCAGCCATCGAGCTTACTCCCCCACTTGCAATAAATTCAAGAGAAGGGAATTCTTTGATAATATTCTTATACAATATTGTTGATGGTCCCTCAAGCAAACCATCTTTGCTTACATCAGTACAAAAAATATGGTTGATGCCTTTATCCATGTATTTTCTAATAAAATCGTATATCCAGATATCAGTAGTTTCCAACCACCCGCCAATGGCAATTTTTTCATTTTTGACATCAGCCCCCAATAGAAATTTGCCGGCGCCGTAATGAGTGATCCACGTCGTAAAAAGCTCTTCAT
Source organism: uncultured Chitinophagaceae bacterium (assembly GCA_964606315.1). Lineage (GTDB taxonomy): Bacteria > Bacteroidota > Bacteroidia > Chitinophagales > Chitinophagaceae > Flavitalea. Next base: position 32,671 of record CAZSFY010000028.1, on the reverse strand, counting down.
CTTTAACCGCTATACTTCCTACAGTAGCCCACCGGGCGCCACATTCCAGTACGATATCAACATCCTTAGCTGTTTTAATTCCGCCACCAAAATCAATAGTTAAGGAAGTTTTTCCGGCTATAGTTTCCAACACTTTCCAGTTCTTTACTGAACCTGCTTTAGCGCCATCGAGATCTACCAAATGCAAACGCATCAAACCAGCCGCTTCAAATTTTTTAGCAGTTTCTAATGGTTGCTCATTATAGATGGTCATTGCGCTATAATCGCCCTGCTTTAGTCTTACGCATTTACCATCTATTATATCTATTGCGGGTATTAATTGCATATTATTCCTTTAGAGATTCACAAAATTCTTCAATATCTGTTCACCAACATCTGCACTTTTTTCGGGGTGAAACTGCACACCATAAAAATTATTTTTATGCAAGGCTGTGCTATAAGGGTGAATATATTCGGCCATAGCAATAGTATCGTTCCCCACTGCGGCATAATAACTATGCACAGAGTAGATGTATGCATTTTCAGGAACCTTATTAAACAATGCGGTTTTCAGATTGTAGATATTATTCCATCCTATCTGCGGTATTTTTTCTTTTTGGGGACCGGCTTTAAACAACTTCACCTTCTCTTTAAAAATACCTAAACACGCCGTATTATTTTCTTCCGAATGTTCGCACATGAGTTGCATACCCAAACAAATCCCCAATACGGGCTGCTGAAGAGAAGTAATTACCTTATCCAGGTTACGCTCTTTTAAATAGGTCATAGCAGAACTCGCTTCACCTACACCGGGGAAAATGACTTTATCCGCATTCCTGATCAATTCATGATCGTCTGATACCAGAGCGTTCACACCGATCCTTTCCAATGCATATAATACGGATCGAATATTTCCAGCATTATATTTTATAATAACTATTTTATCTGATGATGCCATTGATAAACTGTTGAGTGGCGACCGATATATCAGTCGCATTTTCCAATGCCTTTATATAAGCTGTTCCTATAATCGCACCTGCTGCATATTCGCAGGCAGCGTCGAAAGTTGATTTGTCTTTTATACCAAAGCCTATCAAGACAGGATTGCTTAACGACAGGGATTGTAATTTTTTGAAATAATCCGTTTGCAGATCCATGCTCTTATCTTTTCCGGTAGTGGAAGAAGAAGAAACGGCATATAAAAATCCAGAGCTTAACGCATCAAGTTTTTTAATTCTCTCCTCTGAAGTTTCGGGAGTAACAAGAAATATAAAATCCAGTCCGTATTTTTTTATAATAGCGCCGTATTCATTTTCAAATTCATATATGGGCAGGTCAGGCAGGATCAGTCCGTCAACACCCACTTCAGCAACTTCTTTACAAAACTTTTCAAATCCATATTGCAGCACCGGGTTCATATATCCCATTAATACAACAGGTAATTGAATAGTATTACGAAAACCCGACAGATCAGTCAATAATCTTTTAATAGACATTCCATCGTCAATGGCTTTTGTACTACTAGCCTGGATAACCGGTCCGTCAGCTAACGGATCGCTATAGGGCATGCCCAATTCGATCATATCGGTTCCGGCATTTTGCAGTGCCTGCATCACTGGTATGGTGCTGTCAACGGAAGGAAATCCCGCTGTGCAGTAAACATTCAATACCCTGCCTGGTTTATTTTTGAATAATTCATTGATCCTGCTCATCCTGTTATATTGTTTTCCTGCTTATGTAAAATATTTCGCATACTCACAGATCCATTTTTTTCATGTATGTAGCTAGATCTTTATCTCCTCTTCCACTCAAACAGATCACTACATTTTCGTTCTCTACAAGTTTTAATTTTTCGAGTGCTGCAAAAGCATGACCGGTTTCCAGTGCGGGAATAATTCCTTCAAGTTTAGCCACATTGAAAGCAGCCCTTAACGCTTCATCGTCAGTAGCGCTTAAAAATATCCCTCTGCCGGCATCATAGAGATTAGCATGCAGCGGACCAATACCAGGATAATCCAATCCCGCAGAAATGCTGTGCGGCTCTACTACCTGTCCATCTTCTGTTTGCATGACCAGACTTTTACTGCCATGCAGTACACCCGGTTTTCCCAATTGTGTAGTAGCAGCACTTAAACCACTGTCAATTCCATGTCCGGCTGCTTCTACAGCCACCAGTTTAACCGGTTCTTCATCCAGGAAATGATAGAATGCTCCCGCTGCATTACTTCCTCCGCCTACACAGGCGATAACATATTGAGGAAGCTCATAACCGGTTCTTTCTTTTAACTGCCACCTGATCTCCTCACTGATCACACTCTGAAATCTCGCTACCATATCAGGATAAGGATGTGGCCCTACCACACTTCCTATAATATAATGTGTATCAACAGGATTATTGATCCAGTCACGAATAGCTTCATTGGTAGCATCTTTCAATGTTTTACTTCCACTGGTAGCTGGTATAACTTTCGCTCCAAGCATTTTCATTCTCGCTACATTCGGCGACTGCCGCTCAATATCTTTTTCACCCATGTACACAATACACTCAACATTTTTCAATGCACATACGGTTGCTGTAGCCACTCCATGCTGACCAGCGCCTGTTTCAGCAATAATTCTCTTTTTCCCTAACCGCTCTGCCAGTAATATCTGTCCAATAGTATTATTGATTTTATGAGCGCCCGTATGACAAAGATCCTCACGCTTCAAAAAGATATTGGCATTGTATTTCTTGCTTAGTCTCGTAGCGAAATACAAAGGAGTAGGACGACCCACATAATCTTTCAGCAAAGCCCTGAAATCTTTCTGAAAACCTGCTTCCGATAGAATATCGAGATACTTTGTACGGAGCTCTTCAACATTACGATGCAGCATCTCCGGAATATAAGCGCCTCCGAACTTACCGTAATAGCCCATCTCATTGGGATCTCTGAATGTTTTTGACATATACTATTTTTTATCCCCACTTAATTTTTACACTTACACGCCGGCATCATTTTAATTCACTAATGAAATGTGCCACTTTACCCATATCCTTGATACCCGGCGATGTTTCGAACTTACTATTAATATCGATAGCAAATAAACCTTTCGCTACAGGTTCATACTGAAACTCTTTTAATGAAGTAGTATCATCGGGAGCTATTCCTCCACTCAAAAAGAATGGTTTCCCTATGTTACTTCCTTTTAAAATATTCCAGTCAAATTTTTTACCTGTACCGCCATATCCCGCTCCCATCGTATCAAACATAAACATATCGCATACGTCTACATAGGGCTTGATCATCCAATCAATCGAGTCGTTATCGCTTAGCCGAAAAGCCTTTACTACAGAAACATAATCGGCTATTCGCTCACAATATTTTGGTGATTCATCGCCATGCAATTGCACCATATGCAGTCTGCATTCATCCACCATTAACAACACTTCTTCGATAGATGAGTTCACAAAAACACCTACTTTATTTATCGTATTTATTTTTTTTAATTGTGCAGAGGTCAAATATCGGAAAACATACCTTGGTGATTTTGGGTAGAATATAAAACCGGCAAAAGTTGCTCCTATATCCGGTAAGACTTCTACCTGGTCAAGCTGTGTCATTCCGCAAACCTTAATTCTCATTTAATTATTGTTTAGTTAATAAGTGTTCAACAAAAGAAGTAAATGCGTTGGCGGGATCTTTTTGTTTCATAAAATTCTCGCCAATAAGAAATCCCTCAAAACCGGCTTTTCTTAAATGGATGATGGTATCAGTATCAGTAATACCACTTTCCGCAATTTTTACTTTATCAGAAGGAATTTTTTTAGCTAATTGAACAGACCGGTCAATATCCACAGTAAATGTTTTCAGGTCACGATTATTGACACCCACAACATCACATTCTTCGCAGATATGCGCCAATTCATCTTCGTTATGAATTTCCAGCAATACTTCCAGTTGCAATGTTTTGGCAAAAGCCGCCAGCTTTTTTACTTCTGCCGGCGTTAAGCAGGCAGCGATCAATAAAATAACATCTGCTCCTATCGCACGCGCCTCTATGATCTGGTATTCATCAATGATAAAATCCTTTCTCAAAATAGGAATACTATTGAGGCGAGCTGTTTGTAAATCTTCATTAGAACCTCCAAAAAATTGCTGGTCTGTTAATACCGAAAGCGCCGCAGCGCCTTTCGTAGCATAGGTAGTTGTTACTTCTGTAACATCTGCAGCAGCATTGATCACCCCTTTAGAAGGCGATTGTCTTTTAAACTCGGCAATAATACCTGTGTTACTGTTTTTAAGGGAACGACTAAAAGAAATAATTTCCCTGAAAAAACCCGGCATCTGTTGCAATTCCTGTATGGGAACCTTCATACGGTTCTCTATTACCTCCAGCCGCTTGTGTTCAATTATTTTATCGAGAATATTCATTATTACTGATTATTGCAGAGCAATTAATTTTTGTAAACACTGATAGGCTTTTCCACTTTCCAGACTCTCCACTGCGACACTGAAAGCCTCTTCATAACTTTTATATCCACCTGTACAATGCAGCGCCACTGCCGCATTGGCTAATACCACAGCATTCTGCGCCCAGGTTCCTTTTCCGCTCAATATGCGGGAAAAAAGTTTGGCTGCTTCGTCCACCGTATTGCCACCATAAATATCGCTCGCATTTACCATTCTTTTTCCTAATTGTTCAGGTGTGAGGATTTTTTCGCCTTCCGGAGTGATAATCTTCGTGTCGTTGGTCAACGATATTTCATCATAGCCATCCAATCCGTGAATAATAGTAAACATACTGCCCGACTGCTGAAGCAGGTAATTATAGACTCTGGCCATTTCCAGGTTATATACGCCTACCAGTTGAAAAGATGGTGAAGCAGGATTAACCATCGGGCCGAGCATATTAAAAAAAGTTCGCACACCAAGACTGCGCCGGATAGGTCCAACAGTTTTAAGAGCAGGATGAAAAATAGGCGCATGTAAAAAACAAATATTAGCTTCTTCTATCTCCCTTTTCAACTGATCGTTATCAGTTTTGAACTTATACCCCATCTTCTCCATCACGTTCGAGGCTCCACTGATAGACGATGCACCATAGTTACCATGTTTAGCTACTTTTTGACCTGCACCTGCTACAATAAAGCACGCCAGCGTAGAAATATTAAAGGTATTTTTGCCGTCACCGCCTGTTCCAACAATGTCTATTACAGAATGACCGTTAAGATCCACCTTCAAACATAATTCCAGCAAGGCATCCCGGAAGCCTTCCAACTCCGCAATAGTGATACTGCGCATAAGGTACACAGTGATAAAAGCAGCCATTTCCGGTTCGCTATAAGCGCCCCGGGAAATATTTACTAACACTTCACGCGCCTCCTGCCTTGTTAGGGGTTTATGTTCAAATAAATATTGAAGTATTTTTTTCATCAATGTATTTTTATCTTTTACTATTTTTTTACCCCACTGTCCACTATCAATTGTCAATTATCCACTCTCAACTGTCAACTGCTAAGCCAGTTTCTTAATATCGTTTCTCCCGAGGGTGTCAGCACACTTTCAGGATGAAACTGAACGCCCTGCACATCAAATTTTTTATGCTGAAGCGCCATCACGTAACCGTTTTCATCTTCTGCCGCAATTTCCAGTTCAGCCGGAAAATTCTCCCTGTCGATAATCCAGCTATGATATCTCCCTATTTCAATATCGGCCGGCAATCCTTTAAACAAAGGAGTTAAAGGAAGAATAATCTTTCCCTTTGTAGCTACACCGTGGTATACTTTACTTAGGTTAACCAGTGTTCCACCAAAAGCTTCTCCAATAGCCTGGTGACCCAAACAAACACCGAGAATGGATTTTGAAGAGGCATATTCCTTGATCAGCGGTAATAGTAACCCCGCTTCAGAGGGAATACCCGGACCAGGAGATAAAATAATTTTATCGTATGCTTTAATTTTTTCCAACGGTATTTCATCATTCCTGAAAACATCTACCTTAAGCGGAAGTATTTTTTCAACAAGATGTACCAGGTTATAGGTAAAAGAATCGTAATTATCGAAAACCAGGATCTTCATCTGATTAATTTATTGTATTTATTAAGCCTGCCTTATCGTCTCCGGATTATATCTCCTTGGCAAATTGAATAGCCGATTTTAAAGCGTTTAATTTATTATTTACTTCCTGCAATTCACTTTCAGGATTTGAAGCGGCTACCACTCCCGCTCCGGCCTGGTATACCAAATGGTTGTTTTTACTGAGCATAGTGCGGATCATGATCGCATGATTACAACTGCCGTCAAATCCTATGAACCCGATTCCACCTCCATAGTATCCTCTTGCGGTGGTTTCATATTCATCAATCAGGTTCATAGCTTTAAATTTTGGTGCGCCGCTTAATGTACCGGCCGGAAAAGTTCTGGCTAACAGATCGAATGGATTACTGCCTTCTCTCACTTTTCCGGTAACCTGACTCACCAAATGAATAACATGAGAATAATACTGGACCTGCCGGTATTGGTCTACACGAACATCATCACACAGACGGCTAAGATCGTTACGCGCGAGGTCTACCAGCATCACATGTTCAGCATTCTCTTTGGCATCCTTTAAAAGATCTTCTGCCCGCTGCTGATCTGTTTCATCATTTCCTGTACGTTTAAATGTACCGGCTATAGGATGAACGACTGCCCTGCCATTTTTTATCACCAGTTGCGATTCGGGAGAAGATCCCAGCAACCTGTAATCGCCGTAATCAAAATAAAACAGGTATGGCGAGGGATTGATAGAACGCAGCGCTCTATATACATTAAACTCATCGCCGATAAATGGTTGTGTAAATCTTCTGCTTAATACAATCTGAAAAACATCACCTCTCATGCAGCTCTGTATTCCTTTACGAACCATTTCCCTGTATTCCTCATCGCTTATATTAGATGTTTCCTCTTTTACTGTATTGAAAGGATATACAGGCACATCTTTGCTACGTATCAACGATTCTACTACAGCAGCTTCACGTTCAAGTCCGGGTAATATATTTTCCAGTAAAAACAGTTCGTCCTTAAAATGATTAACAGCTATTACATATTGATAAAGGCGATACCTGGCAAGTGGTATCGAAGGCTTTTCCTTTTTAGCAAATTGAATCGTATCGAAAAACTGCACAGCATCGTATGTGGTATATCCATATAACCCCTGCGCAAACCGCGTTTCTTTTTGGGCAGAAGGAGTCACTTCAAAACGCTGCATATATTCCCATAGTTTGGCAGGAACAGTAGAAGTATGCTGAATAGCCATTTTTTCTGCCGGCCATCCGGGGTATTTTATTTCCATGCTATCCAGCGAGCTGATCTCTATTCCTCCGATGGCGTTGATGCAAATAAAGGAATAGCTGTTTTCTGAAGCATGATGATCGGCACTTTCCAATAGCACCGTATCACGAAACCTGTCGCGGACGCGCAGGTAGATGCCTACCGGTGTAAACACATCGGCGAGCATTTTTTTACAGCTTGTTTCAAGTTTGATTCTGTTCATATTGATAAAAATAAAAAAGCCCCGATACATCGGGGCCCATATATAGCTTTACAATCACGTAATAGCGTTACCTGCCCCTGTCGGAGTTAGTATGCCACCACCACTGTTGATTTGTAATAGTACGTTTCATTGCAGTGCAAATATGTGATCTTTTTTGTTTTCATCCAATTTTTTTTATAGCATCCCTTTGGTGCTGGGCAGATAATTACTTAAAGGATCACGGTTAACGGCCATTCTGATGGCTTTGGCAAATGCTTTAAAGATGGCTTCTATCTTATGGTGCTCGTTCTCCCCTTTACACTCAATATTGAGGTTGCATTTAGCCGCATCGCTGAATGATTTGAAGAAATGGAAGAACATTTCTGTAGGCACTTCTCCTATTCTTTCGCGCTTAAACTCCGCCTGCCATACGATCCAGGGACGGCCGCCAAAATCTATTAAGACCTTTGCTTCGGCTTCATCCATTGGTAAAGCAAACCCATACCGGTTCATTCCCCGTTTATCGGCCAAGGCCAATGCAAAAGCCTCTCCCAGCGCTATGCCGGTGTCCTCAATGGTATGATGCTCATCAATGTGCAGGTCGCCGTTTGTCCTAATGGTCAGATCAATTTTTCCATGCCGGGCTATCTGGTCAAGCATGTGATCAAAAAAACCCAGACCTGTAATGATATTGGACCTACCGTTTCCGTCAATATTCAATTCTATTTTAATCTGCGTTTCATGTGTATTACGCTCATGAACAACCTGACGCAGTCCGGCTTTCAAAAACTGGTAAATATCCTTCCACGAAGTAGTTTCAACGGCTATAACGTTTCTAAGCGTAGCGGCGCTGCTATCAATTTCACTAGCGCCCAGTGATGAGTCGTTGTTTAGCCAAATGGCTTTACAACCTAAATTGGCAGCAAGTTGAACATCAGTGATCCGGTCGCCGATAACAAAAGAATTAGCAATATCATAATCCTTGTTGTTCAGGTATTTTGTGAGCATGCCTGTTCCGGGTTTCCTGGTAGGCGCATTGTCTTTCGCGAATGTTTTATCGATGAGCACATCAACAAACTGTATCCCTTCGCCTTCCAGACTTTGCATAACAAATTGTTGTACCGGCCAGAACGTATCTTCCGGGTAAGCTGAAGTTCCCAGTCCGTCCTGGTTCGTCACCATCACCAGTTCGTAATCAAATTCACGGGCAATCCTCCCCATATATTCGAACATATGAGGGTAAAAAACCAGTTTATCAAATGAATCAATCTGATAAGTGGGGGGTGCTTCTTTAATTAAAGTACCATCTCTGTCGATGAATAAAATTCGTTTCATCCTTATAAGTATGTTGTTTATTTTGTCAACTGTCAACTGTCCACTGACTAAGTTCTTTTATCAATCTGGCATTTTCCGTCGGCGTGCCTACGGTAATACGTAAGCATCCTTCGCAGAGCTCGACACGACTTCTGTCTCTCACTACTATTCCTTTGTTCAGCAAATAATGATAAATGGATAAGGGATCAGCCACTTTTACTAATAAGAAATTAGCATCAGACGGATATATTTTTTGTACCACTGTCAGCTCAGAAAGACTTTGTTCCAATAATCCTCTCTCTTTTACAATTTCTTTAATCATCTGGTTAACCTCCTCTACATTTTCCAATGCTTTCAAGGCCAGTTCCTGCGAAGCCTGGTTTATATTATACGGCGGTTTTATCCTATTCATCACATTAATGATGGCGGCAGAAGAAAAAGCCATCCCGACGCGCAAGGCCGCAAGTCCCCATGCCTTTGACAAAGTTTGCATTACCACAAGGTTAGGATATTCACTCAATTCAGGAATTAGCGAGCGATGCCGGGAAAAATTAATATAGGCTTCATCTACCACCACTATCCCATAATAATTATTGAGAATTACTTCGATGGCTTCTCTCGTCAGTGAATTGCCTGTGGGATTATTAGGAGAACAGAGAAAAATAAGCTTGGTATGCCCGTCAATAGCATTAGCAATTCCTTCCACATCAAGGTCGAACGCTGGAGTTAATGACACTCTCTTGATAGCCACATCATTGATATTGGCCGATACTTCGTACATGCCGTAAGTAGGCGGACAGATAATAATGTTATCTATACCAGGTTCACAAAATGCCCTGATCAATATATCAATGCACTCATCACTGCCATTTCCCAGAAATATATGTTCAGGGGGAATACCCTTTATTTCCTGCAGCTTCTGTTTTACTTTAAGCTGAAGAGGATCGGGGTAACGGTTATACCATTTTGTTAACGGAGAACCGAAACTATTCTCGTTAGCATCCAAAAAAACATTCGCCTCACCTTTAAACTCATCACGGGCAGAAGAATAGGGCGTTAATTTTTTGATGTTTTCCCTTAACAGTTCATCTATGTTGAAACTCATATATCTTTCTTTAATCTTATTCTGACAGCTTCGGCATGTGCACGCAAACCTTCTGCCTCTGCCATAATTTCCACTGCCGACGCAATATTCTTTAATCCCTCCGAAGTAAGTTGCTGATAAGTTATTTTCTTAATAAAGCTATCAACACTTACACCACTATACGCATGTGCATAACTGTTAGTTGGCAATGTATGATTTGTACCGCTGGCATAATCGCCTACACTTTCCGGTGAAAAATGACCAATAAATACCGATCCGGCGTTGACCACCTTCTCTGCAAGCGCTTCAGCGTTCTGGCAGGCAAGGATCAAATGTTCGGGTGCATACTCATTAAGAATTTTCATGGCCTCTTCACTATCTTTTACCAGTATGATCTTGCTGTTCAGAAGCGCCTGCCTGGCAAATTCTTTCCTGGGCAATACTGATAGTTGCGCTTCGAGTTCTTTTTCCACTTTAGCGATCATCTCTTCGGTATCTGTTACCAGCAACACCTGACTATCTGCTCCATGTTCGGCCTGGGAAAGCAGGTCGGCAGCGACAAACGCAGGGTACGCCGATTGATCGGCAAAAATAGCTACTTCACTCGGACCAGCTGGCATATCTATCGCCATCCCTTCTTTTTGCACCATTTGTTTGGCAGTGGTAACATATTGGTTACCCGGACCAAAAATCTTGTACACTTTTGGAACTGATTCAGTGCCGAAAGTCATGGCCGCTATAGCTTGCACTCCTCCAATCCTGAATATGTCGGTAATACCCAGGTAAGCAGCCGTAGCGAGAATAGCCGGATGCACTTTTCCCTCACTATTGGGAGGTGTGCATAAAACAATTTCTTTACAACCCGCAAGGATAGCGGGAATGGCCAGCATTAATACAGTTGAAAACAGTGGTGCGGTTCCTCCGGGTATATATAGTCCTACTTTTTGTATGGCTACACTTTTTCTCCAGCATACCACGCCGGGCATTGTTTCTATTTTTTCTGCTTCCTGCAATTGACGCCTGTGAAAGACTGTAATATTTTCTGCCGCAGTTTTAATAGCTTCAAACAATTCATGATTGATATTATTCAATGCCAGTTTTATTTCCTGGTCGCTGACAGCAACATTGTTAATATCTGCCTTATCAAATTCGGCTGTCAACCGTATCAATGCACGGTCACCTTTTTTTTTGACTTCCTCCAGGATGGGCCTGATCTTTTCTTCCAGTGAAGAATAATCAACTACCGGTCTTTTTAATAATTCAGCCCAGTCTTTTTGCTGAGGATATTTTGCAATGATCATACTGTATTGTTTAGACAATCATTTTTTCTATTGGCACTACCAGTATTCCCTGTGCGCCGGCTTCTTTTAATTTTTCGATAATGTCCCAAAATTCATTTTCACTAAGAACACTATGCACACTGCTCCAGCCAGGTTCTGCCAGCGGGAGCACGGTAGGACTTTTCATCCCGGGCAATAAGGAAATGATCTTTTCCAGGTTATCGTTAGGAGCATTTAATAAAACGTACTTGTTATTTTTTGCTTTCTTAACCGATCTTATCCTGAACAGTAATTTATCGAGTAATATATTTTGCTCCTGGTTAAGCCGTGCATTTCTAATTAATGCAGCTTCTGAACGGAGGATGGTATCCACTTCTTTTAATCCATTAGCCAACAAAGTGGAACCGCTGCTCACCAGGTCAACGATAGCGTCGGCCAATCCTATACCCGGAGCAATTTCCACTGATCCGCTGATCTCATGTATTTCAGCATTAATAACATTCTCTTTCAAAAACTTTTCTACAATAGCGGGATAGCTCGTAGCGATCCTTTTCCCTTGCAGGTAATTAAGATCCCCATAATTTTCCGATCTGCTTACCGCTACAGACAATCTGCATTTACCAAAGCCGAGCTTTTCAACGATTTGTACGCTTTTATTTTTTTCATAGATCACATTTTCACCCACAATACCAATATCTGCCACTTCATCTTCTACATATTGGGGAATATCATCATCACGCAGAAAATATACTTCCAATGGAAAATTATCAGATTCGGTTTTGAGTTTATTAGCGCCATTCTTAATATCAATGCCGCAATCCTTCAGGAGTTTAACTGAATCATCATGCAGTCGCCCGGATTTCTGAATTGCAATTTTAAGCTTGTTACGTACCATTACGGGTTATTGTTTTTGAAAATTAGCACAAAAAAAGAGGGCTCACGTTAGTAAGCCCTCTGATATCATTACTGCATATACAGCATCAGGCCTACCTCGTGAGGTAAGTATGATGATGGTGGATATGCAGGTTAAGTTTCATATTGTGCGGCGAAAATAGTGATATTTTATATTTATACAACTATTTATATTGAATTTTTGTCTTGCTTTACATGATGAAGTTGGTTATCATAGCTGTTTTTGCCATTTTCTCCGGTCTGGGAACCTTAGCCCAACAGTTAGATTCCATCTATTTTAATCTATATACTGATAGTCTCAAGAAAGGCACTTATAATTATATTAATGTTGAAGGGAAGTATAGCAATGGCCGGTATTTACCTCTCGGACCCAAAGATTTAATTTTCAGCGCTTCTGCCGGAACATTCGATAAAAACAGTCTCTTTATAGATACCGCATTTAAAGAAGAAAAAGTTACGGTAAGAGTAGAAGCTATCAGCAACAGGCGACTCAAAGACGAGATCGTTATTTATATCAAGAAGCATGAATCTACTGAACGGCTACCCACAATGAGTGAGGTGCTCAATAAAACAGAACCCGTCAAAAGAAAATCTTCCAGGAAAAAGTAGCTATCTCTATTTAACCATTGCCGCACGCATTTTTTGCGCGTCTTCTAGGAACTTGGCCAATCCGATATCTGTCAATGGATGTTTTAACAGACCAAGAATGGGGTCCAGCGGGCAGGTACAAACATCGGCTCCGGCTTCAGCACATTTAACAATGTGAAGCGGGTTACGGATGGAAGCTGCAAGGATTTCAGTTTTGAATCCCTGGATCTGGTAGATATGAGCAATTTGGGCGATCAGTTCAACGCCATCCCAGTTGCTGTCATCGATTCTTCCGATGAAAGGAGATACATAAGTCGCTCCTGCCTTAGCGGCAAGAATAGCCTGCCCGGCAGAAAATACAAGAGTGCAGTTAGTTTTGATACCATTTTCAGTGAACCATTTCAGCGCCTTCACACCATCTTTAATCATAGGAACTTTTACTACGATATTGGGGTGGATGGCAGCCAGTTTTTTTCCTTCTTCTATGATATCGTCAAATTTGGTAGAGATTACTTCAGCGCTAACGTCTCCGTCAACCAGTTCACAGATCTTTTTATAATGATCGATTACACCTTCTTCACTTTTGATACCTTCTTTGGCCATCAGGGAAGGGTTCGTCGTAACACCGTCTAATATTCCTAAATCATTTGCCTCGGAAATCTGGGCAAGGTTTGCTGTGTCTATAAAAAACTTCATGGTCGTGTATTAAAAAGAAAAATCGGCAGATTACTTACATCGCACCGCTACAACCGCCTACCCTTGCTACCTTCCGGTCCTGGGGGAGTTCAGCAGGAGCTGGTCGTGCAAGACCTGCCGGCCGCAAAGGTAACGTCAATTAGGGAATTTTCCAATTCACAATTACTGGTATGTCCTTACATAGTCAACAATAAAATACCCGGCAGAAACTGGGTGGCCGCATAGGATTCTATAAAGAAATATTACAGCACGTGAATAGATTAATAGTGCTTGAATGTTCATCTCCGTTATACGGGCAGGAAGAAAAATTATCCTACACTACCTGAAGGATAAAAAATTACCTGATAAGCAAAAACCATTTTATTCAACCTGTCCAAATCAAATATCTTCACTGCTATCAGTTAAAAGTAGACAAAGCTTAAAGCGTTTAATACCACAACACGTTAAAACTTAAAAACCGGATAAAATTAATGCAGGAAAAATTTGAAAATATTTTGCAAATATTAATTAATCGTTAACTTCACGGGCACAAAAAAGCCCTCCTAAGAATAGGACGGCCTCTAACGATTGCTTGCCATATGAAAATCTTCAATAGTATGTTTTGTGCTGAGTGTCACAGCTTACTATTCAAATGAGCCTCTTCGATAACTTGCTTTCTAAGGTTGCTTGCTGTATGATTAACTCATTTTCTAATACAAATATACCCAGGCTTTTTTTGCTGTCGTAACCAATAATACTGTGAATTTATGATGTCAAAAACAGTCCATCACAGCTAAAATCCGCGTCTGTATTAGCTTTGAGAAGAATTTTGATATTATGTCCACCCGTTTTTCCGATATTTTATTTCAACTAATACATTCCCTTGAAAAGTCTGAAAAGAGGCATTTTAAGCTGTATATCAGGAGAAATTCAGCAAAAGAAGACCTTAAGATCGTCCAATTGTTCGATGCTCTTGATAAAATGTCTGAATATGATGAGAAATTATTGCTGAAAAAGCTTCCGGGAACCGAAAAACCACAGTTGGCTAACCTTAAAACACATCTTTATAAAGAACTTTTAGCCAGCCTGCGACTACTCAAACGCACTGAAAACCTCGATTTTGAGCTGAATGAACAACTTGATTATGCCCGCATATTATATTATAAGGGATTATATGTCCAGAGCCTGAAGATCCTTGAGCGTGTTAAAGAAGCAGCACTTACCTATCACCAGGATACGATTCTTATACAGGTAATATCCCTAGAAAAGAAAATCGAAACCCTGCATATTACCCGCAGTATGCAAAGCAAGGCCGGCCACCTCGCAGTAGAGGCATTGGAAGTGCTGCAAAGACGAGCTATGATCACGCAGCTCTCTAATCTTTCCCTACAGCTTTACAGTTTGTATATCAAGAACGGGCACGCGAGAAACGAAAAAGACGAATCGGGGGTAAAAGAATTTTTTTACAGCCATCTACCTGCAGATGCTTATAAGCAAACCGGGTTTTACGAGCGGCTTTATCTCTATCAAAGCTATGGTTGGTATGCTTTCATCAGGCAGGATTTTATTCAGTATTACCGGTATGCTCAAAAATGGGTGAACCTGTTTGATGAACATCCTGAAATGGTAAATGTTGAAACCGGTCATTATATCAAGGGCCTGCACAACCTGTTGAACGCGCATTTTGATTTGCGTAATCACCAGCAGTTTGATATTGTTCTTGACCAGTTTGAACGGTTTGCCGACTCGCGAATAGTACAACACCACGACAGCTTTAAGGTCCAGGTATTTGTATATATACAACAGGCAAAAATCAATCGCCACTTTATGCGCGGCACTTTCAGGGAAGGGTTGACGCTTATCCCCTATCTCGAAGAAAAAATGGCCGAGTATGCTTTATACCTCGACAAGCACAGGATACTGGTGTTTAATTATAAGATAGCTTCTCTTTACTTTGGAAGCGGCGATTATAACACAGCCATCGATTATGTTCAGCGTATCATCAACGAATCGCTTGATCTGCGAGGCGATCTCCAGTGCTATGCCCGCCTTATGCACCTGCTGGCACATTATGAACTTGGTAATTTTGAATTAATGGAACCATTGACAAAATCAGTGTTCCGCTTTATGGCCAAAATGGAAAACCTGACGGTGATAGAAGAAGAAATGTTTAAGTTTCTAAGGAATTCATTGCCATTATCCCGACAAAGGATCAGGGAAGAACTCGGTGTTTTTCTCGATAAGATCAAACACCTTGAAAAGAATCGATTCGAAACAAGATCATTCGCTTATCTCGATATCATTTCATGGGTAGAAAGCAAAGTATATAATAAGCCGATGAGTGATATTATTTACGAGAAATACCTTAACAGCAGGAAAAGAAATTACAAGGAGCTTGCAGCGTAATCACCGGAAGACAATCATCAATCAGATATATAATTGGGAAAAAGGATTAACAGGATAGTCGGTTCAGTCCATCCTATTAATCCGTAATCATATTTCATCCCAGGCGGTTTTCATAGTTAATCTATTATGATCGAACAAGTTCGAAGGACTGCTTATCAACTATGCGTTAAAAGTATGACGATCCTGAAAACTAAAAAATAGAAAAAACACCACTAAAAATGCAGAATTTACTGTTCTTGGTTCCTAATAACCTTTCATCGCATTTTTTTTCATAGCAGTTGCCAGTTCTTTACCCAGATATTTTTCAGCTACCCAGTGTACCAGGTACACAACAGGTGTAAACAGAATAGCGATAACAAATTTATACGCGTAGGAAGTCAGCGCCCAGGCAGTAGTCTGTCCTAGGCTCACTCCTTTAAACAGTGAAAAAGCAATATAGGTCACCACAAAACTATCGATCAGTTGCGACACCAATGTACTCATCGTGGCTCTCATCCAAATATTGCGCTCACCGGTAAAACGTTTAATTCTTCTGAATATGAAAGCGTCGGCAATCTGCCCGATAACGAATGCCGTAATAGAGCCTATGATAATGTTCATCCCCTGACCAAAGATCGCCGCATAGGCCGCCTGCATATCAGGCACACCTATTTCGATATTAGATCCCACCCAGTAGCCGGTATCCGGCGCTGTACGGATAGCAAAATAAAACACGATAAAAGCAAAGGAGATCAGCGCAGCAGTAAGAATTGAAAGAAACCGAACGCCTCTTACACCATAATATTCATTGATAATATCTGTGGTTACAAATACCACCGGCCAGGGAATCACCCCTACAGAAAGACTAAACGATAAATGTTCTGCATTCAGAAGGGAAAAATCAGCCCTCTCCCAACCCATAGTGTCTTCAAGAGAAAAAATTTTGACACCGATTACTTCGGCAATAATAGCATTGGCTATAAAGAAACCTCCCAAAATAATAAACAGACGGGTAGGTCTGTCACGAATAATATTTTGAATCATTATATATCAAAAGTATGATCTGCAACAGAAATATGGTAAGGTTGGCGGCAATAATCCACCGGGGTAAACCGACCAGTAATTTTTTCTTTGACAGCTTCAGCACAATGAATGCTATCAGCAGGATCGCATTGAGCAGAAAAGAAAGCAGGTATCCCGCAATGACCAGTGTGGAAAGCAGCGGACCATTCGCCGGTGCAAAAGAGACATACCGTAGTACCTGAACCACCAAAAAACAAATATTGCAGAGCAGGGCCACCCGCGACAAGAAGAGGAGACTTTGCATGCTTAAAAATAGTTACTTTGCCACACTATATAATCAGACGCCGATGAACAAATCACTATGGCAAAAGATCCAGCCGCATGTAATAGCCATTGGAATTTTCCTTGTTATTTCCGCTATCTATTGTTCACCTGCTTTCAAGGGACAAGTTGTAGCGCAGCATGATGCTGAAGGATGGCAGGGTATAGCCCAGCAGTCGATCCTCTTCAAGGAAAAATATGGAAATTATCCTCTTTGGACCAATAGTATTTTCAGCGGAATGCCTGCTTTCCAGGTAGCGCTTGATGCAAAAATTAATATTACCATCTCCTGGATACACTTCATTTTTGCCAGGATAGTACCCGAGCCGGTAAGTTTATTCTTCCTGGCCTGTCTGGGTTTTTACATATTATGTAATGTTTTGCACATCAGGAATAAGCTGGCCATACTCGGCGCATTGGCTTATGCCTTTTCTTCTTATAATGCTGTGATTACCGCTGTGGGGCATACTACAAAGTTTTCATCGATGGCCTATGCTCCCGCTGTGCTCGCCGGTATCATTTTGCTAACCCAGCGAAAGTATTTATTAGGATTTATCACTACTCTACTTTTCAGCACTCTACTGTTTCAGCAGAACCATATACAAATAGTGTATTATACCCTATTGATGGCCATATGCCTTTTCATTACCTATGCTATAAAATGCCTGAGGGAAAAACAGCCTGTCGAACTGGTGAAATCTGGTAGTCTTGCAGCGGTAGCCGGAGTGATGGGTATGCTTGCGTTGGCGGTAGTATTATTTCCTACTTATGATTATTCGAGAGAAACTATGCGTGGCGGCCGATCGGAATTAACACAACCCGAAGAAGCCAACAAGTCTAAAGGAGGGTTAGATAAGGACTACGCATTTGCCTATAGTTATGGAATAACCGAAGTATTAACGATGGCCGTGCCGCGAATATATGGAGGAAGTTCCGGCGAAATGCAACCGGGATCAAAAACGGCTGAAGTAATGGCTGAAAAAACAGGTATGGATTCCGAACAGGCGGACCAGTTCGCACGAAATATTGCAGGTTTTGGAGCGGGCCCTTATTGGGGACCGCAGGGCGGAACTTCCGGCGCTGTGTATTTTGGCAGTATAGTTTGCATATTATTCATCTTCGGACTGATATTTTATTCCGGTTGGCATAAATCGTGGATCATAGCCGCTACTATTTTAGGAATACTGTTGGCATGGGGTAAACATTTTGCAGCCTTCAACTATTTTCTTTTCGATTATCTCCCTTTCTATAATAAGTTCAGAGCGCCTTCTATGGCGATGGTGATACCACAACTTACTATTCCGCTATTAGGTGTATTGGGACTGGAACAATTGTTTCAAACGCAAATAGATGGAAACTTCTGGAAGAAGTTCAAAAAAGCATCTATCATTAGTGGCGGATTTCTGGCATTGCTAGTTGTATTGTATTTCATGTTTGACTATAAGTCGCCGACCGATAATATGCTAAGAGATAACCTGGCCAACGCAATGACCCAGCAAATGTCGCAGGGCGGTGAGCCTAATGAACAGCAGTTACAACAGGCACAGGAATTTGGTCGGTCTATAAGCGGAGCGCTTAAGCAAGACCGTCAGTCGATGTACGGCTCCGATCTTGTGCGTTCATTGATCTTTATAGCATTAGCTGCCGGTCTATTGTTTTTTTACAGCAAAAATTCCCTTAGCAAAAATGTTGTTAGCATAGGATTAATTGCTCTTGTATTTATCGACCTTATCGGTGTAGATCTGCGTTATTTAAGCAGTAGGAACTTTGTAGATAAGGAAGAATTCAGTAGTGTGTTTACACCTACAAGAGCCGACCAGCAAATATTACAGGATACGAGTTATTACAGAGTCTTTAACCCCGATGGAGATCCCTTTCAACTATCACCACCCAGTTCAAGAACATCATACTGGCATAATTCAGTAGGCGGTTATCACCCTGCTAAACTTGCCCTGTACAACGATTTAATCAGAGAACAATTATCGAAAGGAAACATACAGGTGTTTAACATGTTAAACACTAAATATTTTATAGTTCCGGATGCGAAAGACAGGCAACCCGTTGCCCAGTTAAATCCCGATGCATTGGGCCCAGCCTGGTTTGTTTCGGCTGTAAAATATGTAAACAATGCCGATGAAGAAATGAGAGCATTGGATCAATTCTCGCCGAAAGATATTGTGATCATCGACAACAGGGAAAAATCCAAAGTTATTTATCAGCCGCAGGCCGATTCATCAGCCGTCATTACTCTTATTGAAAATATCAATGACAAGATCAATTACCAGTCTGTTTCGCAGCATGATGGTATAGGTGTATTTAGTGAAGTATATTATCCTAATGGATGGAAAGCATTTATTGATGGCAAGGAAGTGCCTATTATCAGAGTAAATTATTTATTGAGAGCGTTGGCGATACCGGCAGGAAAACATGATATTGAATTCAGGTTTGAGCCGGCTTCATATCAATGGGGATCAATGATTTCTATGATCATAGGCATCATATCCATATTGATACTGCTCTATGGAATTTTCGTCTTATGGAAGAATAACAAGAATGGATAAGTTTCTCCCACATAATGATGAGAACGGCAAGCTGATCAACGAAAAAGCTACTATTCTGTATCAGCGGTTACAACAATTGGATGTTAACCAGTTGGGGCTGCCTGAATTTTGTCTTTTTTATTATAATGCCAGTCATTCCAGCAGACTGTTTTTTTCTATTGAAACCAGTGCGCATTTATTGTACAATGCTATCCACCTCACCAATAAGCCTGTCAGTGATTTAACTATTATGGATTATGGCGCTGGCGTAGGCACTTTATACCTGTTAGCAAAATTTATCGGATGTAAACAGGTGATATATAATGATCATCTCGAAGACTGGAAAAAAAGTGCACAACTGATTGCAGAGGCTATCGATATTCATATTGACGAATATATCGTTGGAGATATTGATCATTGTCTTGAAACACTTCATGCATTGAATATTCATTGTGATATCATTACTTCACGCAATGTTGTGGAACATATCTACAAGCTGGATAAATTCTTTAATGCCGTTAAAAAATGGCAACCTCAGACTATCATTTATTCTTCTACCACCGCTAACAAGAATAATCCTGCTGCAGTCATTAAGCATATACTATGGCACCGGAAATGGGAGAAAATATTTTCGGGTAAACGAATGGTAGTTATTGAGCGTCAGTCACCCGGATTAACAGCGTTCACCAAGAAAAAACTTGCCAAAGCCACACGTGGATTAGCTATTGAAGATCTGCAGCAAGCCATTGAAGAATATAGAAAAAGCGGAAAACTCCCCAAACCATCCGTATATGGTAGCAATACCTGCGATCCATCTAATGGAGTTTGGGCCGAGCATCTCCTAAGTAAGAAAGAATACAGGGAAATGATTGATGAAAATAATTATAAAGTAAGTTTTGAACCCGGGTTCTGGGATACACATTACAGTAAAAACTACATGAATATTATTGGAAGAAATTTAAATAAAATCATCAGTAAAAAAGGACGTGCGGCCATGCGTGTTGCTCCATTTATTTATGTAGTGGCTGTTCCACGTTAATTTATTGTATGGCTAATACAGAAAGAGTTGATACTAAATTATTCACTGAAGATCATTATCTCGGTAAGCCGGCAGATGATGAAGATAAGATTGTCAGCCGGAGAATAGCCATACTTGAACAATACAGTCATTTCTTCAATCCCCAATTAAATTGCATCGAAGTAGGATGTGGAAGTGGAGCAACTATCACCAGGTTAGCGCATCGTTTTGCTGAAACTTTGGGTGTCGACATTTATGATTATTCAGAGACGTTTAAAAGGCAGATAATTAAAAACAAGGCAACCAATTGCCGATTTGAACAGTTGGATCTTGAAAAAGAATTACCATCACAACAATACGACAGGCTCATCAGTTTTGAAGTAATTGAACATCTTAAAAGCGAAGACAGCATTGCTTCTTATTTTAAGGTAATGAAAGAGGGAGGGATTGCTGCCATAACAGTACCTAACAAATGGTGGATATTTGAAACACACGGAGCCAAACTCCCTCTCCTACCCTGGAACCGCGTTCCTTTTTTTTCGTGGCTACCCACTTTTATTCATGAGAAATACGCCAATGCCAGAATATACACTAGTAACAGGATAAAACGGCTGATGAAAAAGCATGGCTTTATTATTTTAGGACAGCACTATGTAACTGCTCCGATGGACGTACTGAAAGAGGGAAGATTAAAAAGATTTGTGACGAAATATATTTTCCGTCATGATACTACCAGGGTTCCTTTCCTATCAACTTCTATTTTTTTATTGGTGCAAAAGGATAATACACATGAAAAACATTAGTATTATCAGCATCATTCCCTATAAAATCCTTCCTGCCCGTCTCGGTGGCGAAAAAGGCATTGCTGTTTTTAATCAATATTTATCCAAGGAAGTTAAGCTAACTGGAGTAACTACGCGTAATAACGATCCTTCATTAGCTAAGGGATACCGTTTGTTAAATATTCTATCCAACACACGTTGGCGGTATGTCAATATATTTTTGTATTTCAATATCAGAAAAATAATACGTCGCGAAAAAGCTACTCATTTATTAATTGAACATCCTTATTATGGCTGGTTAGGTTGGTTACTACGCCGCACACTTCCCATAAAACTTATTGTTCATTCTCACAATATTGAATATATGAGATCGCGGTCCATCAACAGAAGCTGGTGGAAGTGGTTAAAGTGGTATGAAGGTTGGGCTTACAGAACAGCCGACTACTTATTTTTTATTTCTGATGATGACAGAGAATCGGCTATCAAATATTTACGTGTAGATCCCAGCAAAGCAATAACGGTTACTTTTGGCATTGAACTGAATGCCGTACCATCAGATATTGCAGAGCAAAGGCAGATGATCCAGGCAAAGCATAACATAAAACCAGATGAAAAAATATTATTATTTAATGGTGCATTGTATCATTCTACCAATTACGATGCGTTGCAGGTAATATTGGATCAAATTAATCCATTATTACTCGAGCAAAAAGATTTCTCATATAAGATCATTATCTGCGGAAAAGGTTTACCCGAATTCTTTAATGACTTAAAAGACTATACTGATAAGAATATTATATATGCAGGATTTGTAGACAATATTGAAGATTATTTTAAAGCTGCCGATATTTTCCTGAATCCCATATTAACCGGTGGCGGTGTAAAAACAAAAGCCATCGAAGCATTAGCCATGAATTGTACTGTAATTTCTACTCCTTTGGGTGCTTTAGGCATTAATCAGGAAGTATGCGGTGGAAAATTATTAGTCGCACCACAAGACGAATGGAAAAAATTCAGGGACCTGATCATCACCGCACCCGGCAACAACCAAATCCCTAGCACTTTTTTTAAGTATTATTACTGGGAAAATGTGGTTAAGAAGGCGGTAAAGAAAATTTCAAATGCATAATCTAACCAAAATAAGAATCTTCAGAATTTTATTATGGATAACTTGTCCTGCATGCTTTGTTATATTCTTCCCGATTATCTATTTACAAAAAAGGAAGAAAACGTCACTGTTTTTCTTTTTTGACCGATATGCTATTGGAGGAGCACAAAAAGTCCATTTGGATATTCTGGAAAGCGTTTCCTCAAACTTTAAAACTGTTTTTTTTACCAGGAAGTCACCCAACGACAAATTAAAAAATCAATTTTATACACAGAAAAATATCGAATGTTCTGATATACATGTATGGTGTGACAATTTATTTTTTAGATTATTTAGCGTACACTATTTCGCGCTTCTGATTAATAGACATTCAAATCCTGTTATCCTGAGTTCCAACAGTACTTTTTTTTATGATATGCTCCCTTTTATTAAAAGCAATTCAAAAAAGGTAGAACTATTACATAATTTTTCATATGGTAAAAATGGAATGGAATTTTTCGGGCTCGCAAATTATAAATATCTGAACAAGAGAATGGTTATAGATGAAATAACCCAGAAAAATATATTAGACCAATATTTGCAATACCATATCCCGGAAGAATATTTTTCAAGAGTAGAGCTGATAGAATTTGGCGTAACCACCCCACCCTATGAGAGTAAGCAAAAAACACCACCGCTCAAAGTTTTGTATGCGGGTAGAGGTACTAATCAAAAACGTGTCTGGCTAATTAGCAAGATTGCAGAATATTTCATCAATAAGAAAGAATCTATTGAATTCACTTTTGCCGGTTCTATGGCTGATGATCTGTCGGAAAAAGTAAAGCAAAACTTCACTGTACTAGGTGAAGTTGGTGAATCAGAAAAAATGCAAGTCTTGTTTAACACCAATCATGTAATAATTCTCACTTCTGCCTTCGAAGGATTTCCTTTAGTAGTTAAGGAAGGCATGGCCCATGGCTGTGTGCCAGTGGTTACAGGTTTGCCCACAATAAAAATACACCTTAACCATCTTAAAAACGCATTGATTATCGAAGAGATTGAAGATGAAGAAATAATAGTTCGAGACGGCATAAAGCATCTCGAACTATTATTATCATCCCAGGATTTGCTTCATAGAATTTCAGCAAATGCTTATCATTATGCTAAGGAAAACTTTAGAAAGGATGAGTTCTTACTCAAATACAGAAATCTTTTATTGGGTGGTAATTAACCATTTGCCCTTTCATAAACTAACTCAAGCTTAGGATGCTTTGTCTCATCGGGATATTTACTTGAGCAAAATATTCTGAAGTTATATGGTTCTTCTGTTTGGAGTCTGATCAAAAAGCCATGATTCCCTTTTTCCCACATAGTTTTAATGAGTGTAGTTACATCAAGGTCTGTGATATCTTCAAAACTTTCGGAAGTATGAGGAACAATTATTTCATTTTCATTAGTTGCCTCAGGTTGGTCAGCCCATGTTACCTCATCTGCTTCCCAATTCTTAGTAATTCTCTGGATAAGCAAAGAGTTATCCGATCCGCTGTTTGCATCCCCGTTTTGACCATTTAGCGGAGTAGGATTAGAGAAAAGAGTAAGTTTAGCATTGAGTATTACTGCATCTTCCGGAATAGATGCCAGGTCAAACTTTAAAGCGGCCCTTATTGTGGTAAACTCTCCATTATAAGTACCTGCTCCTCCTAATATTTCTACTGCATCAGGAAAAGTCTGGTCCAAATTTGGATTACCGAATATATGTACTTCAGTGGAGTTTTGCTTTGGAGCAAGAGTAATAGATAAGGTATCATAGGTTACTTTAATTTTCTCCTCCATCAATTCCTTCTCACAAGAAGTAAAACTTAAAACAAGTAATAAAAAAAGTGTGGCTACTCCGAATAACTTTTTCATAGTTAGGGGTGATAATTTTGTTAGTATTTAATTTTTCTTAGTAATATACAACGTAAAATTAGGTACATTATTGAAGGTTTTAAGAAATGTCAGAATTATCTTAGTAAATAATTGATAATCATCAACATTTTAGAGAAAAACCCATTCCACAGATATTTTTTATCGAATCCTTTTTGAGCTCTTTCAATAGCTAATATCCACTTAGGAATCTCTTGTCCTCCAGAATAGAGGCTTATACTTTCATCCCTTTCAAGCCTCATACTTCTGATTAGGCGCCACCATCTATCGTATTTTACTATTCCGGGCTTATTTCTGCTACCATATATTGACAATCTTCCTATACTCTTTGGAAAAAGAAATTTCCTCAGAAAATTCCTATCAGCATTTACAGAGCTTGCTCCACCATCGGCAAAATGAGCTACAACAATATCCAAATATTGTTTTCTAATAGCCGAATTCTCAAAACATTTAATATTAAATTCCCAGTCAGCGTACAGTTTGTAATCAAGATTGTATAATCCTACAAGATTATGGATATATTTTTTATAAAAAATAGCCTGATGGCAAATGTTTTCAAAGAATATTCTATCGTAATAGTCTTTGTGCCCGTATAGACCTTTTAACTTTGGACTATACACTTTCCCGTAAATGTAGTCTACATTTTCATCAGCTTTAAATTCGTTTACTTTATCCAATACCTTGTTGTCATATAACCAGTCATCACTTCCCAGGAAATAGATCCATTTGCCTTTTGACATTTTTATGCCTTTATTCATAGCATCATATATTCCCTCATCTCTTTCAGAAATTATTACTACTCTATCATCATTCTTAATAGTCCGTCGTACAATATCTATAGTATCATCCTTAGATAACCCATCTACTATAATTATTTCATAGCTTGAAAAAGTTTGCTCAAGAATGCTGCTTATAGATTTCTTAATTGTATTCGCTGAATTATAAGTAGGAATTATTATAGAAAATACCGGTTCTGACATCACATCTATCGAGTTAATATTATGTAATACCATCTATGAAAGCATCTGGCAATTCGTTTTATTCTTTTCTTAATTGCACTATCAATTCGTTTAATTAATGCCGCTTGCCGATTCGCTATTGACGCATCCTTTCTATAACGGTGATGATTTAATAATTGAAGATATGGAGAGTTTTCAAGAGGATATTGGGAATAATATTTTAGCTGTTTTTGATTCAACTGATTCTCACAGATAAATTCACCCGCAATCCGATAAGGCAAAGACTTATAATGATTACCATACTGTGAGGAGCTTCTATACAAAGTAATACTATTAGTTATAGCCATAAGTGATAAAACCGATTGGTCATGACGGTGTGCGAGAAAGCCTGGTAAGTTTTTCTTGCCCATAGTATTAGGAATATCCGTGAGTATCCTTTCATCCCGACAATACTCAAACCACTGTTCCAAAAAATAAATGGCAATAGGAGTCTTTTTAAATAGACAGAAGGATGCATCACATTGCAATCCAAACCAATATTTTTTATTGTCTGATCCGGTAAGAATAAAACAATCTCTTTTAGTCCATTGATCGTTCATTAAATTTCCGTTAGCAAATAGCAAAATATCTTCACGATTAGCACAAATATTCAATAGAGGATCGAGCCTTCCAATAATTTCAATTCCCGCATCAGCATATATTACAATATCACCTTCATCTATCTTTTTTAACGACTCTAATATTATATATGGTTTCCACAACCAAAAACCTGCCCCCCTGGCCCGATCAAGTATTTTCTTATTCTCAAAATAGAATTCAGATTGTTTTATATCTTCAAAACTATAAGAATTAATCTCTGTAGCACCATGTTTCAGCGCTGATTGATTTAATCGCAGCCTGCTTTCATAATAAGATTCATCAGAAAGATTGGTTAACAATACTCTCATTAAATTGTAAAATTTGATACAATTCCTACAGTATGCCTTCGTTCGTTTTCTCCAATCCAGCCATTCACCTTCAACAAATAGACGTCCTTTATAAGGTACTCTTTATCGTATTTTTTAATAATCTTAAAAAATGAATTTTGCATTCTTCCCTCTAAGTCGTCCCAAAAAATAATAAACTTGTCAGCAAGCAAATCATATTTAAAAATCATTTCGAATTCGAACAACAATGCTTCGGGAGAATGTAGTGCATCAGAAAATATAAGATTAAACTTGTTTTCTTTTAATTGCCTCCAACTGCCTTCGTCCCACACATCACCGCTCACGTAAGCTACTTTATTGGATTTATAGGAGAATTCTTTTATCGATGATTTATTCGTTTTAAGAGACCCGGATTTGGTATTCCATTCTTTTTTAGAGAGGAGTTGCAACTCCCTTTCCAGAATAGGGTTTATTTCTTCTATATCAAATCCTACCATATTTGCTTTTTCAAATGCATTAATTATCTGAAAAAAGTTTTTACCAACAGAAACACCTATTTCAAGGTAGTTTATTTCAGCAAAATGTTTCTTTGCAAGAAACGTCATAATGTCTGTATAGGTAAGCTCATCGCCAACAGGCTTATTGATATCATTCTTTATAAAATCGGGTACTCCATAGTTAAAGAAAGACTTATTAAACGCAGCCTCGTCAATCCAGTTATCAATTCGACGAAGTGTTTGTCTATTTATTCTTTTAAACTCTTCAATAGTATCATCTAAAAAAAGAAAATCTTTTTTCGCAGAAATAACAGGAAATATTCTAGATAAAAATCCCATAATATATTCTATCTTTTTTTATATACTATTACAATATTTCTCCCACGTATTATTTTAGAAGAAATTTTAAAAACTTTATTGAAAGTTTTAGTAAACAATCTAAAAAACCTGCTACCATTTGATAGTCGTCTATAAAGATTTTCCCGGTTTAACTGAATAAACAAATAATAAATCATATTATCTACCTTTTCAATCTCATAACCGACAACAGATAAGTCAAATAATTTTGTCAGATTAATGAGGGATTCCTCATTCCAAAGGCCCATATGATGCGGGGGGAGATTTAAAGTGTGAAATTTATCCTTTCTATAAAGATAGGGATTATTAAACGGCACTCCTATGATTAATAATCCGCCTGATTTTAATAAATCAATTTTCGCTGACAAGAAACTTTTTACATCAGCAATATGTTCAAGCACCTGGAAAGAAGTGACTACGTCATACTGGTTGGAATTATCCTTTGAATATTCCTGAACGGTTATATTATGCACTGATAAACCATCACGAGTAGCTATAGCCAGCGCCGCTGGATTAAGCTCAAGACCCTTTGCTTTTACTTTTTTTCTTGCTAACAATCCTCTTAAAAAAGCTCCATCTCCGCATCCCACATCCAAAACCTTATCATTGTCAGTAATAAACTTAGCTGCAATATTATTTTCCCATCTCCATACAGGATAATAAACTATCCGGTTATGCATTAAAAGCTCATAAAAACGACTATCAGCTTCAATAAAGAAAGGGTAATAAAATTTATATGATGTTTTATTGCACTTATATACCTGTATCTCTTTAAGTTCTTTAAAATAGGGAGCAGCGTTCAATTCAAAATCCTCAGCATATCTCTGCATGATGGCTTCGACAGAAATACGATCAACTTCTGTAACATCAGTTGTTCCAGTTAACGGACTAACTACCTGCATAAAGTCTTAATATTTATTAAACTGGCCACGAACATACGAAAAAAGATTAAGCTTTGATATTCAGATATTTAGTTATACTTTTAAATAATTTTAACCCCTTATTCCAGTGAGAGTTTACCTATTCCTTTCTTTATTATTGATTTCTCGTATAGAACTACATGCCCAAATCAACTGCTCCAATTGGTTGAAGGTCGTTGATCGAAATGATGTAGTAAGAATTGGTGACCTAGATGTTTCAGGAGATAAAATAACTGTTGAAGCTATGTTTAACAGAACAATGCCATTAGGGATTGACCTGTCGGGAGGAGATTTGGTCTCGAAACATCAAGGAGCCCAGGATTGTAATTATCTTCTTAGAGCAAATCAGGCAGAAATCACAACCACAAGCGGTTATTATGGTGCTGCTGCTGATTGTGGGCTTGAACTTAATAAAACTTTTCACTGCGCCCTGGTTTACGATGGTGCTACATTAAAATTTTACCGAAACGGTTTCCTAATGAAATCCACTCCCGCAACAGGCAACCTGATTCTCAATGATTGGCAAACTACTATTGGTGACTATGCAGCCTCTCCACCTGGAGCGCAGGAGAATATGACAGGATATATCAATGAAGTAAGAATATGGAACGTTGCAAGAACACAGCAGGAGCTTAGAGATCACATGAATACTTCATTAGCTAATCCAAATTCTCAAACAGGTCTTCTTGCCTATTATACATTCGACAATCTGCAAAACAAACAGGGAGATATCCAATGGGATGGTGTACTAGGCGGGAATGCACTGATTAACGAAACAAATCCAACCTGTTCTGATTTTTTGGCTGATTCTTGCAGTATTCCACCAGTGGATCCAATTATAGCTTCTTTTTTACTACCAGACACTATTTGCACAAATACAGCAATCTCTATACAAAATACAACAATTGGAAACGGGAATTTTAAATGGAGCTTCTGTTCTGCAAGTATGAAATCAACAACCCCATCTGTACAAAACTTGGGAAATACCGGTGGTGTTTTATCAAAACCAACATCAATAGATATTATAAAATCAGGAAATAATTTTTACGGATTTTTACTCAATGCTGATGCGACCTTAGCGAGATTAGAGTTCGGGAATGACCTGAGCAATATTCCTGCAATAATTAATCTTGGAAATTTAAGCGGTTCCTTACCGACCGGCGGAGAAAGAATGCAGATATTATACAACAAAGGAAATTGGTACGGAATATTTATTACAAGCGATATACATACCGGTTCAGCAACGGGTATATACAAGATAGATTTTGGCAATGATATCCAAAATACAAATCCGGTAATTACAAGTTGGGGTAACCTGGGAAGCCTTGATCATCCTACTGGTTTATACATCGTTCAGGATAATAACGAATGGATTGGATTTGTTGTTAATACAGCCACTAATTCAATGACCAGGTTTGAATTTGGAGAAAATTTTGACAACCCACCGATAGGAATAAATATAGGAGGAAGCTCAGAACTTTCTTATCCTTCAGCTTTTCATGCTATTAAACATAATAATAACTGGACTGCATTTGTGACAAATTCAGGAGGTAGTCCGCCCGGATCATCGTCTTTTCTATCAAGACTTGACTTTGGAGGATCTTTACTTAATGCACCCACCATATTAAATCTGGGAAACCCGAGCAATCTTATTCATCAACCAACTGATATAAAAATATCTTCATCATGTGATGAAATCATCGGTTTTGTCAGCAATGGTCCTTCAAATAATGATGTTATAAAGTTGGATTTTAATAATAGTCCACAAAACATTCCTATCATAACTTCGATGGGAAGTACTGGAAGTTTAAATCATCCTTATTCTTTTTCGAATTTTGTTTGGACCGCCGGAAGTATTTATACATTTATACCAAATTTTTCAAACAACACACTTACACGTATACATTTTAATAGCTGCGATAATGCCAGCATTTCAACTTATAATGGCAAACATCCTACCGAAATATTTTATAAATCCCCCGGAACATTTTTTATTACCTTGAAGGTAAATGAAGGATTTCCCAATGAAAGCTTCTTTTGTAAATCTGTTGTAGTTTTACCTAATATCGACTTCAGCTTTATGCAAGAAGTTTGTGATCCCTCAGTTGTCAACTTCTCATCCGCAGAACCTTTATTAAATAACTTCCAATGGTCATTTGGCGATGGCACTCTGAATACTATCGAGCTTTCTCCGCAGTATACTTATAAAAATTATGGCAGCTACGAAATTGAGTTAAAAGAGGAAGGATACTGTCCAGCCAAGAAAGTTATTGATATCGACATGAAGATAGATGATATTATCATTACTCCCGATACAACTATTTGTGATCAGACATCTAAAACTTTGAGAACAAAAAAATCACTGGCATTTTGTTGGTACCCAGTAGATCATCTCGACGATCCTTATATTCCAAACCCTATTACTTCAACTCCCAATAACATTACCTATTTTTTTAACGCAGTAATAACCGGGGATAACTTATTAAATAATACCGTTTTTACAGGCGGAGCTTCAACGTACCCCTACCCTACGATCTGGCAGGAGACCATTTCTGTTACACCTAATACTAATTACGCGTTCTCCCTTACTTCAATAGCTACATGGCTGCCTAATAATGCAGATCTGTATTTTGTTATTAATAATAGAGAAGTTGGAAACATACCTACACCTACAGGTAACAATACAACCTCGTACGTACTTTGGAATTCAGGATCTAATACAAAAGCATTTATTGCTATAATAAATAATAACGCCACTAATAATTTTATATTAGAAGATATATCTTTCGCTTCTGCTTTCTTTAAAACGGATAGTGTAATCATCAATGTAGATCCATTAGTCAACACAACTGAAGACACGCTGATATGTAGGAAGTCATCCATACAACTTAATACAACAGGCGCTATGACCTACACCTGGACGCCAGATATTGCACTTTCCAACAGCAACATTGCAAACCCTATTGCATCGCCAGAAAATACTACAAAGTATATTGTAACTGGCACAACACAATTTGGATGTGTATCAAAAGACAGTGTAACGATAACAATAAAACCTAATCCTGTAGTCTCGATATCAGCAGATACGACTTTATGTTACAATTCCACTACACAACTAATGGCCACAGGTGGGATATCTTATCAATGGTCTCCTGAATTGGGATTAGACAATCCATTTTCTGCAAATCCAAGAACAAAAAATAATCATAGTCTATTATTCAGAGTAAAGGTTACAGGGGATAATGATTGCACAACTGAAGACTCTGTACGCGTAACTATTCTCCCCTATCCAAGTTTTGCATCCTCTGCTGATCAAATCATTTGCGGACCACAGCAAATCCAACTGCGTGCATCAGGAGGGGACAACTATTTATGGAGTCAGGGTTCGCTGTTTGATGATCCAACCAACGAACAACAGGTTGTATATCCACAAAAAACAACAACGTATACAGTAAATATATCCGAGAATCTATGCAGCTTCGATACAACTATCAATACCACTATAACAGTACTCTCGGAAGCATTTCTCAATTCACTCCCCAACGCATTCACCCCTAACAATGATGGGAAAAATGATTGTTTTGGTATCAGACATTGGGGAAGTGAAAAAGTTGAATATTTTGCGGTGTATAACCGGTGGGGACAAATAGTATTTGAAACAAAAGATCCGACGCAATGCTGGGATGGTAACTTTAAAGGGGTGCCGCAGGACTCGGGAGGCTACGCTTATATTATTAAGGCAACAACAGTATGCGGACCAATAACCAAAAAAGGACTTGTTATGCTTATTCGTTGAACAAATATGCCTCTTGCTGTTTATCGCGATGGAGAGCTGAAAAGTTTATTCACCTTCCTCCAAATACTTCAGGAACAACTCGAGACCTTTTTTCTTGCTGTCGTCTAACAGGTAACTGATGTGTTGGGTGTAATATTTTTGGAGATCGATGCCGGGAAAATCATACTGCGATAATAAGTCGTCGAGATGCAATAATCCATATGCGTTGGCAGCATTGAATTCATTAATAAAATCCTGGTCAAATGTTCGGTTGGCTATCCATGCAGCAAATACAAAAGAATGACCGGTCAGCTTTTTCCACGCCTCACCTAAATCATATACATACGTTACTTTTGTCCGCAAGTCCAACGCCCTGTCGCCTATCACCACCGCAGCGGTACGGCCGCCAATATCATTGATAAAATCTTTATCCCCCTCTATAAAGCGGATATTCAATTTCCAGTACTTACTCAATAAGATCTTTGCCAACGCTACAGAAGTGCGGCTCTGATAATCGAGTATTACGGTTTCGATCTGATCAATAGGGACTTCGCTGAATATCGCTACCGAAGCCACTTCTCCATCAGCGCCAATACAATAATCGCCTACCAGCGACCAGCTATTCAAACCGGGAATTACTGCAACGGGAACCAATCCGATGTCGATCTTTCCCTGCTGAAGATCACGCGCGAGATTCGAAGGATAATCGGGTATTAACTCAATCCTGTTGATAATGCTGCTTCTTTCCAAACCATATATCAGAGGCGCAGTATTCAGATAATTAACTATTCCAACCTTTATCTTACTCAATTAGTTTAATTTTACGGCGC
>CAZSFY010000027.1:22931-49662 GCA_964606315.1 uncultured Chitinophagaceae bacterium | reverse complement strand
CCAGGGCCCATACATTAAAAGTGTATTGCTCTACCAACTGAGCTACGGAATCATCAGTTGAACAATCATATGCTGAATGAACAACTTCCCGTTTTGAACGGGGTGCAAAAATAAGGCAAAAGAATATTTAACCAAACAATATTTTATATTTTATAGAAATCCAGTTGTCGCGCTGAATCATATTTTCCGGCACAAACCCTAACCGTTCAGCCTCGGCAGCAATAACAGACTCATCTTCTTTCAACAAACCACTCAGCACAAGCATACCATTTTCCATCAATCCTTCTTTCAATGATAAAAAATTCTCCATGATAACGTTCCTGGTAATGTTGGCCAGTATAATATCATACCGCTGGTCAGCAGGAGGTCTGTTATCTTTTAGCAGATTAATATCAACACTATTTTCATTGAAATTTTCTCTTGCATTTTCAATACTCCATTCGTCATTGTCGATCGCTGTTATTTTACCAGCACCGAGCTTCGCGGCAAGGATGGCCAATACACCTGTACCTGTTCCGAAATCAAGCACTTTCTTACCTTTCATATTTATTGTTCTCATTTGCTGCATCATCATGAATGTAGTGGCATGGTGACCAGTACCAAAACTCATCTTGGGAGTAATGACGATCTCATGGACTGTATCTGAAGCAGGAGGATGAAAGCTGGCTCTGACTGTACAAAAATCATCAACTACCACAGGTTGAAAATTGGATTCCCAAACAGCATTCCAGTTTGTAGATGGTAGTTCTGTGATGGTATATCCAACATTGCTATTGCCAGCCAGGTCTGCCAAGAGCTCTGCACTAAACAGAGATGCGGGTATATAGGCGCTTAAAGACCGGTCTCCTTCTTCAAAACCCTCATAATCTAACTCCGATAATGCGGCTACGAGCATATCTATTGTATGCTGATCAACATCACTAAATCCCACTTTTATATAATTCATCTTTTTTCAATTTGAGACTTTCAATTCGGGTGTTAGTCGTGGCTAAACCGTTACCAAATAGAAAATAAAATGCGTTGTGTTCAACGTTACAATAGACTCCTGACAAATATACCGGTGATCATCGCTATCCCTATACTCAACAACGTACCTATCACCAGGTATTCTGTTTTGACCTCCGGACGGTCTTTTTCATTAAATCTTATGATACCTTTTGCGGCAATGAGCAGGCTAATAGCAGAAAATTCTCCCATTAATACCAATGCATATACAATCATACGCTCAATAATGCCAATCCATTTACCGGCATTGGCCAGCGTTTCGGGATTGATGATTTTTTCGCGCCAACCTTTGGTCATTTGACCGATTAATATGCCAGTGGGTGTAGTCAGTACAACTGCTCCCGTTAACAATATCCAGAAATGATGTCCCGATTTTAAAGGCAAGAGGAGAGAGGATACAACTTCTGTATTTCCGAAAATAAAAAACCAGCAAAAAAATATGACGAGTAAGTGTAGCAGTTGGTCGGCCAAAAAGTAACCTACGGAGTCTTTTTGGTAAGACTTCCATCCGTCAATCAAAACATGTGATACGGTAATGATGAGTGCCACCAACCAATATTGCCAGCCAATCATCAACAGGGCAACTACTCCGGTAACCAGTCCGTGCAGGTACAGTTTTCCTGATGCAAAATGCCGTGTCTTACGGTCATCTACCCAACTGCGAGGTTGTAAAATGAAATCAGTAAGCAAGTGTGCTAGAACCAATTTCAGGAGCCATAAGTATGCTGTCAACATTTGGATACCAGGTCTATTATTGAGATAAAATTTTGCTGTATTTTTTCGAGCTCATCCCATCTTCCTGCGCTCACGTGCTGACTGATGGTGCTCTTAGATCTGTTAAGCTTATCGGCCACCTGCTGCTGGTTCTGACCTTTTAATAACAATGTGATCACTTCAGCCTGCTTGGCAGTCATATGCCTGAATATCGAATTTATATAATCCGACAGGACTGATAAAGTCAAACTTACCAGGGGATAATTAATATGGATGGCAATAGCGCCTCCATTCCGGTCAAGTGTATCAAAAGCCCTCCCCGACAATAGAAAAGCTTCTCCCTTAGCTGTAGCCAGTTCCTTTACAGGCTCTTCCACTGTTCCCAGTCCCACACTGATGCGGACATCATGCTGAACAGAAGGAGTTTCCTGGGACAGCGTAATAGCTGTTGCCCTGCATTGCATCGCTACGGAAATAGCTTTTCTGGGGTCAGGGAGACAAACCTGGAAGCTGTCCCCCCGGTAAAACTCATACTGGTATGGCGCAAAGATGGAACGCAATTCGTCCAATAATAGCTTTTCCCTTTCAGCGTTTAACTGGGTAGAGTTAACAATATCTCCGGTTAAAACTGCGTACATGAATCACTGTTTGTCCAAATATACGATTACTTTTAAAATTCGTATATAAAAGCGAATTAAAAAATAATATGGTAATATACACGAACAAATCGACTGTTATGGGCTACAAAAAGAGCGCTAGGTGATGGCGCTCTCTATTAGGAAGGTCTAATGATTATATATAAATATGAATGGTAATCAGAAAGTGAAACAAAGGTAAATTGAAGAAATTTGATATCGACCCGTAGCGTTACGGGAAATTTACCGTAGTTATACGGTATTTTAGTACGTAAATAGGCAACAACTTCGTACAATTGAAGTTTTCTGTATACAAAACCAAAAGTAAACCCCATGTCACATCAAATTAGTTTGAAAGAAGCCATCCGTTTAACCACCAATTATAGGGAAAACCGCCAGGAGGTCTTGAAGTCAGAATACAGGTCTACCAATATTCTGCCTTTTTCCGAAACATTTGATAAGTCGGCTTTTGAAAAACTTATTCATCAGAAAGACTGCGTTAAGATCCGGGCTTATTTCGGTATGGATGATAACAAAGAAGTACGTTTGGTATTTGTCGGGGTAAATGAAAAGGGTGAAGACCTGTTACCTAAAGACGATGAAAAAGACGGTCCAACTATCCAGGAGAGAGGACAGCGTTGCCCTCCCATTTGCCCGGATGGTATCAGTCCGCTGAGTAAATAAACAATGATTAACTATAACCTTATACAGATATGTAGTTACAGTATTCTATTTGCTGTACTGATAGGGTTAATCAGGTTCAGAAAAATTGATCCTTCCTATCATCCCTTTATTTTTATTATTACATTTTCACTTATTAATGAAATAGCCTCACCTTTTTTTGTTGAAAAGTATAAAACAAATGCGATTAACATCAATGTTCTGATCGTTATAGAATATATGCTGTGGGTGTGGCAGTTCAAATGCTGGGGCGTATTTGACAAGAGAAAAAAATGGAAGTTTCTGGCAGCCATGACATTGCTGCCTATTGTATGGTTTATTGAAAATATAATACTGAGTAATATTTTTACATTCAATTCTATTTTTTCGCTTATATCAGCTTTTCTACTGGTGTTCCTAGCGATAGACCAGGTCAATAAACTGATCGTGGAAGAAAAAAAGTCATTGCTCAAAAACGCAAAATTCCTCATTAGTTGCGGAGTGATTATTTTCCACACATATGAGATTATGATCAATTCTTTTTATGTGATGAAGCTTGACCAGAGCAATGATTTTTTATCTAATATTTTTATTATTCTCGTGTTAGTCAACCTTTTTGTTAATTTGCTATTTGCACTGGCAACAATATGGATTCCCACGAGACAAAAATTTACCATGCAATATTAATAGCAGCCGTCATATTAGGCATTGTGGTTGCTTACTTTATTATCACTATAGTAAAAAGCCAACGAAGACACTTAAAATTACAAAAGGCTAACCTTCTTGTAGAGATCACCACCCTTGAAAATGAACGTAAGAGAATAGTATCAGATCTGCACGATGAGCTGGGACCGCTGTTATCGGTGGTCAAATTACATATAATGAGCCTGGATACGCAGGATAAGGAAGATATCAAACTCATCAATAAGGCCACTGACAACCTCGACAATATCCTCGACCGTATCAGAAATATATGTAATCAGCTAATGCCCCAGGCTCTTATCAGGAAAGGATTGATTATGGCCATCAACGAATTTATCAGCGATCTGGAAAATAAAACGCCCATAACAATAAGCTTCAGGTACGAGGATCTGAACATTCCGGAAACTTCGGAGATCCACCTATACAGGATGATCCAGGAAATCATTAATAATGCTATTAAACATTCCGAAGCCTCAAAACTTAACATCCACTTATTCAAAAAAAACAATAAACTTGTAGTTTCCGTAAAAGATGATGGAAAAGGATTTTCGACTGCAGAAGTAGCCGAAACCAGTAGGGGATTGGGTCTTAAAAACATTTTGAGCCGTGTAGATGTGTTACAGGGTGATATTTACCTGACATCCGATAGTACCAATGGAACCTCCTATACTATAGAGATACCAAACGACTGAATAAATTATGTACGTACCTATCAAATTAGTGATTGCTGATGATCATGAAGTGTACCGAGATGGTTTAAAGACCCTCCTTGAAAAAACCGAAACCTTCCAGGTGATAGGTGAGGCTGGAAATGGCAGAGAACTAATAGAGCTTTGTAGTGAACTTAAACCGGATATTGTCCTTACAGATATAAAAATGCCTGTAATGGATGGAGTAGAAGCTGCCGCCTATATTTATTCTCATTTCCCTTCCATTAAGATCATCGCTTTGTCAATGTATAACCAGGATAATCTCATTTTGGATATGCTGAATGCCGGAGCTTCGGGTTACCTGATCAAAAATGCTAATAAATCGGAAATTACCGAGGCTATTACTTCTGTGAATAAGGATATTCCCTACTACTGCAGAAGTACTTCCATGAAACTTGCCAAACTTATCGGCACTAAAGGACCTTCATCAAGAGGCCAGGAAAAGATATCATTCTCCGAAAAAGAATTAGATATTATTAAGTTGATATGCGAAGAAAAAACAAGTAAAGAGATCGCCGAGATTATATTCGTTAGTCCGCGTACGGTAGACGAATATCGTGAACGCATTAGAGAAAAAATGAATGTAAAAGGAACAGCCGGGATTGTGATCTTTGCCTTGCAGAATGATCTTGTGAAAATAGACCGGAAATCCTGATTAGTACGAAGGACAATTCAACCGTTTATCAGAAGGATCACGTATAAAATCAGATGGACGTAATACTATAGCCAGGTAACCCCCTCCTCCAAGTCTTCCCCATGAAGACAATGCATTTAACAGATTATGTGTGCCTATCAATAAAGGGCCAGCTCTCAATGCACCGCCTATCCAGAAGTTACCGTGACGGGTAAGCTGGGCGGGAAAATAAAACCCAAATTTTTTTCTTTCCCACCTGGGTGTCACAGTCAATAACCTGCTCTCCAATACGGATACCCGCTTATCGGTATTTTTTAAAAGATTGACCGATAACTCGGCATTGATATAAAAATTATCCCACATAAACTTGTCTACATTAATTACTGCGCGGGCGGGATTATAAATATTGTATCCACCGGCTAGCGCAGAATAATTATCTACAATAGTGCTAAGACTATCATTGAAAGAATTAATTCCGCTTATCCTGTTGAACTTCTGGTGTAAGACTTCGCCTGATACATTTTGCTGCAATGATGACACGTTGCGGCTCTGGTGATTATAAATAAACTTGTTCCAGCCAATATCAAGAAGTGCTACACCAATCTTCCACTCATAATCGTAGTAACTATCTTCGTCAAAAACAGTGGTCACAGCCTGCGTTTTCACAATATATTCAACACCTACATCAATAGTAGCTCCTCCTTGAGAAACACGAAAAGCCTCAGCAAGATCGAATGATGATAAATCGCCATGAGTTTGAGAAATACCATACCTCGCGGCTCCACCTTTAACATTATTAATAATCTGGTTTCCCTGGATCTCCCTTTCAATTTGCACTCCCTCCATGTTAGCGAACAGTCCCGATACTCCTCTTTGCACTTTTGCCGTTATCCCCGCATTTAACCGGCTATCGGATCTGTCCCATATGGTAAGTCCATAAGTACCGTATAATTCGAGCCATGCGGCACTAACAGCATTAACCGCAAGGGTTTGGTTACCTTCATTTTGATACAGGAAAGTACGCACTCCCAACACAGAGTCATTATAGTTGAAGGTACTGGTGCTGCCCTGTGAATAAGTTTTCATATTAACTCCGAAAGCCACAACATTTTTCCTGTTAATGGCATATCGGCCATTGAGCAATCTTAGATTAGTGATGACATCAGCATGGCGGACAAAATTACCGTCTGTTACCCTGAACTTACTGGAAGGAAGCACATAAAGCGGAAAATTCCTTCCCTCAATCGCGTTGGAGATAAGCTGGGATTGAATCCCAAAAAGAGTAAGATCCCACTTATAAGGTGAATTAACTATTGATGAGGGGTTGTTATAGACGCCTAAACTTCCTGAATAATTCGAGCCGTGAATAGCAGAATAATGCTGCGCATTCAACATTAACCCGCTCACCAACCATACAGATAACAATAATAGACGCTTCCCTGAATTCATAAAGGAACTTTCCTAAGACACAAACTACTAATTAACATCAATATTGCCACTAGACGTAAAAAATATTGGTTAAATATCTGTAGTAATGAGTGGGGCTGCCGCATTATCTCTCATACGTGCAAACACTTAACTTACTGTTGGTGATTGAATGCTTTCCTGAAAATCGATTTGATCTTATACTCTTTATGAAATGAATCGTACCTGGTTAACTCGCTATTATTCCTGAAATGCAGATCAATCAGGTCATGAAACTCCCGGTTAATCGGAAAAGCATGTTTAAGATTACTAATGGTAAGCGGCTTGATGGGTGCTGTACTGTTCTCACTAAAATAATACTTTTTTTCAGTCACTCTTGCCTTATGTCCCACTACATGCGTTTCCCGGCTGTATATAATAAAACCATCCCTGTCTTCCACCTTATAAATTTGACTGTTGTATAGTCGTACCGGTTCTTCATCCCTGTTAACCTTTTGCGCTGAGGTAAGTATAAAAAAGCAGCCGATTAAGGGCAGTAGTAATAATCCACGTATCATAGTAAAAAAATTAATATATTAAAATGTATCAGGTTCCCTATCAGAAAATGGAGAGATCAGCCGATAAACTATAGTCTGAAACTACAATGCAGCAAGTGAATAGGGACATTAATCAGCTTTTGATAGATCTTCTCTGTAGTAGAGAGAAGAAGAGGAGTTGAAAAAAGATCAAAAAACTTTGCAGCGCGCTGATGAGAAAGGAATCTATTCCCTAATTTATTCACAACAGTTGATTCACGGTACTCGTGAAGCGGATGAACGGGAGTCTCATTTTCGGCGCTTTCTGTTGCAGTGAATAACTGCTTGTATTGATGCGCACCTGCAGGTGCAGCAAGAAATACCAGAGGGTAAGCGAGTATTAGTATGCAATACTTAATCAGGTTCATCAGTCAGTAAAATTAAGGATAAATTGCTATGTATTATTTTCACGAATAACAGATAGTGCATACATATTGTTAAGATTAACAGACCAGGGCAATATCAATCATATAAGGCAGTTTTTTGATTTGGTCCTGATAAATCTCATATTTTTGTTACACTAACCATTAATTATGCAGGATAAAATAATAAACATACAGGGAGCAAATATTTACCAGGGAAAAAACCTTATACTTCAGAATGTCAATCTCTCCGTCAACAAGGGAGAGTTTATTTACCTGGTAGGTAAAACAGGAACGGGTAAATCCAGCTTGCTGAAAACTCTCTATGGAGATCTTCCCTTGAAAGAAGGTGAATGTACAGTAGTGGGATTTGACCTAAGAAAAATGGACTGGAAAAAGGTTCCTTTCCTGAGAAGAAATCTTGGGGTGGTATTCCAGGACTTTCAATTGCTCACCGACAGGAATGTGAATGATAACCTGAAGTTCGTATTAAAAGCTACAGGGTGGAAGGATGAAAAACTGATGGATGAAAAGATCATTGATGTGCTGGATAAGGTAGGGCTGAAGTCCAAAGGTTTTAAATTTCCCTTTGAACTGAGTGGCGGAGAACAACAAAGAATAGATATTGCCCGGGCACTGCTCAACTCTCCCAAACTTATTCTGGCTGATGAGCCTACCGGTAATCTCGATCCCGAAACGTCTGATGAGATCATGAACCTGCTGTTTCATATTTCACGCGATTACGGCACTGCTATAGTAATGGCCACACACGATTATCCGGTTATCAATAAATTTCCTGCCCGCGTAGTGAAAACAGAAAGGGGGCATGTGTACGACAATGCTACGATAACAAGCGAATGATCATTTTTGCATGAGTACGGTTATCAAAAACGGCCGTCAAAACTTTTTGTCTTTGCTCAATGTTTTTTTGATCAACGGGCAGAACAATATACTGCTGAATAAGTTTTTTGAAATGCCGGGCATCCTGTACTATAACACATAACGATGCTAATACAGATTCTTCCACACAGGCAGGATTCACCAGGCAATGCCTTCCGACAAACAAGCTGTTGATAAGTTTTAATTTGACACCAGTGGTATTGAAAGAAGGCAAAACATGACACTGCGCCTGACGAATAAGCTCATCCAATTGTTCTTTCCCAGGATTGGCTATCACTGTAACATTAGGATTTGACCGGGATTTTTTAAGCAGTTCATGTCCAGGATTCCGTCCGGCAATAACAAGAGGGATCTCCAAATCATTAAAGACCTCTTCTATCAGCCAAAACGCAGCACGATTATTTTCAGCCACAGAGAGGTTTCCGTGGTATAAACAATAATTTCCCACACCTGGCGGAACATTCACTTCTTCGTGTCCCGTGAACACCGGCAACCAACCTGCCTGTTTAGCACCAAAAAACTCCTGGTAAATACGATTGTCTTTTTCTGATACAGTTAATATATGATGAAACCGGTCAACTATTTTCCTTTCATATTTTTTCAGAAGAATGCTTTCCATCAAATAATATATGGCAGGTATAATGGCATTAGTGTTACGGAACAACTGCCTGTAATAGAGAAACTCCACATTATGCAAACGAAGCAGCAATTTCCGGTGACGAAATCTTTTATATTTTAAAAATCCACTGCTGTGTATGCCTTCCACCAAAATGGGATAATCATCTTCCAGCAACCGCTGAACAAGTGCTTTACTATTACGCGATGATACAATATAAGGTGTACGAAATGATAAGGAGCAAATGCCTTTTTTCCTGGGATAATAGTGTACGGCAACACAGTATTCGTTTAGTTCATGCGCCTCTCTGCCTTCTTCACTAAAACAGTGCAAATGGATATGTACCCCTTCATTCTTTAACGCCACTATCTTATAAAAGAGATCGGCTATTCCCCCGTGAGCGACCGGGAAGGGAATGGTAAAACAAATAATATGGAGATGTTTACTCAAGCCTGTGCAAATACTTTATGATAAAAACCAATTAGTTTCTTTTCTTCTTCCTGCCAGTTGAGGGTTTCCCGCGCTGCCAGGCAAGCCTTTCGAAAAGAAGTATATACCGAAGGATCATTTAGCAATTCTCTTACAGCATTCGCAATAGTGTTTGCATCCGTATCAGGAATCATGTAGGCAAACTGATACGCATCATTCAATTCACGATAAACCGGGAAATCGATGCATATTTGCGGTACTCCCGCATGCATATAGTCGAAAAAACGGTTAGCCAGTGAATAATAATTACTCAATCCCTTACCATCGAATAATGTAAGTCCCAGCCATGCTTGCTCCGTCACCATTCTAAGCGCTGAAGGAACAAGCTTGCCCTTAAAGATAATCCGGTCTTCCAGTTGATGCTGTTTAACCAGCATTTTTGCCTGTTCCATAAAGTTGCCATCTCCGCAGATCACTAATGGTAAAGATATATTCTTCATTGCCGGAATCAGCGTTTCAAAGCTTCTCCCTTCGTTGACAGCGCCCTGGTAAAGCAAGTACTTGTTTGCAGATGGCTGGGCAGTAAGAGGTTGAAGTACCGGAAGATTTCTGATTACCTCATATCGAATGCCGTACATTTCCTGGTATTGACGGGCAATAGGTCCATTAACGGTATAACCCAAACGAAAAGAAGGCAAAAAGATTTTCTCTATCGTTTTCCAACATCTGTATATAAGTGGCCGGGTGACAATTTCCTTCATTTCACAAAACAATTCATGCGCATCATATACTTTTTTTGTACGCTTGATAAAAGCACTTAGCCAGCAGGGAATAACGGTATCCAGGTCAATGGCACAAACAAGATCATGCTTCACGATTAATAGAAAAAAAAACAGGCGGATATTATATTCTGCATATCCGCCAAAACCTTTACTAAAAAAACAACGGATCCTTTTTTGCCGGAAAGGTTGTGAAGAAAGAGCAATTGAATGGGTAAATTGCCGGCCTACAAGCAGCACATCATATCCGTTGCCGGCTAGTGAAGTGCAAATGCGGATCATCCGCTGGTCGTAAGAAAGATCGTTGGTAACAGTAAATACCAGTTTTTTCAAGAAAGTAATATTGTTTTAAATCTATTCAATTTGTTACTAGCAGGGGGGAAGCAGCATATATCCTTTCGATCATTTCTACCGACTTATTAGCTTCTGCTGCTTCCAGGAATGGATAGGAAGTATCCAGCAATGCCCGCTGCAATTCTTCATACACTTTGTCGTGGTTGCTCATGCTTCCGGTATAATAACCGTAATGATGCGCCTGGTTCCCCTGCGACAATACCGGTAAGGATGTATTTTCAACAGCAAAATACTCAATGGTATTCAGATACTGTCCCCCGATCTTTACCGTACCATTTTCTCCATTTAGTGTAAAAGAACCTTCCGCATTAGCAGCAAAGCTGTTTATCGTATAATGTAAAGTACCCAACGCGCCCGATTCCATTAGCAGTTGAGCTACACCAGCATCTTCAAACTCGATGCTTTTGCCATGTTGAAAGTTGGCTCTCCAACCCGAAACCTCGCGGATATCTCCCAAGAACCAATATAAAATATCAATAAAATGGCTGAACTGGGTGAAAAGTGTTCCACCATCCAGACCGAGCGTACCTCTCCAGTTATTACTATAATAACTATTGGGACGGTTCCATAAGCAGTTTACCTGGAAACTGAGTATCCTGCCGAGTTTACCTTCCCGCAGCAACTCCTTTACCAGTGCAACAGGCGGATTATATCGGTTTTGTTTTACCACAAAAAGCTTTTTACCCGTTTGTCCGGCTATTTTCATCAGGTCTCTTCCGTCCCGGGCACGGATCACCA
Source organism: uncultured Chitinophagaceae bacterium (assembly GCA_964606315.1). GTDB lineage: Bacteria > Bacteroidota > Bacteroidia > Chitinophagales > Chitinophagaceae > Flavitalea. The sequence continues at coordinate 38,424 of CAZSFY010000027.1, read as the reverse complement.
TCGGCTTTTCACATAATACATGTGCACCGCTTTTCAACGAACTGGCAGCATGCTGCGCATGGAGCCCGTTAGGCGTACAAATCACTGATATGTCAGGAGCTACCTGTAATAACATGAGCTCGTGGTCCTCATATATTTCCGCCCCCCATGCTGTTCCCAGCGCTTCAGCACGGGAACGGTCGGTGTCGCACACTGCAACCAGTTTGCCGTATTTTTGAAGGCACACTGCATGGCGCTCCGCAATATTTCCACAGCCTGTTATGGTAAAACGAAATGACATCAGGCAATATTAACGGTAAAGAATCGAAAAAAAACAGGTTTAGTCAACTTAAGATTCAAATATTTACGTAGTTTTGCCGACCGTTCGGGGAACTGTATCCCCGGCAATGATTAAAAAAAATTTAGATGTCTTATTTAACAAAAGAGAGAGTTTCAACAATCTTCGCAGATTTCGGAGGAAAGGCAACAAATACCGGTTCCGTTGAAGGCCAGATTGCGCTGCTGACAGAGCGCATCAATCGGATTTCTGAACATCTTCAGAAAAACAAGCACGACTTTTCAACTCACCGTGGTTTAATGAAGCTGGTTGGACAGCGCAAAAGGTTGCTCACTTACCTGAGCAAACATAACCTTCAGGGTTATCGTGCGCTGATTGAAAAACTAGGCTTAAGAAAGTAATTTCCTTTATGCTCAAGTTATAAACTATTCCCAACTAGTTACAGTTGGGAATAGTCGTTTTTGTTGTACTCTCAAGATGAATTAAAAATTTAAACAGATTATACGTATGCTTTCTCAACCAATTAGTGTAACATTCGATATAGGTGAAGGTAGAATGGTCACTATTGAAACCGGTAAACTTGCCCGTCAGGCTGATGGCGCTGTTACCGTTAGACAGGGAAATTGTGTGATACTTGCCACAGCGGTTGCCAATAAGGAACCCAGAGAAGGTCAGGATTTCTTTCCCCTATCAGTAGATTACCAGGAAAAATTTGCTTCAGCGGGACGCATTCCCGGTTCTTTTTTCAAAAGGGAAGCCCGCCTTAACGACTATGAAATATTAACCAGCCGGTTAATCGACAGGGCATTGAGACCCTTATTTCCCGAAGATTATTTCTGCGATGTTCAGATACTGCTCTCACTTGTTTCCAGTGATAGTGAAGTTCTTCCTGACGCATTGGCCTGTCTGGCTGCTTCTGCAGCACTCGCAGTTTCCGATATTCCTATCAAGGAAGTGATCAGTGAAGTGCGCATAGCTCGCGTTGATGGCAAATTCGTGGTGAATCCTTCAAGAACTCAACTGGAGAAATCCGATCTCGAATTCATTATCGCCGCCACAGAAAAAAACCTGATGATGGTGGAAGGAGAGGCGAAGGAATGCAGTGAAGAAGATCTTGTTCAGGCGCTGGAACTGGCACATGAAGCTATCCGCGTACAGATCAAAGCCCAGGAAGAGTTAAGGAACAAGAAAGGTGCTAGCGGCAAAAGAGATTATCCTAAGCCGGAGAATAATGAAGAATTACAACAGAAAGTTATAGCATTTGCCAAGGATAGAGTTTACCAGATCTCAAGGGCGGGCAGTTCAAAGCATGAACGTAGCGATGCATACGATGCACTGAAAAAAGAAATGATAACCAGCTTATTAGGAGAAGAATCTGAAGAAAAAGATGAGAAGCTGGCTAAAAAATATTATGAGGATCTGAAATGGGAAGTGGTAAGGAATATGATCATTGATGACCGCATCCGTCTCGATGGCCGCGGTCTTGAAGAAGTAAGACCTCTCTCCATGGAAGTAGACCCATTACCAACTCCTCATGGATCCGCATTATTCACAAGAGGTGAGACTCAATCACTTACAACAGTTACTTTCGGTACTCCTTTAGATGTAATACTTAGTGAAAGTGCTGCTAAATCCGAAGACCTGAAATTCTTCCTTCACTATAATTTTCCTCCCTTCAGCACAGGTGAGGTAAAGATGATGAGGGGCCAGAGCAGGAGAGAAGTGGGACATGGGAACCTGGCCATGCGTTCATTGAAGCAAATGATGCCCGGCAATGAATATCCGTACACTGTACGAGTTGTGAGCGATATCCTCGAGTCCAACGGTTCTTCCTCTATGGCTACCGTATGTGCAGGTTCTTTAGCCCTCATGGATGCGGGTGTGCCGATTCCCAAACACGTAGGTGGCGTAGCCATGGGATTAATCACCAGGGCAAGTGATGGAAAATATGCTATTCTGACTGATATATTGGGAGATGAAGATCACCTTGGAGATATGGACTTTAAAGTTACCGGTACCCGCGAAGGTATTTGTGGCGTTCAAATGGATATCAAGATTGACGGACTTAGCATGCAAACCATGCGCGAAGCGCTGGAGCAGGCTAAAAAAGGAAGACTGCATATCCTCGATGCGATGTATGCCTGCATTGAAAAAACCAGGGAAGATCTTAAGCCTCATGCACCAAGAATGGTGAAACTCTTTATCGACAAAGACTTTATCGGTGCTGTTATCGGTCCGGGTGGAAAGATCATCCAGGAGATCCAGAGAGAAACAGGCGCCACTATCAATATAGAAGAAGTAGGCAGCCAGGGTGAGGTGAGTATCTTCTCTCCTGAAAAAGAGGGACTCGATAAAGCTGTTGGACGTATCAGGGCAATTGTGGCAATTCCCGAAGTAGGAGAAGTGTACGAATCAATAGTAAAATCGGTAATGCCTTACGGAGCTTTTGTGGAGTTCATGCCGGGCAAACAGGGACTACTTCATATTAGTGAAATTTCGTGGAAAAGACTGGAAAGCATGGAGGGCGTACTCAAGGAAGGGGACACTGTGAAAGTTAAGCTTATTGGCCTGGATCAAAAAACCGGCAAGTTTAAGTTGAGCCGTAAAGCTTTAATGCCTAAACCAGAATCCAAAAAAGCTGAAAACGATAATACCGCCCAATAAGGAAAGAAATAAGATTAAAAGGTCTTAATCACTAGATATTAAGACCTCATTTCCCTATTTTTGTTCATCACAATTTCCTATTGCAGTGAAAGAACTCTTACTCATTGTTATAGCATACTTGATCGGCTCAATTCCTACAGCCATTTGGCTAAGTAAGGCTTATTTTGGTATTGATATCCGGGATTATGGCAGCGGTAATTCGGGAGCCACTAATACCTTTAGGGTGCTTGGTACCAAGTGGGGTTCTTTTGTAATGGCTGTTGACATCCTTAAAGGAGCTGCCGCTACAAGTCTGTATGTTTTCTTACCCTATTATCTTACCAGCCAATGGGACCGTACCAATTTTATGGTGGGTCTGGGTTTAGCCGCAGTACTGGGGCATATTTTCCCCATCTGGGCTAATTTTCGAGGCGGTAAAGGTGTTGCCACATTATTTGGGATGATCCTGGCTATCCAACCCCTGGTGGCCGCCTGTTGCGTTGGCGTTTTTATGCTCGTGCTGTATCTCACCAGGTTTGTTTCCCTTAGTTCGATCCTGGCCAGTATTGCTTTTGCAGTATTTATACTTTTCATCTTTAATGAAGAGGAACCCCTATATAGAGCATTTGCCATAGCTGTCACGCTCACTGTACTTCTTACCCATCAGAAAAACATCAGTCGTTTGTTACGCGGCAATGAAAGCAAGGTTCCCATCCTTAAGCACCGCGATCGTAAACGTGAACGTCGGCGCTCCACAAAGGATTAACATATATAAAAGGGTTAACATATAGTGGTACAACTATTGTCTTTTTATTGATAGAAAAGCATGAATCCGGGTAGAATTATTTTCCCGGTAATGATTAATTTTATGTTATTCGGATTCATAACAACCACTAAAAAATCAAATTTCATAAGGATGAAAAGCACCTTTCTCATTGTTGTATTGGCAACGGCAGTAGCTGCTTGCAGCAGAAATTCCATAACCGGACGCAAACAGTTAGCCCTCTTACCGGAAAGTGAACTGAGAACCATGGCTACATCAGAATACCAGCAATTTCTTAGTCAAAACAAAGTATTAAGCACCACATTGAATAAAGATGCTGAAATGGTAAGAAGAGTGGGAGAAAGGCTCGTGAAGGCTATTAATAGTTATTATTCCGAACAAGGCCTGACAAAAGAACTGGAAGGCTACCAATGGGAATACAATCTTGTCGATTCAAAGGAAGTGAACGCATGGTGCATGCCCGGCGGAAAAATAGTAGTGTACACAGGTATTCTTCCCGTTACACAAAATGAAGCTGCCCTTGCTGTGGTAATGGGACATGAAATTACACATGCTCTTGCACATCATGGGAATGAAAGAATGAGCCAGCAACTGGTTGCACAGGGCATTGGCGTAGTAGGCGGTGTTCTCACATCGGGAAATGCGCAGATCTCTAATATTTTTAATAATGTTTATGGTCCGGGTGCACAACTGGGAGTACTACTTCCCAATTCCAGAAAACAGGAACTGGAATCGGATCGATACGGCCTGATCTTCACTGCTATGGCAGGATATAACCCACAGGAAGCCATTGGATTATGGGAGCGTATGAAAGCACTGAGCGAAGGTAATCGTCCGCCTGAATTTCTCAGCACACACCCCGCAGAAGATACAAGGATCAGCAAATTGAAAGAGATAATGCCAGAGGCTTTGAAGTATTATAAGCCTATGAATAGCAAATAAAATTTCAATTGACGCACAAATTTTTTAATTTTGCAGTCCTATTAAGAAATTACAACTGCAATTAAAATTACTTGTGCATGCTGCAAAATCTTTTGGAAAAGCTTCGGTACACAGATCAAAAAAACATTCTAATTCAGGGTCTTCCTTCTTCAATAGAAAAACAATTTGCTAAGATAGCTTTTGCTAAAAATGTTACGCCACTTTTAAAATCAAGAAAAATTGATTTTGCGTTGGTCTTTGCTGTTAACATTTCCCAGCTTAGCGGTATTCTCTGTGATGTACTTCCAGCGCTCCACCAGCAAGGCATTTTTTGGGTAGCGTCTCCCAAAAGCACATCTAAAATAGCCACCGACCTCAGCAAAGCCTGCAGTTGGGATTGTTTACGCAACAAAGGTTTTGAAATTGAACAGGAAGTAGCTTTAGATCATGTTTGGACAGCCACAAGATTCATTAAGATTTCCGAAGCTGTTGGAACAGGTCGTAAAGCTGTTAAGCAGGCTTCCCTGGAAGATTCGGTCGTAGCCATTTGATTGCAGCTATTTAATTACTGCGCTTCTAACAGGTATCTCTTCGCCAGCCAACTTTCTTTAACCGGAATAATCCAGTTGTCTTTCAACCCCCCGAGAGTCAACACTGTATTGTTAAAATACAGCGAGTCAGGCTGAATAAGATTATGCTGAATAGCATAGGGCAACTGAGTTGCGGGGACCATCTGGACTTTTTCATTTATCAGGAAGGCCAGTAAAAGGCGGTCGAACATATTCACTTCAAACATTTTCTCAATGTCTTTGATCACCCTTACTGAACTGTCGGTGCTGCATCCGCTTACTCCATAAGCCGTTTCATCAGCTATCAATACTATAAACCGACCGAAAAATAAGTTGGCATATCCTTTCACCGGTGTTCCGTGTGAATTCCAGTTACTGATAAAATTCTTTAATATATCTTCTATCTGGAAAGCTTCATTTAAGGTAAACATACGATTGCACTGGTACACCCATACCCTGGAACTATCATCAAAATCAGCCGGCAAATGCTCTCTGAAATCTGTATTCATATCACAAAGGTAGCTCTATTGCAGTGATGCGGCAATTAACTCAGCGATATCCATCACTTTCACATCGTCTTCCTTTTCTTTTGTTTTTACTCCATCAGTAAGCATGGTATTACAAAACGGGCAGGCAGCAGCTACAATAGCAGCGCCGGTCTCAAGCGCTTCCTCTGTACGTTCTATATTAATTCTCTTATTGCCCTTTTCTTCTTCCTTGAACATCTGCGCCCCACCGGCTCCGCAACACAGTCCCTTACTTTTGCAACGCTTCATTTCTACCAGTTCAGCATCGAAAGCTTCCAGCACCTTTCTGGGTGCTTCATAAATATCATTTGCCCTACCCAGGTAACAACTATCGTGATAGGTGATCTTCTTTCCCTTAAAAGGACCTTCTTCCTTCAGCACTATCTTTCCCTGGTCGATTAATTGTTGCAGAAAGGTGGCATGATGGAGCACTTCGTAGCTGCCGCCTAATACGGGATATTCATTTTTGAAAGTATTGAAGCAATGGGGACAGGTAGTAACAATTTTTTTTACCTGGTAGTTATTAAGTATCTGGATATTCTGGTAAGCCATCATCTGGAACATAAACTCATTGCCCGCCCTTCGGGCGGGATCGCCCGTGCAAAGCTCTTCCTTACCTAAAACCGCATAGGATATACCAATATGATTGAGAATACTGGCAAAAGCACGTGTTATCTTTTGCGCACGTTGATCAAAACTGCCTGCACAACCCACCCAGAATAATATTTCGGGTGATTCTCCCCTGGCGGAGAGTTCCGACATTACAGGTACAGTCATTGTTTTTTGTTTTAGTGCACAACAAAAATATATTATTTTGCAAGACTAAAACAGGTCAATGCAATTATACCACGCTGTTAACAATGCATTTACGCAGCTTGCAGCAGCCATCCAGCAACTGACACCAGAGCAATATACTTATCCATGCGAAAGCCTTTCGAAAAACACTATCGGCCAGCATGTAAGGCATGCTATTGAATTATTTCAGGAATTGCAGAACGGCTACAATACAAACACGGTGAACTACGGGAACAGAAAAAGAGACAAACAAATAGAAGCTGATCCTGTTCTCGCACAACAACTGTTAAACGATATTTATCAGCATCTCGACCACTCCGATAAGGAATTATCTCTTCAAACCTCCTATGATAAAGAATCGGACCAGGTAATTACCATAGCTACCAATTACTACAGGGAAGTAGCCTATAATCTTGAACATACTATCCATCACATGGCGCTGATCAGAGTAGGCATTAAGGAAGTGTCGGATATTACACTGCCGGAAGATTTTGGCGTAGCAACCTCTACCGTTAAGCACCGCAAAACATGTGCACAGTAACTTATATTCCTGCTGGTAACAGTTATTATATTACTTCCAACAGGGATGAAAAGAATTGGCGGTCTCCGGCTTATCCGCCGGAGCAATATAATTTTTCAACAGGAAAAATATTATTTCCTAAAGACAGGGATGCAGGCGGAACCTGGATCGCAGCTCATGAAAATGGCAATACGATTGTACTGCTCAATGGTGCATTTGTCGCCCATACGCCATCTCCCCCGTATAAGAAAAGCAGGGGATTGGTACTACTCGATCTGATCGATCATATATCTCCCTATAATAACTTCATCGCTATTAATCTTACGAATATTGAACCCTTTACGCTTATCATTACCGATAATAGTGAACTGTTTGAGTGCCGGTGGGACGGTCAGCAAAAACATTATACGCCTCTTAATAAAACACTTCCCCATATATGGTCATCAGCAACATTATATGATGCAGCAATAGCTGACAAACGAAAAATTTGGTTCGATAATTGGCTATCTCAGCATCCTGCTCCTGATCAAGATGACATTCTGCATTTCCATCAATTTACGGGTGATGAAGATATCCGGAATAATCTTATGATGAACAGGGAAGACAGAGTATATACCGTAAGCATAACATCTATTGCAGCAGACGATTCAACGCTTTCCATGAAATATGCAGACCTCCAGAATCATTATCAATATGAAAAAACAATATCCTGCGTAAACAATATATTTTAGGAATGAAAACCTGGAGGATCAGACTGTTCAATTGGGAATATTGGAGTTTTGCTATGGTGTATTCGTGGATATTCCCGGTTTGGTTCTTATTGTGCTTAAGAGCAAAATCGTTTTTCTTTTTTTCAACAGCCAATCCCACTATAAAAAATGGAGGTTTTCTTAATGAATCCAAGAAAGATATCTACTCACTAATACCAGATAATCTTTCTCCCCGTACACTGCATTTCAAGTCAGGTGATGATCCACAACAGGCATTGCAATTATTAAACGATAAAGGACTTTATTTTCCATTGATAGGCAAACCCGACATTGGCGGAAGGGGAAGAGGAGTGAAAGTATTGGAATTGGAGGAAGAAGTGATTGGGTATTTCAATACAACCAAAGTTGATTTTCACATACAGGAATTTATTTCTTATCCTAATGAGGTCGGAATATTTTATTATCGCATGCCCGGTGAAACAAAAGGAAAAATTTCAGGAATAGTCGGTAAGGAATTTTTATCCGTAACAGGTGATGGTGTGCACACGATAAAAGCCATTCTTAAGAAAAACAAGAGAGCAATAATGTACATGGATGATCTTGAGAAAATGTATGGGGAATACCTGGATACAATTCTAAGAACCCATGAAAAAAAACTTCTAGTGCCTATCGGCAACCATGCAAGAGGAGCAAAGTTTCTGGATCATTCTTCACTCATCGATCAGCAGCTAACCGATACCGTTGACAAAATATGCCGGCAGATCGACCAGTTTTATTATGGCAGATTAGATATCAGGTATAACAACTGGGAAGAACTAAAGCAGGGAAAAAATTTTTGTATTATCGAGGTAAATGGAGCAGGAGCTGAGCCCACGCATATGTACGACCCGTCTCATAATTTATTCTTTGCCTGGAAAGAGATCATTAGGCACTGGATCATCCTGAATAAGATCAGCCGGGCAAATCACAAAATAGGGTATAAGTACCTTAGCTTTAAAGAGGGACTAAAAATGTTTAAAGAAGATAAGCTTCATTCACAAAAACTGGCGGAAATGCCGGTGTAAAGCAGTGGAGAGTGGATAATTGACAGCGGACAGTGAGAAGGAGCTCTACCACTGTTCACTACACTGTCCACTCTCCATTGTCAACTATCAACTGAAATATGGTTCGGATATTTTTTACAGGATTGTTTATTAGCTTTCTAGGCACTTTGCCGCTGGGAACGCTTAATATATCCGCCATGCAAATTGCCGTATCCGATGGGATAACGCCGGCTGTTTATTTTGCAATGGGAGCGCTGCTGGTAGAAATTACTTATGTCCGTATTTCACTGGTGGCCATGAACTGGGTAATGAAACAACAGAAATTATTCAGAAAACTGGAATGGATAGCTTTAATAGTCGTCATCGCCCTGGCAGTTTTCAGTTTCATTGCCGCGTCGTCTTCTTCAACGATTGATAAAAATATATTACTGTCTTCCGGTATTCACCGGTTTTGGCTGGGCATCATGATGAGCGCTATTAACCCCATGCAAATTCCTTTCTGGTTTGGATGGAGCACTGTATTGTTTTCAAAGAATATTCTACAACAGCGTAGTAGTCATTATAACAGTTATATACTGGGAATAGGGACAGGCACTTTGCTGGGTAATCTTGTTTTTATTTTGGGCGGTAAAATAATAGTGGATAATCTTAATACCAGCGAGCAAACAATTCATTTCATTATCGGACTAATATTCCTGGTTACGGCATTGATCATGCTATGGAGGATCCTTAAGAAGAAATCCAGTGATCCCGGTCATCGGGGTTGAATTTCCACGGAGCAAAATTATTTTCAATATTGGCGTTCATAACATTCCATTCCTGTGGGGCGTTACTTTCCTCCATAATCAGCGACCGGCGGAGTTCGAGTATAATTTCAAGCGGACTAATCGCTACGGGACATTCCTGCACACAGGCATTACAGGTAGTACAGGCTCTTAACTCTTCTACACTGATATAATTGTGCAGCAACGATTTATTATCATCAGTAAATGAACCATTCTTTTTAATATTTTTTCTGACATCTTCCATCCTGTCGCGCGTATCCATCATAATCTTACGCGGCGAAAGTTTTTTACCAGTCTGTGTAGCCGGACAGGCGCTGCTGCATCTGCCACACTCTGTACAAGTGTAAGCATCCAGCAAATTCCGCCAGCTTAGATCAAAAACATCTCTTGCCCCAAACTTACCCGGAGGCTCGGCATCCGCAGGCGCCAGTTCAGGTTGCATAGCGTATAATACCTCGTTCTGGACAGAAGGCATATTCTTCATCTGACCCTTAGGTTCAAGCCTGGCAAAATAAGCATTGGGAAATGCCAGTATAATATGCAAATGCTTGGAGTAGGGTAAGTAATTCAGAAAAATAAATATCCCGACAATATGTAACCACCATGCAGAACGTTCTATAGTTACCAGCGTTTCATCAGGTAAGCCGTTAAACAATGGCGAAAGCAGACCTGATATGAGAAAGTTACCGGTAATATGTCCTGTATATGCTTCATGTCCGCGCTGCTGCAATAGCGTATCTGTTGTATTCATCGTCAGCAGCAAACTCATTAATATAATTTCAGCCAGCAGAATATAATTAGCATCACTCCTGGGCCAGCCATCAAGATCATGACTGATAAAGCGCCTGAGTTTTATAATATTTCTCCTGATAAGAAAAATGGCGCAGACCAGAATAATGCTTATCGCCAGCACCTCGAAAAAGTTAATAACAAAGTGATAGAAGCTACCCAGGTAAGGAACAAATAACCGGTGAGTGCCCAACAATCCGTCCAATATTATTTCCAGCACTTCAATATTAATAATGAGAAAGCCGGCATAAATAATAAAATGCATTACTGCCACAAGTGGATTACGAAACATTTTCTTCTGACCAAATGCAATCAATAGAAGATTTTTCCACCTTTCCGCTTTTCTATCACCATAACCTTCTTTCTTCCCCAATCGGATATTAGCCAGTATCTCTCTTGCTTTTACGGTGAATAGCCATATAGCAACGATAAATATCAGCAGAAACAAAATTTGTGGCAGGTATTGCATGCAATACGGAGTTAGTTAACGCTAAGATAAGTTAATTGGATTATTTAAGCATAGCGGCTAAATTTGTTCAAATTTCGGTCATGGCAAGAAAATACATACTCGATATAGAAACGGCCAATATGAAGTTGTTGAGAATGGCTTATGAAATTATAGAGAATAATCTCGATGAAAAGAGTATTATACTGGTAGGAATTAAGGATAATGGTAGTGTTATTGCCAGAAACGTACAACAGATGCTTGCAGAAGCAGCCGATATGAATGTTGAAGTATTAGACCTGGAAATAGACAAAAAATATCCAAAGGAGATCAAACTCAGCGCTAATACTAACTTTGATGGTAAGGTGATTATTATCGTTGATGATGTGGCCAGCAGTGGCAAAACCATGCTATACGCTTTGAAACCGTTCATTAATTTTCATCCAAAAAAAATACAAACACTGGCGCTGGTGGAAAGAACCCATAAAGCTTTTCCTGTCCACCTCGATTACGTTGGTCTTTCAGTAGCCACCACATTACAGGAGCATATTTATGTAACGGTTGAAGGAGAAAAAGTAAGCGGAGCCTATCTTGAGTAAAACATCAGAATTTAATTCCCTGTACAATCATTTTTCCATTACTCCATTCCAACGCGGGAGCAGGTACTTTAATGGCGCTAAGCAGAAAAAAAGCCGTTTTTAATACTTTACTTTTAACCGGAATACGTGTAAGGTCTACATCCGGCGATAAATATATTTTTCTTACTCTGCTGATATGTGAATAGTCGTGACTAATACCTTCGTTATCTGTCCATATATTGGTGCGTCCGCCTAATAATCCCCCGGCGCCGTATCCTACAGAAATGTTCAGCCAGGATGGTAAATTACTTTCTTTAAAGAAGGATGACAGGTTTGCGCTCAACCAGTATGTTTGTCCATTATAATCTTTCAACACACGCTCCATATAAGATTTACCGAATAACTGTTGGCTTCTTCCTGTCAGTTCAACGGGGTAAGTAACCGGACGGTAACTAAACTTTACCTGGATACGTTGTTCATTCCAGCCAATTTCCTGGGCAGCAAACAATCCCGCCCCTAGTATATTGGCGCCCATATCAGACCAACTGAATCCCCAATCGGCCGAATAAGCATCCTGTAGTTCTATAATACCCTGGTATAAAATAGCGCTTCCCGCTCCTAATAAAGCGGCTGTATTTTTTTTTATCCCTGCCCACTTCCAGCATTCCGCAGCAGCACGACCAAGCTGGTAGGTAGTCCATACATGACCGGCTTTATCCGCCTGGTTCCATTCCGGCAGATCATCAAAAAAATGAAAAGAAGTTCTTTCATAATCCTCGTACCAGGCCTTGTTCAGGGCGATATATGACCCTGTCCAGAATGCTGCATTAGCCCCTGATACCAGATATAGTCTTTTTTTATTAACTGATAGTGAATCGGGAGCGGATTGAGCAAGGGATATTGCCGTGAATAAAGTAGTGAAACAAAGTAGTATGGCAAGTTTTTTTCGCACTTCGAATAAAGGTAAATGATTTAATATTGCTCCATTAAACGATCGCTGATGGACGAACAGATCATAAAAAGAGCCGGTAGCTGGCTTGAAGGCAATTTTGATGAAGAAACGAAAGCAGAGGTGGAAAAATTGCTGAAAGAAAACGGAAATGAACTTGCCGATGCCTTTTATAGAAACCTTGAATTTGGAACTGGTGGTCTCCGCGGGATCATGGGCGTAGGTACCAACCGGATGAATAAGTACACTGTAGGAATGGCTACGCAGGGATATGCTAATTATTTAAAGCAGACTTATCCGGGTGGAGTCGTAAGAGTAGCTATTGCTCATGACAGCAGAAATAACAGCCGTCTTTTTGCTGAGATTGTTGCCAATGTCATGGCAGCAAACAATATAAAAGTGTTTTTATTCGAGTCATTGCGTCCCACTCCCGAACTGTCTTTTGCTATCAGGCATCTTGGATGCCAGGGTGGGGTGGTATGTACCGCCTCACATAATCCGAAAGAATACAATGGTTACAAAGCCTACTGGAGCGATGGAGGACAACTTGTTCCCCCGCACGATAAGAATGTGATCAAGGAAGTAGAAAAAGTATTATCGGTTGATGATGTTAAGTGGAAAGGCGGGGAACAGAATATTACCATGATCGGAAAAGACGTGGATGATGAATATATCAAAATGGTTAAAACCCTTTCAGTATATCCTGATATCATTGAAAAACACAAAGATCTCAAAATTGTATATACGCCTATTCATGGAACGGGTATTACCCTTGTTCCGCAGGTGTTGGAAAAATACGGGTTTAACAATGTCACCATTGTTGAAGAACAATCAACACCTGATGGAAATTTTCCTACAGTAGTATCACCCAACCCCGAAGAAAAGGAAGCAATGAGTATTGGTCTGGGTAAAGCAAAAGCTATTGATGCCGATATTTTATTAGGAACAGATCCTGATGCTGACAGGGTGGGTATCGGCATAAAAGATAAGTCCGGCAACTGGGTGCTGATGAATGGCAATCAAACGGCTGTACTCGCTTTTAATTATATGATAGAAGCACGTAAAGCTAAAGGTATTGCGAGAAAAAATGATATGGTAGTAAAAACAATCGTTACTACCGATATGATCGATAAAATTGCTGAAGCTAACGGCGTTAAATGTTACAACGTCCTAACAGGATTCAAGTGGATAGCAGAATTAATACGGGAAAAAGAATCTGTTGAGAACTATGTTATCGGAGGAGAAGAAAGTTATGGATTGATGATAGGATCCAAACTGCGCGATAAAGATGCAGTGGCAGCAGTAGCCATACTAAGTGAAATGGCGGCATACGAGAAAGACAAAAACCGTTTGCTATTCGACAAACTGATTGACTTATATGTTCAGTATGGTTTTTATAAGGAGCATCTTATCTCCATCACCAAAAAGGGAATGAACGGACAAAAAGAAATTGCAGAGATGATGGAGTCTTATAGAAATAATCCTCCCCGCTCCATTAACGGTTCACCGGTAGTACAACTACTGGACTATGAAACCGGGTATGGCAGAAACCTGCAAACCGATGAGCATTGGGAAATCAAACTGCCAAAGTCGAATGTGTTACAATTTATTTTGGCCGACGGCTCAAAAATATCTGCACGACCTTCGGGCACCGAACCAAAAATCAAATTCTATTTCAGCGTAAACACTACGCTGGATCACGCTGATCATTACGAGAAAACAGCAGCGTTACTGGATAACAGAATTAAGGGAATCATTGCCGACATGAAGTTATAATACTTCCTTTCTATACATTTGGGGAAGAATACTTACCAATGACCCAAAATTTTAATTACGGTGACGACCGTCTCACTACTCGTATGGCTATTGCCATTGCCAACGGAACCACTAGTGGTAACATATCTGCTACAGCAACAGAAAAAATCAACCGGAGCCATCAGCATGTCCAGGAAATTATTCATCAGCAACATACCGTTTATGGTGTTAATACTGGTTTCGGTATTCTTGCTAATACCGGCATATCAGAAGAAGACACACGCATATTGCAGTATAAAATATTGCAAAGTCACAGTGTAGGCGTAGGAGACCCCGTTGCACCGGAAATAGTGAAGCTCATGCTGATCACGAAAATGCACGCGCTGGCGCAGGGATATTCCGGTGTGCAACTTAGCACGCTGCGAAGAATGGCATGGCATATCGACCGTAACATTTTACCTGTGGTTCCGGAGAAAGGATCAGTAGGCGCATCGGGTGATCTTGCACCACTTGCACATTTGTTTCTGCCTTTAATCGGATTAGGCGAAGTACTGTATAACAATGAAAGAATGAGTACTGCGCGTATGATGCAGTTGGAACAGATCAAACCGGTCTTATTGGGCCCTAAAGAAGGGCTCGCCCTTATCAATGGAACGCAGTTTATATTATCATACGCTGTCAAAGCAGTCCAACGTTTGCATAACTGTTTAGAAGCAGCCGATATTATTGGCGCTATGACACTTGAAGCATTAACGGGTACAAAAGCTCCCTTTGATGAACGTTTACACGCGTTAAGGCCGTTTAAAGGTAGCAGGCTTGTTGCACAACGTTTGCGTTTGTTACTGCAGGGATCGGCGATCATGCAAAGTCACCTGGATTGCGGGAGAGTACAGGATCCTTATTCACTAAGATGCATGCCACAGGTACATGGCGCTTCGCGTAATGCCTGGCTGCATCTAAAGGAATTAACTGAAACAGAATTAAATGCCGTTACTGATAATCCTATTATTTTTTCTGCGGAAGACACTATCAGCGGTGGAAATTTTCACGGGCAACCGCTTGCCCTTCCATTGGATTATGCCGCACTTGCTGCTGCGGAGTTAGGAAATATAGCCGACCGGAGATGTTATCTGCTTTTAGAAGGAAAATGGGGACTTCCTATGCTGCTGATGAAAAATGTAGGTCTGAACAGTGGCTTTATGATCCCCCAGTACACAACGGCCGCACTGGTAACCGAAAATAAAACACTCTGCTTTCCCGCCAGCGCCGATAGTATACCTACTTCTCTCGGACAGGAAGATCATGTAAGCATGGGCAGCATCAGCGGAAGAAAAGTAAATCATATACTAAGTAACCTGGAATATATTTTGGGTATTGAATTATTATCGGCCTGCCAGGCTATT
>CAZSFY010000027.1:0-22921 GCA_964606315.1 uncultured Chitinophagaceae bacterium | reverse complement strand
CAGGCTATTGAATTCAGACGCCCTTTAAAAAGTAGTGAAATACTTGAATTTGCCCACGATCTTGTCCGCAAGCATGTTTCTTTTGCACAGGAAGACAGGATATTCAGCGAAGATATACAGCAAACCACCTCTATGATAAGTGACTTTTCATTTGTCAGCCAGTGTGCATCCTTTACCTCAACAAAAAAAATAAACCTCAATGAAGGATTTGAAGAATTCAATTATTAAAACGCCAACAGGAAATACCATTAGCTGCAAAGGCTGGATACAGGAAGCGGCTCTCCGAATGCTACTTAACAATCTTGATCCCGAAGTAGCAGAAAAACCGGAAGATCTTATCGTCTATGGAGGCAGAGGAAAAGCAGCCAGGAATCATGAAAGTCTTGAACTGATCATCAAATCACTTCGCGATCTTGAAAATGATGAATCATTACTTATTCAGAGTGGCAAACCGGTAGCCATATTCAAAACACATACTGATGCTCCCCGCATACTTATCGCCAACTCCCAACTCGTTCCCAATTGGGCAACATGGCAACATTTTGACACATTGGAAAAGAAAGGATTGATGATGTATGGACAAATGACCGCAGGGTCATGGATATATATAGGCTCCCAGGGAATCGTGCAGGGAACTTTCGAAACCTATGCAGCTATTGCTGATAAACATTTTAACGGCACACTGAAAGGAACATTGAATGTTACCGCCGGATTAGGTGGGATGGGAGGCGCTCAGCCATTAGCTATTACTATGAACGAAGGTGTTTGTCTGGTAGCAGAAGTAGAAAAATGGCGGATAGAAAAAAGAATCACTACCGGCTATCTTGATGTAATAGCAGAAGATATTGATGAAGCGATTGATAAAGCCATCGATGCCAAAAAAAATCAACAGCCATTATCAATCGGCGTATTATGCAATGCGGTACACTTATTGGAGCGATTGATAGAAAGAAATATTATTCCCGATACATTAACCGACCAAACCTCTGCACATGATCCTTTAATAGGATACTGGCCTCACACGATAAGTGTGGAAGAAGCAAAATCGCTTAGAAGCAGTGATCCTGAAAAATATATAGATCTGGCCGGACAATCGATGTACAGGCATGTAGAACTCATGCTGGCGCTTCAGCAAAAAGGATCCATTACATTTGACTATGGCAATAACCTGCGGGCACGCGCCTTTGAACGCGGACTGGAACATGCTTTTGATTTTCCCGGCTTTGTTCCCGCCTATATACGTCCACTTTTCTGCGAAGGAAAAGGACCTTTTCGCTGGGCAGCATTAAGCGGCGATCCTGAAGATATTCGTAAAACAGATGAACTCATCCTTGAAATGTTTCCCGAAGAACGTTCGTTGCAACGATGGATGAAGCTGGCTAAGGAAAAAATTGCCTTCCAGGGTTTACCGGCAAGGATCTGCTGGCTGGGACAGGGGCAAAGAGCTAAGGCTGGATTGGCATTCAATGAACTGGTGAAAAACAAAAAAGTGAAAGCTCCTATAGTGATAGGCCGCGATCACCTCGACACTGGTTCTGTTGCTTCGCCTAACAGGGAAACCGAAGCAATGGCCGATGGTAGTGATGCTGTGGCCGATTGGCCTATACTGAATGCACTGATGAACACGGCCGGTGGTGCGAGTTGGGTAAGCCTCCATCATGGTGGAGGCGTAGGCATGGGATATAGCATTCATGCAGGAATGGTCATTGTAGCAGATGGAACTCCCGAAGCGGCGAAAAGACTGGAACGTGTACTCACCAACGATCCCGGCATCGGTGTAATCAGGCACGCTGATGCAGGTTATGAACTGGCACAGCAAACAGCCGCGAAACATCATTTAAATATTAAAGACAGAATACAATAGATCATGTCTTCATACCTGCTATTTAATATAAAAGAACTCACCGGTATACATCATGGCAATGAAGCGTTGAGAGGAAAAGACTTATCGCGGATAACCTCTATAAAAAACGCTTACCTGATTATGGAAGATGATGAAATCGCCGATTTCGGAGCAATGAGCGACTTGCAAAACCGTCCGGATAAAGTATTTGACGCAACAGGAAAAATCATTCTGCCGGGATGGTGTGACAGTCATACTCACCTTGTATATGCAGGTAGTCGTGAAAATGAATTTGTAGAAAAAATCAAAGGAAGCAGTTATGCTGATATTGCAGCCAAAGGAGGAGGTATTCTTTATTCAGTTAAACAACTGTCCGAAGCTACTCCCGAACAATTATTGAATGATGCACAGGAAAGAATAAAAGAAGCCGTCAGCTATGGCACGACAAGCATAGAAATAAAAAGTGGCTACGGATTAAGTACCCAGGAGGAGTTAAAAATATTGAGAGTAATCAAAAAGCTGAAAAAAACATCCGCTCTTAACATTAAAAGTACTTTTCTCGGCGCTCATGCTTTTCCTCCGGCTTATGCTGATAATCATGAAGGATATATTGATGAAATCATCAATAACATGTTGCCGGCTATTGCCGATGAACAACTGGCCGATTATATAGATGTGTTCTGTGAAAAAGGTTTTTTTTCCGTCGAGCAGACTATGCGCATTTGTAATGCAGGAAAAGCATACGGATTAAAGCCGAAGATCCATGCCAACCAGTTGAGCGCTTCAGGAGCAGTAGAGGCGGGAGTAGAGTTAAATGCCTTAAGTGTCGATCATCTTGAAATAATGGATGAAGCCGCCATCGATTCATTAAAAAATTCGGCGACAATAGGAACCCTGCTGCCAACAGCCGCTTTTTTTCTTCGTATGCCCTATCAGCCTGCCCGCCAATTAATCGACGCGGATTGTGCCATTGCGCTAGCCAGCGACTGCAATCCCGGTTCTTCTCCGGGTATCAACATGCATTTTGTAGT
Source organism: uncultured Chitinophagaceae bacterium (assembly GCA_964606315.1). Classification (GTDB taxonomy): domain Bacteria; phylum Bacteroidota; class Bacteroidia; order Chitinophagales; family Chitinophagaceae; genus Flavitalea. The sequence continues at coordinate 20,047 of CAZSFY010000027.1, read as the reverse complement.
ATCGTTGTCCTGTATCGGTATGAAAATGTTACCGGAAGAAGCTATTAATGCAGCCACTTTTAACGGCGCCTGTGCCATGGAGTTACAGCATATTACCGGCAGCATCGCTAAAGGGAAAAAAGCCGACCTTATTGTTACCAAAGCAATTCCCTCCCTTTCTTATATCCCTTATGCTTTTTCCGATAACCCTGTAGAAAATACAATTATAAAAGGTACATTTAGTCAGTAGCTAATACCCAGACAATTCGTTAAAGAACCGAATCGAATAATTTAAATCCTGACAGATGAACCATTTTAAAGTTTATTCCAGGCAAGATGTGTTGTCGCTCACCAGCATTAGAAAATTCGAGACTAAAGTCGGAGAGTGCATACAGGTGATCACCGATTTAACCGATTTACACGAATCTATTCTTTCATCCCCTGCAAAGTATGTGTTGTTCGGTATACCCGAAGATATCGGTATAAGAGGTAATTATGGAACAGGGGGTGCGGACACGCTGTGGACATCCTTTCTATCATCTTTTTTGAACATACAGAGCAACGATTTTCTTAGCGGAGAGGAAATATTACTGGCTGGTCATTTTGATTTTGGAGATCTGAAATACCTGATTGAACAGAATGCTTACGACCAGCAGGAAAAAATAGATGCTTACCGTCATGCTACTGTAACTATAGACAATGAAGTAGAATATCTTTCAAAAACCATCACGCAGGCAGGAAAAATTCCTATAGCTATAGGCGGCGGTCACAATAATGCATATCCATTGATCAAAGGAGTGTCGAAAGGATTATATAAAAATGAAAAAATTCCACTGGCACAAATTAACTGTATCAACCTCGATGCACATACCGACTTTCGTCCGGCTGAAGGACGGCACAGCGGCAATGGTTTCAGGTATGCGGAAGAAGATGGTTTCCTATTGAAATATTGCGTGATCGGGGTACACGAAAATTATCTGCCACAGAATATATGGCTGGATATCGTCAATAATCCCTTCCTGGATTGCATAACTTATGAAGACATTTTTGTGCATGAAAAAAGAAATTTCATGCAGGCAGTAGCTCATGCAGTATTGTTTACAGAAGATAATTATACCGGAATAGAACTTGACCTCGATGCTGTAAGAAATATTTTATCCAGTGCAGAAACACCTGCCGGAATCGGTGTGTTGCAGGCGCGGCAATATATCAATTTTACAGCGCTTCATGCCCGCGTGGCTTATCTGCATATTTGCGAAGGAGCTATTCAACTTATCAATGGAAGGCGGCAGGAAACAACAGGAAAACTTATCAGTTACCTGGTTAGTGATTTTACCAAGGCAGGAGGCCAATAAAGTCTCCCTTCATCCTCTTTTTAGCTTTGGCGTTTACCTTGTGCACCATGCAGTCAAAGCTGCCCTTTATGCGATAATAGATTTTTTTGTCATCGCCTATATAGGTTTGCTCAACATCTGTAATGATGAAACTGCTTTCTTCCTGTTCTACTTTAACAATAATTCTTACCCCGTCATCTGTCTGTCTTTCTGTTATCTGTGTACTGCACCAGCGGCCCAGTTCACTATCAGTAAACGCTATTTCAACTTTTCCATTTTTTATTTCGGGGAATGAGGTGTAGGAACCTAAAGACCCATATACTCGTTCTCCTGGCGCTATTAATTGTTCAAATTCTTCCTTCGACAAAGTAGTATTCTTGCTCAACAACGTGCCCAAGGTGATCTGGAGATTAACATTTCTGTTCAGTTCAAAAATAGATCGAATGCCAAAGTATTGCCCGGAGAAACCACCAAACGAATAGGGTTCATATTGATTCGGCTTATCCAGGGGATAAGTTATTTCTATCTTTTCATCTCCAAGTTGAAAACTTACCTGGGCATCATCCTTATACGGCATTACCCCACTCATTTCCTTCTTGCAGGAAACATAACTCATTGCAGTAATACAAAAGAGATAAACGACAACTTTCTTCATGTCATTAATAACTTACAAAACACACTGAAATAATAAAAGAAGAGGATTATCGGAACCGGTATTACGGAGATATGGATTCGGGTTAATTGAGGATCCGTCAACAAAGAAAGCCAAAGATAAAAGAAATATTCAAACGACAAAGCAAATATGAAAAAGAAGTGGGTCCGACCCTTCAAATAATTTAATCTATATTTGTGAAAAAAAATATAACCAAAAACTATGAGTCTACATTTCTGCGTATTATTTTAGGGGGCCTATTATATCTTTCAATACGCTTTTATCCAACATCCACTTTTCCATTCCTATTTAAAGCCCTTAGTTTCAACTGGTTGATGTGGCATGAAAATTTGTGCTGTGCCAGGGAGTTAATGTAACCGTATGACTAGAATTCTACTGTTGGGGGTAATATCGATCGCCATTTCTTTTGGGGGGATCTCACAGAATGTGTTTGATCCAAATGATCCTATCATAAGGTATGACAAAACGAAACCTTATGGATCAGCACAGTATCCAGACACTACTGTTATAGGTCTGCAAAAGTGGGTAAGCGTTCCTTCGCCCGGAGTGTCTTATGGAACTGACTCCTACGATGCCTCTTCTTTTAAGCAATACTTCCTCAATACCGGCAGCAGTAAGGTGGCATTCAGGATAAAATTTCCAAAAAGTTTTAACAATCCTGATAGCTTGGGTAAAAAGTACCCGATCAACCTGTTTTTACATGGTGGTGGAGAAGTTGGCTGCGCCACTAACGGAGGTATATATAATAATGAAAGGCCCATCTGGCTGGGGGGTAAGCTCTTCATGGATATGGTAGATAATAACCAGTTCGACGGCTTCCTGGTCTATCCTCAATTTGTGGTATATGATGGTTGTTTTGCCGGTTGGCTGCTTGCGCCCGGTAATGTCTTTAACACTATTGTTGCCATGCTCGACTCCATGGGAAAATATGTGCGGGCAGATATAGACAGGGTGGTGGTGACTGGTTTATCGGGTGGTGGTTATGGAGCATGGCGTTTCGCACAATCCCATCCACGTAGAATTACCAAAATAATGCCTTCAGCAGCCCAGGGAGTATCTTCAAACCGTCAGGCTTTTGTACATATTCCAATCTGGTTCGCCACTGGCGGAAAAGATCCCGATCCTTCGCCTGAAGCTGCACAACTTGCTTATACAAAAATGAAAGAACTGGGTGCCAATATCCGGTACACCATGTATCCTAATAAAGGGCATTCCATGTGGTACAACCACTGGCGGGAACCTGACTTCATACCTGAAATGAATGATATGCATAAAGCTAATCCGCTAGTATTTTTCCAGCGGGATGCTTTCTGTATAGAATCCAATGTAAATGCCAAACTCGGTATAACACTTGGATTTTACGCCTATGAGTGGCAAAAAGATGGTGAAACCATTGCTACCTACTCCAATGGATCAAGTGCAATTGTCAATGGTGAGTCTATTATTAATTATAGTACTGACGGAAACGAGATCACTGTCCGTAAGTACGGTACTTACAGAGTGAGATTTAAAAGATCAGCTACTGCTGAATGGTCGGATTGGTCGCATAAACCTGCTGTGATCAAAACAAAAGGGACTACCCAGGCGGCCCCAATACAGGTTGTGGGTAACCGGAGCAAAGTGCTGCCTGCACTCGATGGAAGTACTACAGTACCGCTTACTATGCCTGACGGATTCCTTAACTATGAATGGTTCGACGCAACGACCAATACAAAAATTGATTCGAATCAGTTACATGAAGCAGGTATAGGAACTTACAAGACCAGATATGAAGAAGAGTACGGCTGCGGAACTGAATTCTCACCGCTCTTTCATGTTATTGATGCAAATGGTACTCCCAAGCCTGGAGCTGCAACTAATTTGAGTTCTACAGCGTTGGGAGAATCTGTTATTCGTTTAAACTGGACTGACGGGACTGGAGAAACTGGTTTTGAAGTGTACAGAGCAACAGCTACAGGCGGACCATACACTTTCGTTAAACTTACTAATGCCAATGTAACAACCTTCACCGACAGCAACCTCAATAAGAATACTATATACTATTATGTTATCCGTGCAGTAAGTGAAACAGGAGCAAGTGTTGCCAGTAATGAAACTTCAGCAAAAACATTGCTGGATAATGTTGCGCCTACAACGCCATCTGATCTGCAGATAACAGGAGCAACAGTTAATACTGCTGATATAGCATGGTCAGCGTCTACTGATAATATTGGTGTCGACCACTACGATATTTATGTAAACGGAAATAAATTGTACAGTACTACCGATACTTTATTCACGGTAACACAACTTGACAGTTTAATACCTTATCGTTTCGTTGTAAGAGCGATAGACAGTTCAGGAAATGTTTCTCCGGCAAGCAACCAGGTGACTTTCCTGCCACCAGGCGTGCCTGGAGGCAGCATACCCGAAACACCTTCAGGTCTGACTGTTGAATCTTCTTCTTATAATACTATTTCGCTGCAATGGAGTGATGACAGTAACAACGAAACAGGTTTTGAAATTTTCAGATCTGAAACTGAAGACGGTCCTTACGTAACCATAGCTACTATTGATTCCAGCAAAACATCTTTCACAGATTCTGCACTGGCTGCTTCTACAGAATATTTCTATAAGGTGAGGGCAATCGGTGAATCAGGAGAATCTGATTACAGTAATACCGTAAACGCTACGACAGCAGCCCTTCCCAACACACCCATTGCTCCAACACAAGTAACAGGAACACCAGGCGATAATAATACAGTTGCCATTTCATGGTTGGATAACGCAAACAACGAAACTAAATATATTATCTACCGGTCGACCGACAGTACCGACTTTACAGCTATCGGAGAAGTACCGGCAAACAGTAATTCCTTCACTGATACAGACGCTACAGCACCTAATATTTATTATTACTATGTAGTTGGAGAAAATAATAACGGAGCTGGCAGCCCCAGTAAGACAATCAAAGTCCGGACTGGTAATAACGCACCTGTAATTAATGTTCAGACCTCTATATCTGTAAAAGTAAATACAACAGTCAAAGTTGACTTCAACGTAAGTGATCAAGATCAGGGTGACACGTTAAGAGTATCGGTCACTTCGAAACCGGCATTTGTGCAAATCATTCCACTCGGAGATAACCAATATGAAATCAAAGCTTCACCATTAGTGCAGCACGTGGGTTCTCATGTATTTACTATAACCGCTACGGATAATGATGACCTTGCAACGTCAGTAAACGTACAAATCATCGTTTCCGATAACAATACAAATACGGTCTACATTAACTTTGGAAGTAATGATATGCCAGCCAGTGCGCCTTGGAATAATTGGTTAGGCAGTAAAAATCCCGGAGATGTACTCGAGAACATTGTAGATGAACGCGACAGTGCAACAGCAATAAAAGTTACTGCTATAAGTGCATGGTCAGGTACACAAAATATGGGACACATTACAGGTAGTAATTCAGGAGTATTCCCCGATGATGCATTAAGAAGCGGATTAACTGACGGCGGAACTGAAAAACTTATATCAGTAAGTGGACTGAATACTACTAAACAATATAACCTCGTATTTGTGGGCAGCCGTAATGAGGGAATCGATGCGCAGGCAACTTATTCATGCAATGGACAATCAGTGACGCTTAATTCAAGGTATAATACAAACTTTACTGCGAACCTTAATAACCTGATACCTGATGTGAATGGCCAGCTTCTTGTAACCATTAATAGGGTAGCAGGAAGTCCAATGTTGTATCTTAACGCATTCGCTATAGAAGAATTGTCAGAAACTACCCCACTGCTGAACCCTAATAACGTTTATGCTGATGCGCTGGACAGGAACAAAATACTGATTACCTGGTCTGACAGAACCAATCATGAAAATGAAACACAGGGGTATGAGTTAAGCAGAGCAACAGATTCATTGTTTACTGAAGATAATGTTGTTCTCCTATTGCCTGCCAATACCACAACTTATACTGACACAACTCTTATTCCCAACACAAAATACTGGTATAGAGTAAGAGCCCGTAATGATGCAGCATACTCCGGTTACAGTAAGGTGGTCAATGCAGTAACGCCGCAAACTATTGTATATGTTAATTTCAATGTGACTGTTGAAGGTGCTCCTACGCCATGGAACAATCTGGAAAGCGGGCCTATGTTCAACTTCACCACTCCTCCATTAAATAATCAATCAGGTCAGGCCACAAATATGTCGCTTACCCTGGTTAGTGAATTCAACGGTGAGTTTACTGCCGGTGTAATTACCGGAAATAACTCGGGTGTAGTACCTGATAATGTATTGGCAGCAAATTACTGGCTTGATAGGGAACAGTTGAGCCAGTTAAGATTAAACGGCCTGAATCACTCTAAACAATACCGTATTGGATTTATAGGCAGTTCTTCCTTACCCTGGTTCAGGGAAAATTATACCGCTATGTACACAGTGAAGAACCGCTCTGTGTATCTTAACAGTTGGGAGAATTCTACCAAGATTGTTTATATAGATAATATCTCCCCTGAAAACGATGGAACACTAATGCTCAACTTCTCTACAACAAAAGAAGCTGGCTATGGATTCAATGCGGGAGTTATTATTGAAGAATATGATAATCTGCGGATAGACGGTCCTCCGGTGGTAGACACCATTCCGGGTCAACCGCCTATAGTAGATCCCGAAGACCCCGATAATCCGGATAACCCTGGTAATCCAGGTGGACCTGATCCAGATCCTGACACAACAGGTGTAACGCCACCAACAGATTCTGTTAAGGTTAGCTTGAAAGTATTTCCTAATCCGGTAACACGTCACTTCAGGGTTGCCTATTATAACTCGAGTCAATCCGCCAATATCGACATAGAAATATTCGATTCACAGGGTAGGCGGACTTTTATAAGACGGTATGGCCAACGTCCAATAGGCAATAACACTTTTGAGCTGGATAGTTATGAAGCGAGAATGAGAAGCGGTGTTTATTTTGTAACACTGAAACTGGATGGCAAGACAGTCAAAACTATTAAAGTCGTCAAAAACAGATTATAAATAAAGACCCCGCCTGATCAGCGGGGTCTTTTTATAAACAAAAGAGGTGATTATTTATTAATCATTAATTTAAAAGTTTGTGCTGCACCGTAAGCGTCTACTACTCTTACAAAATAATTTCCTGCCTTACAATCAGTCAACTGAATATTGATAGTACCATTACCGTTGATCTGTTTGATAACCTGGCCATTCAAAGTGATCAGCTGAGCTGTTCTTGACGTATTATCCTTTGCATTGATGGTAACGTAATTTGTAGCAGGATTAGGAAACATATTCACCTGAACAGTTCCTTCTATTTTTACCGACCTGATAGCAGAGTACTCAAAAGTTTCATCCTGATCAATCATTTTTAATCTATACCCCACTACACCAACGGCTTTTAAGTGATCAGTATAGATATAATTAACCTTTGAAGAAGAATTCCCCTGTGCTTGAACTGTTCCAACTTTGTTCCAATTGATACCATCCAGCGTACGCTCAATCTCAAAACGACTTGCATTAGCTTCCATATCGGTAGTCCATGTTAAACTTATCTGGTTACCATTTAGTTTAACATTGAAGGCTGAAAGCTTAACAGGGAGCAAGGCGTAAGAAGCCACGCCTCCATAATTTAAAGTAGACGGTCCGAATACTTTAGGAGATTCACAGTTACTTTTCCCAGCAGTACCGCAATTCAACTTGTTGTTAGTGGTTTGTACTGATTTCCTTGAATTATTAGCATCATAAACATTGTAAGCCGACCAGTTAAAATAATAATTATTATAGTTAGCAATGGTTACCGAAGAATGAGCATACTGATTTAAAGTACCGCCGTTAAACTTGATAAATGCTTTACTAGTTAAACTTCCATCACCTGCTACCAGTGAACTGTTATTATACATATTAAAATTACTGGTCACCTCCATACTCGCATCATCAAGAAAAACCATTTTACTCGCATCATCAAGAAAAACCATTTTACTCGCATCCATATTTACTGTTGACCAGAAAGTAGCCGTTGAAACTTTATTGAAGATAAACTCAGTGTTTGTGATTTTAAGTTCACCTGAAGATACTATACCAGCATTTCCTGTAAAATTTACTGAGGTATTATTGAACTGACCGGCGGCCCAAAAAGTAATTTTTTTATCTGCTATAATAGTACCACCGTTGAAAGTCACATTCTGCAGGTAGATATCCATATCTATCGTCAACTTTACACCATCCGCGATGTTAATTTCACATTTGTTGCACTGGGAAGGAAATTTTAGACTACTAAGAGTAGCATCACTTTTTACATTAAATACTGTCTGAGCTATTGTAGTGTTCAATAATGCGAGAGCAGCGATCAGGGCGAGGGTATTTTTTACGGTTCTCATAGCCGGATTATTTAGTTGTTTTACAACTGTATGATGTCAAGCTATGTACCAGTTCCGTAACTATATATAAATCAATTAATTAAAGATATTCAGAATTGAGAATTATTCCATTATTGGGACAATAGTTTATAATATGGAATGAATTCGAAATAGGGACGGATTCCTGTTTTGAAACAGTGGGAATGTTTGCCCGTTAAGAGAAAAACCGAGCTGGTTAACACTATTATATAGATTATAATGTCCCGAATAGGGTATCCCTATTTTACCAGACCAGCAAAGTTTTGTAGGACTATCTTTCGTTTTATGATCCGAGATACTCAGGTTTTTTAGTAGTATATCTCGATCTTACCCTGCTAAGGGTTTCTATGGTCATGCCCAGGAAAGAAGCCATATGCTTTAATAGTACCCTGTTAGCCAGATGGCTATAGATATTCAGAAAATGTTCGTATTTATCTTCAGCTTTGGAGACTCTCACGATAAAGGCTCTTGTTTCAGCGCTCTTATAATAGTTCTGCAACAGCTTTCTACCTACAATATTAAACTCAGGGTAGTTATCGTATAGTTTTTGCAGATCAGCAGTAGTCATCAGCACCAGTTCGCAAGGTTCTATAGCTTCTATATTTTCAAGTGCCGGGCTCTCATTATCCAAACTGTAAATAGAAGTAGCCACTTCATTTTCACTCGTTATCCAGGGGGTAATATCCCGGCCATTATCTTTTATAAATCCTCTGAGCAATCCTTTGTTGATAAAATAAAGATATTTACAAACATTACCTGCGGTAAGCAAAAGCTCGCCTTTATCATATCTTCTCACAAAAGTATTGTCATTAATAAACTTAACTACTGGTTCACTAAGAGGGTACATGCTATTAAGCAACGCAATTAGATTGGTTGTCGCGGGTTGATAGGGTGTTTGCATGATCCAAATTACAAAAAAAGAGGTCAAAGCATTAAATATCAATATCTTTGAATCAAAAATTTGACAAAATGCAAATTAATATCCCTCATCAGTTGAGTCAGGAGGAAGTACATAAAAGAGCAGGAGAAGTACTCAAAAGCGTGGAGCAAAAGTTTGCGGGTCAGGTTAAAGACCTTAAACAGGAGTGGGATGGTAACAATGGTAAGTTCTCTTTCACAGTAATGGGAATGCCTGTCTCCGGCACGTTAACTATTAATCCCTCTGAAATCCTCCTCGACAGCAAGCTTCCCTTTGCGGCTACTTTTTTTGAAGGAAAGATCAGGGAGACTATATTAGAAGAAGCCAAAAAAGTATTAGGATAACATGAGTATAAGTGAAAAGCTGGCGGCCATGAGAAACGAAAAAGCTGCTCAGAATCTCAAAGAAGGAATTGTGTTCCTTGAAGAGAATAAAACAAAAGATGGGGTAGTAGAGTTGCCCAGCGGGTTGCAATATGAAGTCATCAATGAAGGTAAGGGTGAAAAACCTTCCGCTCAAAGCAAAGTAACTTGTCATTACCATGGTACACTTATCGATGGTACAGTATTCGACAGTTCTGTCAGAAGAGGTCAGCCTGCTACTTTCCCGCTTAATATGGTGATCAAAGGCTGGACGGAAGGATTACAACTAATGTCAACAGGAAGCAAGTGGCGTTTCTTTATTCCGCCACATCTGGGATATGGCGATCGACAGGTAAGCCCACAAATAGGACCCAATAGCACATTAATTTTTGAAGTAGAACTTTTATCCATAAACTAAATTCTTTTTTCAATAAAGATTTGATCTGAAGCAACAATATCGTAAAACCGATATTGATATTCTCATGATGTTGCTGTTATTTGCCATCACAGCATCATCATTATCTATTGCTTTTTGTGCTCTTTCTTACAGAACTTTCTTCGTTTGTTTATGTATGTGAATACCTGACACTTGATATTAATCAACTGCATTATGCGACAATTATCAAATAACATGGTTGATATTCATCAAATAAAAAAAAGGCAGTAAACAAAATGCAATAATGCAATTGTATTCACTGTTTATGAGCTCACGTATCTAATCGCATTTTAAAATTCAAACATCCATTATGAAGAACAGACATGATCTGAAGAGGATCATTATGCTACTGCTTTTGATTACTTCATTTGTCACAACCAACGCCCAATCGGAAACGACCAATAATTCATCTCCAAAAGAATATCGTTGGAAAAAATCAAACTTACATGATATATCTGTAGCTGATGAACAGGCGTACAGGAATCTGCCTGTTGTTGACTACACACCTCCACACAACATTAACGAATGGTCAACAGCTAAAGAACTCTCTGCTTTCGCTGAGGCGCAAGCTGGAAAAAAGATTTTTATCAGAACCATTCTGAAGGTTGACGAGACAGGTGTTGTAAAGAATGTCAGGATATTATCTGCATCTAATAAAACCGTCGCAGACAATCTTATAAAAATTCTTGTTAATACAAAGCTGGGCGCTCCCTCTTATTTAGTAAACCAGGCTGTTAGTGCTAACATTCCCTGCTTCTTTACTATTAGCGATAAAAAAATTGAAGCTCTATGAGAAAAAATTTATCCTTAATACTCCTTGCCTGGATTTCAATGCTCTGCACGCTATCTGTATCTGGTCAGGTAGTTAGTAATAACGGTTTCTTCAAAGGAACTTTTGTGGAAGCTGGCATTCAGCCTTCAGGCGCATTCGGTTCATTGGTTTCAGCACCATCCGATTACGTATCATCTACTGTATCTAAATATTCTGGGAAAGTAGGCTTTATTGCCGATGTGGGTAAAGATGGATGGAACGTGGGTAATCCTAAATATATCGGAGACTTTTTCGTCCCCGGAACACCCTATGAAGCCTTTTCGGTAAAAGTCAACGGAACACTTTATGAAAACGCAGGAAGCTCTTCCCCACAAATCACAGGAAACGTAACAGGTTATTTTTCTGACGGAACTACCAGCGGAATAGAATGGCTGGGCAATATTGGCAACCTGCAGGTCAAGCAGGTTACTTCTGTTGGAAAAAACAGTTCATACATCCTGATAAGAGTATACCTGAAAAACACAGGCTCTTCAACTATCAACAATATCTACTATACCCGTTCTGTTGACCCCGATAATGAAGTTGACCAGGTAGGAAATGGCGGATTTGAGACCATTAATACAATAGAAGATCAAAATCCTAACGCTACCAGCACAGCCTTGGTATCTGGAAAAGGCAGAACGCATAACTCGTATCTCGGTCTGGGTTCCCGCGACTGTCGCGCACGTGTAGCTATCATGAAAACCTTTTCTTCTGATGGAGAAACAATTTACGCTGGCAGCGGTGGACAGGTAAGATTGAGTGCTAAAGGTTCAAGTGTTAGCGCTGATAATGCCATTGCGGTTGCCTTTAAAATCGGCAATCTCGCTGCAGGCGACTCTACCGCACTTGCGATGGCTTATGTATTAAATGCTGCAGATCTTCCCCCTGCTATGGATGAAACTGATCCATTATTTAATGTTAGGGCCGACTCCTATGCATCGGGATCAGTAATTAATGTATGTAGCGGTAGTACTGCCCAATTGAACATTATTAATGGAGATGGTTACGATTGGACATGGAGTCCTGCCACTAACTTAAATACTACAACCGGAAGAAGCGTAAACGCATCCCTTACCAGTGATATCACTTATACCGCTACTGGCGTAAACGTATGTGGTACCACCAGAAGCATACATTTAAATCTTCACCCGATTGTAAGTGAAGATCCAGGAAATGCGGGAACAATTACAGGTCCTTCTACTATATATGCAGGATGGAACGCCACTTATAGTGTTCCTGAAATTCCACATGCCACTTCTTATAAATGGACCATCCCGACAGGCGCCAGCTATGTATCCGGCTTTGGAACTAATACTATCGTAGTAAGATTTGGAACAGGAGCTACCTCGGGAAATGTTTCGGTTTACGGAGAAAACAGTTGTGGCACAGGTGCCTCTTCAACAAAATCAGTAACACTGACTTCCGGAAGTGCACTATCTATTACGTCTGATAACAATAATATTCCGGGAAGTATTGCTTTTCCTGTTGCCAGTATCGTAGACGATAAAATAAAAATAAATGGTACAGAAACCATTACTAATCCAAGAGTATATATAGATAATGGCTTTAATCCCGGTGATACGTTATCCTTCACAGGTGAGTTGCCAGCGGATGTTACCGTTAGCTATAATGCCAGCACTGGTGCACTGAGCTTTCTGGGTTCTGCCACACCTGCACAATGGCAGGAGGTATTCAGACAGATCAGGTTCAGGACTTCTTCTGCTAACATGGATGACAGAACAATAAAATATGTTCTGGGAGACATGATCAGCTTAATGATAGGCGGCAAGCCGCACTTCTACGAGTACGTTACACCTTCATCATTACTATCCTGGCAAGAAGCACGCGACGCTGCTGCATCAAAAACATTTTTCGGACTGGCAGGATATCTCGCTACTATTACTTCTGCACAGGAAAATGAATTCATCCGGGCCAAACTAAAAAGCGATGGATGGATCGGTGGATCTGATGATTACCAGCAGATTAATATGGTAAGAGGAACAACTTATACTAATCAGTCCCAAACAGAAGGTAACTGGTATTGGGTAACAGGCCCTGAAGCAGGAACCGCTATTTCTACTGGTAATGGTACACCTACTGCTGTCGCAGGCGCGTACATAAACTGGTCCACAGGAGAACCAAACAACATAGGTAATGAGAACTTTATCCAGTTATTTGCTACGCACGAAGGAAGATGGAACGATCTTTCTGGTGTAGCTATAACTTCTGTACCGGGATATGTTGTTGAATATGGTGGCTACGACTCAGATCCTGCTATAAATGTCAGCTATTCAAGAACGATAAAAAACAAACCTGCTCCTCCTGCTATCACAGTTATCACTAATGATAGTGGAGAAAGTGATACGGATTTTATTACATCTGATAGAACATTGATTATCTCAGGTACTGCTGCTCCTAACGGCACTGTTAGAATAACCAGGGTAGGATCTGGAATAGTAGGTACTGTTACGGCTAACGCTTCAGGCCAATGGTCATTCGATTATACATCTACCGCACTGGCAGATGGAACATATAAGTTTACAGCTACTGCAACATCAGGTAGTTTAACCAGTGATCCAAGTGAAGAAATCACCGTGGTGATCGATGCTACTGCACCTGGCAAACCAGGTACTCCTGCACTAACATCAGGAACGGCAACCACTACATCTGAAGAAAAGCCTTCATTTACCGGTACCGCAGAACCTAATACGTTTATCAGATTATACGATGGAACTACACTGCTAGGCTCTGCTATAGCTGATGAAACAGGCACATGGACAATTACTACTGTTGCTGACCTCGACGAAGGAGCATATTCCATCACTGTTACAGCAACAGACATAGCAGGCAATACCAGTGTGTCTAGCGATACCTTTACGCTTACGGTTGACCGTACAGCACCACTGCAGCCAGGAACACCTGTATTAACCACTGATATTCCGGGATATACTAATACAGGTACGCCTAATATAACTGGTGTAACAGAACCCCATGTAACAGTTACTATTCTGCTAAATGGTACAGATACTGCCACTGTTACGGCTGATGCAGATGGTAAGTGGAGTTATGATTTCAGTCCGGCGCTTAACGATAACGATTATACTGTTACTGTTATAGCCACTGATGCCGCTGGAAATACCAGCACAACAAGCGAAGCATTAAGTTTCACTGTAGATACCGAGGTTCCCGCAAAACCAGGTACTCCAGTCATCAGTTCATCACATAATAACGGTCATGTACAAACAGGAACACCGACTATCGCCGGTATCGCAGAGCCTCACGCTACTGTTACCATTTATAATGGTTCTACTGAAGTAACCATCGTTACTGCTGATGCAGATGGTAAATGGTCTTATACCTTTACTACTGCACTCAATGATGGTGATCATCATATTTCCATCACAGCTACTGATGCTGCTGGAAATACCAGTGTGTCTAGCGAGTCATTAAAAATAACCGTAGATACTACCGCACCACCTGCACCAACACCTGCTGTTTTACAGGGTAGTGAAAATGGCAGTATCAGCAACAGCACACCTACCATCACTGGCGAGGCAGAGCCTGGTTCAACAGTAACCATCTATAGCAACGGTCAGCCTGTTACGACTGTTACAGCCGATGAAAATGGCAAATGGAGCTATACATTCAGTCCTGAATTGAATGACGGACAATATATAATCACTACAACAGCTACTGATGAAGCTGGCAACACCAGTGAACATTCTACAGCTGTGACCATAGAAGTGGATACACAAAACCCTGATGCTCCCCAAAAAACGTCGCTGAAAAACAGCATCAACGATAGAACAAATACCAGCCAACCTACCATTGAAGGAGAAGCTGAACCAGGAACTGTGATCACTATCTATAACAATGGTATTCCTGTAGGTGAAGTCACTACTGATCAGCATGGAAAATGGTCTTATACTTTTACCGGGCTTGAAGATGACGACCATAACGTTCAAGTTACAGCAACAGACAAAGCCGGTAATATCAGTCAGCCTTCATTACCTATCAGCTTCATAGTAGATACGCAACCACCTGCTGTTCCGGGCGAAGTATCTATCGACGATGTGAATGATAAAGGTTACGCCAAAAACAACAAACCTACTGTAAAAGGTACGGCAGAGCCTGGCTCAACAGTCACCATCTATGACAATGGCGTACCTGTAGCTACTGTTACTGTCGATGAAAACGGAGACTGGTCTTATACATTTGATCCGTCACTCGGTAATGGTCCACATGCCATTCAGACCACCGTAACGGATCTGGCAGGCAATATCAGTGCACCAAGTGAAACTATCAGCTTCACAGTGGATACAAGAGCGCCACATGCTACAGTATTCACCGATATGAAAACCATGAATGGCCCCTTTACTGCTACCATATTATTTGATAAGCCGGTAATAGACTTTTCACCTGAATCCCTGCTGTTGGATAATGGTATAGTAACAGAGTTCACCAAAATAAGCGACACCGAGTATGCTGTAGTTATTAAGCCTATCGCCGATAAAGAAGTAAGCGTGCAGTTAAAAGCAGGAGCCACGTCAGATTTAAGTGGTAACCCGAACGTAGCTTCCAACACTCTCGTTGTGAAAACAACATTCAGTGGATATGTTAAGGAGATATTCCCTAACCCGGCCATTAACCAATTGAATGTTCGCTTTGAAGGTGTTGTTCCCGAAAAGTCAAGAGTTATGCTCGTGAAAATGTCCGGACAGGTAGTGATCGACCAGCAAGCCGCTTTCCAAAGCAATGTCTTAAAACTGGATGTAAGTAAACTGGCTGGTGGAGTATACACACTAGTGATTCAGGCTAGAAATTATATGTATAGAGCACAGGTATTGATCTCCAGATAACCAAAACCTACTAAACACAACAAACATGAAACGTAGCATGATAAAGATCCTCACACGAGGAAATGCATATGCGGAGTTGCATCTGACCATTAAAAAAACAAAAAACATACGGATGAAACTTTATCATAAACTCTTCACGTCTCTTTCACTTCTTGCCTTCGCGGCAGGAGCGAAAGCTCAAAACGAACCGATCAACATCGTCTCTACTTCTGTACCCTTTCTGCGCATATCTCCCGATGCAAGAGGAGGCGGAATGGGAGAGACGGGATTGGCCACGCCGGCGGATGCTAATGCAGGTTTCTGGAATCTCGCTAAAATTCCTTTCTCTGCTAATCGAGCAGCTATCGCTGCCACTTATTCCCCCTGGTTAAAAAAGCTTGGCTTAAATGATGTTTACCTGGCTACTCTCGCTGGCTATTACAAGCTAGATGACGACCAGGCACTCTCTGCTTCGCTTCGTTACTTTAGTCTAGGTAACATCCTGTTCACCGATAATAACGCCAATGAACATGGATCAGCACGACCACGTGAATTCGCTCTGGATGCTGGATATACCAGGAAGTTAGGCTCGCAACTCAGTCTTGGATTGGCGCTACGCTATATAAGCTCCAATCTCACTGGTGGAAAGAGCATTAACGGTATCGATTATAGAACCGGGCATGCATTTGCCGGTGATCTTTCACTATTCTATGATGGTTCCGCCAAAACAGGAGATGGATGGAGTTTTGGAATGGCCCTCACTAATCTTGGTTCCAAAATAGGCTATACATCCGATGCCACACAGAAAGAATATATACCTGCCAATTTTGGGATAGGTACCGCTTATACCAAAATGTTCGATGATGATAACAAACTCGTGTTAGCCCTCGACATTAACAAGTTAATGGCGCCTACACCACCTGCTAACGGAGATTCTATGGCTATAGTCAATTACCGCAACAAAGGAATAGTGAACAGTTGGTTCAGTTCATTTGGTGATGCTCCCGGTGGATTTAAAGAAGAACTCAGAGAATTCCTGATCAGCACTGGTTTGGAATACTCCTTCAAAGAACAATTCTTTGCCCGCACAGGATATTTTTATGAGAATAAACACAAAGGCAACAGAAGATATTTTACCGTCGGATTCGGCATTAATTACAGCAAACTCGGTGTCAACTTTTCCTATATTATACCTTCTGGAAGTGGTATCGATCAAAACCCTTTATCCAATACGCTTAGATTCTCTTTACTTATTAACGATCTCTAATACAACTATTTTAAGATAGACGACAACCAATGGACTAGATGTTCATTGGTTGTTTTATTTGAAAATAATAATAATAGGTATTCAATAAGCAATACAGTACCCGGAAAGTATATCACTATTCTAAAAAACAAGAATTTCTGTTTCCCCCTTATCAGTGACCGCTGCACGAAACATTCCGGAAGTATTAAATGGCATGGCAATATTTCCGTCTTTATCCAGTGCAATCAAACCACCACGGTCTTTAGTAGACGTTGTAGTATAAGTATCGGTGGAAAACAATTCCCCGTTAGCAAATAAGGTTGCGTAATATTCAGTACGTTCGCTGATGTCCATTCGAAAAGTATTGGCTACTATCCCGCACCGTGGAAATCGCTTGGTTATTTCAATAGAAGCTGTTTTGGCCTGAGCCATTGCACTTGCTTTGGTTTCGTCAAATTTTTCGGGAGTTCCTATCCCAAGCATTTTTTTTATTGACCATATATTACCCATTACAACATCGCAACCTTCTACCAAAGCAGGCATTATATCAGCCGGTTGCACACCCCAATCCCACAACGACTCTCTGTAATTCAGATCAACGGAAACGGTAATGTTCTTTTCGTTTGCCACGGCTATTGCTTCGGCACAAACCGAACTAACAGAGGCATTAAGGGCTGGTACAATTGCACTGAAATGAAACCACCCCACATTTTCAAATATCCTGTTCCAATCCAGCGTACCAGTTTTTAAACAACAAAACGAAGAACCTTTCCTGTCATAGATGGTTGATCTGTTTTTTAGGTCTGATGATTGTTTGAGATAATATGTTCCCAGCTTTGTTCCTTCTAATACAATTCTGTTCATATCAACTTTTTCTTTGGAGAGGAAATTGATGATATGTTGTGACAAATAATTATCGGGAAGCTGAGTCAGATAGGCAACGGGAGCTCCCCATAAAGACAGCGAGCGCGCTACATTTAATTCGGCGCCTCCAACAAAAACAGGCATGGATTGTTTATCCAACCAATCCCCTGAGGCGGTTGGAGAATAACGAAGCAGCAATTCTCCAAAACACAATATTTTCTTCATCCTCGATGAGATTTTATACTAGTATGTGTGTACGTAGATAATAAATAAAGCAATGCTTACCAAACTTTTAGGTTTTTAGCCTGAATATTACATAACAATAAGATAGTATAAAAAATGATCAGCCGCTGGGGCGCCCGAAACGACGGAAAGATGTTTGTTTTAATAGCAGGGACGGCTTTATCAGATGATATTCAACTGATTAATTATTTTAATTTTCAGCTCTGCTATTGATTTGCTGAATTATAATTTATATACAATATTTATACAATAACTTAAATGGTATCATGGTATTTCAGGCCTGCCGGTAGAAAATAATATAATATTCACCTGGCACATTTTTTTTGGTAAAAAGATTAATATAGCCCAAAGTGGCTTATAAAGAGTAATTTACAAGAGTGGGAAACTCTATCGGTAACGATTTAGTAATGGTGCTTACTGCACTCGCTTTCATCTGATTACCTTGTAAATCATTAATGCAAATGTAATAAAAAAAGGGGTAAAGTATATAGTGCTTTACCCCTTTTTTCGTCTTTTCCTTCTACTTGAAATATCAATAAAAATTCCCCCAGTGTGGGGAACCTGTGATATTGGTTTCACGATTTTTCCCAAATTTTGACCCATCGACGATAGATGTTGCTCCGAAACAAATAGTATTAACTTCTAAAAAGACTAAGCTATGGAAATCGTGTTGAGCAAAATAATATTGCAAATTCGGCATCAGGAAGACAAGCTGTCTTCTGAAATGATGCGAACGGCGGACGAGGCATACCAAATGACCTTATTCCTAAAAGAAATGTTGTGTACCATAAAAGCTGAAGTATTGCAGAATGGTTTTGCAGATGAGCAGCAAGAGATTGACTTCTTCAGGAATATTAAACCGCAAATCTTAGGGAAACTCATTTACTATAACAAAGTGTTCCGCATTGAAACAACCTGCCCTGTAAGCAATGGTAAAATACATCAAAGCTATTATGAGAACCTATTAAAAAACCTCAAATCAGAATATAAAGAAAGTATTTGCAATGAAGATTTTTACAGGTACTACCGTGCAGGCAGGACAGACCGTGACCATACTTATTTCAGGCTCGGACAAATCAATTACCACGATGGATTAAAGAGTGGCGTATTTGAAATTGACCTTAGTTTTTCTACCTACTATGATAACAAAGTAGCCCATATAATCGCCAACGAACTGCTCTATACTTATCTCCTTACCAAAATCAACCCTGATGAAAACCCGGATATGATTTTGACAAACGGAGATGCAAACAAGGATATTTCGTGGACAAATTCTCAAAATGCACTTATCGAACTGATATACGCTCTGTATGCTTCAAATTCCATTGCACACGGAAAAATAGGCATCCGAAAATTAGCTTTGATTTTTCAGGTTCTATTCCGAACGCCGTTAAACGATATACATCACTCTTTCCACCGAATGAAAACAAGGGCAGGTTCCCGAACTGCATTTTTAGACCAACTCAAAATATCCCTCGAAGAGTATATGGATAAAGACCTTTAGCTATTTCAAATACAATAATTTAAAAACAGTACCCAAAACGTACTGCTTTTTCTTTTTGCCCATATCTGCCAATTGGCAAATATGGGCAAAACTCTGTTCTAAGATATACCTTATGCCTTGAAACCCTTATCAAACAAGGGTTTTTCCTGTTTGCAAAAATTTTCAAAAAACCGCCAAACCAATTGGCAAGGGTTGGCAGACAAACACTGCCACCCTTAGCAATTTTGCATAGTGAACATTAAATGCTGTGCAATGAAAATAATCACTATTGAAGAAGAAGCGTGGCAACAGCTTAACAGCCGTATCAATGCCATTGCCGACTATCTGAAAAGACAGGAAGATAAAAGTTATGATGACCTGTGGCTCAATAACCACGAGGTATGTCAATACCTGCACATCAGCGAAAAGACCTTATGGCGTATGCGAAC
>CAZSFY010000026.1:0-52066 GCA_964606315.1 uncultured Chitinophagaceae bacterium | reverse complement strand
AACTGCCTTGCTTTCTTTTCCATACTCCTGTCAATGACGCCTGCGCTTTTCTTTCGCTGATAGGCTATAATCCTCTTGGTAATTCATCCGTCGATATTTACGTTCCTTTCCTCCTCATTACCCTTATCTTCTCCTGTATTTCTTAATCATGAACGGAGCGACCCTTAACGGTGATACCCGGATCAGGCTAATGCAAAGAAACAGTCCTACACAAGTGACTAAATAGGAAATACACAACTCTGATAATATTAAAGTTGTGTATTCTTTTGTCGCCTTTAGGAACGGTAATCTTAAAAGGAATATGCCAGACCGAGAGAAAACACGCGGGGTCTCTCGTGTACCCAAAGGTAGTTCTCTAGGTTATCTACTTTCGCGAAACTATGCGCATATCGGAACTGGACACTAAGATTATCCGATAATATATACTCCGCGCCCAGCGCTGCGGCGAGATCGAATTTCTTAAAATGAACCCATTCGTCTTTCTCTATACTGGAGGAAACAAATAATCCGAACTGCGGACCAGCCTCAATAAAAAACTTTTCAGCAACTTTATAACGCAGCAATACCGGCAGCTTGACGTATCGCACTGCATAAGGCTCAATCTCTTCCTCATCTCCGTCCTCAAAACTCATTAACATTGATTCTTTGAAACCCTGATTCGAAAAAAACAGCTCTGTCTGAAGAGAAAAAGCATCAGAAAGACCGATGGTCGCGAAACCGCCCAACTGATAGCCCAGCATGGGTTTAATTTTAAGAGAAGAAAAAGCTTCGCTTTTCCCTTTTTGTATCGTACTCCACTGTACTCCTGCTTTCACTCCATAACGCAGTAACTGGACTGGCTTCTCCTGGGCCATACCAGTAATGGCAAGTATAGTCCCAACAATTGTCAAGGCCATTTTAGCAATTAATTTTTTGTTCATTCTGCTTGGTTTTATACGGTTTAAGATCTACTTCACCTATACAATCGTATGAAACCCAAAATGTCATCTACATTTATATGCATATTTTGGTCACTTTGGAAAAAACATTCATCTTCCGGTTTCAAACATATTTTTTAGCTTTTTGCAGAAAATAGCCTGGGAGCTGCACCTCATTTTTACGCGTTGCGCCAACAACTACTCCCCAGTTTAATTCCTGGTCAAACTTCACCTGGCATGAACCCTTTAGCAGTTTGGTAACTTGCAAAAGTTGCGAAGCATAAAAGGAAATCATTGTATTTACAACCTGGTAAAGGATTGATCATCCATTCTAAGCATGCAACACTTCCCTGAGCGCTCTGGCAGCTTTATGCACCTGTTCACTCCAGTCGTTACCCGCTGCATCATCTCCTCCATCCGATATGTATTTCAGGCAGAGAAAGGGTATGTTTTCTTTACTTGCCACCCATGCTAATGAGTAAGCTTCCATATCAAATACATTATAGTCGCTACAATTGTGAGAGGTTTCAAAACTGTCGCCACTTCCACATATGGCGCTATCTATTCCATCAATATGTAAACCATATTCCAGCACAGGAGGTATTTCAGAAAAAGGTGTCTGATACTTTTGAAAGCCAAGTCCGGTAACATCCATATCACGCTGAATAAAACGCTGACAACAGACTACTGTACCCCGATTAAAAGTACTACTGCCGGCTGTGCCCAAATTAACGACCAGATCTGGCTGGAAGAGAGCTATTTTTTTAGTAAGCGCATAAGCCGCATTTAGTTTTCCCACACCCACAAATAAAATATTGCAATCTTCAAACTCATCGGCAGCTTCTGCATCAAGAGCAAATACATATAAAACCTTGTGGAATGTTTGAGAGCCTATTCTTAGATCCTTTATCATTCCGCAAAATAAAAATAAACTCTTATACTAGTAAAGATATGATAGTCGGTATTCGATCATACAAACAGAAATGCCGGATCACAAAGCGATTCCGGCAAATCAAATTCCTTTTAAACAAGGAAGGCAAGAATTAATCAATAGCTTTCCGGGCAACTTTGGCTGATACTTTTCTGTTGGGAGTCTTTCTGCGCCGTGCCTGCAATAATTGAGTTTTACGAATACGCAATCTTCTTTTTGCTGCCTCTACTGCCTTTAAAACAGCATCTTCATAAATGGAGGATTTTGCCTTCACATATTCATCTTTACCGGGAACCCTGATGTTCAATGTACATAACACTATTTCTTTATTACCCTTGACTTCATTAAGAAGCGTAACCTCAATTTCCTGGATATCCTTGTAATATCTATTCAGTGAACTCACTTTCTCAGTGGTAAATTTTTTTAGAGAAGGACTCGCCTTATGTCCGGGTGTTTCTATTCTAAATTTCATGAGTATATTTTTAAATTTTTTAATAACACTGTCCATTGTCCACTATCAACTGTCAATTACATTCAGGGTTCAGCTGTATTTTTTTGTTTTTCAACTGTCCACTCTCCACTGTCAAAAATAGACCAAAACAGTCTACGAGGTAATGACCTTTGTCATAAAAAAAATCAAAACACATTGATCTCAATACGAAAACAGGGAGAAACGGCTATTTTTTTGCTGTTGCTACAATACCATTGCCCTGTTTTACGAACAGGTGCTCGGCCATACGCTTATCATGGCCATATATATCTTTCCGAAACTGCAACTTTCCTGAGCTATCAACCCATGCTGTAAAATAAGTGATAAATACAGGAACAGGCTCGGATAAGGGAACCCATTTTTCTGAGGCGGCATGCATAGCAGCATTTATCTTTTTATCTGTCCATGTAGTATCATTCCTCAATAAGTATTTGGCTAAAGCAAAAGGTTCGCTTAAACGGATGCAGCCATGGCTAAATGCCCTATCCGTTCTGTCGAAATACGATTTAGCCGGCGTATCATGAAAGTATATATTATAGTTATTGGGGAATAGGAACTTAACAAGACCAAGGGAATTATGCGGACCGGGCAACTGTCTGATGACTGGTAAACCGTTTGACGTGCCTGTTTGCTGCATACGCGACCGTTGCAGGTAAGAGGGGTTCCTTTTCATAGCAGGAAGTATTTCGTTACGTACGATGCTGGCAGGTACGTTCCAATACGGACTGAACACAATATATTTTAGTTGATCGCTAAATATTACCGTTTTTGTTGCAGCAGTTCCTACTACAATATTCATCTCTACCTCAACGCTATCGTCATTGTAAACCTGCAAACGAAAAGATGGAATATTTGCCAGTATCCAGTTTCCCTTAGGCTGACTAGGAACCCAGCGCATACGTTCCATATTGATAAGTATCTGTTTGATCCTTTCTTTTACAGGAACATTGAGCTGGGTTATCGTTTCTTCATTAATATTTCCATTTATTGTTAACCCAAACATTCTCTGCACTTCCTTGAGGGAATCACTAAGCTGCTGACTGTACACCAGACTCGTATCATCAACAGGATAATTGCCTGTTATTTTCAATCGGTTTTTAAGAGCTAGCACTATACTGTCTTCGCTGTCCAGGCTTATCTTTTTGTTTTTAGGGAAAATGATAGTTGGCCAGCCTCCCTTTTTCTCAATATCATAATAATGATAAAGTTTTGCTCTTAAGAATCCGTATTGCGGGTGGACTGGTTCCCAATCCTGCAAAGATTTGTTACTAGCCACCAGGGAATCAAGCAATTCAGTCAGATTAACTTTTTTTCTTGGGATGTACCATTGCAATTTTTCTGGCTCAACGCTTCCCACATAAGCCGAAAAAGCGTAAGTAAAGAATAATTGTGTAAGCTCTAACTCTGTTTTTTGAACTGTTTGCGGATCCTTCACCAAGGTACTGTCTCCCGAAAACACTTCTGAGAGCATTTTAGTAAGTGTATTGTCCACTTCAACAGAATCGGGATTATATTCAAGATATTTTTGAAAAGCATTCCACACCATGTTAGCGTGTTCGGTAACGCCCACTTCATCGAACCAGGCATATTGGTAATTCCTGCTGTTGTAAAAATTGATCACCAGTTGGCGGGTAGTATCCGACATAGGATGATCAGTCACAAATCCAGCTACCACGTGACTATCCAACATCAACTTTGTAAAAGCGTTTTCTACCGTGATAGTAGTATCACGTGGCGTCACGGGAATTTCTTTCTGCTGCCTGCTTTTACAGGCACCTAAAAAAGATAGAAAAATGATAAGGATGAGAAAATACTTATGGAACATCATATTAAAAAACCTTATTCATATTATCTAACGATGAATGTAGTATTTTAATTATAATGCCAGGCAAATCAGGCACTTTTCCTTTTGATTAATACCTGGTCAGCTCCGGATTTACTTCATCTATATAGGCCAGTATCCCGCCTCTCAGGTTATACAAATTAGTGAACCCGAACTTCTCCTCCAGTTCCCGAATGGCCTTGGCGCTTCTTCCACCCATTTTACAATGAACAATTACCTTTTTATCGCGCGAAATAGCATCGGCATTGTCGGCAACAGTCGCCAGGGGAATAAGTTCACCGCCTATATTGCTAATATTATATTCGTGTGGTTCACGTACATCAATAATCTGGATAGGTTCACCTTTAACCTGCAAATCGTACAATTCTTTTGCAGTAATCTCTCTCAATGGTTTTTCCTCCACCGCACGCATACCGCAGAACTGTTCATAGTCGATCAACTCTTTAATAGTGGGATTTTCACCACTGATAGGATTATCTGCTCTTTTTTTAATCCTGAAGGTTTTTGTTTCGAATTGCAAAGCATCATAAGTAAAAAATCGTCCCGATAGTGGTTCGCCCACACCGGTGATCACCTTAATAACTTCTGCCGCCTGCATCGATCCTATAATACCTGGTAATACACCCAGCACCCCACCTTCTGCACAGCTGGGGACCAGGCCGGGAGGGGGAGGAGTTGGATACAGATCCCTGTAATTAGGCCCGCGCTCGCCTTTGCTGTTGACATAATTAAAAACAGATACCTGTCCGTCGAACTGGAAAATAGAGGCATATACATTAGGCTTATCTAATAGCACACAGGCATCGTTTACGAGATATCGTGTGGGAAAATTATCTGTTCCATCTGCCACTACATCATAATCCTTAATAATATCGAGAGCATTTGATGAATTAAGATGCGTATTGTGCAGCACAATATCCAGGTGCGGATTCAGGGTCAGTAATCTTTCGCGTGCAGCTTCTACTTTCAGCTTACCTATCGATTCAACACCAAACAATACCTGGCGTTGAAGATTACTGTCGTCTACTACATCAAAATCTATAATACCCAATGTTCCTACGCCAGCAGCAGCAAGATAAAGCAATGCCGGACTACCTAAACCACCGGCTCCTACAATCAGTACTTTTGAGGCTTTCAGTTTTAGCTGTGCTTCCATACCAAAGCCCGGAATAATAATATGCCGGTTATATCGCGCAAGCTCTTCCTTGGTAAAAATGTTATTACTCATGGTGTAATGTTTAAGTGTTAATTAATAACCACCGGCTATGGCTGGAATTATGCTTATTACTGCATCGTCTTTTATAACAGTCTGCTCCTGTTGAAGATCACGGATATCTTCATCACCAACAAAGATGTTTACAAAACTTCTGATTTTTCCTTTATCGTCGAGCAGATGCTTTTTAAGATCAGGAAAGTTTGTGGTAAGTTCCTGTATGCTTTCTTCAACAGTTCCACCTTTGGTCTCAATTTTGGCTGTGTTACTGGTGAACTTTCTTAATGGTGTAGGAATAATTATAGTAGCCATAATATTATTGATTTAATAGTTATTTTATTGAGTTGATTAATTGCTGGTTATACTGTTCTTCTTCAAACTGGAAATCATCGTTGAGTAACCAGGAGCGAGTGTGATCAACACCCTCTTCTTTTACTGATATAATAATATAAGAGAACCAGGGTTGGGCAGCTATCCTGTCGTGTTCAGAAGGTATAGCAGGATGATTGGGATGTGAATGATATATTCCCAGGAACTGTACGTTGTTATCATCCGCAAAACGTTCGGCCTGCATATAATCTTTCGGCGCGATCACAAATCTTCTTTTTCTATTCTCCGTTGCTGCATTATATACAGGCAACGCTTTAGTAATCATCCTTTTTCCTGAAGCATCTTCATGACCAAATACAAATCCGCAGCATTCGTCGGGGTACGCTTTTACAGCATCATCAAACATTATTTGTTCTGCTTCTTTTTCCGTAGCGATCATTTTTTAATCAGTTTATTAATTACTTCAGAATATTTATCAGCGTTATCGGTTAATACCGTGACAATATTTCCCGATTGAATCGTATTAGCCAATCTAACTGCTCCCGCAATATTGGCGGCTGAAGATGGACTAAGGAGCAATCCTTCTTTATCATATACCTGCCTGATCATTTCATAGGCTTCTTCAGTAGTTATTTCCCAGTTGTCATCGGCCACTTCAGGATCATAGATAGCCGGGACCACCGCAGTTTCCATATGTTTCCATCCCTCCATACCATGTAGGGCGCTATCAGGTTGAAAGGAGATCAACTGTATGTCTGGTTTTAACTCTTTAAGTCTTCTGCCTGTTCCCACAAAAGTTCCTGTTGTTCCCAAACCCGCAACGAAATGAGTAATGTCCGGGACCTGGTTAAAAATTTCAATGGCAGTAGTGTTATAGTGTGCTTTCCAGTTATTATCATTTTTATACTGATCGGCATAAAAATATTTATCAGGCTGTTGGATAGCCAGTTCCTGTGCCTTAGCCTGGGAACCATCGGTCCCTTCCAGCGGAGAAGTGAAAATAATGTCCACACCCAGATCTTTGAGGATCTGCTTTCTTTCTTTAGACGCATTTTCCGGTAAGCACAATGCTACCTTGATACCCAGTTCTCTTGCAATAGCTGCATAAGCTATCCCCGTGTTGCCGCTCGTTGCATCAAGAAGAATCCTGTTCTCATCAAGTTCACCTTCTTCTATAGCATTCCTGATAATACTGAAGGCTGCTCTTGCTTTTACACTTCCTCCTGTTTGCAGCCATTCCTGCTTTGCATAAATATTTACTGCAGGGTTGTTTGTAAACCTGCTGCCAATCTTATAAACCGGTGTATTGCCGACTGATTTGGCAACATGCTTTAGTTGTTGGTCAAAAGTTCCTATACTAATCATCAGGTATATAAATAAAAAAACCCCACTTGTGGTGGAGTCAAATAATATAAATCGTTCTATTTATCAAGGTTGCCCACCTATACAACCGCGTGCCGTATATCACAGCAACAACAACACATTTGGGGAGCAAATCCTGTATTCATATTTATTTAAAAATAAAATTGAGCGACAAATATAAAGATTTTACAGTAAATATCCCAGTGGATTAGTAGAGTAAATGTTAATGTTCTGCATGGCTTATATACAGGTCTATTTCCTTAAGCGTAAGAGGCTTTTCCCAGACCTTGAAGCCGGAAGAGATTGTTTCGGGTGTATGAGGGTGGTAGGCGCTGATCAGATGAACCTGAAGACCCGGATACTCCTCCATAAGTCCCGCTGCCTTTTCCCAGCCAATACCATCAGGCAGGTTATTATCAAGGAAAAGTATATCAGGAATGACCTGCCTGAACTGGTTCATCCCCTCTTTAAGCGTGTGAGAGTAATAAACCTCGTAATTTCTCCGATTCAGGTAGGTTTTCAGAAGCAGACATAAATCAACTTCATCATCAATAATCAACACTTTTTTCTTATCTGACATATCAGCAATAAATATATAAAATATCTTACCATTTCCTATAACAACAGATTCTTACCTTTGTGTAGAATTATTTACACAGGATGCGAAGCATGAGGGATATTTCCTTCTCTGCCCCCTGCAAATAATCCGGCACAATATTTAAACCTTTAGGACTGAATTCTTAACATTAAAAATACAGACTATGAACTCTACAACAAAAGTAGTTCTCGGCGTGATAGGCGCCGCTGCAGCAGGTGCAGTAATCGGATTACTTCTCGCCCCTGAAAAAGGAAAGGATATGCGTAAAAAAGTAAAGGATACGGCTAACGACTGGGCTTGCCAGTTAGCAGATCTTTTGGCGGAAGGAAAGAATGAATTGAACAATATTAAAAATAAAGCATCCAAGAGCGCTAAAGAATTTGCAGGTCAGGCTGAAGACAGAATAAAAAATGCCACCGAAAAACTAAGCTAAAAAAATTTGGTTTTCCTGCCTTCCCAGAGGCAGGAAAACATTAAATAAAAAGGTATAGATGCAAGAATTAAAATCTAAGGCCGAAGATCTTACGGAAAGTATTGGCGATTATCTGAATACATATATTAAACTGAAAGTACTCGATACGGCCGACAAAGCTACCACTTTGGGCGCTTCGGTAATGGCTGGGTTAATCTGCATTTTCCTCGGCATTTTTGTTTTATTCTTTTCCGGTATAGCTTTGGCCATATGGCTGGGTGGTTTACTTGAAAGTGCACCACTAGGTTACTTGCTCGTAGCAGGGTTTTATCTCTTAATCATATTTATTCTGATAGCATTTAGAAAGAAGATCATCTTTCCTATGATCAGGAACTCCTTAATTAGTAAACTGTATGAGCCAAACAATCAAGACGTACGCTGATCTGTGTAAAGAAAGAAAAAGGCTTCAGCATTTATTAGCCATCCAGAAACAAAGAGTTAGTGATGATTGGAGCGCATTGAAGGACAAACTTTCACCCGTAAGAAATGTTATGGGTGCTGTAGGAAAAATGGCCAGTCCCGACAATTCAAATCCACTGGTTAATATAGGATTGAAAGTAGCCAGCGATGTGCTGTTAAAAAACTTCGTACTCGCAAAAGCAGGATGGTTTACTAAAATTGCCGTTCCTTTTGTAGTAAAAAACTATTCATCACACGCTTTGGCGGATACGGGAAAACATCTTTTTTCCCGAGTGGGACGCTTCTTTAATAGAATACGCAGATCAGCAGGCCGGCACTAATCACCGGCAGAAAATGAAGCAGTTGATAATACCGTAATCAATTAAACTAATTATTATGGATGAGCGTAAGATAATTACCAATGCTGAAGAGGAGAACAGGGCAGTCAACCCACAGGACCAATCCCCCGAGGAAGCGCCAACATCAAAAGAAGCTTCATTGGAAACAGATAAAGACAAGTCTAAAAAAAAGGAATCTCCTTCTACTGCTCCACGGGAAAATACATGATAAATGTAGCGCCATCATTGATCCTTCCTTTAGCCATGATGATACCATTATGATTAACAACAATACGTTGCGCAATAGCTAATCCAATTCCTTTTCCTCTATAGCCGGATTGTTGCGAATGTAAGCGTTGAAAGATCATAAATATCTTTTCGGCAAATTCATTATTGAATCCAATACCCTTATCCTCTATCACGATTTTATGGTATTGATTGCCTTTCTGCAGCACGTCTTTTTCGTGATCACTCTCCACCTGCTGGTAATTAATCCTGATTACAGGAGCTTCTCCCGGTTTGGCAAACTTGAAAGCATTATCAAACAGGGAGCGAAATAATAAGGTGAGTTGGTTAACGCTTCCATTAATCATAGGCAGCGTGTCCCATGAGATGATAGCATTGGTAGACTTGCTGATGGGTGCAAAATCTTTAAGCACATCGACCATAACATTGTTCAGGTCTACCATACTCATTTTTTCCTCTTTATTAACCAGGCTGGTAAAATTCAGCATGTCCTGTATCAGTTCCTGCATTCTCTCTGCGCTGGCTTCGATACGTGAAATCACCATTTTTGCATCATTATCGATCTGGTCCTTATGCTTAACGACAAGCTTGTCGCTAAATGTCCTTATCTTTCTTAGCGGTTCCTGTAAATCATGCGAAGCGATATAAGCAAATTGTTGTAGTTCGGAGTTTGATCTTTTCAGTTCCTGTAACTTTCTCTCTAATTCACGCTGATATCTTGTTCGCATTGTCATTTCGCGATGAATAAAGTAAAAGGATACAAGTGTAACGATACCGGCCCATATTGATATCGTATTAAAATAACCAGGCGAATAATCCTGAAACAGTTCTTTAGCCTGGTACGATTCTTCCATTATTTTTCTTTCCCCACGTTCAATCTGGCGGGCTTCTTTTCTGAAAGTATTCATCAACTCCTTCGATCGCTGTAATGGTTTTAACCTGTCAAGTGTATCTCCCTTTTGCACTCTCTCCATCGTTTGCTGATAAGCATTAGTCTGACTGGAAACAAGCGTACGCATTAACCGGAAGTGCCGCATCTGATCACTGTCATGATCCAGATTTTCTTCAATACCTACCAAGTATTTATGTATGCTATCACGGGTTTTTGTGAACTTATCGTAATAGCTGCTATCTTCCATCACAATATAGCTTAGCGAGTAATTTTCCAATTCAACCATTTTCTCTTCCAACTTCCCCAATTTGATAATGACCTGGTAACCGCGATTTGAATCTTCAGTGTACTTTAAATGAGTATTGAGCTTCTTATAAAACAGGGTAGATAAAATAACAACTATGGCCAGGGAGACTATAAAAGAGATGTAGATATATGCAAACTTTGGTTTCATAGTAACACAATGTGTGGAATATTTTCCACAACTCCTTATCTTTACAGGTATAAGCTTTCTGTTGAGGATGAAAAATTAAGAAAATTAAGGGGAAATAACCTGATTAATTCGCTTTAAAAGGGAAAAACTTGTCTGATATGGTTTTTTTGATTTTTTGGTGTCTTCCTTGCAATCCTCTTTATACAAATGTTTTGTTTATGCTTCAACAGAATCTTTCACAAAAACAGCAACTCAAAATACTTCCGCAACAGATACAATTGCTCAATTTATTTCATCTGAATACAATTGAGTTAGAACACCGTATCCAGCAGGAATTAGAGGAGAATCCGTTACTGGAAGAAAGTGCGTCGGAAGATACCATAGACAGCGACAAATACAACAAGGAAACCGTTCAGGATTATAAAGACTGGGATGAGTATGGATATGACGACTTGCCGGATTACAAAACCGAATATGAAAATTATTTTAACAGCGAAAAGATTCCTGAACGCCCTTTGCCTGATATGGTTGATTTCAGGGAAGCCTTAAAGCAACAGTTTAAACTTATTTGCAACGATGAACAGACAGTAAACGTTGCTTCTTATCTGATCGATTCGCTTAATGAGACTGGCTTGCTTGACACTGACCTGGCAGATATTGCCGATGATCTATCGTTTAAACATAAGAAGTGGGTTGAAGTGAATGAGTTGGAAGAAGTACTGTTGCAAATTCAGCAACTGGAGCCTGCAGGTATTGGCGCAAGGTCGATTAGAGAATGCCTTCTTCTCCAGCTAAAAAGAATGAATGGTAAAAGACCCGATGTTAAAATGGCTATCAGACTACTTGAAGAACATTTTAGTGACCTGGGAAGCAGAAATATGGATAAGATCATGCATCACCTGAACATAGAAGATGATGAGTTAAAGATCATATTACAATTGCTCGCATCATTAAAGATGAAACCTATTACGGGCGGTACAGAGAGTATGCAAACTAACCAGCAGATCATGCCCGATTTTATTATCAATATTGATGGCGATAATCTTGAAGTGTCTCTTTATCGTCAACGGTCAGCCTCCTTGCATATCAACCAGAATTGGATGGAAAACGTGATGTCGAGTGAAGCGAGTATGCATACCGATAAAGCTACCAAACAATATTTACGCAATAAATTAAATGCTGCACAATGGTTCGTTTCAGCAATTAAACAAAGAGAGAGTACCATGCTTAAAGTGGTAAAGGCCATTGTAAAATTGCAATATGATTATTTCCGTGAGGGGGATATCAAACTGATAAAGCCGATGATCCTAAAGAATATTGCGGAACTGGTAGGCGTTGATATTTCAACTGTATCCAGAATTACCTGTAATAAATATGTAACAACCCCTTTTGGAACCCTGTTATTAAAAGATCTTTTCACAGAAGGAATCATTAATAAAAAAGGAGAAGTGATCAGCAACCGTGTTATTCAGACAGCTATTGAAGAAGTGATAGAAACAGAGGACAAGCAGAAACCTTATACCGATCAGCAGTTGGTTTCTATACTGTCGCAAAAGGGCTTTTCCATTGCCAGGCGGACAGTAGCCAAATACCGCGAACTATTACAAATTCCAGTCGCTCAGATGAGAGCATTATGGGCATAATCTTAAAAACTAAATTTCAAACTGCATGCAAAAAATTTTGGTTATTGATGACGACAGGGACATGTGCCTGTTATTAAAACGTTTCCTATCAAAACATGGATTTGAAGTAGAAGAAGCCAACACTTCTAAAAAAGCGGTGGAAATGCTTGATACTACAGCATACGATCTTGTTTTATGCGACTTCAGGCTCGACAATACTGATGGAAAAACCATGTTAGTAAAGATCAAAGAAAAATATCCTCAGATGCCGGTAATTATTATTACAGGATACAGTGATATTAAGATCGCCGTAGAAGTAATGAAACTGGGAGCGTATGATTATATCACCAAACCGTTGTTCCCTGATGAAATAATACTTACTATCAGAAAAGCGCTTGATAAAACAGAAAAAAATCACCCCGCAGCAGTAACACCGTCTACGCACGATGAAGAAAAAAAAGAAAAGAAAAATACTGAACCTAATATTACCCGAAGTGGTAAATATATTTTTGGCGAAAGCCCTGCTTTCAAACAAATACTAAAACAAATAGAACTTGTTGGTCCAACCAACTATAGCGTAATTATATACGGAGAAAGCGGAAGTGGTAAGGAAGCTATAGCACAGGAAATACATAAAAGAAGTAAGAGAAGTAACAAACCTTTTGTCGCCATCGATTGCGGAGCATTGTCGAAAGAGTTGGCCGGAAGTGAATTATTTGGTCATGAAAAAGGCGCTTTTACCGGTGCGCTCAATCAGAAAGTCGGCAGTTTTGAACTTGCCAACGGTGGAACCATATTTCTTGATGAAATAGCCAATCTTTCTTATGATATCCAGGTATCACTGCTTCGCGTAGTTCAGGAAAGAAGAATGAGAAGAGTAGGTGGGACCCGGGATATTGACCTCGATGTAAGGATCATCATTGCCAGTAATGAACCGTTATGGGAAGCCTCTAAAAAAGGAAAGTTCCGGGAAGATCTTTTCCATCGCTTTAACGAATTCAGCATGACTATCCCTCCGTTAAGGGAACGTAAGACAGATATTATGGTATTTGCCCGTCATTTCCTAGATCTTACCAATGAGGAGTTGAATAAAAAAGTGAAAGGATTCTCACCCGAAGTAGAGGATATATTCCAGAAATATATATGGTACGGTAATCTTAGAGAATTAAAAAATGTTGTGAAAAGAGCCACGCTGCTTACTGATGGCGAATACATCGAAGACAGGTCGCTCCCGTTTGAGATCGTCAATTTCAACAAACTTTCATTTGATACCAGTATCGAACCAGCAGCAGCTACATCAACTGTTGCCGGCACTCCTCTGAATAATACTCATCAATCCATTACACCCGGAAGGACAGTGCTTGATGAAACAACACTCAAAGCAGCGAGTATCGATGCCGAATATGAAATGATTATTGAAGCCTTAAAGCAGGCTAATTTCAATAAAAGCAAGGCAGCGAAACTTCTTAATATTGACAGGAAAACCCTTTATAATAAAATGAAGCAATACCAGGAGTTTAATAATCATTAATGCCCTATATGGACGCTAAAGAAATGGAAGAGTTTGCATACGTAGCTTCCCACGACCTCCAGGAACCTTTGAGAAAAATAACCTCATTTAGTGAAAGGCTGGCCGAGAAACTACCCCCAAATCTCGATCCCGAAATTCAATTATATATCAGCAGAATACTAGTAGCCACTAAAAACATGCGCTACCTGCTGGACAGTCTGCTTGAATTTTCAAGAACAAGCAGAACTGCAGAACCTTTTGTCAAAACGGACCTCAATGAGATTTTATCGCAGGTCATCTCGGATCTTGAACTTAACATAGAAGAATCCGGTACATCTGTTAATGTGCATTCTTTACCTGTAATAGAATGCGTACCGGTTCAAATGAAACAATTGTTCACCAATCTGCTTTCTAACGCTATTAAGTTCAAACTTTCCGATACTTTACCGCTGATAGATATTTCAACAAAAACACTAACAAAAAAAGAAAAAATAAATTACGGCCTGAAAAGCGAAAACGAATTTGTTGAAATAGTAGTAAAAGATAATGGAATCGGCTTCGCCGATGAATACAAATTAAAGATCTTTCAGATATTTCAGCGGTTGCACGGAAGATCTGAATATCCCGGCTCAGGGATTGGTCTGGCTATCTGTAAAAAAATTGTGGATTATCATCATGGTCTGATTTTCGCGAAAAGTGAGGAAGGAAAAGGCGCTGAATTTTTGATTGTTTTACCTGTATCACAAACCTCGTCATAAAAATGACTGATAATACCGCCCTCAAAACAAAAATCCTGATCATCGATGATGATGAAGATGACTTTTATATTACCAGTGATTATATTAAAAGAATAACTGACAGAAGTTTTACTATCGACTGGTGCTTTCGGTATACGGATGCTATCAATCATATCAAGGGTCATCACTATAATCTCTATTTTATAGATTATTATCTCGGTGCTAAAACCGGCCTGGATTTGATTAAAGAAGCTGTCGCGCTAAATTGCGAAGAGCCCATGGTATTATTAACGGGTAAGGGTAACCAGGTCATTGACCGCGAAGCGATGCAGGCCGGCGCTACCGATTACCTTATCAAGTCGGAATTGAACGTTGAAAAAGTAGAACGCTGTATCCGTTATTCACTGGAAAGAGCGGCTTCACTAAAGGCGCTCCGGTCGAATGAAAGAAAATACCGGAGTATTTTCGAGAGATCAAAGGATGCAGTTTTTTTAGCCTCAAAGGATCTTATCCTGCGCGACGTGAATGATGCTGCTTCGCACTTGCTTCAGTATTCTACTGCACACCCTACTCCTGTTTCCTTATATGAATTTCTTGACGAAAAAGAAAATACTTATATAGTTGAGCAATTAGCGTCCAACGGCACGGTACACGACAGGGAGGTGGAACTGCAGCCTAAAGGAAGTGAAAAAAAGAATTGTATCCTGTCGCTGTCAATAGAAACAGACAATGACGGACAGCAGTATGTACACGGATTGATTCACGATATTACAGAGTTGAAGAAAGCGGAAAAAGCCACATTGCAGGGAGAAAAGCTGGCCGCCACCGGACGGCTCGTACAAACACTTGCACATGAAGTACGTAACCCTCTGAATAATATCAATCTCTCGTTAGAACAATTACATCAGGAAATATCGGGCAATGGTGACGCCGATATGTACATCGAGATCATCGAAAGAAACAGTAAACGTATTAGCAGTATAATTACTGAATTACTGAATTCATCCAGGCCCGCCGAAATGTTGCTGAAAAGCAAACCCCTGCAAATCATAATAGATGAAAGTATCAATGCTGCTCTTGACAGGATAACACTTCAAAAAGTAAAACTTCAGCTTCAATACACTAATGTTCCTGCGTATGTTAATGCTGACAGTGAAAAATTAAAACTGGCTTTTCTGAATATTATTATTAATGCTATTGAAGCAATGAACGACGAAGGTGGTATGCTTAACATTAGTATTGATACAGAAAAAGATAATCATGTGGTAAAAATCCAGGATAACGGCAGCGGAATAGCAGAAGAGAACCTCAGTAAATTATTTGAACCCTACTTTACATCCAAAAGGAATGGTCTTGGTCTTGGCTTAGCCGCAACACTGAACATTATCCAATCGCATAAGGGGCGAATTGAAGTGCAATCTGAAGTCGACAAGGGAAGTACATTTATTATCAGCTTTCCTCTGTCTTCCTGATCGTCTGTCTGACCGCTACACTCCAATGGCATAATCTTCGCAACCAGGTTATAAACATAAATAATTTATTATGCGATCACTATGGACAGGAGCCATTGGGTTTGGGCTCGTCAACATACCTGTTAAATTATTCAGCGCCCTGGAACAAAGCGGGCTTGATCTGGATATGCTCGACAAAAAGGATCATTCCAATATAAAATTCCGGCGTGTTAACGAGAAAACCGGGCGTGAAGTGGCATGGAGTAATATTGTTAAAGCCTATAATTATGAAGGTAATTATGTAGTACTAGAGGATGAGGATTTTGAAAAGGCCAGTCCTGAAAAATCTAAAATGATCGATATTGAAGAGTTCGTACAGGAAAAAGAAATCGATTCCATTTATTATGAAACAACTTATTACCTGGAGCCATCGAAAGGAGGAGAGAAAGCTTATATTTTGCTTAGGGACGCCTTGAAAAAAACCGGAAAATGTGGTTTAGCTACTTTCGTATTAAGAACCAGGGAAACCCTGGCATTGCTCAAACCGATCAACAATGTACTTGCATTGCAAAAGATCAGGTATGAACAGGAAATTAAATCTGCCGGCGATCTTAAAATACCTTCTTCAAAAGTAAAACCTGCTGAACTCAAAATGGCTATCTCTCTAATAGACCAGCTTACGGGAAAGTTTGATATATCAAAGTATAAAGACACTTATTCGGCCGAGTTAATGAAAATTATCAGGGCAAAAGCCAAGGGAAGAAAAATGAAACCTGCTCCAACAATGAAAATCGTTCATTCAAGGTCCAGG
Source organism: uncultured Chitinophagaceae bacterium (assembly GCA_964606315.1). Classification (GTDB taxonomy): domain Bacteria; phylum Bacteroidota; class Bacteroidia; order Chitinophagales; family Chitinophagaceae; genus Flavitalea. The sequence goes on along the minus strand of CAZSFY010000026.1, from coordinate 35,471 downwards.
GATCTGATGGAACAGTTAAAAGCGAGTTTAGATACCAAAAAGAAAAAAGCCTCATAACGAGGCTTTTTTAGTATTTCGATTTCTTGGTATTAGCTTATTCAGGAACGGTTACTGTTTCGAATCTTGTAAACACTTTCGCACCGGAATGCCAATCTGTATAAATGATAAAGTAATCGGAACCGATTTCATGGATATAATAACGCAAAGGTTGATAGGTATATGATAAAAAGTTAAAATATGGCCCATCTTTAGTAGCTCCTACTGAAAAATCCCTTATAATAATATCATCAGGAATGGTATCCAGCTTAACAGCATTCTGTGCAATAGATACTTTTCCTGTTGAAACATTAAATACATTATAATCATCTTTTAACCATGAACTCACATAGTCCCACAACTCAGTTTCTGCCCTAATCTCCTCATCATCCTCTATATAGTCAATGGGTTCATTAGAATAATAGTCTTTAATTTGAAAAGCCTTTGACTGGACAAATGTTTTAAACTGTTCAGCTTTCTGAACGTATGCAGGATTGATAGGATCTTCTTCGCTCCCGCCTTCTTTTTTACAAGAGCTGAAAACTCCTGCTACTAAGACAGCAGCAGCGAGGTAAGTAGCAATTTTCATAAATTGTATTCTATTTGTTGATTTAAATAAAGGCCGGATTATATTTCTTACTAACCAGCTTCTTCCGCGCCTAATAATGATTTTAACGATTATTATTTCAGAATATTGTCTATAATTTTAATTTTCCCATATCTTTTTCTTTGTATTGCTCCCTGTTCGCAATAGCTTTTAACATTTTAAAATACACACCCATACTACCCCCACTGCTATTCCAATAACTGGCTTCTTCAGTTACCACTTTTACCAGGCATAATTTAGGATCTTCTTTTCCCTGGGGAAACCAGGCTTTTAACAAAGGATTCCATAATTCATCGATTTTCTTTCTGTTCACAATAACAGAACAGGTGCCTTTAACATTTACATAAATATTTTTTCCGGGATGGGAATAAATAAGGTAGACCGTATTATCCCTGGTTACTTCCTGTATTTTTTCCGAAAATTCATTAGTAAAAAACCACGCATTTCCCTCATCATCTATTTTTATAGTCGACATAGGCCGGCTATATAAATTACATTGGTCATCGAGTGTGGTGAACATACAAATGTTTACATCCTCCACAAGTTGCTGGAATTTTTTAACTGCTTCTGCCCTTGTTTTAACCGGATCTTTTTTTTCCTCAGTCGCCTTATCCTGTATCATATCTTTTTTTATTTTAGTCATAATCCCGATTTAAGCGTGATGCTTATCACCTAATATTCTTACGAAATCTTATGCCAACCTAGTCATAGTATATAATATTAGTCTTGTGGATTTTTTTTCACAGAACAGTCGTTATCATTTACTTTTTTGTTAATTTTTTCAACTGAAAGCATAAATTCATTGACTTCCGGACTGGCATAAGTGCCATATGCATCGATAAGCGTTCCTTTAGTGCCATCGTTTGTAGTAATAGCATACAGGATAGACATATCATCAGGATCAGAATTACCCTCAAAGCGATAGAAATTATCTACGGTTACTTCTTCAGGTAAATAAACTTTATCATTTTTAAGTGATTGCAAACCGTTTTCAACTGCTTTAAAATCATCGGTATAGCCATTGGCTACCATTTTTTCGAGGCATGCCGACATGCTTTTCATGTAAGGGAGACTATTATTTTCGTTCAGGATCATAACAAGTGGTTTTTGGTTAATGAGAATAAATACTACAAGAAAGAAGCCGGTTATTATCAACCGGCTCTTACGTTATCATTGGGCAAATAATTTTGCTCCCCATGTTCACAAATTCAGTTACTTATTTACTTCTGCATGTAAATCCCTGTATTTTTTTATTACATCATGCGATGTCTTCAGGGATGATTTCTGATTAGCGATCAGCTGGCGCACATCTGCTGTTAAGTCAGCATCTGATTTTAATGCTTCATCGTATGCTTTTTGTGCAGCGTCTTCACCAAATTCACAATTTTCAAGTATTGCTTGTCTGCTCTTTCCTGTAAATGTCGCCTTGATGTCCATCCATGCACGATAAATTTTTCCTGAATTAGTTGTTCCTGTTGCAGGATCACCCTCGAGTTTTACAACTTCCTGTGTAAGTTCTGCTGCATATTGTCGGCTTTCTTCTGCCATCCTGCTAAATATCGAACGCAGATCAACATCAATATTTCTTGCTTCATCAGATGCTTTCTCATATCCTGCTACTCTATCATTATTAATTCTGATTAAATCATTTAATACTTCAATTACATTATCATTAGTTGTCATAATATAAAATTTAATAGTTATCAAATATTAAATAGCATAAAAAGTTGTGCCTACATTTAATCTGCATTTTCCCAGATATTTATAAATTATTTATTACCTTTCGCTTTAATTTTTATTTGCTAACCCAAAAAATTTAATTATGGCAAAGAAAGCAGCAAAAAAAGCAGGAAGACCAGCGAAGAAAGCAGGTCGTCCGGCTAAAAAAGCAGCTAAGAAAAAAGTTGTAAAAAAAGCAGGTCGCCCAGCTAAAAAAGCAGCTAAGAAAAAAGTCGCTAAGAAGAAAGTTGCAAAGAAAGCAGGTCGCCCGGCTAAAAAAGCAGCTAAGAAAAAAACTGCGAAGAAAGCAGGACGTCCAGCTAAAAAAGCAGGAAGACCAGCAAAGAAAGCTTAATTACTACTGCAAGCTTTTTAATATTTTCATTAATACTTTTTCAGAACCGGTTAGGCCTTTTTGGTCTTCCGGTTCTTTGATTTTATCAAGTTCCTTTAAATATTTTTGAAGATTATTTTCTTCGTACAATCTGAGTAATCCCGGATGCACGTAATATTTTCTACAAATCGCTCTCGTATTTCCCAATTTTTCACTCACTTCATCCAATGCACGCACTACATTCTTTTTTGCTTCCGTTGCAGAAATGGATTCACCGATTGATCTGAATGCCCATAAAATATTTAATGACCCTGCCCATGTTCGGAAATCCTTAGCAGTAAAATCTTTTCCACCTGCAGCTTCTTTTATATATTGGTTGATCATGCCGGAATCAATACTGCGTTTATTATTTTCTTCATCATAATACTGAAACAATTCTTTACCAGGTATTTCCCTGCACGCATGAACAGCTCTTGCCAGTTTTTTGTTTTTAATCGTCACTTTATGTTCAATTCCCTTTTTTCCTTTAAAGCAAAAATTGATTTTGCTTCCTTCAATAATAACATGCTTATCTTTTAAAGTAGTTAAACCGTATGAGCCATACATTTTTTCATAACCGTTGCTACCAACACGTATATAGGTATGCTGCAATATATTTACCAGTAAGGCGAGTACTTTTTCCCTGGTAAGGAATGGCGAAGCAAAATCTTTATTCGCCACTTGCCTTATATGGGGCAAAACCTTACCAAATTCAAAAAGACGGTGAAATTTTGTTTGCTCGCGCAAACTATTCCACAATGCATGATAACGGTATTGTTTACGATTACGCAGATCCCAACCCACAGCCTGGATATGTCCATTATATTCCGGGCAAATCCACACATTTGTCCAGGCGGGTGGTATAGCCAATGAATGTATTCTTTTAATTTCTTCTTTGCCTTTCAGGGGTTTGCCATCATATATATAAGTGAAGCCTTTACCTTTTTTCAATCTTTTTATTCCCTTTCCATTTACATCAACATATACCAGGTTGGCAGCGGCGGCAGCCTCTTCGTAGTTCCTGTCTATTTTAAGAAATTCCTTATGTGAAAGACTAATGATTTCTTCCATATTTACCTCCGGCTATTATCACCTGATATTAATATACCTAAAAAAAAGCCAGGCACTAAGGCCTGACTTTAACCCCTAAACCCTACTGCTTTTCAGCAGCTTCTTTATAATAATTTAACAGATTCGTATTGGGGAACTTGGATAAGAGTAGTTTGTGTCAATAACATATAAGCATGTGTACAGATAATACTTCGTTGAATTGCGAATATAAGCATGACATGCAAAATATTTCACCTTGACCACATTTAAATTATACTCGTTGCATCAAACTCCTATTATGTAATAAATTAATATGCCAGAACTTATTAGCATTTTTAACATTAAAGTGGGGAACTAATTCCGCGATTATGAATGTTCGAGACTTTGCAATATATCATTCAGGATATCATCCCTATGTTCAAGTCCTACCGATATCCTGATCAGTCCCGGTGTAATATTAACCGCACGTCTTTCTTTTTCAGAGAGTTTGGCATGAGTCGTACTGGCAGGATGGGAAGCAATGCTCTTTGTATCACCCAGGTTAGCCGTTAAAGAAAGCATCTTTAAATTATTGAGGAAATTTTTTCCGCTTTCCAAACCTCCTTTTAGTTCAAAACAAACAATTCCCCCTCCGCTTTTCATTTGTTTTTTAGCAATATCATACTGGGGATGCGTTGGTAGCCAGGGATATTTTAATGAAGCGATCTTTGGATGATCCTGTAATTTTTCAGCAATATATAATGCGTTCGACGCATGACGTTCCATACGAACATCCAATGTTTCCAGGCTTTTGCTTAACACCCAGGCGTTGAATGGTGATATTGAGGGACCTGTACTGCGACAAAACAAAAAGATGTCATAAATAAGATCGGCCCGTCCAACTACTGCCCCACCTAAAACTCTCCCCTGCCCATCTATCCATTTTGTTGCAGAATGCACAACAAGGTCGGCCCCAAAATCTATTGGACGTTGTCCTACAGGTGTAGCAAAACAATTGTCAACACATAAAATAATATTATGCTTTTTGGCAATAGCGGATATTTTTTCCAGGTCGATGATTTCAAGCGCGGGATTAGTGGGTGTTTCCAGGAAAATCATTTTAGTATTCGGACGGATAGCAGCTTCCCAGGTATCTGGCTTCATCGGACTGATATAATCCGAAGTGATACCATATCGTGGTAAAATTTTAGTGATTAAAGTATGCGTACTTCCGAAAATAGCATCGAAGGAAAGCAAATGATCGCCCTGCTGCATGAGAGACATGAAAGAAGCAAATACCGCACTCATACCTGAAGCAGTAGCAAATCCATCTTCTGCGCCTTCAAGCGCACATATCCTGTTCACGAACTCATTAACACCCGGGTTACTGAAGCGGGAGTAAATATTATCTTCGGTTTCGTCGGCAAAAGCAGCACGCATATCCTCCGCATCCTTAAAAGTAAAACTACTGGTAAGGAAAAGTGGGGAACTATGTTCCATTTCGCTTGTACGATCCACTCTTGTACGGATGGCCTGGCTGATGGGATGTAAAGACATGTTTATTTTTTCTAATGTAGTTATTGATTAATGGTCACTTTCCAATTAATGGTTGACCCTGATTTTGTAAGTGTAGCGGCTACTGAACAATACTTATCCATAGAAAGCGCACAGGCTTTTTCTGCCTTTTCCTGTTCAATATTTCCTTCCAGTGCGAAAACCACCGTTATATCTTTCCATAATGAAGGTTCAACTCCCTGTTCACGGTCGGCCTCAATACTGATATTAAAACGTTTTACCTCCTGGCGCTGCTTTTTGAGGATCGAAAGAATATCGATACCGCTACAGCCACCCAAACCCATTAATAGTAGCTGCATGGGCCTCACCCCGTAATCCTGGCCGCCCATTTCAGGTTTTGTATCGATTTTTACGATATGCCCATTCTCATCTTTGGCATCAAAAGCGGCAAAATCGTTTATCCTTTCCAGTTCAACTTTTACCATTTAATGTTTTTTTTTACAAATGTAGTATTCAACACTTTACTTTGCAGTCAATTTGAGTTTTACATAATGAAGCAATTCCGGTCAGAACAGTCTTTTACGCTGGAAAGCGGTTTATCTATTGATGATTTAGTCATCGCCTATCATACTTATGGCGAGCTTAACAGCGACAAAAGCAACGTTGTATGGATATGTCATCACCTGACTGCCAATTCAGACGCTGCCCTATGGTGGAAGGGTGTGGTTGGCAAAGGATATCTCATTGACCCCGACAAATATTTTATCGTTTGTGCCAATATTATCGGCTCATGCTATGGCAGTACGGGTCCCTTAAGTACCAATCTGGCTACCGGCCGTCCATATTATAGCAACTTTCCTTTTATAACGATGCGTGACATGGTGAAAGCCCATATATTATTACGTCAGCATCTTAGAATAGACCATATCCACCTGTTAGTAGGCGGAAGCATGGGCGGTTACCAGGCCCTGGAATGGGCGCTGATGGAGAGTGAAAAGATTGGGAATATGGTACTATTATCCACTTCTGCAGCCGAAAGCGCCTGGGGAATAGCCATCCATACCGCACAACGTCTTGCTATAGAAGCTGATGCAACATGGAAGGAGGAAAGGCCGGATGCCGGCCGAAAGGGACTGAAAGCAGCCCGCGCTCTGGGATTGATCAGCTACCGTAATCATGGAATACTTGTCCAAAAGCAAACCGATGAGGATAATTCAAGGACAGATAATTTCAGAGCATCTTCCTATATTATTTACCAGGGTGATAAACTGGTGAACAGGTTTAATACCCAAAGCTACTATCTGCTCACAAAAGCAATGGATTCACATAACCTTTCCCGTAGCCGCGAAGGGTCGATGATAGATATTCTTAACAGCATAACTCAAAGAACACTGATTTTCGGCATTAAGAGCGATCTGCTCTGTCCGCTCACCGAACAGGAATTCCTGGCCGAACATATCCCTAATGCTAAGTTGATCAAAATTGATTCGGCTTACGGTCATGATGGATTTATGGTAGAAGCCGAAATCATCTCCAGGCATATTAAAAACTGGTTGAAACAATAGGTATATTATAATACACCTAGCGATTGTAACAATATTCTCATACTCCAGAATATTACCAGCGCTCCTACACAGATGAACATGGTTTTCATAGGTAATCTTCCTGCAAGACGTGCAGCGATAGGTGAAGCAATAATACCTCCTATAACCAAACCGGCTATTATTTGCCAGTGACTAACACCAAGCATAGTAAAAAAGGTCATTGCACTGGCGAGGGTTACAAAAAACTCTGATAAACTTACAGAGCCGATCACATAACGCGGTGTGCGGCCTTTAGAAATCAGTGTGCTGGTTACCAACGGGCCCCATCCGCCACCACCAAAAGAATCCAGGAAACCTCCGGCGCCGGCCAGCCATCCCACTCTTTTGACTTTTTTAGGTTTGCTCTTTTTAAATACGCCGTAAATAATTTTTAATCCCAACAGTAACGTATAAGAAGCAAGCATAGGACGTACATAATCAGCGTACTCAAATCCTAATTTGGATAACAATACTGCTCCAATTACTGCTCCAATTACACCAGGTATTAATAGGGCCTTAAATAATTTCTTATTAACGTTACCAAACCTGTAATGACTATACCCGGAAACACCGCTTGAAAACATTTCAGCAGTATGGATACTTCCGCTGATCACAGGAAGACTTACACCAAGAGATAATAATATGGTAGTACTTGTTACACCGTAACCCATTCCCAACGCTCCATCAACCAACTGCGCCACAAAACCGGCAATGATCATATAGTAAAATATTGGCTCTATATGATTAGGAATATCTTTTACAGAAACAATGATCTCATTAAAGGGCACGTAAGAGAGAATAATATGCCCCACAATCATAAAGAAAAAAGCAAACAGGAGCCATGAAGCTAATTTCTTCCATTTTAGTTCTCCCGCCTTATTATCCGGTTTATTATTAAGCGTTAGGTCACGGGTAATCTTATTGAGTTTATTTACTTTATCTGTAAAATTTCCACTCAATTTGTTACGAATAACATGCATATTAACCAGCACGTCATCAATTTCATCGGGAATCACTTCATTAAATATTTCTTTTAAGCGCTTGGCTACTGTAGGCGATTTGCCATTAGTTGAAATACCAATTTTGAGATTGCCTTTTTTTACTATTGAACCGAGATAAAAATCGCATAATTCAGGTTTATCTGCCGCATTAATAAGTTTTCCTTTTTGTTTGGCATCAAAATGAATTTGTTCACTTACTGTTTTATCGTCAATTGCAGAAATAACCACGTCGGCCCAGTCAAGATCAGTTTCCTCATATGCTTTCTGAATGAGTTCAATATTATCATGTGTACTTGCGAGATTCGCAATAGATTCAATAATTTCTATCGCCACCAACCGGATAGTCGTCGTTGGTGCATTAGACAAAACTGCAGACAGTTTTTCCAGTGCAACATTTCCCCCTCCAATAACCAACACTTTTAATTCTTCCAGTTTTAAAAATACCGGAAACAGGTTATTGGTTTCTGCTGCTGTTGATATCGTTGAATCTACCTTCATTTTTTCCTCAAGTCGAGATTGTGGTTATAGACTATTCTGGGAACATGCAGACTTCTATACTCATTTCCTTGAGGAAGCTGCTGAAATAGATTCATGTAACCAGCCTGAATATTATCCTTATGATTCACATGATAAGTCAGTGCAACAAAAAAACGGTTCTGGTCGAAATAATTGTTTACTATTTCTTTACCAAAATTCACATGCACTTCATTATTTAAAGCAACAGAAAATGTACCCTTCGCAAATGTATTGGCATGCAAAGGAAGCAATAACAGAAAATTGTGCCTTAGCTTCCAGTTAAAATCATAACCATCACCCAGTTCATTTTCTTCAATTTTTCTGCGATACCTTTCTTCCAGCCGCAGGTACTGCATTACCCTTGATTTTTTCTTATTCACGTGCCACTGTACCTGCTGCCAGGGACGGTGTTCGGGTTGACCAATCAGTCCTTCATCTCCCGGGAAATAATGCGTTACATAACCATAGCCAAGTGTAAACTTAAGATCATTATTGGCATAGTAAGTTGCTCCCACCCTGGCAATGCTCGTTGACATATTAGTAAAAAAATCTTCTCTCGTACGAAGCTGAAGATCTGTCCAGGTCCCTACTCTTTCGCTTATTCTTGTCTGATTAAAATAAGCAGCCCAAAACTGTTGGATATGTGTAGTTCGTTTTTGTGCAAACACCTCATCTACGGCCAAAACCGGCAACAAAAAAACTATCAATGATCTTTTCATAACCTGTAATATCGCTAATTCTCTATTCCGTTGAAAAATTTTCTATAAGTAAAATCCCCGAATTTTTCATTTTCTGTGCGTTCAGCCTTATACATTCCGAGAAGAGCATTAAGCTCCGCCAGTATTTCGCTTTCACCCAGGCTTTCCCTGAACTTCTGGTTAAGACGCGTACCCAGGTGGTTACCGCCGATATGCATATTGTATTTACCCAAAGACGTTCCAATAAACCCTATCTCCGCCGCAAAAGGACGCGCACATCCATTCGGACAGCCGGTCATTCTTACATGAATCTCGTCCTTATCCAAACCATGGGAAAGCAACAGGGGTTCAATTTTGGATAGTAACGAAGGTAAATAACGCTGTCCTTCTGCCAGAGCCAGCGGACATGTATTTAAAGCCACGCAGGCTATTGCATTTTTTCTTATTACCGAAGCATTGTTGGTATGCGCTATAATGCCATACTTCTCCAGGATATCGTTAATAGCTTTTTTATCTTTCTGTTTTATCTCACCAAGAATCAGGTTTTGGTTACATGTGAAAATAAAGTTGGCCTTCCCGGTTTGTGCTACTTCGTATAAAGCTGTTTTTAACTTAAGAGTATCTGTATCCAGCACACGTCCATTTTCAATGAAAAGAGTATAGTAGTGCAGATCTTTGTGATTTTTTTCCCATCCATAGTAATCGCGCCGTTCTTCAAACACAAAATGGCGCGGCTCTTCGAGTTTGAATCCCGCTCTTTTTTGTAATTCCTCTTTCCACCAGTCAAGTCCCAAGCGGTCAACAGTATATTTTAATCGTGCTATCTTACGGTCGCTTCTGTTACCATAATCGCGCTGGATGGTAAGAATCTCATATACGAACTTCAATACTTTTTCTTTTGTATCTGCAAACCCAATGAGGCTGCCCAATCGCGGATAATGATCGGGATTACCATGAGTGGAAGACATGCCACCACCAATAGCTATATTAAATCCTTCGAGTTTATTATTATTGATGATGGCAATCAGACCGAGATCGTTGGTAAACACATCCACATCATTATTAGGCGGAATAGCAATGGCTATTTTGAATTTGCGCGGCATGTATCTATCCTGGTAGAGAAGATCTGCTTCGGATTGTTTATCAGCTATCTTATCGTCATCGAGCCATATCTCATAATAAGCATGTGTTTTTGGCAACAACATCTTATTGATCTCTTGAGCATATTCAAATACCTGCTCATGCAATTCCGATTGTTTAGGATGGGAGGAGCAAAGCACATTCCTGTTGATATCTCCGCAGGTAGCTATTGTTGTCAGATCGGTTTCACGAAAAGCCTTAAGCGTTGGCTTTACTTTGGATTTTAGTACCCCATGAAGCTGTATGGTTTGACGGGTAGTAATTTTAATAATACCGGTAGAATTTTCTCCCGCAATATTGTGCAGATCGATCCACTGTTTAGGTAACAGAAAACCTCCGGGCAAACGAAGCCTGATCATAAATGAATACAGACGCTCAAGTTTTTTTTCAGCACGCTCTTCCCTTCTATCGCGGTCGTCCTGTATATACATACCATGAAAACGAACAAGGGCCACATCGTCTTCATACAAATTACCAGTAATCTCATTCTCCACGCTCTTCTCCAGCGATCCACGCAGACTATCGCTGGCCTGTTTAATCCGTTCGGTTGAGGATAAATTATTTTGCTCTGACATAGTTAGTTATGATAATTTCTAATAAACATCTTTTAAATATCTCGATTCATCTTTCAATCGTTCAATAAACTGGATAGATTCTTCTATCGTTTTGTCGCCGTGCTTTTGAATGATCTGCAGCAATGTATCTTCTACATCTGTGCTCATGGGGTCTTTCGCACCGCACACGTATATAGAAGCACCGCCTAACAACCAGTTATAGAGGTCGGCGCCATGTTTTAACATTTTATGTTGTACATATATCTTTTCTTTCTGATCGCGGGAAAAAGCTACATTCAAACGTGTAAGCACACCTGTTTCCACCCAGTTCTGCAATTCTGTCTGATAGAGAAAATCACTCACAAAATGCTGATCTCCGAAGAAGAGCCAGTTCCTTCCATTTGCCCCTAATGCATCACGATGAGCAAGGAAAGAACGGAACGGCGCTATGCCTGTTCCCGGACCAACCATAATTATATCTGCTTCTTCAGCAGGCAAACGGAATTGGTTATTCTTATGAATATAAAATTCTACTTCGCTGTCTACTTTCAATCCTGATAAAAAGTCTGAGCACAATCCGCATTTCCATTCATCATTCATATAAAACTTATCTCTTGCTACTGTAATATGCACTTCACCGCCATGCGCTTCGGGAGAAGAAGAAATAGAGTATAATCTCGGTGCAATAGGTTCCAGTATATTGACCAGTGACGGGAATTGATCCTTATCCCTTAAGGGATATATTCTTAATAAATCGGTCAGACCAATCCGAGTAGAAGGAATTTCCTGTTCAACCAGCGCTGCATATTTTGATACTACTCTTTCAGGCAGATAAAATATATTGAGTTTTTTCTTTAGTAACTCATAAGCAGAAATATCTTCATTCTTAAATGAAATTTTCTGACTCCCATCAATTTCAAGCAGATCAATAACCGATGTGACCAGCTTTTCAGGATTTTCCGGAATAATGCCCAAAGAGTCCCCAGGCTGATACTCAACATCGTCGGCTCCAACTTCTATATGATGTGTTTCTTTATTAGAACCAATATCATTCAACAGGATGTTGGTAAGAATAGTACCCTTATATATTTTTTTGCCGGTCGATTTCTTCGTTGTTGGGGGCGATATCAACACACCGTTAGATGATGGAGCCGACTGTACAGTTAAATTTTGCAATACTTTTCCAAACCAGTCTTCAGCTTCCGATTCAAAATCAACATCACATTTTTGTAGTGGAGCAACACGCTTGCCTCCTAACCTTTCCAATTGAGTATCTACATCTTCGCCGGCTTTACAGAATAAAGGATAGGATGTGTCGCCTAGCGCCAATACACTATATTTCAATTTTTCGAGCTTGAATCCATTCTGATGAATATGATCATAGAATTTTTTTGCTGATGCAGGCGGTTCGCCTTCTCCCTGTGTACTGATCACTGCCAGCAGGTATTCTTCTTTAGGAAGATCATTTAAACGATACTGGTCCAGGCTAACCACCTTAGCATTAATGCTGTTCTTTTTAGCTTTTAAAGCAAAGTCGGTAGCTACTTTTTTAGAGTTGCCCGTTTCTGTACCATACACAATAGTTATTTTTCCAACAGCGGGAGCAGCAGCAACTGCAGTTGAGGGAGCGCTTGCCGGAGAAGCAACAACTTCCTGATTAAGCAAACCAGATAAATAACCATTTACCCATATCAATTCATCCTTTGTTGACGTAGATACGAGATCCTGTAAAATCTTTAATTTAAAAGACGAAAGCATGATTTAACTATTTTTTGCGACTAATTGCCCTGTTGTAAAATATTCTTCCGGTTCATTATTATTTTTCAACCAGGCAAACTGTTCGCTCAGCGCTACTACCTTTCCGATAATAGCAATCGTAGGTGAAATATATTTTTGAAATTCTTTCTTTTGATGATAATCATGCAATGAGCAGGTAAATACATTTTGCTGAGGAGTAGTAGCCTGCGCTATTACTGCTATTTTTTTATCACTGGAAATATTATTAACCAGTAGGTTTTCCACTACTCTGTCGAGTGTTTCGGCGGACATATAAAATACGAGTGTGTCATCGGTGTTCGCCAGTTCTTTCCAGTAATCTTCAGTAACAACATCCGATTTATAATAGGTAAGAAATCTTACGGCTGTTGAATAATTTCTCGCTGTAAGAGGAATACCGGCATAAGCAGCCGCTCCCAAAGCAGCGGTGATACCCGGAATAATTTCATAGGGGATACCAAAGCGGATAAGTGTTTGCAACTCATCAAGTATATTCGAAAAAATGGAGACATCTCCACCTTTCAGGCGTACCACCAATTTTTCCTGCAGCGCATATTGCACAAGCAGTTCGTTGATAGTGTGCTGTGGCGTTGATTGTTTTTTTCTACATTGTTTACCAACATATACTATTTCGGCACGGGGATTCACATAACAATTCAATATTTCTGGACTAACGAGTCTGTCGGCCAGTACTACATCTGCTTCCTGTAAATATTTTAATGTTTTCAGAGTGATCAGCTCGGGATCGCCTGAACCTGCACCCGCAAGTATTACTTTTCCTCTTGTTAACTGTACATTCATGCTACTTGCTGTATCGTTTCATTTTTCTGAAATACAAAAGAATTGGGCGGCACGCTTTCTGTCAACCATACATTTCCTCCAATAGTTGTACCCCTACAAATTATCGTGTCGCCACCCAAGATGGTTGCGCCGGCATAGATCACTACATCATCTTCGATAGTAGGATGACGCCTGGTTTTTTGTTTTTTTCCTGCTCCTAACAGCGCACCAATAGTAACACCCTGGTATATTTTTACATTATTGCCTATCACAGCAGTTTCTCCAATCACTATACCTGTACCGTGATCGATAAAAAAGCCTTCACCGATTTTTGCACCGGGATGAATATCTATCCCTGTTTCGCGATGGGCATATTCTGTAAACAAACGCGGAATGGTTTTAACATTCAGCTTATACAGTTCATGTGACAGCCTGTAAATAGCTATTGCATAAAACCCCGGATAAGCCATCACTACTTCTTCAGGCGAAGAAGCAGCCGGATCGTGTTTGGCAATAGATGCGGCATCGACCAGCAGTAATTCATATACTTTGGGTAAGGATTTAAAGAAATTTTCAGTCACACGCTGTGTCGTCTCTGCATCATGTATAACATCATACACTAACGTTGAGAAATAGCTTTGTAAAGACTGAAACTCTTTTTCTACTTCCGATAAAGATTGACTTTTTCCGGATGCTGGTATAAATAAAAATTTGAATAGCTGACTCACAAAATCATCTACAGATTCCTTATCCGGAAAGGTAGATGAAACCTTTTTGTTGCGGTCGTACAATTGTTTAATAAATGCCTTGCTCATAATTGTTTTTTTAAGCTTGGATCATGCAGGCGCCAACAGTTACGTTGCTGGTTTCATCGATAAGTATAGCTCCGCCGTTCACTCTTAACTCTGAATAATTATCGTAAGGAATAGGTGAAGCGGTCTTTATTTTAGCACTGATTACATCATTTAATTCGGCCTGTGCAGGAAATGATTTTCTTTCCAGGCTATTTACATCGAGTTTGTACTCTATCTCCTTAACAATCGCTCTGACAGTTCTGCTGTTTAACTGAAAAAGATATTTATTGCCGGGAACGAGTGGCTTATTATCCATCCAACAGATCAGCACATCCAACTCCTGACTTACGACAGGAGTTTTTTCTTCTTTTACAATCAGGTCACCCCGGCTGATGTCAATATCATCTTCCAATAACAGTACTGCACTTTGCGGAGCAAATGCCTCATCTACTTTCTGACCATTTACTTCAATAGAAGCGATGGTAGTTTTTAATCCCGATGGCTGTACAGTAACAACCTCCCCTACACGATAAATACCACTTAGTATTTTTCCTGTATAACCACGGTAATCGTGAAGATCGTCAGTTTGCGGGCGAATCACATATTGAACAGGAAAACGTGCAACGTCCAGATTAATATCATTTTGCACTTCTACTCCTTCCAGTATTTCAAGAAGCGACTGACCATCGTACCAGGAAAAATTCGAAGATCTTTCCACAATATTATCTCCCGTCAAAGCACTGATAGGAAGATATTTTACATCCTTAAGTCCGAGTGACGCCGCAACTTTAGAATATTCAATAACGATGTTATTATAAACGTCCTGCGAATTATTCACCAGGTCCATTTTATTCACGGCTACCACCACATGGGGGATTGCCAGCAGAGACGCAATGATAGAGTGACGTCTGGTTTGTTCGACCACTCCATTTCTGGCATCAACAAGGATAATGATCAGATCGGAGTTTGAAGCTCCTGTCACCATATTTCTTGTGTATTGTATATGGCCGGGAGCATCAGCAATGATGAATTTTCTCTTAGGCGTAGAAAAATATTTGTAAGCAACATCAATGGTGATCCCCTGCTCACGTTCGGCACGAAGTCCATCGGTTAATAACGCCAGGTCTATTTCGCCCAGGTGTTTATTTTTTGTTTGTTTTCCCAATGCCTCAAGCTGGTCGATCATAATAGATTTGCTATCATACAACAATCTTCCGATGAGCGTACTTTTTCCGTCATCAACACTTCCAGCAGTAATAAATCGTAAAAGATCCATATTAATTATTTAGAAGTAACCATTCTTTTTTCTGTCTTCCATAGCCGCCTCAGAAACCTTGTCATCAATTCTTGTTTCTCCGCGTTCGCTTGTTTTTGTAGCTACTATTTCCGAGATGATATCATCAATATTATTAGCTGTTGATTCAACAGCGGCAGTACAGGTCATGTCGCCCACTGTGCGATAGCGCACACGTCTTGTAGAAATTTTATCGTTAGGGTCGATACGGATAAACTCAGACATAGCCACAAGCTGACCTTCATGTTCCAGCACTTCGCGTTCATGTGAAAAATAAATAGAAGGCAATTCAATTTTTTCTCTTCTTATATAATTCCATACATCAAGTTCAGTCCAGTTACTGATAGGAAAAATCCTAACGTTTTCTCCTTTATGAATTTTGCCGTTATAAGTGTTCCACAACTCCGGGCGTTGCAGCTTAGGATTCCACTGACCAAACTCATCGCGAACCGAGAATATTCTTTCTTTCGCTCTTGCTTTTTCTTCATCTCTGCGAGCTCCGCCAATGCAGGCATCAAACTTGAATTCTTCGATGGTATCCAGTAATGTGTAGGTCTGCAAAGCATTTCTGCTCGCAAACTTGCCTATAGGCTCAGTAAGTTTCTTCACCTGAATAGTATCGGCCACATTTCTGACGATCAGTTGTTCGCCTAGTTTATTAGCCAGTGCATCTCTGAAATCCAATGCTTCAGGAAAATTGTGCCCTGTATCAATATGCACTAATGGAAAAGGAAACTTACCTGGTCTGAAAGCCTTTAAAGCCAGATGAACCAGTGTAATAGAATCTTTTCCTCCTGAAAATAATAATGCAGGTTTCTCAAACTGTCCTGCTACTTCACGCATAATGTGAATAGCTTCCGACTCAAGATGATCTAAATAATCCAGTTTGTAATTACTCATAATGTTGTTTAATTCATTTTTACAGAGGTAGTAGTGTGTTCATGCAGACCGCATTCTTTTTTGCTGGCATCTTCCCACCACCATCTTCCTGCACGAAAATCTTCGCCAGGTCTGACGGCACGTGTGCAGGGCGCACAGCCAATACTTACAAATCCTTTATCATGAAGTATATTATAGGGAACATCGTTTTTGTTGATATAAGCTCTTACTTGTTCTGTTGTCCAATGTAGTAAGGGATGATATTTAATGATCCCATTGCCACCATCCCATTCAAAAGGCGCTAAATCCTGGCGGGCAGGCGAATGTTCGGCACGCAAACCTGTTATCCATATCTGTTTACCTGCCAATGCACGTTTAAGCGGTTCTACTTTTCGGATAAAGCAGCATTCTTTTCTTTTTTCTACTGAATCGTAAAACGCATTGGGACCGTTAGCTGTTACAAAAGTTTCCAGCAGCTCATGTTTGGGATAATAGGGTACTATCTGTGTTTGATACACTTCATTAGTGCGGCTCCAGACAGAATAGGTTTCAGGAAACAACCGGCCGGTATCCAGCGTGAAAATGCTAACCGGTATATTATTACTTAATATTTCATGAGTAATAACCTGATCCTCGAAGCTGAAACTGGAAGAAAAAACTACACTACCGGGAAATTCGGAAGCCAGGAACCGGATGGTATCGGCAATAGAAAGGCTCTCAGAGCTTGCTGTGATATGAGGAATCTTATTTTGTAACATTCTGGTTGCATTAGTCTACCTATCAGGTGTACAAATATATAGCAAAATAATGATTCCTTTTTCAGCTTATAAACTGAAATTCAGTTAAATGCACCGAAAGAAGAGAGTTTATACAAGTCTACTAATTTGGTAGACTTATTAAATTTCTATAGCTTTATTGTGTAAAAAACGTTGCAACGATAACGAACAAAGCACATTATGCAATTAAATTTTCTTGCACTTGCAGTGCCTTTTTTTGCAGGACTAATGCTTTTGGAATTTTTGGTCGCCAGAAAAAAAGGAAAAAAAATTTTCAATTTTAATAATTCCATAGCTAATATTAATGTGGGGATCGCCGAAAGACTGCTTGACACGCTGGTTGTTGGTATGTTTTATTTTGTGTACGATTATCTTCATAAAAAATTCGGAGTATTCGATATAAAGCCTTCCATCCTGCTTTGGGTGACTTTACTGCTCTGTACTGATTTTGTATGGTATTGGTATCACCGGCTGGCTCATGAGATCAATATTTTCTGGGCGGCACATGTGGTACACCACCAGAGCGAAGATTTTAATTATACCGTTTCAGCGCGAATTACTGTTTTTCAGGCTTTTGTAAGAACCGGATTCTGGTCAGTGTTACCCATCTTAGGTTTTCCTGCCGAAATGATCACTTCCATTCTGCTGGTGCATGGTTTATATCCATTCTTTATTCATACCCAGTTAATAGGCAAACTCGGTATCCTGGAATATGTTTTGGTCACCCCTTCGCATCACCGCGTGCACCATGCTTCAAACCCGAAATACCTTGATAAAAATTACGGTGATGTGTTTATCATCTGGGATAAGTTGTTTGGTACATTTCAAAAAGAGGAAGAGGAGGAAGAAATAGTGTACGGTTTAACCAAGCCTTTAAAAAGCAATAGCTTTCTATGGCAGCATTTTCATTATATGGCAGAGTTAATGGTGGCTGTCAAAAGAGAAAAAGGATTTGTTAGAAAGATCAGGATGTTGTTTGGTAAACCGGATGATCTTGACCCGGCTATCAGGGATGAAATTGAACAGGTGTTGAGGATCAGCCGTACCAATGAATCGGCAGGGAATGAACTCAACCGTTATGTACTGATCCAGGTTATTGCCATGCTTATATTGTTATTTTTGTTCCTACTCTTTGAGCACCATCTGAAATGGCCAATACAATTATTAATTACAGTAACTATACTCATTACGCTCATCAACTGCGGGGCAATCCTTGAACAAAGAAAATGGATATTTTACCTGGAATATTCGAGACTATTTATCCTGCTGATGGCGGTATGGTTATTTGTTCCTTCTGCAACGCTGGCTATTGTGCTACTAGTATTAGTGCCCGCCAGTGTTTATTATTTCAATCAACTACAGCGGCGATACCTGGAATGGGTATATTAGTTTTTAACAGAATATAATACACTTTTCAGATGGTCATATTACCAGTCTCCGGCTTTAAAATCACTAGCTCCCTTCGGCTGTTTTCGCCGCTGGTTAGACCGGTTATTTTCAATTGCACAATGCGTTAGTTGTTAGACTAAAAACTTCCGTTCAGCAATACTGACTTCAACTCTTCGTAATCGGCAGGTATTTTTTTGCTTACTTTCTCCTTATCCATGATCGCCTTTATGGATTCCGGTATAGGAATTTTTTCAGCAATAATAGGCTCAACAACATCATAAAACTTGATAGGATGGGCAGTCTCCAGGAAGATAGCTTTATCCTCTTTATGATCGGATAAATATTTTTTTATCGTTGCGAAGGCTACTGCTCCATGCGGATCGGTAAGATATCCGTAACGATCTTTTACTTCCCTGATAATATCCCGCGTTTCCTCATCAGTAATACTATAACTGCTAACCATTTCTTTCAATTTTCCAAAATGATGATCAAACAGTTCGAGAATACGTACAAAGTTGCTGGGATTGCCAACATCCATCGCATTGGATATGGTGGCTACTGCTGGTTTTGGATGATACTGTCCCCCCGATTGAAAATAGGATGGTACTACATCATTAGCATTTGTTGCAGCTATGAAATGCTTTACCGGTAAACCAGAATGATGGGCCAGCAATCCGGCACAGATATTACCAAAGTTACCACTGGGCACTACAATTACCGGCGGTGTGTGTTTATCCTTCCACTGCTGGTAAGCGTAGAAATAATAAAACTGCTGTGGCAGCCAACGCGCTACGTTAATGGAGTTGGCAGAAGTAAGAAATAACTTTTTCGTGAGTTCTTCGTCGGCAAATGCCTGTTTAACCATCTTTTGACAGTCATCAAAAGAACCTTCTATTTCAAGAGCATGAATATTTTTCCCAAGTGTGGTAAGCTGTTTTTCCTGAACGGAACTTACTTTTCCGGAAGGGTATAATATCACTACTTCCACTCCTTCTACGCCATAAAAGCCACTGGCTACAGCACCACCGGTATCACCGGAGGTTGCTACTAGCACATATACTTTTTCAGTGTTGTCCTTAGAAAAATAACCCAAACAGCGACTCATAAACCTGGCGCCGACATCTTTGAAGGCCATTGTTGGTCCATGGAAAAGCTCCAGCGAATAAATATTATCCGTAACCTTCACCAAGGGAAAATCGAAGTTCACTGTCTCCCCTACTATACGTTGCAGTTCACTATCGGGTATAGCATCTCCAACATAGGGTTTTATTACTATATAGGCGATATCTTCTTTGGATAATGAATCGATATCCTTTAAAAATGATGGTGGCAGTACAGGCAATTTTTCAGGAAAGTACAAACCCTTATCAGGAGCCTGTCCCCTGATAGCAGCTTCTTTGAAATCAGTAGCGGGTGATTGTTTATTAATACTGAAATATTTCATCCGTATATTTTTCGTCTTTTCAATGGTCGGATGGCGGCTCGCATTACTTACCTGTTTTTATCTGCACATGCTAACGGCTCGCGGTCATCCGTATATTTTTCGTCTTTTCAATGGTCGGATGGCGGCTCGCATTACTTACCTGTTTTTATCTGCACATGCTAACGGCTCGCGGTCATCCGTATATTTTTCGTCTTTCAACTGTCCATTCTCCACTGTCAATTGTCAACTCTTATACCCTTATCGTTTATTTTAGTAACGTACACTTTATAATCTATTCCTAATCCATTATAAATTTCTTCCATCACCTGACCGACACGTTTTGCTGTTCTTTCTTCAACACTGATCATAAACACCGATGGACCGGATCCGGAGATGCCTCCACCAAGTGCACCTACTTCCTTACATTTTTCCTTCACTTCATTGAATCCAGGTATAAGAATGCTCCGCACCGGTTCTATAATCACATCCTCCAGTGACCGTCCTATCAATTCATAATCCTTTTTCATAAATCCCGCGACGAGCCCGGCAATATTTCCCCATTGCTTGATAGCATCTTTCAGCAATACCTGCTTTTTCAGTATCTGGCGGGCATCAGAAGTCTTCACTTCTATTTGCGGATGCACGGCTGTTACATATAATTCGGGGCAGCTCAACTGTACAATATCCAGTGGGTGTATCGAACGGATAAGTGTAATGCCGCCATACAAACATGGAGCAATATTATCGGCGTGTTTAACACCCGAAGCGAGTTTTTCTCCCGACATGGCAAATCTTACCAGGTCGGACTGTGAAAATTTGTTCCCCAGTAAAATATTAGCTGCCGCTACCGCACCGGCGGCGCTGGCAGCACTCGAGCCCAAACCACTTCCGGGTTTTATAGCTTTATTGATACGTAATTCAAAACCTACTGGCGTATCCAACTCACTCATCATGGCCAGTAGTGCAACTCCTGAAACATTTTTTTCAGCTTCTTCAGGAAGATTGTAATCATCTTCATGAATAATCTTAATACCCGGTTTCGAACTGAAACTAATACTCATTTCATCGTATGGGTCGCACAATGCCATCCCCAATACATCAAAACCACATACGAGGTTAGCTACAGAAGCAGGCGATAATATCTTTACGGTCTTCATCTAAAAATGTATACTGTTAGATCTTTGAGGCTCTTATGATATCGGCAAATACTCCCGATGCCGTTACTTCAGCTCCGGCTCCGGCTCCCTTGATCACCAGTGGCTGCTCCTTATACCTATCGGTATAAAACAGCACCACATTATCCTTTCCATATAAATGATAAAAATCGTGCTGGGGATCGATCTCCTTCAATCCAACCGCAGCTTTACCATTTTTATAGCTTGCTACAAACTTTAATTTATTGCCATTGGCAGCGGCTTTAGCATAGATAGCTTTGAAGTGATCTTCCTGCTTTTCCATTTCTTCATAGAAATGCTCTACGGAACCAGTCATGCACGATGCAGGCATGAACGATTCGTTGGCAATCTCTTCCATTTCTATTTGTTCTCCCGCTTCGCGCGCAAGTATCATTATTTTTCGCATTACGTCTTTTCCACTCAAATCAAGTCTTGGATCGGGCTCGGTGTACCCTTCATCCTGTGCCTGCCGTACTACTTTAGCAAACGATCGCTTTCCCTCGTAATTATTAAATACAAAGTTGAGTGTTCCGCTAAGCACAGCCTGTATCTCATTGATCTTATCACCACTTCTCAGCAGATCGTTCAGCGTACCGATTACAGGCAAACCTGCGCCAACATTTGTTTCGAAGTGGAAGGCCACGCTGTATTCCCTGGCCAGATCCTTTAATGTTTTATAATATTCAAAGGACGATGAACAGGCTACTTTATTACAAGCCACCACAGAAATACTTTTGGAGAGCAGTTTATCGTAATGCATCGCCAGTTCATTATTGGCGGTAACATCCACGAAAATAGAATTACGTAAATTTTTCGCGGGAATGATGGATAGGAATTTATCCATATCCATTTTTTCTGCTTTTTCCATTTCCTCTCTCCACTGTTTTATATCAATGCCACCATTATCCTTAATCAACATTTTGCGGCTGGTAGCGAGCCCGATTACCCGTATTTGCAATCTTAGATGGTTGAACAGAAAATTGCATTGCTGTACCAGTTGTTCAAGCAGACGGCTACCCACATTACCAGCACCAGCTATAAAAAGGTTCACCTGCTTATAAGATGTTTCAAAAAATTCTTCGTGCAGAACGTTTAGAGCCTTTTTTACATCGGCCTTATAGATCACGGCAGAAATATTTCTTTCCGATGAGCCCTGGGCGATTGCTCTGACGTTCACGCCATTTTTCCCTAATGCGCCAAACATTTTTCCGCTAATACCCGGATGATTTTTCATATGGTCGCCTACAACTGCTACGATAGTGAGACCTGATTCTATAATAAGCGGATAAACCTGTCCCGCAGCAATTTCCTGGCTGAATGTTTTATCTACAGCATCCTTCGCTCTTAGTGCATTCATTTCTTCCACCGCTACGCAAATCGAGTGTTCAGAAGAGCCCTGTGTGATCATAATAACATTGATCTGCGCAGTGGCCAAAGTCTCAAATAATCTTTTTGAAAAGCCGGGTATACCGATCATCCCACTTCCTTCCAATCCGAGCAGGGCAATATTATTAATACTGGTTATTCCTCTGATGATGCTACCGTTTCCCGCCACTGCGCTATCGATAACCGTTCCCGGATCAGAAGGCGAAAAAGTGTTTTTAACTTTAATAGGGATACTCTTTTTGAGAACAGGTTGAATGGTAGGAGGATAGATGACTTTCGCTCCAAAATGCGAGAGTTCCATAGCTTCCTGATAGGAAATATGCGGAATAATCCGCGCATTCGATACCAGGTTGGGATCGGCAGTCATGATCCCGGATACATCAGTCCATATTTCCAGAACGTCCGCATCTAAAGCTGCTGCGTAAATAGCAGCAGTATAATCGGAGCCACCCCGTCCCAGGGTTGTAGTTACTCCACCCTCACCAGAAGAAATGAAGCCAGGCATTACATATAAACCGGCCGAATGATTAGTAATATAATCTACTACCTCCCTGTTGGTTTTATCAAAATCAACTTTTGCGTTACCATGATTTAAGTCAGTCAAAATCAATTCTCTTGAATCTTTCCACAGCACTTCTACACCTTCCACTTCAAATTTTGCAGCGATGATCCTGGAAGAAAGGAGTTCGCCAAAACTGACAATACGGTCTTTGGTAGCGGCCGACAATTCTCTCAGCAGGTAAATGCCATTACAAATATCTTCTATCTCGTTGCACTGTTTTTTCACAGCACTCAGCAGCGCACTTTGACGGGAAACAGGAATAAGTTCCTGAACAGCAGTAAGATGTCTTTTTTCAATAATAGTCAGGTGTTCCATATAGGATTCATCACCCGTTGCTGCCAGCGTAGCGCTGGTGATGAGTTTATCTGTAATACCACCGAGAGCAGAAACAATAAGAACCGTCTTATCTTTTTTAGAAACTTCCCTTACTATGGAGACTACTTTATTTATATTTTCAGCATTGGCAACTGAAGAGCCGCCAAATTTTAAGACCTGCATAATGTTTTGAGTTGATTGTAATGATGATTTCCCTGTTTTGTAGCGTCAGCAAAAAAGCCCAAAGGTTCATATATGAATAGTCCAACCCTTAGCGGGTTGTTGAAGATGTGATAATATTAATATTATTCCCATCAGCCGAAAAAGCTGGAAGAAAAGAGAAATTAATATAGTTGACCAGGTATATCATTTTCCAAGAAGTGCCTAAGGTACGCAAAAGGACGTAAATTGTGCCAAAATTTTTTAAATAAGCGTTATAAATGGACCATCAGTCGAGCAAAGGATTGCAGCAATTTAAGAACCAGGTAGGGATCAAGTTTCAGTTGTATAACAGCCTGTTTACTTCTCTTCCTTTTCATCGTATTGAAAAGACGGGTATTCTACTGTCTTTATTAATGAATAACTGTGAAGAAGGCTATAAGAAGAAGCAAAGTCCGGAAGAAATTATCAACGAATTTTTTGAGAAGTACACTTCTTATTCCAATGAAGAAGGCAAGCTCGATTTATTATTCCGTTGTATTCAGTATGTAGAAAGACAGGTAGTGCTGTTTGATGCGTTGGAAGATGCCGCCTTCCGCGATGTAAATGACATGAGTGGAATAGGCACTTTAAAACATCTTGAATCTGCCGTTATTTCAAATAACAAGGAAGGGCAGTTAGGTGAGAAATTAAAAGATTTTGCTATTCGTTTGGTGCTTACTGCACATCCCACACAGTTTTATCCGGGTGCAGTGCTGGGGATTATCCACGATCTCTCAAAGGCAGTGGCTGAAAACAATGCCAACCTCATCAACATGTACCTGCAACAATTGGGAAAAACGCCATTCCTGAATAAGGAAAAACCCACTCCTTATGATGAGGCTATGAGTTTGTGCTGGTATCTTGAGAATGTATTTTATGCAGCAGCAGGGAGGATCATTTCTTTTATAAAAAGCCAGTTTCCCCAGGCTATTACAGATGAGAATCCCGTTATTAAGATGGGCTTCTGGCCGGGTGGCGACAGAGACGGCAATCCTAATGTGACGGCAGAAACCACTATAAAAGTGGCCGATGCTCTTCGTGGAGGCATTATCAAATCTTATTACCTCGATGTGCGCCGGTTAAAAAGAAGGCTCACTTTCAAAGGCATTGATACTATACTGAACGATCTCGAAGTAAAGTTGTATAACAATATATTTATACCCGGTCATCGCACCGATCTTTCAAAAAAAGAGATTATTGATACATTAGAGCGCATCAGGGAAATATTAATCTACCAGCATAACGGATTGTTTCAGCACATGGTAGATAACCTGATCAGCAAAGTGCATGTTTTCGGTCTTCATTTTGCATCGCTGGATGTTCGCCAGGAAAGTTCTGTGCACAATACTGTTCTGGAATCTATTGCGCAGCATGAGGATATATTACCAGATAATTATTCTTCATTAAGTGATGAGGAAAAAATAAAAATATTAATGGCTGTTTCAGCAGATATTTCTGCTGATAAATACGAGGATCCACTGGAAAAGGATACGATAGATACTATCAAAGCCATTAAAAAAATCCAGCAGTATAATGGCGTTATAGGATGCAACAGGTATATTATCAGCCACTGCAATAGTGCATTAAACGTTATTGAGGTTTATGGATTGTTTTTATTAAGCGGCTGGAAAAAAGAACAGTTACCTATTGATATTGTTCCTTTGTTTGAAACAGTAGAAGATCTGAAAAATGCCGGTCCGACCATGCACCAGTTGTACAGCAACAAGGAGTACATGAAGCACCTTGAACAAAGAAACCTCAGGCAAACCATCATGCTTGGATTTTCTGATGGCACGAAAGACGGCGGTTACTTGATGGCCAACTGGAGCATCTACAAAGCCAAAGAAGAACTGACGCGTATTTCGCGGGAGTATAATATTGATGTTATATTTTTTGATGGCCGGGGCGGTCCTCCCGCACGTGGTGGCGGTAAAACGCATAAGTTCTATGCATCAATGGGGCAGAATATTTCTAATGAAGAAATACAACTAACTATACAGGGACAAACAGTAAGCTCAAATTTTGGTACGATTGATTCTGCACAATACAATATAGAACAGTTGTTACATGCAGGAATATGGAACAGTTTGTTCCCGACCAAAACAGTAACACTGGAAAAAGATGAAGAGGAACTACTAGGAGAATTAGCGCAGGAGAGCTTTAAATCTTATGTTGAATTAAAAAATCACCCTGACTTTATTGAATATCTGACGTACGTAAGTCCGTTAAGATATTATGGTGAAACCAATATTGGCAGTCGCCCGTCTAAACGCGGAAGTTCCAGTAAGTTTCAGTTAAAAGATCTCCGCGCAATACCTTATGTAGGGGCATGGAGCCAGTTAAAACAAAATGTACCCGGTTATTATGGAGTAGGAACAGCATTGCAGCAACTCGAAAAAAAAGGAAAGCTTGGAGAATTAAAACAATTGTATAAACGTTCGCTCTTTTTCAAAACGCTTATTGATAATTCGGAGATGTCGATGAAGAAGTGTTATTTTCCATTAACTGAATTTCTCGCGCACCATCCGCGCTATGCCGAATTGTACAATATGATTTACCAGGAATTTGAACTCACTAAGCGCTATGTATTACAACTGTCCGGTAACAGTGAATTGATGGAAGATTATCCGGTGGAACTGTTATCTATTCAGATGAGAGAGAAAATTGTACTGCCGTTGACGACCATTCAGCAATATGCTATGTCGAGGATAAGATATATGGAGGAGCATAATATCACTTCTCCTCTCAAGGAAACCTATGGTAAACTGGTGATCAGGAGCTCTTTTGGTATTATTAATGCCGGAAGGAATTCCGTATAGCAGCAATTGTTTCAGTCTCACGAGAAGTTATCACGCTTACAGGAGAGTTTTATATTAAATTCCTAAGCGGAACACCTCCCGGGAAACCTGAACTCAACTTACCGGATCTCATACTCATCCTGGTGGAACCTTGAACATAAATGAGATCAACTTAAAAGGAACATCTTACGGGATGTTCCTTTTTTTGAATACACAAGAACCGAAACAATGAGTATCGATCAATGCGTTAGCTCTGGTCAGTTTTAGAATTTATATACCGCAGCAAGTATTGCAGTCGCGGTACTTTTTGTTCCCTGGCCATTATCCTTCACATAAATAGGATTGCTGGCATTTTCAAATCTTATTTCCGGAATAAATGTAAGCGGACCGGCTTTAAAATTAGCAGATAATGTAGTAGCGAATATACTCGAATTGAATTCCAATACATTTTTCTTGTCGCTGAAATACTCACCTCTTAAGGTTAAACCAAACTTAGCAGTGGGATCAACATTAAAATACAGGGCAGATCCCCACCAGCTGTGATCCTTACCATATTTACCTTCTTCATCCTTATATTTTCTCGACTGTACAGTACCGTTATACCCGATACTGAACTTATCAGAGACAGTAGCCAGAATAACAGCATCAACCTGTTGTAGCGACTGATCCTCTGCGGCCTGTCCTCCGATATAGTTTACATAGAATGACAGCTTTTCCGTAGGGGCATAGCTATACTGCGCGCCTATCATTTTCTGTTGAAAAGAAGCAGATTTAAGATCACTCGGATTTAGGATTCCTATCATGAATCCGCTTTTGCCTGCGGTGATCTCAGCTTTAAACCCTGTATGAAAAAATGGTCCGAATGAAAACATATAGCTCATGCTGTAATTTCGGTTCAAATAGGGATCAACCAACTCATAACCTACATGTGTAGCCCAGGATCCGGCACTTAATTTTAATTTATCGCTTACCTGGTAACTCACATAAGCCTGTTTAAGCGCCAGCATGGTTTTGTCATCATTGTAAGAAAAATCCTCCGCTTTCTTTCCAAATCCCAGGTCGGCTACCATGCTCACTTTGCCTATTGCATGATCTATTCTTACTGATGCCATACCCAACTCAAATGAGTTTTGAGAATTGGTAAAGCTCGTATAATTATTAAAGGCATCCCCATCACCCACACCTTTGGCATTGGCAAAATTGTGCCGGAAATACACGTCAACATACCCCGATATAACAGGTTTGGCTGATTCTTCTGCTACACCAGATGTGTCCTGGGAATAACTGGTACCAAAGCACGATAAGGCTACGCCTGTAGCAAAAAATTTTTGTAACATTGCAGTTAGTTTTTAAGTGTTAACAGGAAGGGTATAGCCGTAGAACTTGTATCAGAAGTTCTAATACCGGCTGTACCTTTTCTATTTTTTGTGTTAAATGAGACGAGAGAACGTAATGCAGTCAATGCATTAATGATCAGAAGTTCACGACTTCTGTTTCTTTTTCACCATATTTACCATTAACTAATGTTGTATCCTGAGTGACCAGCAACGTACCCTGAACATATTTTTCATTATGCTGGGTAGAGTCAAGACCAAGCTCCTCTTCTTCTTCAGTAACACGAAGTGGTAAAATAAAGTTGATGAATTTGAATATGAGGTAAGAAACAGTAAAGGCAAATACAGATACAATAATCATTGCCTTTAATTGGGTAAAGAAGAAAGCGAAATTACCATAGAACCATCCTTGAGGACCACCTTCAATACCGTGTACCAGCGGTGCTGCAAACACACCTGTCATCAGCATACCTACCATACCTCCTACACCGTGACAGGGAAATACATCCAGCGTATCATCAAGCGTAGATTTTTGTTTGATACCTACAGCTATGTTGGAGATCATTGCACCAACAACGCCGATGATGATACTTTGAGGAATACCCACAAATCCTGCTGCGGGAGTAATGGCTACCAGCCCCACCACAGCGCCGATACAAAATCCGACAACTGAAGGTTTTTTGCCCTTGATAACATCAAAGAACATCCATGCCAAACCACCAGCCGCTGCAGCCGTATTGGTTGTTCCAAAAGCATTAACTGCCAATGTAGAGGCGCCAACAGCCGAACCAGCGTTGAAACCAAACCAGCCGAACCAAAGTAAACCCGTACCGATCAATACGTAAGGCACATTGGCTGGCGGAATCTCTTTCTTTTCCCTATGGGATTTTCTTCTTTTCAATACTAATGCACCTGCCAGTGCCGCACAACCGGCTGAAATATGTACCACAGTACCACCGGCAAAATCAAAAACACCCATTTGGGCGAGGAACCCTTCAGGATGCCATGACCAATGCGCTAGGGGAGCATATACCAGGAGGCTAAATAAGGCTATGAAAAGAATATAAGCTGTAAAACGAATACGTTCAGCTACTGCTCCTACAACCAGTCCCGGAGTAATAATAGCAAACATTAACTGGAAAAGAGAAAAAAGCAACAGGGGAATAGTTGGAGCACCACCCCATGCCGGCCCTGATTTTACACCTGAATAAAAGAGATAGGTCAGCGGATTGCCAATCATTCCACCCAGAGAATCACCAAAAGCCAGGCTAAAACCACACACTACCCATAACACACCAACAACTCCTACAGCCACAACACTTTTAATCATTGTTGAGATCACATTTTTACGGTGCACCATTCCACCATAAAAGAAAGCCAGTCCGGGAGTCATTAAAAATACTAGCGCCGCCGAAACCAGTACCCAGGCGATATCTGCCGTACTATATTGGGTTTCTGTTGCTGTTGGAACATAATCTGCTGCAGGACTGCTAAACATCGCAGCCACTGCCACAACACACAAAACAAAAAAGGGGGCAATTTGCTTGAACGTGAGTTTTCTCATACCGAAATTTTTAAGTTGGTTTTATATTAAATAAATATATATTTATTATTTAATAAACTAAAATTAAGGTAATTGAAATATAAAACTATAAAATATTTATATATTATTTTTAATAATATTTATTATACTCTTTAAGTAAACTCATTTTCTATTGGATACTTTTTAAATAATTCACATTTATAATAAAAATGATATAAAAAAAGCCCGATTATATAATAATCAGGCTTTAATTTTTTGATTTATCTAAATACTAAATCGCAATCAAGTTTTCATCTTTTGTTTCTAAAACTGAATGTCCCATCAAAAATTCATCAACTTTTCGGGCACATTCTCTTCCTTCACTGATCGCCCAAACTACCAGCGACTGGCCGCGACGCATGTCACCGGCAGTAAAAATCTTTGGAATATTGGTCTGGAAAGCTTTTTCTCCTGCCCTGACATTACCCCTTTCGTCTAGTTCCACACCCAGTTCGTTTACCAGTCCCTCATGTTGAGGATGTACAAACCCCATAGCAAGCAAGGCTAGCTCACAGGGAATATCTTTTTCGGTTCCCTTTATTTCTGTAAACGCTGCCCTACCATTCTCTCCTATTTTCCACTCAAGGTCAACGGTTTTAAGTGCTTTCAGGTTACCCTTACCATCACCAACAAATTCCTTGGTAGCAACGGCCCATTGTCTCTCACAACCTTCTTCATGTGAACTGGTTACTTTTAATATCATGGGATACGTTGGCCAGGGCATAGTAGGAGTCCTGGTTTCGGGAGGTTTTGGCAACAACTCAAACTGGGTAATTGATTTTGCTTCCTGACGGTTAGAAGTTCCAACACAGTCGGAGCCGGTATCACCTCCACCAATAACAATAACATTTTTATCAACAGCAAGAATGGGTTCCTGCTGGCTATCATACAATCCGCTTACTCTTTTATTCTGTTGCTTCAAAAAATCCATCGCAAAATGTACTCCCTTCAGTTCACGTCCGGGTATAGGAAGATCCCTGGGAATAGTTGAGCCGCCGGTTAACACAATGGCGTTATACTGGCGTAACAAATCACTGACACTCACATCTTTTCCTACTTCAGTATTATTAATAAATACGATCCCTTCTTCTTCAAGAATAGTGATACGGCGATCTATTACCCATTTTTCTAATTTGAAATCAGGAATACCATAGCGAAGCAGTCCACCCGGCGCATCATCACGTTCATACACGGTTACAGAATGGCCCGCAGCATTTAATTGTGCGGCAGCAGCCATACCAGCGGGACCAGATCCCACTATCGCTATTTTTTTACCGGTTCTGACATTAGGTTTGTGAGCTTTCACAAAACCTTTTTCAAAAGCGATCTCAATAATATGTTTTTCTATTTCCTCAATAGTTACCGGTGGCTGGTTAATACCCAACACACATGCGCTTTCGCATGGCGCGGGACAAATACGCCCCGTGAATTCAGGGAAATTATTGGTAGAAGTAAGAATATCATACGCCTCCTGCCAACTCTGGCGATAAACAGCATCATTAAACTCGGGGATCACATTTCCTAACGGACA
This sequence comes from uncultured Chitinophagaceae bacterium, assembly GCA_964606315.1. Classification (GTDB taxonomy): domain Bacteria; phylum Bacteroidota; class Bacteroidia; order Chitinophagales; family Chitinophagaceae; genus Flavitalea. Next base: position 4,705 of record CAZSFY010000026.1, on the reverse strand, counting down.
ACCGCTATGGCAGAAAGGAACACCGCAGTTCATACATCTTGCACTCTGCTGATTTAATTTCTGAGTTGGATATTTTTCAACGAATTCACGATAATCATTAATACGCTCCTTAACGGGGCGTTTAGCGGGCATTTCCCTTGAAAACTCCAAAAATCCTGTTGGCTTACCCATAATTATTTAACTGATACTTTTTGTTTATTAGCCTGCAACACTTTTTTATAATCTTTCGGAAACACTTTAATAAAGTTCCTTACCTGGTTTTCCAGGTCATCAAGAACAAACTTCGCCACGGTACTCTTCGTATATTGATAGTGGTTAGACACCAACTGTTGCAACACAGCAACATCTTCAGCATCCAGTGTATCCAGGTCAACCATTTCCTTATTACATAAGGATTCGAACTGGCCATTTACATCATATACATAAGCAATACCGCCACTCATTCCAGCCGCGAAATTCCTTCCGGTAGTACCCAGTATCACCGCTAAACCACCGGTCATATACTCACAACCATGATCACCTACACCTTCAACTACAACCTTTGCTCCGGAATTTCTGACACAGAACCGCTCTCCGGCCTTTCCTCTTACATAAGCTTCCCCGGAAGTGGCTCCATAGAAAGAAGTATTTCCGATAATGATATTCTCTTCAGGAACAAATAAGGATTGTGTTGGCGGATAAGCTATCAGCTTAGCTCCGCTTAACCCCTTACCAAAATAATCGTTAGCATCACCTTCCAACTCAAGCGTTATACCTCTTGCATTGAAAGCGCCGAAACTTTGTCCAGCCGTACCTTTAAACGTGAAATGCAAAGTATCATCCAGCAATCCTGCTGCTTTATACTTTTTACTTATCTCATTAGACAATAAAGTACCTACTGTTCTGTCAGTATTGAGGATTGTAAAAGATTCCTCAACCTTTTGGCCGTTTTCCAGGGCCGGTTTGGCAGCTTCCAGTAATTTCCAATCGAGGATATCACTTAACGCATGATCCTGTTTTTCTGTATTATATAACCCTGTATATAATGAAGCAGGCTCCTTATAAAGGATCGGGGACAGATCAAGATTTTTGTATTTCCAATGCTTAATATCATCTCTTACTTCAAGAAAATCTGCCTGACCCACCATTTCATTAATGGTCCTGAAACCGAGCTGCGCCATGATCTCTCTTAGATCCTGCGTGATGAGCTTGAAGAAATTTACTACGTGATCGGGATCACCGGTAAATCTTTTTCTAAGCTCAGGATTCTGTGTGGCCACACCAACGGGACAGGTATTCATATGACATTTACGCATCATAATACAACCTTCTACAATTAATGCGGCAGTAGCAATACCCCACTCTTCTGCTCCCAACAAGGTAGCTATGGCAATATCTTTTGCTGTTTTTAACTGACCATCGGCCTGCAGCACCACTCTGCTTCTGAGTTTGTTTTTTACCAGTGTCTGATGAGCTTCGGCTAATCCGAGTTCCCAGGGTAATCCTGCATGCCTGATCGAACTGATAGGCGAAGCACCTGTACCTCCATCATGACCCGCTATCAGGATTACATCAGCTTTGGCTTTTGCAACACCCGCAGCAATAGTACCTACACCAGCTTTCGACACGAGTTTTACATTGATCCTTGAAGTGCGATTAGCATTTTTCAGATCAAATATTAACTGCGCCAGATCTTCGATAGAATAAATATCGTGGTGCGGAGGAGGAGAGATCAATCCTACACCGGGTGTAGAGTGACGGGTTTTACCGATCCACTCATCTACTTTATATCCGGGTAACTGTCCGCCTTCTCCAGGTTTAGCCCCCTGGGCCATTTTTATCTGAAGTTCATTGGCTTCTGTAAGATAATAACTGGTTACACCAAAACGTGCGGAAGCTACCTGCTTGATAGCACTGCGCATAGAATCGCCGTTAGGCAATAGTTCATATCTGGTTTCATCTTCACCCCCTTCGCCAGTATTACTCTTTCCACCCAAACGGTTCATCGCAATAGCCAGCGTAGTATGTGCCTCCCATGAGATGGAACCAAATGACATGGCTCCGGTAGCAAAACGCTTATAAATATTTTCAGCCGGCTCTACTTCATCAATAGAAATAGCTGGTCTGTTATATTTAAAACGGAACTGGCTTCTTAATGTACAGGCTTTTTCTTCCTGGTCATTTACCAGCTTAGAATACTTTTTGAAAATATTGAGATCGTTTGTTTTGGTAGCATATTGCAGGTTGTGGATCGTCTGCGGATTAAAGAGATGCACTTCGCCTTTTCTTTTCCACTGGTACACACCACCAACCGATAAACGGTCGACCGGAATATTTTTCTTGCTGAAAGCAAAATAGTGTTTCGCAATAGCTTCACGCGCTATCTCATCCAATCCCATACCCTCTATTCTTGAAACAGCTCCGGTAAAATAGGTTTGTACTACAGAACTGTTCAAACCAATAATCTCAAATATCTGTGCACCCTGGTAAGACTGTAATGTTGAAATACCCATTTTTGAGAACACTTTCAACAATCCGTCACAAACAGCTTTGATATAATTTTTCTTAAGCTCTTCAACACTCAGGTTCGCTTCGATCCTGTTATTGATTTTCATATCGCGTATGGTAGACAATGCCAGATACGGATTGATAGCAGTAGCTCCAAACGCCAGCAGACAGGCAAAATGATGCACTTCCCATACATCTCCCGCTTCTACTACTATACCTACGCGTCCACGGTATCCCTTTCTGATCAAATGATGGTGAACAGCCGATACCGCTAATAATGAAGGAACCGGAGCGTGTTCAGAATCAATAGAACGGTCGGTTAGTACAATTACTTCAAAACCATCTTCTACTGCATCTACAGCATATCTGCAAAGCCGGTCGAGTCCTTTTTTCAGTGAACCGGGTTTTCCATCGGCCCTGAAATAACACTGAAGTGTTTTAGCCTGGAATATCCCTGTGTCGATACTTCTTATTTTCTCCAGTTCATGATTATTCAGAACAGGATGCTTTAAGGCCACCGTGTGACAATCCAACGGGTCTTCATTTAACAGATTGCCGTTATTTCCTACAAATGTGGCTAGCGACATCACCATCTTTTCCCTGATAGGATCGATAGGCGGATTCGTTACCTGAGCAAACAGTTGTTTGAAATAATTACTCAAATGCTGGGGCTGGTCACTCAATACCGCCAGAGGAATATCGGCAGCCATAGAGCCAATAGGTTCTTTACCCTCGACAGCCATAGTGGCTATAATAGTATCCAGATCCTCTGTTGAATAGCCAAAAGCTTTCTGGTATTTGAATACCTGCTCGCTTTCGAGGTGAGTGAACATTACTCTGGGCTCAGGCAACTCTTCCAGGCGGATCTTATATTTATTTAACCATTCTGCATAAGGTTTTTGAGAGCAGATGGTATGTTTTAATTCATCATCACTAATTATTCTCCCCTGCTCCATATCTACCACGAACATCTTACCCGGCTGCAGTCTGCCTTTTTCTTTAATAATAGAAGGATCAACGGGCAGCGCTCCGGACTCCGAAGCCATGATCACCCTTTCGTCGGTAGTTACGCAATAACGTGACGGACGCAGACCATTTCTGTCAAGCGTAGCGCCAATAACTTTTCCATCGGTAAAAGAAATCGAAGCGGGTCCATCCCAGGGTTCCATTAGAGATGCATGAAACTCGTAGAATGCTTTTTTCACCGGATCCATATGCTCATTACCATCCCACGCTTCGGGTACCAGCATCATCATCACATGTGGCAACGAGCGGCCGGTAAGCGTCAATAACTCAATCATATTATCGAGGCAGGCGCTATCTGACTGATCTTCAGTAACCACCGGAAGAATCATTTCCATTTCTTCTTTGGTGAAATAAGGAGAAGTGAATGTTCTTTCGCTGGTTTTCAGCCAGTTAATATTTCCCTGGAGGGTATTGATCTCTCCATTGTGCGCCATAAAACGGAAAGGCTGCGCCAGTTTCCACGAAGGGAAGGTATTGGTGGCAAAGCGGGAATGCACCAGTCCAAAAGCTGATACCACCCTTTTATTGGCAAGATCAGTAAAATAATGTCTTACCTGTTTACTGGTAAGCTGGCCTTTATATACAACAGTTTTATAAGAAAGGGAAGCTATATAAAATCCTATAGCATCTTTCTTAACAGTGTTATTAATGGTGTGAGAAGCATGGTTGCGGAGAACAAAAAGTTTTCTTTCAAATTCTTCACTGTTGTTGATATGGTCGGGGCAGGCCACGAACACATGTTCCATTTCAGGCTCAACCGAAAGTGCTGTCGTCCCTATTCCGTCGGTGTTCACAGGAACTTTCCTATAGGCCAGTATTTCCAGGCCGAGTTTATCGGCCGTGCGGTTAAAAATGTCACGACACTCCTCTCTCAACCTTATATCCTGGGGGAAAAAAAGCACACCTACTCCATATCTGCCATAAGAAGGCAGATGAATGCCCAGCTTAATGCATTCATCAAAGAAAAACTCATGAGGAACCTGGATCATGATACCAGCTCCATCTCCCGTATTACTTTCACACCCACATGCTCCGCGATGTTCCATGTTTTCGAGCACGGTAAGCGCGTCACCAATGATCTGGTGCGACTTGTTTCCCTTGATATTAGCGACGAAACCAATACCACATGCGTCACGCTCAAAGGAAGAAGAATAAAGACCTCCGCTTGCCATTATCGTTAGTTTTAGAAATT
>CAZSFY010000025.1:0-52218 GCA_964606315.1 uncultured Chitinophagaceae bacterium | reverse complement strand
TACCATGGTGGACCAGCTCAACTCCTTCGGTTCCGAGGTAACCCGTGTGGCCAGAGAAGTAGGTTCAGAAGGCAAACTCGGCGGACAGGCTGATGTGCCTGGCGTTGGTGGAACATGGAAAGATTTGACCGATTCAGTAAATAAAATGGCCTCCAATCTGACCAGCCAGGTAAGAAATATTGCCGAGGTAACAACGGCCGTTGCCAATGGAGACCTTTCCCGGAAAATTGGTGTGGATGTAAAAGGCGAAATACTTGAATTGAAAAATACCATCAACACGATGGTGGACCAGCTTCGCGGATTCGCATCGGAGGTAACCCGTGTGGCCAGGGAAGTGGGTACAGAAGGTAAGCTCGGTGGACAGGCCAATGTGCCTGGTGTAGCAGGAACCTGGAAAGATCTGACGGATTCAGTAAACCAAATGGCCGGTAACCTAACGGCCCAGGTACGTAATATCGCTGAAGTGGCTATTGCAGTGGCCAATGGAGACATGTCCCGGAAAATTACTGTGGATGTAAGAGGTGAGATCCTTCAACTAAAGGAAACCTTGAACACGATGGTGGATCAGTTAAGAGCATTTGCCTCTGAGGTAACCCGCGTGGCCAGAGAAGTAGGTACAGATGGTAAACTCGGTGGTTATGCCTTCGTTCCGGGTGTAGCAGGCATATGGAAAGACCTAACCGATTCTGTGAATCAAATGACCTCCAACCTGACAGCGCAGGTACGTAATATCGCAGAGGTAACGAAAGCTGTGGCCAGTGGTGACCTTTCTAAAACAGTGGCCATTGACGTAAAAGGCGAGATCCTTGATCTGAAAAACACTATCAACACGATGGTGGAGCAATTAAACTCTTTTGCCTTCGAGGTAACGCGTGTGGCCAGGGAAGTAGGTACAGAAGGTAAGCTCGGTGGACAGGCAGAAGTAAAGGGAGTGGCCGGTACATGGAAAGACCTGACCGACTCGGTGAACATGATGGCGTCCAATCTCACCAGCCAGGTACGTGGCATCGCCAAAGTAGTAACTTCGGTAGCTACCGGTAACCTTCGCCAAAAACTCTCCATCAATGCAAAAGGTGAAGTGGCACAACTAACCGAAACCATTAACGAGATGATTGAAACCCTGGCGCTGTTTGCCGACCAGGTAACAACGGTTGCGCGTGAAGTGGGCGTTGATGGTAAACTCGGCGGACAGGCTTCTGTGCCGGGTGCATCAGGTATATGGAAAAATCTTACTGAAAACGTAAACCAGCTTGCACAAAATCTCACTACCCAGGTACGTTCTATTTCTGAAGTAGCATCGGCAGTAACTAAAGGTGACCTTACCCGTAATATTGCCGTTCAGGCCAAGGGTGAAGTAGAAGCGTTAAAGGATACCATCAACCAGATGATCGCCAACCTGCGTGAAACTACGCTTCTCAACCAGGAACAGGACTGGTTAAAATCCAACCTTGCACAATTTAACCAGATGCTGCAGGGACAAAAAGATCTAAATACAGTAACCAAGAAAATATTATCAGAGTTAGCGCGTGTGGTGACCGCACACTACGGAGCATTTTATATTCTCCGCCAGGATGAAGAAACAGGGCACACTAAACTGCGCCTTTTCTCGGCCTATGCCTATAAATCTGAAAAGAATATTCCCAAAGAATTTGCTTTTGGTGAGGGATTGGTAGGACAATGTGCGCTGGAGAAAGAAAGGATCATGCTCACCCGCGTTCCGGACGATTATGTAAAGATCAGTTCTTCGTTAGGAGGTGTTAAGCCCAATAACTTGATCGTATTACCTGTACTTTTCGAGAACAATATAAAAGCCGTTATTGAGCTGGCTTCTATAGAAGAGTTCAGCCAGATACACCTAGATTTCCTTAGCCAGCTTACAGAAAGTATCGGCATAGTATTAAACACTATCGAAACTACTTCAAGAACAGAAGAATTGCTTTCCCAATCACAGTCGCTCGCAGGAGAGTTGAAAATTCAGCAGGAAGAATTACGCAGAACAAATGATGAATTGCAGGATAAAGCATTACTGCTGGTAAAACAAAAAAATGAGGTGGAAGCCAAGAACAAAGAAGTGGAAGAAGCACGCCGATCATTGGAAGAAAAAGCTGAACAGCTTACGCTGACCTCAAAATATAAATCTGAGTTCCTGGCGAATATGTCGCATGAATTACGTACGCCGTTAAATTCATTATTAATTCTTGCACAGCAATTATATGAGAACGCAGAGGGTAACCTAAATGAAAAACAGATCAGGTATGCTAAAACTATTCACTCCTGCGGTGATGATTTAATTAATCTGATCAATGATATTCTCGATCTTTCTAAAATTGAGTCCGGATTTATTTCCGCCAATTTCTCTAAAGTACGTTTCTCTGAAATTTCCTCTTTTGTGGAAACCACTTTCAAACCTATCAGCGAGGCCCGTCATTTAAAATTCAATATACAAACCGATAAAAAACTTCCCGAGGCGTTGGAAACAGACCAGCAACGACTTAACCAAATCCTCAAGAACCTGTTATCCAATGCATTTAAGTTTACCGAGAAAGGAGAAGTAAAACTCAAAATTTATAAGGTAAATGACAGGAAAAAATTTGGTGTGCCCACTCTTGATGAGGCTAAAGAAATAGTAGCCTTTGCTATTAGTGATACCGGTATAGGTATTCCACAGGAAAAACAAAATATTATATTCGAAGCCTTCCAGCAGGCAGAAGGTTCAACCAGCAGAAAATATGGAGGAACCGGTTTGGGATTATCCATCAGCCGCGGCCTGGCAGATCTGTTAGGCGGAACCATTGACCTGGACAGCACACCCGGACAAGGCAGTACATTTACACTATATGTTCCATTAGATAACATAGTTACCATTCCTGCCAAAAACACTGTCGATACTATTGAACCGTACAACACCATGCAGATCGGATCTGGTAACGGAGATATAGACACACTTTTAAATTCTATTCGTTTATCAGATGAATCCATTGACACCCGGAATATGGAAATCGTTAGTGAGATCATTAACGATACAGGTGATGACAGAACACATTTTTCTTCGGGAGACAGTACCGTACTAATCGTTGAAGACGATTTACGTTTTGGAAAAATATTAATAGAAAAAGCGCATGAAGTAGGATTAAAAGCGATAGTAGCCACGAATTATCTTGAGGTTTTTGACTTCGTAAACCGCTTCTCTCCCATCGCTATTACGCTTGATGTAAAGCTGCCTGATACCAGTGGGTGGAAAGTGTTGGATCTGCTCAGGAACGATCTAAGCTACCGCCATATTCCTATTCACCTGATTTCAGGAGAAGAAAACAGGACACTAGCCCTTAAGCGTGGAGCCAGGAGCTTTTACCTGAAGCCGCTTGGCAGCTCTACCCTAAATGAATTATTTACCGATATTAAGGTCTTTGGCGAAAAGGAAAAACGAAAAGTGTTACTGGTGGAAGACAATGAGATAGAGTCGTCTCAAATAGCCAGGATACTGTCCGGCGACCAGTTGGAAATAGTGATTGCCGATACCGGTGAAAAAGCCATTCATCAATTGAATTCCAATGACTTTGATTGTATAATCCTCGATTACACACTTCCCGATATTTCCGGCACAGACCTTGTGAAGAAGGTTAATCAGTTTAAACAAAAACTGACTCCTGTAATAGTCTATTCTGCCAGAGAGTTTAATAAAACAGAATTAAAGCTGCTCAATGACAACTCTAATGCTGTGCTGTTAAAAGGCGTAAACTCTATTGAGCATTTGCTAGAAGAGGTGGTTTTGCATTTGCATATCGATCACAAAGATCTTGTACCGGAAAAACAAAGGATCATTGAAAATATCCGCAGAAAAGAAGATATCCTCACCGGCAAAAACATACTGGTGGTAGATGATGATGTTCGTAATCTGTTTGCACTGACTACTGTGTTTGAGAGGTTCAACATCAATGTGATTACAGCAGAAAGCGGAAAGGAAGCCGTCAATATACTAATGAATGAAAACCAGCATATTGATATGGTGCTAATGGATATCATGATGCCTGAGATGGATGGTTATGAAACCACACAAAAGATCAGGCGTGAACATAAAAACAGTTCATTGCCCATCATAGCCGTTACCGCTAAGGCCATGAAAGGAGACCGGCAGAAATGTATTGAGGCCGGAGCATCAGACTATATTACAAAACCATTAAAGATCGATCAGTTATTATCACTGATGAGAATGTGGTTTTATAAATAACCAAAGGGCAATATGCAACAGAAAATTTTATTAGTAGATGACAGGGAAGATAACCTTTTATCTATAGAAAGTATTCTTTCTCCCGCCGGTTACACATTCATAAAAGCTCTTTCGGGAAGGGAGGCGCTCAAGATCCTATTACACGAACATGATTTTGCATTAATATTAATGGACGTTAAAATGCCCAATCTGAATGGGTATGAAACAGCCAGTCTGATATACCAGCGGGAAAAACTCAAACATATTCCTATCATATTTATCACAGCCAACAATTATGGTGAAGAGCATGTTTTCAAGGGATACAAAAGTGGTGCTGTAGATTATATCTATAAGCCTATCAATCCCGATCTGTTAAGAGCAAAGGTTGCCGTATTTATCGATCTCTATACTAAGAACAGGATGCTCCAGGCCCAGGAGCAAAAGCTGGTAGCCATTAATAAAAGCCTGGAACTGGAAGTTCATGAAAGAAAAGTTTCGGAGCAAAAAGTAAAGGAACTTAACGGACAGTTACTGGAAAATATTGAAAGGCTGGAATCCGCCAATAGGGACCTCGACCGCTTTGCGTTTATGGCCTCTCACGATTTACAGGAACCCTTGAGAAAGATGCTGATGTTCAGCGACAGGCTTCATTTCAAATACAAAAATGTTTTAGACGATGAGGGCAGAGTCCTTATCGGTAAACTACAGCATGCAGGAGAACGTATGCAGGCGCTGATAAAAGATATCCTGTTGTTTTCCAAAACATCATTAGAGAAGCCAATATTTGTGGACTGTGAACTGAACACCATTATATCTGAGGTTTTGTCGGATATGGAGACTGTTATTGCCAGCAAGAAAGCTCAAATAGAAATTGGCAATCTCCCCAGGCTTAGCGTCAACCCCGGATTGATGCGTCCACTATTTCACAATCTCCTGAGCAACGCCATCAAGTATTCCAAGAAAAATATTGAGCCGGTGGTAAAGATATATGCTGAGTCGAGTGTTAGCCATGGTGCTGTTGAGAAGGACATTAAAAACAAGTATTGTCGCATCTATATAGAGGATAACGGCATCGGGTTTGAGCAAAAATATTCAGAACAGATATTTGGCATGTTCAAGCGCCTTCACCTGCATTCCGAATTTGAAGGAACGGGTATTGGTCTGGCCCTTTGCAAAAAGATAGTAGAAGAACACAACGGCTTCATCACTGCGCGAAGCAAGGTGGGTGAAGGATCAGTGTTCATCATCTCGTTACCGGCTGTGCAGATGGTTGAAAAAATAGAGTTAGGCGAGTGATTTTTTTGTTCTCAACTTATAGAGTTATTTTTACCCTCTAACAAAAAACATAACCCATTAAAAACACCCCTTTATCATTATGGAACCTATCGACAAATCCACGCCAGTAGCCAAAAATCAGGACCCGGAAGTGGATCTTGGAAAGTTTTTTTCAAAAGCCGGTGGGCTTGCAAGCACGTTAATAACTGGTTTTCAAATATTTATTAAGAGCTTGCTTAATTTGGGACTAGGGTTACTACTATATATAAAGAGAAGCTTAATCTGGCTTTTAATTGGCTCTACTATAGGACTTATATATGGCTTTTACATCAAACAAAAACAAGGAGACTATTACAAGTCTTCCTTAGTTGTAAAAACTAATTTCAACAGTAGTCGTAATCTCTATGAAGCAGTCGGTTACTTCAACGCCTTAATCAACTCTTCAAAAACCAAAGAGCTGGCCGCATTGCTTAATATCAGTGAGACAGAAGCTGCATCAATCAGATATTTAGAATCCAAACCTGTAAAAAGTGAGTTAATCATTGCGGAGCTTTATCAAAATACATTTTTAGATAAGGAATCTGGCCGAAGGCCGAGAACAGATACATTCTGGACAAGAAATGTGAACTATGAAAAATTCAAGAATGCATTGACAATATATGACTATCCTATTCATGAAGTTTCTGTTCATAGTAGCAACTCAACGATTTTCCCCAAAATACAGGAAGGAATCATACACCAGGTTTCGGGCAACGAATTACTACAACAACGAAAATCTGCAGATGTAGCCATGAGAAAACGGGAAATTGAGCTGCTTGATGCATCCATTATGAGTCTGGATACTTTAAAAAAAGTCTATAATAAACGATTAAGTGTCACATCATTAGATCAACAAAACAACAGTGTTACTATCCTGAGCAGCAATAACCCTCCCATATCTGCGCCAGAGCTTGAATTATACGATAAACTACTGGAGCTAAACGAAGAACTCAAAATTTCAACCAGAAAGTATTTAGCAAATGATGAAATCGTACAGGTACACACGCCGTTTTCTCCCATTGGACAAAAGGATTCTATTTTCAAACAGAATGTAACGAAATATTCGCTATTGGGATTAATCGCAACATTTAGTATCCTGTTACTAATATCGCTGTTTAAGTTTCTTTCTTCAGTAGAAAAACAAAAGAATAAATAACATTGAAGGATAAAAAAGGAAAAAGTTTTAAAATCGGCTTAACAAAGCAAAATAATTGATGCTTAGGTCAGCCGTTTAACTGACTTTATTCTCAATATTGGGCATTGCTGTAAAAACCAACACCATCAATGAGATCCACAAAAATTTGTTTTGTTTACAATAATGTTTTGGGTAAATATCCCATCATGTATGAATATTGTACCCAGGTTCATAATAAAGGCTATAAGGTATTTTATATAGGTGTATCTCAAACCGAAGAAGAATTTATTTTACCCGAAGGAATATTCGTTTCCTATATCAAAAGTCAATCAAATATATCTACCGCAAAGGCTATTTCTGCGAAAATAAAAAAAATAGAACCAGATATAATTCATGTGTTTCACTTCAGGTGGTGCGTGCTGCTCCCTTTGTTAACAGGAAAACGAAAAAAATTTTTACTTGATGTCCAAACAGTGCATGTTGCCGATAAAAATGGACAGCATAGTAAACTTAGCTTTTTGAAGAACCGTCTCACATGGTTGGAGAACTTATTTTACGGCCATACAATAGCTTTGACAACCGACATAGCAAAAATGCTAAAGCCATCATTAAGAAAAATCCCCGTTATACCTATAGGTGCAAATACAGAAAAATTACAACCACCGGACAAAGAATACAGAAGAGATCAAAAAAGAAAAAGTCTTAACATAAATCAATCTGACCTGGTATATATATATTCCGGTACTTTAAGTCCTATCAGACGAGTTGATGATATTATCAGATCATTTGGCAAGGCTGAACTTAATAAAAATGCCTGGCTTATTATTGCCGGGGATGATAATGATAATCCTAATTCAATTCTTAATCTTAAAGAATCCGCAAAAAAACTTAATGTTTTTTCTAAAGTCATCTTTACCGGATTCATTGAATTTAATCAGTTGGTAGATTATTATCTTGCGGCAGACGTAGGATTATGCTATATTCCTCAAACTAAATATTTTGATCTTCAACCTCCCACCAAACTTTTTGAATATATGGCTGCAGGTCTGGTAGTAATAGCTACCAGTACCACTGCGGACAAAGCGGTTATAAATAACAATGTGAATGGATATTTATGCAATGACAATGTGGAAGATTTAGCAGCAACCATGTTAGAGGCCAAAGCGGAATTTGATCAACATTCAAATAAATTAAAAGAAAATGCATTAATTACAGTAAAAAAATATTCCTGGGAGTATATCGTAAAAAATTATCTGCTGCCGTGTTATGAAAATATCCTAAAAAAACAAAGGAATGGATTCCGGTAAAATTTATAAAATAAATTATTACAAACTCCTTGTATTTGTCACAATTGTCGTACTAACAACTGTCCTAAGGGTATCTCTGCTTGCCATATCACCCCTATTAATATTACTCTTACTGTCTGAACTACAATTTACCATCAGAAGATATATAATAAACCTCTTATTTATTATAGGAATTTCATACCTTATTTCTTTCTTTAATGGAATTTACTTTAAATACAACCTGTTAAGCTTTTACTATATAATTCCATTTTTGTTCTTCTTATTCTCTAAACCAAGATACAATGTCATTCATCTGAATTTATTCAGTTACGCTATTTATTTTCTCACAATAATTACATTAGCCAGTAATCTTGTTGGGCTTATTCAATATATAAATTATCCTAACGACGATAGCTTTGCCGGCTTTTATGGAAGATTTACAGTAACGCAAAACGGACTTTCTATTATCAATGCCATACTATTCTATTTCTACTTAAAGAAATATTTTAGTACAGATAAACCATATAATCTGGTATTATCTTTAATATTCGGTCTCTCTTTTATAATGGGGTTTTACGGCGGAGGAGTGATTGTGGTTATTGCTACGCTTTTCGTACAGTCTCTGGAAATGAAGCCTGCCCGTCTTCTCAAAACTATTGCACTAGCAGCAATAGTAGGATTATTGGTAGGAGGTGCGATTTATATGATCAGACCACAAACCTTAAAATATAATCTAAATATCTTAAACCGGTTTAGCGGTAAAGCAAACGGACCTGTTCCCAGAAAGTTACTAAGTTATAAGAATTACATTTTATCCTATAAGGAAAATATCAGAGATTTCTTATTTGGATCGGGTCCCGGAACATTTAACAGCAGAAGCGCTTTTGTTGTTGGAAGCCCTGACTATTTCAAAGTTGCAGGCTCTTTTAAATCTACAGATCAGCCTTATTATTTTAAAAACTATGCCTACACTTTATGGAATGCATCAAATACCGGTAGATGGAATGACGGATTTATGAATCAACCATTTTCATCCCTTCTTGCCTTTCTAGGTGAATATGGTTTGATTTTTACGATTTTCTTTTTCATATACTACGTAAAGCAACATAGGACGGTAATGAGCTATGATATTTATGATGAAAATAAAAGATTAATAAAAGACACATACAAGTTCATATCTGTTTTGCTCGTATTTTTATTGATTATTGATAATTACGCTGAATATCCGGAAATATATATCCTGCTGATACTTCTAATGAAACTTGCGGAAAAGGAAATAGGCAAAACCAACCTGTCAAACTAAAATTAAGATGTCGAAAAAAGTACTGTTTATCATGCAGCTACCACCACCTATCCACGGTGCGTCACTTGTTAATAAAAATATCGTCGACAGCGAATTAATAAAAAGAAGCTTCAATATCAAAACCATAGAGCTCCGATTTGTATCTGATCTTAAGCAAATGGGGCGGTTTTCAATACAAAAAATACTACTGATTATCCCTTTGATCTGGAGGCTGATTAAAACACTGATCAGATTTAAACCCGATCTTGTTTACTATACCATAACACCTAAAGGTTTTGCCTTCTATCGTGATGCATTGTTAGTATCAGTAATAAAAATATCCGGAATCAACATTGCGTTTCACCTTCATAGCAGAGGAATTCAAGATTCGATTAGTAGGAACAAAGTCAAAAAATCAATTTATAAATTTGTATTTAAAAACACTCATATAATTTCACTGGCCAACAGTTTAAATGATGAGTTTGATGGTCTTCCTATAAAGAGCATACATATATTGCCGAATGGTATTAATGATCATCAATTCAATACTTCAAAAAGAGAGGATACGACTCCGATAATTTTATTCCTGGCTAATCTGTTCAGAAATAAAGGAATTTATGTTTTTCTTGATATTATGAAGCAATTAAAAGAACAATCTGTTGATTGCAAAGCCAATATTGTTGGAAAAGATGGAGATCTTTCACCTTCGGAATTGATCTCTTTAACCGAACAATATGGTATTGCTGATATAACCAATGTTTCCGGAGCTTTATATGGAGAACAAAAATATAAAGCATTTGAAGAAGCTTCTGTTTTCATCCACCCCTCACTTGATGAAGCATTTCCTTTAACCATATTGGAAGCTATGCAGGCAGGAACACCTATAGTTGGCTCTTCAGTAGGTGCAATTCCGGAAATGATCAAATCAAATATAACCGGATTTATCTGTCAACCGGGAGATGTCAGCGAATTTTCTGAAAAATTAAAACTGCTAATTACCGATCAATCTTTAAGAAAAAGAATGGGAGAAGAATGTATTAAGCAGTTTGAGCAAAATTATACTATGAAACGATTTGAGAATAATCTTAAAAACATTATTGATGATCTGCTATCATAACCCTCTCTCTCATACTCTCATACATTTCTCTTAAAGTCTCCTTGATACCATAGGTGAATTGCCATTGTGGAAAGTGTTGTTGAAACTTGCTAACGTCGCTGATATACCAGATATGATCACCAATACGGTTTGTTTCGCTATAGGAGTAGGAAAGTTTATTGCCGGTAATCTCTTCACACATGATGATCGCTTCAAGCATGGAACAATTAGAAAAGCGACTTCCCCCGGCATTGTACACCTCACCCATACGTGGCGACTGGTAAAAATGCCAGAACATATTGACAAGATCGTAGCTGTGGATATTATCTCTTACCTGCTTACCCTTATAACCAAAAATTGTATAATGATTACCGGTGATGGCACATTTCATTAAGTAAGCAAGAAAACCATGCAACTGCGCGCCTGAATGATTAGGCCCGGTTAAACATCCACCTCGAAATACGGCTGTCTTCATGTTGAAATATTTGCCATACTCCTGTACCATGATATCCGCAGCCACCTTAGAGGCTCCAAAAACCGAATGTTTACATTGATCAATACTCATGCTCTCATCAATGCCTTTCTTATAATAAGGATGACTAGTATCGATTTCCCACCTGTTCTCAAGCTCTACCAATGGAAGAAAATTTGGATTATCCCCATATACTTTATTAGTGGAAGTAAAAATAAAAACAGCCTCCGGGCAATGAAGTCTGGTAAGCTCTAAAAGGTTTAATGTACCGGTAGCATTCACACTAAAATCAGTCAGCGGCTCTTTTGCCGCCCAATCATGACTGGGCTGAGCTGCCGTATGAACAATAAGAGAAATATCCTTGCTATACTTTTTAAAAATTACTTCCAGCTCATTGTAGTTCCTGATATCAGCATACAGATCTTTATAATTACTGAACCTTTCCTTTAAACGGTTCCTGTTCCAGTCTGTCGAGGCTTCCTTTCCAAAAAAATACTGCCTTAGATTATTATCAATGCCAATGATAAGGTCAAACTTGTCAGAAAAAAAAGAAACGGCTTCGCTGCCAATCAATCCCCCCGATCCGGTAATAAGAGCTATGTTCATCAGTAATTTTTTGACGTTTTAATAGGTTAAATGTAAAACTACTATATTAAAGCTTTTATTGTACATAAAAAGCTTTCCCCGAAGTTTCAGCCGTTTATCTGTTCTAAATAGAACGGGCTTGCTCCGCCGCAGTCATACACTGAAGGTTGTGTTTACTATTTTATTATCCACGCACAAAAACTTACTATCACAATATTTTCACTCATTCATATCTGTGGATAAAAACGAAATCCGGCTATGGCTATAATAAAAGGAATAACTAATTGCCTGGATAAATTACCAAGTAGTTACGAAGCAATGTTTAAGCTGCGTAAAATTAGGAAAATGCAACTTTACGGAGACGCAATTTGCAAACAATGAACAGGAAAATGAAATGAGGATTCGTAGTAAGATATCTTCTCCAAAGCTTACCTGGTTCCTGAACGAGACGATAGAACCATTCCAGGCCTGCCTGTTGCATCCATAATGGAGCGAGAGAAATATTGCCGGCATGGAAGTCGAAAGCAGCTCCAACAGCCATCATAGCAGCATTTATTTTTCCAAGGTGGCCAGCCACCCATTTTTCCTGTCTTGGGCAACCTCTGCCGACAAGTACGATATGCGCACCACTGTCATTAATTTTTTTGATATCGGCAATATCTTCTTCAGGTGTAGCTTCTCTGAAACGATCGGGATGAACACCAACAATTCTTACACCCGGATAATTAATATTGATAAAAGCACTAAACTTTTCTAAAGTTTCCTTAGTACTTCCATACAGGTAAACATTCAGTCTTTCTTCACTGGCCCTTGCCAAAACATATTTAGTGAGAATCGGGCCGGTAACTCTATCTTCTAAACCAGCTTTGTAAAAACTGTTCAATGCCCAACGGATAGGCTGACCATCAGGAACCACCATATCTAACTTTCCTACTATTTCACGGAACTTTTTATTCTTCACCGTTTCTATCAATCCGTGAACAGCCAGAGCCGAAACACCAAAGCTTTTATGTTGTTTAGCATTAGCAACAATTTTTTCTGATGCCCTACGATAATCGGTTATACTGTAATTGGCCGTAAACAACTGAAGCTTGATATCTTTATCAGCATCCACCAGAGATGGTGGAACAAGAGGCATACGTTTTCTAAGGAGCGCATACGCTAACTGTCCGGTGGTTTGCCTGATAATTCTCAGATCAAGTCCCATGCTGGCGTTGCGCACATAAAAAGCATCATATTCAAAACGACGGAAAATAGTTGCGAAATCCTTAGCGGGACCTCTATATCCTTTTATCTGTGAAAGACCAGTAATACCCGGTTTCACCATATTGCGAAATTTATAACCGGCAACTACTTTTGAAAACTGATTGCAATCGTTAATCATGTGAGGTCTGGGTCCAACAACACTCATCTGTCCGGCAAACACATTTAAAAATTGTGGAAACTCATCGATATATGTAAACCGTAAGAATTTACCAATCCTGGTAATACGATAATCATTCAGCTGTGCCTGCACTTTGTGAGCATCATCATTTGCTACCATTGTGCGAAACTTGATGCAGTTGAATATTTTTCCTCCTTTACCAACACGACGCTGTATGAAAAATATTCCCCCTTTTGAGTCAAGCATGATCAACAATCCCACAACAGGAATCATCCAGGAGAGAACAAAAGCAATCATGAAAAGAGAGAAGAAAATATCAGACAAACGCTTGAAAAAGAAGAATTTAGGTTTTTCGTCTACGTAATGCCTAAGAGAAATTTTTTCCGTTATTGACCGTTCTCCGGCCAAATGAGCTAAGGTTAATGCCGTTTTCATTCTTTTACACGGGGTAAATCCCCCAATTGGATTTAAAAATAGTTTTTCAGGAATAAGTTTTATAATAAACACTATCTGAACCCACAGAATTCTGACCCTAATAGAGAATGAAACGTTGCACTAAAGATAAAATTGCCCAAAAAAACTTTTTTAATCTCCTAATAATCAGTTTCATAATACACTGTGCGTCAATCTGCCTATTTAAAACAATTCCTGTAATGGCAATTGAGAAGGGGATTACGTATAATTTGGCAACATTGATACCAAATCTTTGGTTTTGCGAACCTTTAACTTATTTCAAATCTTTACATTATTGGCCCATGTATAAACAAAAAACCGATCATCATGAATGTAGGGAATATTGCATGCGGCGAGGCCAGATGACTATTTAGTAACTAATGTCTACACTGAATTTATTAGCAGTAGCGCCTAATTCATTGGCTGCTGCATCGCTTATACGAAGCGTTAGTCCGGCACTTTCCTTCATATCAGGAAGCTCACCCAACACTTTTGCAAATATTGATTTGCCGGTTTGCGGAAAAGTTACTTTTATGATCGTGCCTACTGATACATTGCTCATAAGTGCGTAATACTTGTGATCATTCCATCCACTGGTACTTTTAAATATTCCGGAAATACCCGAAGTTGACTTTCCGGCATCCCTATACATAGCTTTAAAATAACCACCTTCCTTTACTGCACCCAATGCAGAACCTGTCGATGCAGATGAAGAAGTATTTGTCTGCGGACTATTTGAAGTAGTTGTTGTAATAGTAGTTGATGGTGGCGAGGCTTTTACTTCTTCCTTAACCGGAGGTGGCGTTTGCCGCGGAACTTCCGCCGTAGAATTATTAGTATTAGCTGAAGCCAAAACATTTCCACTCTTTACTTTCAGATATCCTACTACCAGCTTCATTCCCGCTTTCAGGTCTGCACTCTTAATATTATTCCATCTTTCCAATTTCTCTACAGGTACTTTATTATGATTGAGCCCGATCCTGTACATCCATTCCTTCTCCCCTACTATATGATATACTGGTACAAATACTTCATCCGGCGCTTTACTATCACCTTGCGAGAAATTGGTATTGTTAAGCGGAATCCTGATGACCTGAGCAATTTCCAAAGGCCTATCCATCGACAGATTATTATAGGCAGCAATATCCTTAGGCGAGAGGTTATATGATCTACCCAGGCTATACCAGGTTTCTTTTGGCACTACGGTATGCTCAAGATGAAGATCAGGTGAAGCGCCTTTTGAAAAAAGATCCTGCGCCACTACGCTTTGTACAGCAAATACAACAACAATCGAAAGGAATATCCTGATAATTCTCATAGTTATTTATTTCTCGTTGCAAAGATGAACAATTATTCAACTGTTTCCGGTTTTCAATATACGCCATTCCTTAGGATAATAGTTATTAATCCTGTTGCCAAGTACTTTTATCCAGCCAATATTCACACTATTATACTTTACTAATGCCCAACCTCTCATCGTTTCATCAGTCTTAACCTCCTCCTTTCGCAAATATTGTAAGGCTTCTTCCTTTTTTAACGAAATACTAGGAATACCATCATTCACAATGACTGACACAGCCAGCTCATGTGAGGGAATAAGCTCCTGCCTGATCAACTTTCCTACTATCACACCAGCCTTTTTCACATAGAGAGCAGACAAGATGATGTTCAACTCTTTTTCGAGAATGGCAGGAAAGGCTAATATATGGTCCTCATACATAAATAAAGAGTATAATGAAGGATCTTTTAACCAATCATTCACTGGCTCTTTTTCTGCAGTAGTTAGTTTATTAATTTTATTTTTTTTAACAAAAAGATCGCCGGCAGGTCCTCCATCTTTTTTTCTGAAACAGGCTATAAAAAAACCTTCTCCTTTAATCTTGTCCGGAAAAAATCTGTATCCTGCTGCGGCATGTTTATCACTTCTTGTAGTTACAATATTCCAGCGCTCATCTATCTTCACCATTAGCGGTTCAGCATTGAACTGGTCGACGATCCAATCGCAGATCTTTTCATTTTCCTCAGCCGAATAGGAACAGGTGGAATAGATAAGCAATCCTTCTTCTTTTAATGTATTCCAGGCATCACTTAATATTCTTTGTTGTCGTAAGCTGCACATCTCAACAGCTTCAGTACTCCACTGATGGATAGCTTCGGGATCCCTTCGAAAAAGTCCTGATCCCGAACAGGGGGCATCAACAACCATCACATCAAAGAATGCAGGGAGTTTTGCAAAATCACGTGGGTCATTATTGGTAACAATATTATTTATACTACCCCACTTGGACAAGTTTTCGATGAGTACATTTACTCGTGGCTTAATTACTTCGTTGCTCACCAGCAAACTGCTTTCGTTAAGCAGTGATTGGATAAGAGTAGATTTTCCACCAGGTGCCGCACAAAGATCAAGCACTTTTAATGATGAAGAAAGATCAGCATACTGCGTAATACATTGTTCAAGAAACATGCTTGATGCCTCCTGCACATAGTAGGCGCCTCCATGCAACAAGGGATCTAATGTAAATGAAGGTCTGGATGAAAGATAATAACCATTGCTGCTCCAGGGGACAGACTCCATATTTTCAATGGCTATACCATCAGCTTTTAAAGGATTCAACCTGATGGATGTAATTTTTTCTCCATGCTGATGAACTGCTAAAAAAGATTGCTCATCAAACCCTTCAATATTTTGTAGTGAGGAAATTAATTTATCCGGAATATCAGGCATTACAATGCTTTAATAGCTGAAACAAGTTGTTGTAAAACACTTTTAGCATCACCAAACAACATAGACGTTTTAGGTTGAAAAAATAATTCATTCTCTATGCCGGCATAACCGGGTTTCATACTTCTTTTATTGACAATAACCATTTTTGCTGCCTCAACATCCAACACGGGCATACCGTAGATGGGGGATGTGGTGTCCGTTTTAGCAGCAGGATTAACCACATCATTTGCACCGAGTACCAAAACTACGTCAGTTGATGGAAATTCTTCATTCGCCTGTTCCATTTCCATCAGCTTTTCATATTCAACATCTGCTTCAGCAAGCAATACATTCATATGTCCGGGCATACGTCCGGCTACAGGATGAATGGCATATTTTACATCAACTCCATTGTCCGATAATATTTTTTCCAACTCATGACATACATGTTGCGCCTGCGCCACTGCAAGTCCATAGCCGGGCACGATAATTACCTTAGCCGCATATCCCATTACTGTCGCCGCATCATTTATACTTATTTCTTTATAGCTGCCTTGTTCGCGACTGCTTTGAGGCGCTGATACATGGGAGCCGCCAAAAGATCCAATCAATACATTTTTGAGAGATCGGTTCATTGCTTTACACATCAGGATAGTCAGCAGGGTACCCGCAGCGCCTACAAGGATACCACCGGTAAGCATTACCTGGTTATCATAGAGAAAACCACCGCATGCAGCAGCAACGCCGGTAAAGGAGTTCAACAATGATATGACAACAGGCATATCTGCGCCTCCTATTGGTAAAACAAATAACAGTCCATACACTACTGATAACACCAATACGCTATAAAACAGCAAATACTTAAGGGACAATTCATCTGCCAGCAAACAATAAGCAGCACCCATAAACATCAACAACAGAATAAACAAATTCAGTATATGCTGATTACGAAAAGCATAGTCCTTTACCTTGCCATTCAGTTTTCCCCAGGCTATCATACTTCCGGTGAACGATACCGTACCGATCATCAATCCTAATAATATAATTAATTGTTCCCCGAATAAAAGAGGATGTGTTCGGATACCATCAAATTCAACAATAGCAATCAGCGCTGCACAGGCTCCGCCCATTCCGTTAAACATACTTACCATTTCGGGCATGGCAGTCATCTTCACTTTTTTTGCTGCCATCGTACCGATAAGCGTTCCTATCATTAATCCGCCAAATATCCATCCGTAATTATGCAACGACTCTCCTTCGGTTCTATATAGAAAAATAGTACCTGCAATAGCCAATGTCATACCAGCAGCAGCAATCAGGTTGCCTCTTCGTGCTGTTGCCGGATGCGAAAGCATTTTCAACCCAACAATAAATGTAATACTGCCGATAAGGTAACAGATAGTGAGAGCGCTGAATACCATATTACTTTCTTTTCTTTTTGAACATTTCCAGCATTCTGTCAGTAACAACAAAACCACCAACCACGTTTACAGTTCCTAATATTACTGCCAGAAATCCTAATGTGAGCGCCAGGTAGTGATCGGCTTCGGCTTTACCCATGACGATGATGGCTCCAATAATCACTACACCATGAATCGCATTGGCACCGCTCATTAGCGGAGTATGCAGCACGCTGGGAACACGTCCTATCACTTCAATACCCAGAAATATCATCAACACAACAATATATATCGTTGGCTCGTGCGCTAATAACCATGCAGACATATTATCCATGTTCAACCTGTTTTATTCGTTCATGTATAATTTCACCATTGTGCGTAATGCAGGCGCCTTTTACAAGATCATCCTCCCAATTCAGTAACCACTCCCCCTGTGCATTTGATAGCAGACTTAAAAAATTGGAGACATTCTTACCATACAACTTACTGGCATCTGAGGGAATAGTAGATGGAAGAGAAGAATTGCCTATTATACTAATACCATTTACTAATACGGTTTCATTATTTTTCGTCAACTCGGTGTTGCCGCCTGTTGAAGCAGCTATATCAACAATAACAGATCCGGGTTTCATTTGATCAATCATTTCAGCAGTAATCAATACAGGCGCCTTTTTACCGGGAATTTGTGCAGTAGTAATAACAATATCCGCTTTAACAATACTGGAAGCGATCTTCTCTTTCTGTTTACGCTGAAAATCTTCTGACTGTTCAATAGCATATCCACCTGCTGCCGATGCATCGGCTGCGCCTTCCACTTCAATAAACTTTGCTCCTAAACTTTGCACTTCTTCTTTTACTGCAGGACGGGTATCAAATACCTCTACTACTGCACCCAGGCGACGCGCAGTGGCGATAGCCTGCAAACCTGCCACCCCTGCTCCAAGGATCAATACGCGGGCGGGAGCAATGCTTCCGGCAGCAGTCATCAACATAGGAAGATACCTGGGGTATTTATCAGCCGCCAGCAAAACAGCTTTATAACCGGCAATATTCGCCTGTGAACTCAACACATCCATGCTCTGTGCCCTAGTAGTGCGTGGTAACATATCCAGACTAAACACAGTCACCCCGTTTTCTGCCAGCAGCTTCATTTGTCGCTGATTATATAAGGGCTGGTAAACACCAATAATTGTCTTTTTCCGGAAAGAAGAAAAGGAAGATTCTTCAGGAAGATGAATCAATAAAAGAACGTCGGAAGTCTGTATAATTTCGTCCCTGTTTTTTACAGAAGCTCCGGCAGCGAGATAATGATCGTCTGACGCATAAGCGCCCGTTCCGGCACCACTCTCAACAACTACACTAATTCCTTTTTTACTCAGCGAGGCTACGGCGTCAGGCAGCAGGGAAACTCTTGTTTCAAACGAAGGTTCTTTTAATACACCAACAACCATAAGCGATATGATTTGAAGGATTTGAGGCCGCTGTAAGTTAAAGTATTTTGCCGACTTTAAAACCTGATCGTAAAATGTTGTTTCACTTTAAAGTCACTGCTGATAAAAATTATACCAACAAAAAAAAGATCAACAGAGAGCATGACTGAAGGATGTGATGAGATATATTTCCAGGCGTTCTCCATTCCCTTACTCCAGTGAATATCGTCGAAGACGATAACAGCATTGGACGACATTCGAGGCATCAACTCGTGAAAATACCTGGTAGTGGGTTCTTCACGGTGATTACCATCAACAAAAGCCATATCAACATGCGGAAGGCTACTGAGCATTTCGGGAAGTGTATTATCAAAATTACCTGTAACAATGCGCGTATTATAAATATTTAGCGATTCCAGATTTTTTTTCGCCTTTTCTGCTACCCCTGTATTTCCTTCTCCACTTACCACCGTTGCATTTTTATTTGCAGATGCGAGGTAAGCTATTGAAATACCCAGTGATGTTCCTAATTCCAGGATATAGGCAGGCTGATAATACTTAGCTATACGAAACAGTAATGCTCCGTATTTAGCCGACTTCGCCGATTGGGCAGCAATAGAAGCCACTGTTTTTGCACCATGACTGTTATATAATCCCGCTCCATAATCTTCTCCGTAAACAAGTGTCTTATCAGTTAATAATTTTTTTCTTAATTGCTCTATGAGAATATATTCAGGGTAGACCGTTTTATCGTTCAATACATTTTTTATAAATGAAAACACAAAGGGAGAATGAATACCGTGTCCCTTACCATTGGCGCTGCGAAGTCTGTAATAAATATATTTGAAGGCCTGCTGTAAGGATGAATACATGTCAGTGATCAATTATTTTCTTATCCATGTTTCAAACTGATATGCATAAGCATGTTTCTCATCAGGTTCGTGGGATTCTTTTTTTTCCATCTCCCAAACATTTTTATCAATAGCGGGAAAAAAAGCATCGCCCTCCAATACGGCCTGTACGCGGGTAAGATATATTTTATGCGCCTGATCAATAGCCTGACGATAAATTTCGCCTCCACCGATCACATAACATTCTTTAGCATCTGTGGTCTTTGCCTTTTCTATAGCTTCTTGCAGCGAATTTACCCATATCACTCCCGGCACATTATTATTAGAGGTCTTTCGGGTAATTACAATATTGGTTCGGCCCTTCAAAGGTTTACCCAGCGATTCATAGGTTTTTCTTCCCATAATCACTGGCATAGCCCAGGTAGTATTTTTGAAAAAAGCCATATCGTTAGGAAGATGCCAGAGCAGACGATTATCTTTTCCGATAACATTATTTTCTGCCGCAGCAACTACAAGACTTACAATCATAATATTCTACTGGTTTTTGGCAGAAGTATTTATACTGCTACCGGAGCTTTAATAGCCGGATGGAACTCATAATTTTCCAGCGAGAAGTCTTCATACTGAAAATCAAATATACTTTTGACTTCAGGGTTTATTTTCATTACAGGCAATGCAAAGGGTTTCCTGGATAATTGCAATTTCGCCTGTTCAAAATGATTATTGTATAAATGCACGTCACCAAAAGTATGCACAAAATCACCAGGCTCAAGTCCGCATACCTGGGCAATCATCATTGTTAACAGTGCATAGGAAGCAATATTAAAAGGAACACCCAGAAAAACATCAGCGCTTCGCTGATAAAGCTGGCAACTTAATTTACCATCAGCCACATAAAACTGGAACATTGTATGGCAGGGCATTAGAGCCATTTTAGAAAGATCTCCTACATTCCACGCACTGATAATGATCCTGCGGCTATCGGGATTATTTTTGATCTGGTTGATGACATCTTTCAACTGGTCATGGACCTTTCCATCGGCGCCTTCCCAGGAGCGCCATTGCTTGCCATAGACAGGTCCCAGTTCTCCATTCTCATCGGCCCACTCGTTCCAGATGCTTACACCATGATCCTTAAGATAGCTGATATTTGTTTCTCCCTTTATGAACCAGAGCAGTTCATATATAATACTTTTAAGATGTACCTTTTTGGTGGTAACCAATGGAAATCCTTTTTGCAGATCAAACCGGAGTTGGTAACCAAACACACTTCTTGTACCAGTGCCGGTACGGTCGGTTTTATCCGCACCATTATCAAGAATATACCTGACCAAATCAAGATACTGTTGCATAGACGCAAGGTAAATAAATTTTGGTTTCGTATTTTCGGGAAACTAAACAGAGACTTTGACATTTACTGACTATTTCGAGCCGGCCTTACTAGAAGGTCTGAGCTCCATGGGCTTCGAGAAACCCACACCCATCCAGGAGAAAGCTATCCCGATTGTATTAAACAATAAGGATTTGATCGCTTGCGCACAAACAGGAACAGGTAAAACTGCAGCTTTCCTGCTACCTATTATCAATAAAATCATTAAAGAACATATCGAGGAGGTCAATACACTTATTATTGTGCCCACCCGTGAGCTGGCCATACAGATAGATGAAGCATTGCAGGGATTCGCCTATTTTACGCCTATCACTGCCATTGCGATCTATGGCGGGAATAACGGCACTTCCTTTGAACAGGAAAAAAAGGCGCTGACGCAGGGAGCCAATATTATCATCGCCACTCCTGGACGGCTTATAGCGCACCTAAACCAAGGTTATGTGAAGTTTGGAACGGTAAAACACCTGATCCTCGATGAGGCCGACAGGATGCTTGATATGGGCTTTAGCGACGATATAAATAAAATCATCAGCTTTCTTCCGGAAGACCGTCAGACTCTATTATTCTCGGCCACTATGCCTCCTAAGATCAGGACACTGGCCAACCGCATCCTCAAAAATCCTGAAGAAATCAATATTGCCGTTTCCAAACCGGCGGAAAAAGTCATACAGGCAGCTTACCTGGTATATAACACGCAAAAAGTGGAACTCATCAAGCAATTGCTGACAGGAAAGCAATTGAAAAGCATCATTATTTTCTCATCGACAAAAAGCATGGTCAAACAACTCGAAAAAGAGCTGACCCAACTTGGCTTTAATGCTGCGGCCATACACTCCGATCTCACGCAGGAGCAGAGAAATGAAGTACTTAGGAATTTTAAGAGTAAAAAACTACAATTGCTGGTAGCTACAGATATTTTATCGAGAGGAATTGATATCGACTCAATAGAGCTGGTGATCAATTTTGATGTGCCTTCCGATGCTGAGGATTATATTCACCGCGTTGGGAGAACTGCCAGGGCTGAGGCCACAGGAGTAGCACTGACTTTTATCAATCCCGCTGATCAGCGGAAATTCAGGAATATCGAACAGTTGATTGGAAGTGAAGTGAAGAAAATACAGATCCCCACATCACTTGGCCCGGCTCCGGAGTATAACCCCGAAGCTTCCAGACCAAGACCACGCAACTGGAAATATCGAAAGAACAATAAGCGTTAATTATCTCTTTTCAAACAATACCAATTCGCAACGTCTGTTCATCCATGCTGTATTAGGATCTTCGTTCCTCACAGCAGGATTTTTCTTTCCATAGCTACTCATTACCATTCTCTCTATACCAATACCCCTGCTGTTCATATAGTCAAACACCATCTGTGCCCTTTTCTTCGACAGCGGAGAGTTATAGCTTTCGCTTCCGGCCATATCGGTATGTCCTTTCAGGTGAACATAGAGGTTCTTATTCTCCTTCATCAACTGGATCACCCTGTCGATGCTGTTGAAGGCACTCGAAGTAAGCGCATACTGATCATAGTAGAAGTACACTGTAAACTTTCTTGCGGCAGGCAGACGCATTGGATCATCCGGATCTAATTCTTCATAAGGATCTTCCGACTCAGCTTTATCTTCCATCAACAGTCTCTCTCTTTCTTCTTCAAGTATGCGGATAGAATCTTCAGCCGCTTTCTTCAAAGAATCAGCATTATTAAGGAGATAATAGTTGTTGATAATATTAGTAACATTAACACCCGCAGAATCTTTTTTAGCTTCTTCCTGTTTTTGTTTTTTCGTCTTAAAGGGTATATATACACCTAGATGGTACATTAATGTATTGGCAATATTAGCACTCATTGCGTATCCATACGCTCCTTGAGCCTCTATCATTATTTTTTTGCTGGTAAATTTCACACCGGCTCCTGCAGGCAAACTGAGGTATGGTTGTTTATTATACAGCGCATTAAATCCGGCTGATATAAAAGGCTGAAGTTTGTATTGTCCCCCCAGCAGATGATAATATAAAGTTGTATTTCCGAGATAGAATGTACTTGTCGGAGCATTACTAATCAACTGGTCTTTCGTCGTCACCCTTCCCTTGCTCATACCAAGATCGAGGCTCATCGAAATATTCTTTGTAAAATTTTTATATACAGAAGCCGCAACAGAACGGTTGGTCTTATTGACAAATGGTAGCAAATAAGCATTGCTGTTACCTCCCCAACGCTGATGTTCAAGCATTCCAAACTCCTGGGCCTGGAATTTCAGCAACGGAGAAACAAACCATCTTCTATCCTTTTTATTTACTTCAGGTTTTTTTTCTTCTACCTGCGCTTTACTGGTATTACCGCTTCTGATGGTATCGGATGATTTAACCTGGCCAACAAGTGTTTTATTGCTGGTATCGACCTTATCCAGTAAGTTATCCGGTACTGCAGACAGTGTGTCGTATTTAGCCAGGATAGAATCCACGCTTGTAATTACCTGCGAAGAAGCAGTTAAGGAGAGGGCGATTAACAGGGTTAGTAATGTAATTTTCGGCTTCATCGGATACGTAATTAAAAGTCAAATTTTACTGCCAGCTCCACACCATTTCTTTTGAAGCCTGCAGGATTAAAAGCGGATACGTTAACATCGTATCCGAGTGACAAATTCAATTTGGCATATCTAAATTCCACATTAGGAATTAAGGCATCCTCATATCTGTAACCCAAGCCCAGTCCCACACCTGCATCCATACCCGGAATAGCTTTCATAAATGAAACATTGAAGAAATGTTTCATTGCCTTTCCCTGCCAGTTCAATGTGGTATAAAATGCACAATAATCATTTTGCTGGGTAATATATTTATATCCACCCTGAACACTTAACATATAGTTCAGGCGATAATCTGCGATTTTGTCTTCATCGGTATAGGCTCTGTTAATATGCATCATTGATACACCAAGATGCCATTTATTGTATTGTGAGTTACTGAAAACAGAAATACCTGCATTAAAATCCATGTGATTGTACGACCATCCGCTCGCCAGTCGATCATTACTGGTTAATCCTTCTATCGGCCCGTATTGGTCAAACTGGTCTCCAAATAAGGCACTGCCGTTGATATTAAGACGACTCTGAAAATATGTTCCCTGAACGCCTGCAGAGATATAGGTTTCATTGGGAGCTATCGGAATGGAGTAAGAAATACCAAACAGTCCTGTAGTATTACTTAAAATACCTTCATTTGATTTGTCTGAAGCAGCGCCCGCACTAATACTTAAATATCCTGAATGCTCAGCTTCTCTTCCTTCTGCAGATAATATTGGAATATCCACCATTCCGCTTATACTTTTGTAGGCCATCATCCCGTCATATTTCACATTTCTCATATTCAGCTTTACGCTATTGTTTTTATCAGTTTTGAGAGACTGATTATACCAGATAGCCATATCCTGGATACGGGAGAAATTAATTTCCTGTGCCCGCGCAGTAACGGTTACTAGAAAAAGGCTTAACAGAACATAAATGTGTCTCATCCGTTAATATTTGAATTTTCCATTGGTTGGTTGAAACTTCTGTTTCATCCTTGGATTTTATTTTTTATGATCGATGAAACTTACGCTCCATCTTTTCAAAATGTTTCTATCATCGCACCAGCGTTATCATACCTCTTTTCTTCACTCTCTCGTTATTAGCATTTGTACCTACCACTATCCACAGATAAGTCTCATTAGGCTGCATTGCACCTTTAAATCGTCCATCCCATCCCTGTGTGATATTATTGGTAGTGAACAACAGGTTGCCCCATCTGTTATATATATTAAAGTATTCCAAGTTGAATATTCCATTTACAATTGGACGCACTACATCATTTACGCCATCACCATTTGGAGTGAACACTTTCGGTACCCAGATGTTTTCTTCTGTAAAGCGTATTCTTGCAGGACTGCCATTGATAATATTCCTTCCATCAGCAGTAGCTGTTACTGTAACAATACCTGCTTTTGTACTGGTTAGGTATATAATAGCATCTCCGTTAGCATCTGTGATTACCGGTTGGGGAGTAATAATGGTAGCATCACCCGAAGTAATCGTGAAGACTACTTCTGCTCCTGCCATTGGATTACCAAAATTATCTATTACATGCGCCCTTATGCTGTTAGTCGCAGTGTTATCAGCAAATGCATTATCTGTTACTACAACGATATAAGTTTCGGGGTGACTGGTATCGGGGTAAGTTGTAAAGTGAACTTCTGCCGGGCTGCCATTGGGTATCGGAGTACCATTAACCGTAGCTGTCACTTCAATAGTACCTACAGTTGTGCTGGTTAAACGTAATACTGCGTTGCCCTGTTCATCAGTCACCAGCAAAAGCGGACCACCTGGTGTGGCCACACCGGTATAACTGAACTCTATTGTTTGACCCGGAACTGGATTGCCTAATGCGTCTACAATATGTGCACGGACTACGTTTTCATCAATACCATCTGCATCAGCGTTATTGACATCAATAATAATTTGCGTAAGCGGATTACTCAAGTCAGGCGGACCAGCAACAAATTCTATTTCTGCCGGACTGCCAAAAACAATAGGTGTACCATTTACGGTTGCTGTAATATGAACGATGCCTGCAACGGCACTTTGCAAATTGATAATAGCCACTCCATTGGCATCTGTAGTGAGTGTAGTGGATCCTACAAAAACAGCCGTACCATCAGCCAGGCTGAATGTTACTGTTTGTCCCGGAACTGGATTACCATTGGCGTCAGTTATAACCGCTCTTACAGTATTCAGATCAACATCATCAGCTACAGCATGATCATTCACCACTTCCAGGCGAGTAGTGGGCACAGCCACACTAGGAAGATCAGAAACGAAACTCACTGTAACAGGGCTGTTATTTACACTTGTCATCGGAACACCATTAACTGAAGCAGCAATTTCTACATCGCCGGCAACAGTACTGGTTAATGTAAGTGTAGCATTTCCATCAGCATCAGTAAATACTGTTAACGGAGATGTATCAGCAGTACCACTATTGATAATAAAGGTTACTGTTTGTCCTGCAACAGGATTGCCACTGGCATCAACCACATGCGCTCTTACACTGTTTTCAGATGTTCCGTTGGCAAGAGAACCAGTAGTAACAACAGTCAGTCGGGTTGCTGGATTACTAATATCTGCAGGCTGGTCAACAAATAAAGAGGTAGCCGGACTACCATTTGGTATTGGCGTACCATTAACCGTAGCCGTTAGTTGAACGGTTCCCGGATTATTACTTACCAGGTAAACAAAAAATTCACCATTGATATCTGTCGTTCCTGAAAAAGCCCCTACAAAGCTGGCGCCTATTCCGTTATTGGATAAAGAAAATACAACATTTTGATTGGCAACAGGATTGCCACCGGCATCTGTAATAACTGCCTTAACAATATTTTGTTCCGTACCATTTGCTAAAGCGCCATCATCAACAATTGTAATTCTTGTTGTTGGTACACTTACGCTTGGGGAATGATCGACAAACTCTACAGTAGCAGAACCGCTTATGGGTACATTAGGAGACCCCGAAACTGAAGCAGTAATGGTTACATTACCAACAACACTGCTGGTCAACTGTGCCACTACTATACCATTGGCATCGGTTGTTCCTGTAGCAGATATAAAGGTTCCGGTACCGGAAGTTATCTGAAAGGTTACTGTTTGATTAGCCACTGGATTCCCATCGGCATCTCTTACAATAGCTCTTACTGAATTTGTGGCACTGTTGTTAGCAATAGCGCCTGTAGTGACCACTTCTATACTTGACTGTGCGGAATTAGCTAAATAAGCAATGAATGTAACAATGCTATTATTATTGAAAGAAATACCGTTTACTCTGGCAGAAACACTTACTTGTCCCACTTCACCACTTGCCAGTTCCAGTTGGGCATTACCTGGGCCAAATCCACCACCTGTGGTTACAGCAATCGTAACATTTCCGGCAGTGAAATAAACCGTCACATTATCTACAGGATTTCCATCAGAATCTACTACATGAGCTACCAGAATATTTTTATCAGAGTTATCGGCCCTGGCATTGTCCTGGATAACCGTGATACGTGTATCAGGATGATTCATATCGGGTATTCCTGGAGGCAGCGCTTTGCTATCGAATTGAAAACCCGTAGTAAATAATAAAATGAAAAAAGCAGGCAATGAGAATTTGCCACGGCCAAACAGTTGCCTTATCAACTGGATAACGGATCCTGTATTAACGGGGTTTTGCATGGAATTTGGATTTATAGTAATAACCCTATCGTAAAACCACTATGGGCTTACAGGCAGGTTATACTAACAGCTATAATAACTCAACTATCGTAAAAAAATTGTAGCAGTTACAAAAAAGAAAGTAGAAATACAATAGTTTATCCTCTTCTTTTTATTTCTTTTTTAATTAAACTGAATTCCCGGCCGGTTTGGCCTGATATTGAGCTGTTTTCCTGTGCTCTACGTACTAAATAAGGGATAACATCATTAATAGGCCCGAATGGAAGGTATTTACTCACTCTGAACCCTGCTGAAGCCAGGTTAAACGTAATATTATCACTCATTCCATATAGTTGGGAAAAATGAACATGGGGGTGATTGGAGGCAATATGCCGTTCAGCCATCAGCTGGGTGGTATATAAATTACTGTATTCATTATGTGAAGCCACGATCAACGCGATCCGGTCAATATTATGCAGAGAAAATTCAATGGCGCTATTATAATCCTTATCGCAGCTTTCTTTATCGGGCTGAATGGGTGAAGGATAGTTTCGCTGCGTTGCCCTTTCTCTTTCCTTTTCCATATAGGCTCCTCTGACCAGCTTTACTCCTAAAATATAATGGTCTTTAGATTCATTAAATGACCGCTGAAGAAAACGCAGCCTGTCAGACCGGTATAGCTGAATGGTATTATATACAACTGCTCTTTCCTTATTGTATTGCTGCATCATTTGCATAGTCAACGCATCTACCGGATCGTGTATCCACGATTCTTCGGCATCTACCAATACACTTACAGAAGTATTAGCAGCGGCGGCTATTATCTTATTCATGCGGAATACCACCCTATCCCATTCTTCAGCTTCTGCCTTTGGTAATTGGGCCGCTACCTTCGGAAATACTTCCTGTAGTCCCGTAGTATTACCAATATCCTCACTCTTTAAAAATCTTTTTATCCTTTCGTCCAGTTTTTTCAATAGTCCAAACCTGGCAAAGCCTGTTACTTTTATACTGATAAAAGGTATATTTCTTTGTTGGGCAGCATAGTTGATCACCCTGATGAACTCATCACAGGAATGATCAAAATTCTCTTCTCCTTCCTTACCTTCCACCCCATAATCCAGGATCACCTGTACACCAAATTTCTCCAGTTTAGCAGATACTTTTGCAGTTTGCTCCAGGGTTTCTCCTCCTACAAATTGTTCAAAAATGGTGTTCCTGATCAGTCCTTTTACCGGTAAACCAACTTTAAGGGCCCACGGTGTTAAGGTAGTGCCCAACTTTACTAATGTTGCACTGGACATAGACCAAAAAAGAAACCTGGCTTTTTTTAATTCCTTATCCGATTTATACCGGAAAGCAATCTCCGTATTGTCAAAAGAGAGGGGGTAAGCATTCATTGAAAGAGGTAATTAGATCGCAAAAATAGTAAAAGCTGATAATGAACAGGATGCCATTGTGGCAAAATAAATATTGCCACCAGTTTTATCCTCAAAGGCAAAGAAGATAAGCTGGCTGATCAAAAGCGGACGATGTTAAGCAATATCAGGGGGATTGTATTGAAAGGAGAGTTTTAGCAATAAAAAAACATTATTGTAAATTCCTGAACATGGTCGGAATCTACGCCACTATCTCCTAAACAGTATAAAAGTCAAAGCCTGATGTACAGAAGCAGCCCGGATGTTTTTTGCATACTTAGCGCCAATGGCACAGGGATATCTATTGCCTGAATGCTCAGCAATTATTGGTATCTAACTATCAGAGCTTTATCAGATTCTTCGTAAAAGAAAAAGCGGCGCGTACCTAACAATTATCCGGAAAACCCTAAACAAATGGTTCTGTTGCAGAAAATTATGCTATTTATCGTCTCACTTTCTTTTAAACGATTTCAGCAATTTTATATTAAAATTTTGCGAAGTATAATATTTACCATTATCCGCAATAATGATACATGAATAGAAGGGAAACGATTTAATTAATCGCAATCCTTTCTTTTTTCCCAATACCATTATAGATGTGCTTAAAGCATTGGCAAATTCTGTATTCGGACCCATTACGGTTACGCTTGTTAAGCCCGAAGCAGGATAACCCGTTGCCGGATTAATTATATGTGCATACCTTTTACCATTAACAGTAATAAATTTTTCATAACTACCGGATGTAGTTATCGCTCCTTCAATTGGTAATATACCGATCAGCTCTCCGAATCTAAAAGGGTCATTGATACCTATAGTCCACGGTTGTCCATCCGGTTCTTTACCCCATGCTTGTATATCTCCTGTAGCGTTTATCAAACCTGAAGTTATGCCCATAGCAAGCATCATTTCTTTACATTTATCAGCCGCATAGCCTTCACCCAATGCGCTAAAACCAATTTTCATTCCTTTTAATACTAAAAAAACAGTGGAGCTGTCTTTATTAATAATAATTTTTTTATATCCCACTTTTTCTTTTGCTTTTTTAATTGTTGCGCGTGGGGGCATCAGCATTGCACTACCGTCAAATTTCCAGATTTTTTCCATAGCTGCAAAACTGATATCAAAAGCACCATTTGTTAATTCAGATATTTGAATAGCACGTTCTGCAAGGTCTATTAATTCTTTATCAACTTTTACAGGTTGTATACCCGCATTGGCGTTTATCAAAGAAACCTGCGTTGTAGGTATCCACTCCGAAATCAAATATTCTATTCTTGTTATTTCTGCAATTACAAAGTCGATGTGCTTTTCAGCGGTTAAAGAATCTTTTGCCACTAATGTAATATCAAAACGGCCACCCATTAAAAAAGAGCTTTTAGTAAGCTTTACCTGTGCCGATATATTTATATAAGTAAAAAAGGTGAGAATGAATATTAATAGGCGCATTTAAATGAAATTTTATCAGTAACAATCTGTAAGAATTTTATTTGATGTAATAAATGTTTCCAACGAAGTATTGCCATTGTCCCGGCAAATTATTTCCAACGTCTTCAATACGTCATTTTGCATGGATAGCGAACCGCAGATCATTATTACGCCGCCTGAGCGTAATATATTCCAGATGTATTCCTTGTCTTTTAAGATCCTGTAGCTAACGTATTCTTTTTGAGCTTCTCTTGATAAACATACTTTATAAGTATTCAATTTTTTACTGGCTAGCTGTTCTTCTAAGAAGTCTTCATATAAAACAAAGGAGGCATTTGTTCTAAAGCCGCAATATAAATCAATGGTTGTTTTGCTTCTATTTTCCTTGATCATTCCTAAAAAAGGAGCAATGCCAGTACCATTGCATATCACAACAACATGCGGTACGTTTTTGGGGAAACGGAAATGCTGGTTTTTTATCAATCTGGCTTTTATAATATCGCCATTGTTTAAACTATTTAAAAAAGCAGAACCTAAACCATGTTCATGCAGCTTTACGATCAGCTGGATTTTGTTATTAATTTTTCCGATTGAATACAATCTTTCTCTATGGTCATTTTTTGGATAAATGGCTAACAGGTCTCCGGAAGCGGCTTGTTTAAATTGACGAGATTGTAAACGAATGAGAAAAGTATTATTAGCATCAACAGCTGTTTTATCCGCCACCAAAAGTTTTTTAAGGTTGTTATTATTGTCTGTCAATAGTTCTCTCGGCATTACTATTGCAAAACCTGTTTGCTCTGTCCATCTCGTTAGCCAGTTGCTGAAGTCTTGCGGCGATTTTTCATCAACCGTATATACATCTAAAAGTTTTTTAGCCCATGTGGTTGCTGATAATGCGACTTCAACCTTATAGGCAAATTGGCAAAAATGCGAATAGCTTCTGGAGCCGAAGCCAACAACGGAAAACTGTATATCTTGCTGTTGCGGATATTGCGCTAATCGTTCAATGAATTTTTTAGCGTTTGAGGGCGGTTCTCCCTGACCGTAAGTACAGGTTAGTATTAAAAAATGTTTTGCCGCAGGATAAGTTGTGTAGTTACTTAAATCGGTAAGAAAAACTTTTTCTCCGTGTTTAATAAGTTGTTTGTAGACGGCATCGGCGAATTTAAAAGTGCTTCCGTTTTCTGACCCTACCAATATAATAATATGCGCATCGCTTGCATTGAATTTATTTTTAGACTTGCTGCGCCGGCGTTTTAATGTAATAGCAAATCCCGAATACATAAAGAATAAAATATAGCCAGATGTTACGGCCATGATGATAGCCCATATACTACCCGACCTGCCCGTATGCCAGCGCAGACTGAAGCTGGCTAACTGGTAGGTTTTGGAATATTGTACTTCCGCCAGTATCTCTCCCGTAAATTGGTTAATGCAGACTTCCCTGTCCTTGAGCTTCACATTGTAAAAGTCTTCCGGAAAATCTGAAAAAGGATATTGTAATTGTTGCAGTTGTGAAAGTGGCGTCTCTTTGAATAAGGGAAATTGCACAACGTCTATTTCGGGCTCTTCTTTAATGGTTTCCTCGTTAACCTTTTCAGATGCTTTTATAGGCGGAGGAACAAAGCGGTATATTGCCAGGTAAGTGCCGGTAAGGGCTAACGCTAAAATAAAGAAAAGCGAAATGCGGCCGAATATTACATGGTAATATTGCGCCCAGCTGGTTTTCTCTACACGGGAGAAAAAGTTTTTCCATCCATTTTGTCGTTGCACCACTAACAGTATGCCTGACACAGCTATAAGCGTGAGCAGGAACGCCGAAATGCCAACCAATATTCTTCCGGTTTCTTTCAAAAATAAAGACCGGTGCATGGCGGTCATCCATTGAAAGAAAGACGTTTGATCTTTTGGAATCCCCACTATTTCACCGTTTGCAGGGTTTACATACGCTCGCTTATCGCCGCCCTCTTCTTCGGCATAATGAATAATCACAAAATCATTATCGTCAACGATGATTTCCTGTATGCCATTGAATTTTTCTTTTAGCAATGGCGCAGTTTGTGCAAGCGTTAGCGTATCGAAGCTTTCGGATTTGTAGTTGTTCGCTTTTTCGATAACAGGCTCAAATGCAAGAAAGATACCGGTAACCGATGCTGCTATCAGTAATAAAAAAGAAGATATAGCCAGGGCTAAGTGGCTATATCTCCATATCGAAATAATCATTATCGGTTTTAAATGATGGATAATCTTTTGCTGTCATTAACCCCTCCATAGAAAGCACATTTATCTTCAAAAGATTTCTCCAATTTAGTCAAAAAATCAGTTCGGCATTTTGGCGGGACAATCCGTTCGCTACAGCGCTTAATTCGCACTAAAACGTACATATTTTATATATCCTTTACCGTCTGTTTTAGCGGCAAGGCCAGCAGTGGTAAGTGTAACTTCCACATCTTTTACGTGATAGTTCTGCTCTTCTACCGCGCTTTCAAAACGCAAGGTATAGCCTGCATTGATTTTTGCTTTATCTATTTCAAGCGTAACAACCGCGCGGTCGCCACCGCCAACAGAAGCGCCGGTCACAGCACTTATTTTGGCCTTAGTTTCGGTCTGAAACTTATGCCAATCTTTTAAAGTGTTGTACCACTGTTTGTCGGGCCCTCGCATAGAAAGGGTTTTTTCATATTCGCCATTGGGGTCGATGAGTGAAATAACTACATAAGCTTTCTCGCCCTGATAACTGATCATCTGAATCATGCATTTGTAACTGGCAGTTTGTGCAAATGCCGGTCGGGTCAATAAGAATAAACAGGCTATCAATATAAATCTAATCTGTATGGTCATAGTTGTCACTTTAAGAAACTGACTGAGATATTATTGCTTTTCAAAAATCCATTTTCGCTTGCTAAATCGTAAGCAGTCTCGTCAAATTCTGTTTTTAAGTCTTTTTTTGCGCCTAATTCAATTAAGGTTTTTAACATTTTGTCGTCTTTGGCAATCAAAGCCGCTTTGTGCAAGGCCGTTGCGCCCTCTTTGTCCTGCACATTTACATTTGCGCCCAATTCAGCCGCTTTTCTTATCAATGTCGTGTTTTCTTTGGCTACAGCTAAATGGAATAGAGAGCTTCCATCTCCTTGGGGAGCTGTTACATTAAGGCCGTTAGCTTTTAATATCGCGAGCTTTTTCGCAAAATCATCTCCTGACGGAACAGCACCCTGAGTACCACCCGGCCGTCCTTCCCTATATGAATTGAACCAGTGATAAGCAAGGTTGCGTTTTTCTTTATCTACCACGTTAATATCCGCGCCGTTTTTCAATAACAAGGCAACTACTTCAGCTGAACCGCCAGCCACAGCCTTGGTTAAGGCAGATTCTCCTTTATCGTTTACGGTATTAATATCAGTGGTTTTGGCAATCAGCGTAGCAATTAAAGATGCATCCCTTCCTCCGGCTGCATTCATTAATACGGTATTGCCTTCGTTATCTTTTTTGTTGACATCTACATCTTTTGAGAAGAAATAATTGATAATCTCCATATTAGGACGATATACCAACGGGTGTAGGATAGTGGCGCCGTTTTTAGCGTAAGTGGCTTTAGGATTTAGCTTAAGGGTCTCAACCAAATACTTGTATGTTTCAATACCATTTTGAGACATTCTGGAGCCTTGCGTTGCAAAGAATAAGGCATTGCTGGTTGGTTTTACTCCCTTCGCAATTAATTTTTCAATTAATTCTTTGTTGCCCAGTTTCGCCGCATAATCTGCGGCGGTGCTTCCATAGTCATCTTTATCATAGTAGGATAAACCTTTGGATACAAAATAGTCTGCTATTGTTAAGTCGTTGTCCCTAGGTATTGCTAATAACAATAATGTAGCGCCATCTTCATTTTTTTGTTTGGGGTCTGCGCCCGCCTTGAATAAGGCTTCATAAATCTCGGTATTTTTATTTCCGTTCATGGAGGCATTGGCCGCTACAGTATATCCGTGGCTGTCGGACAGGTTTACGTCCGAGCCTTTTTCTATTAAATACTTTACCAATTCGAGACTTCCTCTTCCTGCAGCCCAATGCAAATAGGATGCGCTATGATGTGTTTTTTTTGTAACACCGTTACCCTCCTGCTCCACCATAAATTTGATGGTTTTAAGAGGAGCATCATTCAGAATGGCTCTTGCTGTAGGATCCCAGGAAGCGGCATCGGCTTGTGAAGGGCTGTTGCCTTTGGCAATCTCTGCTTTTACCTGTTCGATGGTTGGTTTGGTCTTCCAGAAATCAGCGCTCATCAAAGTATTACTATTTGGCTGTTGTTGCGCCGCGGCGTTAAAGGAGACAATGGCCAAAAAGGCAATTAATGTATGCTTCATTATGATTATTTTTTAATATTTAGACGATAGTAACTATACATTAGACAATGAAAGATATTAGTTTTTCTGATATCCATAGAACTGAACTATCCAGAATTAACCCTACCTGTTGATGCCGAAACTTTTTTATGTTACTATTTAATGTCTCTATGCTTAAATATTTCATCTCTCTATTTGGGGTATCGCTTAACATATCCATATGATTTTCCCGTTATTTTGTAATGTTACTTTGTAGTTGATGCTTTTTTGCCAGGTTTTAGTTAGCGTTGGATGGATGACTTTTTAGTGATTGCACCTGTCTTTTTGGATTGTACTATTTGGTCCATAAGAGGTAAAATTAAAAGTTTGGTATACTTTATATTTACGAATTACGAAAATTATGCAATATTCATAAAATGGCAGATGAAGAGTATGGATATCTGTATGCTCGGGCATAAAACAGATCCTGTCAAAGATGGTTTACAGTTCAATGGTTTCACTGTTCAGCTACCGGAATTACCCGGTATAGGAGCAGATATAGCAGAAGATTTTTTAGCAGCATGCGATCATATAAGAATATAAAATAACACTTATGAACATGAGTACAGTTGAATACAAAACGCCTTCAGACTCTTTTGTGGTCATGACAGAACTGGTCTTACCGAATGATACCAATGTTTTCGGCAACCTGATGGGTGGCCGGTTAATGTATTGGATGGACATTGCCGCAGCTCTGGCTGCTTTAAAGCATTGTGCACTCCCTTCGGTTACTGCTTCTGTTGATAATATTTCTTTTGAAAATCCTATTAAGCTGGGGAATGTTGTGCATATTGAAGCGAAAGTTTCACGCGCCTTTAATTCTTCGATGGAAGTACACATGAGGGTTTGGGGTGAAGATGCGCTTCAACAGTACAAATATAAAAGCAATGAAGCCTACTATACTTTCGTAGCCCTCGATCCGGAAGGCAAGCCCAAAAAAGTACCACAGATAAAACCGGAAACTGAAGAAGAAGTAAAACTCTATGAAGGAGCTTTAAGAAGAAGGCAGCTTAGACTTATCCTGGGCGGTAAAATGAAACCTGTCGATGCTACTGAACTGAAAGCATTGTTTTTCCCTTAAAGGATTGCAGCTTTATCGAGGATGTTTTTATACTTTATTTGGTGTGTTATATGTAAGATTAAATACTAACTCTTACATATTTTGCGGCTGTATTTCTTTTTTTTGTTCGATAGCCGTCATTATTTCGTCAAGTATATTGTCAACAGGTGCATCCGGATCAATAGACAAAGGTTCTTTGAAACGGACACTAAGCTTTGTTCCTCTTTTTTTGAGCCGTAGACCTTTCTTATCAAAAGCCGTATTGAAACCGCTTATTACAACCGGTACAACTACAGGTTTATACATTCTGATAATATGAGCAGTTCCTTTACGTGCCGGTGCGAACGGTGTTGTTGTTCCCTGTGGAAATTGAATAACCCAGTTTTCTTCAAGTGCTCTTAATATATTACGCGTATCGGACGGATCAAGACCTTTTCTTTTTTCAACGCTGTCTTTATTCCACGTACGTTTTACCGTAATAGCTCCTGCCATAGTGAACAATTTACTGAGCCAGTTTTTTTTCATTGTTTCCTGTGCAGCTACATAATAAACGTTGATAAAAGGATTCAATAAATAATAAGGCACACCTAGTCTGTTCTTCTTTTTCCACTTCACTGCACAAAATATATGTAGCAGTGTAATCACATCGGCAAAATAGGTTTGATGATTGCAAACAAATAATACGTTTTGTTTTGGTAATTCTTTTAAATGCTCTGTACCGGTTATTTTTAATTTGTTCCATATGGCAATGCCGGGATAAGTAAATATTCCGATCATCGCATAAATAAATTTTCTGACAATTTTTATTTTGCTGAACTTATCTTCCAGAGCCATGTTGTTTGAATGTAATCGAATATAGTATAAAAAAAGCGCCCTCATAGCAGAGAGCGCTTATATTCTAAAGTTTACAGTATTAATTATTCTTTAGTTTCGCCACCTTTCTGTTCCTGTTCTTCCTGCTGTAACTTTTCTTTAAGTTGGGCAAGGGCGCCAAGATCTCCCAGTGTAGCTTTTTCTACTTTACCCTGGATATTCTTCACAGCTTTCCGGGTATGGTCAGCTTCTGAACGAGCTTCTTTTTTAGCAGCCTCTTTCTCATCAACTTTTGCCTGTTCCCAAATGCGGGCATGCGAAACAACTATTCTTTTCTCGTTGCGATCGAATTCGATAACAACAAATTGAGTTGTTTCATCAGCGCCAACTGTTTTTCCATCTTCTTTTGCAAGATGGCGGTTAGGAGCAAATCCTTCAAGACCATAAGGAAGCTGAACAATAGCGCCTTTATCATCTTTGCGGATCACTGTTCCTTCATGGATAGATCCGGGAGCAAAAGTATCCTGAAGTGTATTCCAGGGATCTTCTTCCAGTTGTTTATGCCCTAACTGCAGTTTGCGATTTTCCTTATCAATACCCAGGATAACAACATCAATATTGCTGCCCACCTTAGTATATTCTGAAGGATGATTAAACCTCTTTAACCAGCTTAAATCACTGATATGGATCATTCCGCCAATACCTGGGTTCAATTCTACAAATACACCATAAGGAGTGATGTTTTTCACCAAACCTGAATGGCGGCTTCCTTCAGGGAATTTATTTTCGATAGTGCTCCATGGGTCTTCTGTCATTTGTTTGATAGAGAGACTCATTTTGCGGCTTTCTTTGTCAAGTGTTACGATCTTAGCTTCGTGCTCATCATTAAGTTTGAAGAACTCTTTTGCATTAATTGGCGTGTTGGCCCAGGTAATTTCACTCACGTGAACCAATCCTTCAACACCCGGAAGTATTTCAAGGAATGCTCCGTAATCTTCAATATTCACTACTTTACCTTTCACCACAGCACCTTCCTGAACTGTTTCAGGGAGGATATCCCACGGATGAGGAGTAAGTTGCTTCAGGCCTAAGCTGATACGTTTTTTCTCATCATCGAAATCGAGAACAACCACTTTCAACTTCTGATCAAGTCTCAATACTTCACCAGGGTGACTTATGCGGCCCCAGCTAATATCAGTGATATAAAGTAACCCATCAAGACCACCCAGATCCATAAACGCACCAAAATCTGTGATGTTTTTAATGGTTCCTTCCAATACCTGGCCTCTTTCCAGTTTACTCATAATTTCTGCACGCTGCGCTTCAATATCACTTTCGATCAGCGCTTTGTGAGACACTACAGCGTTCTTAATAGCTTCGTTGATCTTTACTACTTTAAACTCCATAGTTTTATTTACGAACTGGTCGTAATCGGTAACGGGCTTAACATCGATCTGTGAGCCTGGTAAGAATGTTTCCATTCCAAAAACATCCACGATAAGACCGCCTTTGGTTTTGGAGGTTACTGTACCAGTAATTACTTCGCCGGTTTTGTGAACTTCCACAATTCTTTCCCATGCGCGGGTAATACGTGCCTGTTTGCGGCTCAGGTTAAGATTTCCTTCACGGTCTTCTTTTTCCACAACCATTACTTCTACCTCATCTCCTGTTTGCAGACCTGGGATATCCCTGAACTCATTCAGAGATACTAATCCATCACTCTTAAAGCCGATGTTGATCACAACATCAGTTTTAGTGAGACCTACAACTGTACCCTTCACCATTTCACCATCAGTAACAGCTTTGAATGTACCCTCATACACAGCATCGTACTTCTTTTTATCCTCTTCTGAATAAGAAGCTACATTACGTTTGTCAATGCTCCAGTCGAAATCATCATGCGCAGTCTCCACCTGTGGAGCAGCATGTTGTTCAGGTTGATTTGTTGTCGCTGTAGCCTCCTGAGCGGTAGACTCCTGTACATCAGCGTTTGAGTTAACAATATTGTTTTCTGACATAATAAAATCCCGTTGTTTTATACGGGGGTGCAAAAATACATATTTTTAGCTAATCCTATGGTATTTAAGGCTCTTTTATATGCTTTGCGGCAATCCAACCGCTTGTCCATGCATGCTGGAAATTGAACCCTCCGGTAACGCCGTCAACATCCATAATTTCTCCGGCAAAGAATAAACCCGGAACAATACGGCTCCCCATAGTATTGGGATTAATTTCAGCAAGCCTTATACCACCAGCAGTCACAAATTCCTCTTTGAAAGTGGTTTTACCCTCAACTGTAAAAATATGAGTCAACATATTGGCTATTAACTTGTTTTGCATGACGCTGGTCAAATCGGCCCAACGGGTAGTTGGAAGGATACCGCTGATTTGGCAAAGATGTTCCCATAACCGCTGCGGCAGTTCGAAATAGTTTTTACCACCTATTTTTTGCGCTGCAACTGATTGACGCAGTTCTATTAGCTTTTCTCTAAGTGACTGATCATTATATCCTGGACACCAGTTGACACTGATGGAAAAAGAGTAACCAGCAGAATGAAACTCCCTTGCTCCCCTGGCGCTTAATTTTAAAATAACCGGTCCGCTTAATCCCCAGTGTGTAATAAGAACTGCTCCCTCCTCCTGCAATTTTGATCCTTTGATCTTTATTATTGCTTTAGCAGATAAACCCATTAATTGCGTAATAGCATCCCCCGGAATATTAAAAGTAAACAGGCTTGGAACGGGATATTCAATAGTATGTCCTGTTTTCAACAGCCATTCAAACATACTTTCTTTGGGATACCCCCCGGAGGCAAT
The DNA here is from genome assembly GCA_964606315.1 of uncultured Chitinophagaceae bacterium. Lineage (GTDB taxonomy): Bacteria > Bacteroidota > Bacteroidia > Chitinophagales > Chitinophagaceae > Flavitalea. The sequence continues at coordinate 13,093 of CAZSFY010000025.1, read as the reverse complement.
ACACACTTTATCAGTAATACATTTTTCTCCATCAGCAAAAACCAATTCCCATTGAGTGCCAACACGAACAATAGTGCTGACCTCTTTATTCATTTTTATTTTCACCTTGTATCTATCCACCTCTCTGAGCAAACAATCAATAATAGTAGTTGAAGAATCAGTAACAGGAAAAATCCTTCCGTCTGCTTCGGTCTTTAACTCTACCGACCGCTGCTTAAACCACTCAATCGTGTCCGTTGTAAAAAATTGATGAAATGTTTTTTTTACAAAGTTTGCTCCCCTGGGATAATACTTTAGTATATCGGCGATTGAAAAACAGGCATGAGTAACATTACACCTGCCTCCTCCGGAAATTCTCACCTTAGACAACAGTTTATTAGTCTTCTCTATAAGAATTACTTCTAAGTCTGCATGCATCCTGGCAGCATTAACGGCACAAAAAAAACCTGCCGCTCCACCGCCTATTACAACTAATCGCATATACCGAAGATAAGTACAAGCTCTTAATTCACTCTTGAATATACTTGTGATCTATGAGTATTATCAGTTGGTTTTTTATAATGCTACCAAAATTTAAAAAATCAATATTGTATCTGTCTAACCCTGCCAGCTAAATCCCGGAAAAATAAAATAAAAAATATTCCACCATTTTTCTTTGCTGGAGAAGTATAATTGAAACTCTCCTTCCTTATGAACAAGTTCCCTGTTCTCCATTTCCGCATAATATTGCACATACCCTTTTACCAAAGCCTTACCCTCCTCTTTATTATCATCCCATTCAAAACTCAACTCTTTAATATCATAGGCACAATTCGTAAACCTGATATAAGCATCAAAAATATACTGTAGCTTTTGTAGTATATCCTCTCTTGAAAACTCTCTCGTGTCGGGATGAATAAAAGTAGTAGCAAGCTCCCAGCTGTATTTATCAAAACTTTTGTCAAACCAATGATGCAGGAATTCGATTGACCTGCTTCTTATATCCATTTCATGATTAGGATGAAAATCTTCATAACAGAAATGATGAATAAATCCCTGCATATTCAGATCCTCAATTTCATGATTGAAAAACTCTTCTGTAATAAACCGGTAAATATCCCGGTCGGAGTACTCGCCCATTACATCAAGCTCCATTTGCCGGTCCCGCATATATTTCAACACCTTTTTTAGCTCTCTCGACAATTGTTTGTCTGGTAGATCTTCAACTTTTTTGAAAGCGGGTCTATTCAGTTTTTCGTATATGCTTATCAGCGGACGCGGTTCCCTGAATTTCTTTTCAAATTCATAAACGGATTTAAGGAATTCATTGACAACTAAAGGGGGAATATCATTACCGCTGGTAATACATTCGGCTCCAAACTCCGCACGTAACCGGAGCATTAATAATTCATTTTCCAGTGGCAGGTCGAAATGGGGATTGTCCTGATTATTCGCTGTTGTTTTCATGGTTAATTGGTTATCATTTGAACCATGAAAGTACATTTACGGCAAAAGGAGTGAATGGGTGAAATCACCCAAAAACGGAAGTATTTTTAGTAATATTCTGCGTTTAAATGCGGATTGTTTTTTTCCACTGCTTCAATTTCTTCGAAAGAAGACAACACATCAGCTTGGCCCTTTCTAATGGCAATAGTATGTTCATAATGTGCCGAGGGTTTTCCGTCCTTTGTTCTTACCGTCCACCCATCGTCATCGTACCATACTTCTTTTAAACCCAGGTTGACCATTGGTTCGATGGCTATCACCATTCCTTCTTTTAATTTTCCTCCGCTGCCTCTCCGGCCGTAGTTGGGTATCTGGGGATCTTCATGCAGACTTTTACCCAAACCATGACCAACCAATTCTCTCACTACACCATAACCATATTTTTTTTCGCAATAGTCCTGAATAGCAAATCCGATATCGCCGATCCTATTACCCGACGCCGCTTTTTCGATACCTAATGCCAACGACTGTTTTGTCACTTTAAGCAGGTTAAGGATATTTTCACCGGGATCTCCTATAGCGAATGTGTAAGCGCTATCGCCATGGAAACCGTTCTTATAGACACCAATATCTACAGAAATGATATCTCCTTCAATAAGTTCTTTGCTACCGGGGAAACCGTGCACAACTGCATCATTCACTGATATGCAGGAAGCAAAAGGGTATCCATTAAAGTTTTTAAACGAGGGAACAGCATTATTATCCCTGATAAATTCATCTGCTGTTTTATCGAGATAGGCAGTTGTAATACCTGGTTTGATCAGTTTAGCCAGTTCTGCTATAGCTTTTCCTACCATCAGCGCACTTTCACGCTGAATTTCTATTTCCTGGTTTGATTTATAGTAAATCATTATTGCTTGATCCCACTTAAAAATGCAAACCTGACAAGCAAAGCGCTGGTCAGGTTTGGCCTATTATTTTGAAAGATGAATATTAATATTATACATTAAACAGACGCAGGACTAACAGTTTGTCTTCCCTGTATCCTTCCGCTTTTCATCAATCCATCGTATTGCCTCATCAGCAATTGCGTTTCAATTTGCTGAAGAGTATCAAGAATTACCCCTACCATGATCAGTAAGGAGGTTCCTCCGAAGAAAGAAGAGAAGCCTGGTTGTACGCCTAATCTTTGCGCGAAACCCGGAAAAATACCGACAATAGCCAGTAAGATAGCACCGGGTAAAGTGATCTTATCCATTACAGCACCGATATAGTCAGCAGTAGGCTGGCCAGGTTTTACACCCGGAATAAATCCATTATTCCTCTTGAGATCATCCGCTATTTGCTTAGGATTAAATATCAGGGCAGTATAAAGGAAGGTAAAACCAATAACCATCAATCCATAAATAAGCATGTACCAGAAGTTACTATGGTCGCCGAATATTTTGGCTAGTCCCTTGGTTGAGTCAAAATTAGATAACAGTGTAGGGAGGAACATGATAGCCTGGGCAAAGATGATAGGCATTACACCGGAACTGTTCACTTTCATTGGCAGGAATTGCCTGGCTCCACCAAACTGCCTGTTTCCTACAATTTGTTTAGCATACTGAACCGGTATCTTTCTAACTCCTTGTATAAGTACTATCAATCCAGTGATAATAGCAATCAACGCTGCAATTTCTATCACAAAAAGGAGCAATCCGCGTGACCCCGTAGGTATTTTGGATTGCCATTCCTGCCAGAAGGATTGAGGCAAGCGGGCAAGGATACCTATCATGATAATTACGGAAGCACCGTTACCCAGTCCTTTATCTGTGATCTTTTCACCAAGCCACATTACAAATAAAGTTCCTGCTGTAAGGATTACAGTAGTAGATAGCCAGAAATAACTGGAATAAGAACCAATTATAGCATCGCGGTATCCCGGACTATTTAAATATTGTACATAAGCACTGGCTTGCAGAAGTGCAACAATTACAGTGAGGTATCTTGTGTACTGGTTAATTTTTTTCCTTCCGCTCTCCCCTTCTTTTTGCAATTTTTGAAAAGGCGGGTAAAGAATTGTCATCAACTGCATAAATATAGAGGCAGATATGTAAGGCATGATACCGAGCGCCAGGATGGAGGCCTGCGAGAAGGCTCCCCCGGCAAAAGCATCTATCAATCCAAGTATGCCTCCTGTTGCAGCGTTAGGGTCAATTTTTGTCGGATCTATACCGGGCAGAACAATATGTGTTCCTAAACGGTAAATAGCAATAAGGAGCAATGTAACCAGAATTTTATTTCTTAGTTCCTCGATGCTCCAAATATTCTTGAGTGTTTTGATGAATTTTTTCACGGATTGTCAACTATTTAAAATCCCGATGAAGTTACAATTTATTTTGCTTGGAGTTCTACTGATCCTCCAGCGCCTTCGATAGCAGTTTTTGCTTTTGCAGAAACCGCACTAACATTAAAGGTCAGTTTGCTTTTTAATTCGCCGTTACCGAGAATTTTTACTTTATCGGTTCTGTTGATCAATCCATGAGTATAAAGGGTGTCAGCAGAAAATTCAGTCAGACCATATTTTTCTACAAGCGCATCAACCTGTCCAAGGTTAAACACTTTAAATTCAACACGGTTGATATTTTTAAAGCCTCTTTTGGGAAGACGTCTCTGAATAGGCATCTGGCCGCCTTCATGAGCATTTTTCCTTTGGTAGCCGGCACGGCTCTGGCTTCCTTTATTACCTTTTGTGGAAGTGCCACCTTTTCCTGAAGCTTCGCCTCGGCCTAAACGTGGTTTTGGTTTGTGTGTAGCGCCTTTGGCAGGTCTTAATTCGTGTAAGTTCATTATTTAATTGATTTTAACTCAACGGGAAATCATCCCTCGCTCATTACGACACTGGTTATCAAATATCGAAAAAACATCACCGGTGTCTTAAATATTCAATGTTTTTCCGGTAACCCTTTCGGGGGCTATTTATTTTATTTCTTCAACCTGAATAAGGTGGGTCACTTTGCTAACCATGCCCAGTATCTGGGGTGTAGCTTCAACTTCTTTAGAGGCATTAAGTTTATTAAGACCAAGGGCTTTCAAAGTTAACTTCTGGCGCTCGGGTCTGTCAATTGCACTTTTTACCTGTGTGATCTTGATTTTAGCCATAACAAATATATTTCTGTATTTAAGGATTACCCGTTAAATACTTTTTTCAGATTTAGATTCCTCTGCCTGGCAACATCTACCGGCTCGCGCAAAGTAGCCAGGGCTTTTACAGTAGCTTTCACCACGTTATGCGGGTTGGCAGATCCTAATGATTTAGCCAATACGTCCGTAACACCTGCGCTTTCCAGTACGGCCCGCATACTACCTCCGGCAATCACTCCCGTACCATGAGCAGCGGGCTTGATCAATACTTTTGCAGCACCTTCTTTTGAGTATTGATCGTGGGGGATCGTACCATGCATGATAGGCACTTTGATCAGGTTTTTCTTGGCATCTTCAATACCTTTTGTAATAGCTTCCTGAACTTCTTTTGCTTTACCCAGTCCATGACCTACCACACCTTTTTCATTACCCACCACCACGAGAGCAGAAAAACTGAAAGCACGTCCACCTTTAGTAGTTTTTACTACGCGGTTGATGGCTACCACTTTCTCTTTCAGTTCCAGTTCGCCTGGCTTAACCCTGTTTAAATTAGCTTTTGACATTTAATCTATTTAAGATTGAATATTTATAATATTGAATGCTTAGAATTGTAATCCCCCTTCTCTTGCTCCATCAGCCACACTTTTTACCCGGCCATGGTATAAATTACCGCCGCGATCGAATACTACACTCTGGATCCCCAGTTCGTTCAACTTTCTGGCGATAACCGCTCCAACAAGTTTAGATTTTTCAACCCTTGTTGTTTTCTGAGCGGCTATATCCTTATCTCTTGAAGAAGCAGAGGCCAGTGTAACGCCGGCGTTATCATCGATAGCCTGAACATAAATTTCAGCGTTACTTCTGAACACAGACAATCTTGGCTTCACGGCAGTACCTACTACTTTCTTGCGAATGCTGTAGCGTATTTTTTGCCTTCTTTCTAGTTTAGTAGCCATTATTATTGGTTATTAAGTTATTTTTTTAATTATTTACCAGCAGCCTTACCAGCTTTACGACGTATCACTTCATCACTGTATTTCACACCTTTTCCTTTGTATGGCTCCGGCTTACGCAGACTACGGAGTTTAGCAGCCACCTGGCCCAGCAATTGTTTGTCAATGCTTTCCAGGAATATTTTAGGGTTTTCCCCCTTTTCCTGGGCTGTTTTTACGGTCAATTCTTTAGGTACTTCAAAAATAATATTATGAGAATATCCTAAAGAAAGGTCAAGGATATTACCCTGGTTTGAAGCTTTGAAACCTACCCCAACCAGTTCAAGATTTTTCTTGAATCCTTCAGTAACACCTTTCACCATATTATATACCAGTGAACGATACAGGCCATGCATAGCACGGTGGCGTATCTGATCGGTGGGACGGCTAAAAATCACCTGGTTATCTTTTATCTCGATGTTAATGTCCCTATCGATCGCCTGCTTCAACTCACCTTTCGGGCCTTTGACAGCAAGTACGTTATCATTACTTTTTGTAATGGTAACTCCTGATGGTACTGTTATCGGTTGTTTTCCTATACGAGACATAGTCTGCTTAATTTAAATAGTCAATTATCAATAGATATAGCACAGCACTTCGCCACCAACATTTTGCGACTTGGCTTGCTTATCAGTCATCACCCCTTTAGAAGTACTCAGAATAGCTACACCAAGTCCGTTTTTAACCCTGGCGAATTCTGAGGGGCTGGCGTACTGGCGCAATCCTGGTCTGCTCACTCTTTCCAGAGCACGGATAGCAGGTTCTTTGGATTGCGGATCGTATTTCAGGGCAATCTTGATCACACCCTGCTTACTGTCATCCTCAAATTTGTATTTAAGAATGTATCCCTGATCGTATAAGATCTCGGTAATACGTTTCTTAAGGTTAGAAGCAGGAATTTCCACAATTCTGTGTCCGGCCAATTGAGCATTACGCACCCTTGTCAGGAAATCTGCTATAGGATCTGTTACCATTTTATGTTAATTAATCAGTTCAAAAATTATTAATGATCTTACCAGCTTGCTTTTTTCACACCCGGGATTTTTCCCGCCAGTGCCATATCACGGAACGTAACCCTTGATAATCCGAAATAGCGGATATATCCTTTAGGCCGACCGGTAAGCTGGCAACGGTTTTTTAAACGCACTTTAGAAGAGTTTTTAGGCAGCTCATCGAGCGCTTTAAAATCTCCGGCAGCTTTTAACTGGGCGCGTTTCTCGGCGTACTGTGCTACCAGTCTTTCCCTTTTCCTCTGTCTGGCTTCAACTGATCTTTTTGCCATATAATTATTATTTCAGTGTTCTTTTTGAATTAATTATTGTGCCTGATCTTTTTTCCTGAATGGCATACCCATTTCTTTCAGTAGTTCAAAAGCCTCTTCATTTGTTTGGGCTGATGTTACGAAAGTGATATCCAAACCTGTAATCTTGTTTACTTTATCGATATCTATTTCAGGAAAAATAATCTGTTCGGTGATTCCCATAGTATAATTACCTCTTCCGTCAAATGCCTTCTCATTCACGCCTCTAAAATCACGTACACGTGGAAGAGCAGTTGCGATAAGCCTGTCAAGGAATTCATACATTTTTACACCTCTCAAAGTCACTCTTGCACCAATCGGCATATTCTTACGCAGCTTGAAGTTAGAGATGTCTTTTTTAGATGAAGTAGGCACAGCTCTTTGTCCTGTAATCTGTGTCAGTTCATCAACAGCGATATCAACCAGTTTTTTATCGGTTACCGCACCGTTCACACCGCGGTTAATGCAGATCTTTTCGAGACGGGGAACCTGCATAACGTTATCATAGTTGAAACGTTTCATCAAAGCAGGTACAACATCTTTTTTGTACTTATCTGATAATCTTGGGGAATATTTTGTAGTACTCATTGCTTAATTATTTAATTACCTCGCCTGATTTTTTTGAAATGCGAACCAGTTTACCGTTCTCTCTTGTACGTTTTACTTTTGTAGCGCTACCATTTTTAGCATCCCATAATGCTACATTAGAGATATTGATAGGAGCTTCTTTTTTAATGATCCCGCCTTTAGTATCGCGTGCCGAAGGCTTGGTATGTTTAGTAATGATATTCACACCTTCAACCAGTACACGAGCTTTATCAGGAAATACATCCAGCACCTTACGTGGCTTTTTCACGTCTTTATCATCTCCGGCAATTACCACTATAGTATCGCCTTTCCTGATGTTGAATTTAGGTTTGAATCTGTTGCTCATTTGTTTTATTATTAAAGCACTTCAGGTGCCAGTGAAATAATTTTCATATACCCCTTATCACGAAGTTCCCTTGCCACAGGACCAAAAATACGTGTGCCGCGAGGCTCATCGGCCTGGTTCAACAATACCACTGCGTTGTCATCGAAACGGATATAAGATCCATCTTTTCTGCGCAGCTTATTCTTTGTACGAACAATTACTGCTTTAACAACAGTTCCTTTTTTAATGCCGCCGGCAGGAATCGCATCCTTTACTGATACGACTATCTTGTCGCCTATTTTGGCATAATCCTGTCCGCTGTTACCTAAAACCCGGATACACAGTACTTCTTTCGCTCCACTGTTATCAGCTACATTTAATCTGCTTTCTTGCTGAATCATTTTATTAAGCTTTGAGCTGCCAGTTTTTGCTGTCAGCAATTAAAAACATACAATTAATCTGAATGCCTATTTCGCTTTCTCCACAACCTCTATCAGTCTCCAACGTTTGGTTTTACTTAAAGGACGTGTTTCCATAATCCTTACAGTATCACCAATGGTACACTCATTCTTTTCATCATGAGCGTGGAATTTCGTTGTTTTCTTTACGAACTTCCCATAGATCGGGTGTTTTACCTTTCTTTCAACCGCAACAGTGATGGTCTTATCCATCTTATTGCTGGTTACTAATCCGGTCCTGGTTTTACGCAAATTTCTTTCAACCATTTTGTTATTATTTATATAGGTTAAATACCTATTGCTTTTTTCCTTAATTCAGTTTTCAGGCGTGCGACATCTTTACGAAGGTCGCGGATGCTCATTGGATTCTCTAAAGGAGAAATGGCATGAGCGAACTCAAGTTTCTTCAGACGCAGTTCATCTTCCTGTATCCTCGCTTTGAGGTCCTCCTCACTCATTTCTTTCAGTCCTCTTATAAAATCAATTCTCTTTGACATCTTTATAAATTATAAGTTGAATAACTTTTTCATCAACCGGTTATACGATACCGTTACCGGTTTGCTGAATTTATGCCTGGTAATCCCTACGGATAATAAACTTTGTTTTTATAGGCAGCTTTTGCGCAGCAAGTTCCAGTGCGTGCTTGGCAACAGGTTCAGGTACACCGTCACATTCGAAAATAATGCGGCCTGGTTCTACAACAGCAGCCCAGAATTCGGGGTTACCTTTACCTTTACCCATTCTCACTTCCTGGGGTTTGCGGGTTACCGGTTTATCAGGGAATACCCTGATCCACACATTACCTTCCCTCTTCATACTACGGGTAAGGGCCTGTCTTGCAGCTTCAATCTGCCTGTTGTTCAACCAGACAGGCTCAAGCGCCTTCAATGCAAATGAACCGAAAGCAATTGTTGCGCCTCTTTTGGCAACCTGACGGATACGTCCCTTCTGCGCTTTCCTGTGTTTGGTTCTTTTAGGCTGTAACATTTATAAAAATTTAAAACTGTTCTAAAAATTTGAAAGAAAACTGATTATCTTCTGTTATCTCTACGCTGACCACCACCTCTTCTGTCACCGCCTCTCCTGTCGCCACCTCTGCCTCTGTCATCACCTGCTCTTTCACCTCTTGAAGCACTTCTGTTATCACCGCCTTCCTTAGTACCGATAAAGTTTGGATTCAGATCTCTCTTACCCAAAATCTCACCTTTACAGATCCATACTTTAATACCTATTTTCCCATAAACGGTCAGCGCATACACACTGGCGTAATCAATATCCATACGCAGTGTATGCAATGGTGTACGACCTTGCTTGATTTCTTCTGTACGGGCAATTTCCGCTCCGCCCAAACGTCCGCTGATTTTAATTTTGATACCTTCCGCTCCCATTCTTAAAGAAGAGGCGATAGCCATCTTAATAGCGCGTTTGTAGTTAATACGATTTTCAATCTGGCGGGCAATAGTATCACCAACGATCATCGCATCCAGTTCAGGGCGACGAATTTCCAGAATGTTGATCTGTACATCTTCCTTCCCAGTTAATTTCTTCAGCTCTTCCTTGATACGGTCAACTTCTCCACCACCTTTACCAATGATGATACCCGGCTTTGATGTATGAATAGTAACGATCAATTTATTCAACGTGCGCTCGATAACAATTTTAGAGATACCTCCTTTATTGATACGGGCATTCAAATATGTTCTGATCTTATTGTCTTCGATCAGTTTAGTTGAAAAATCTCTCTTACCTCCATACCAGTTTGATTCCCATCCGCGGATGATTCCTAACCTGGCACCAATTGGATTTGTTTTCTGACCCATATTATGGTTTAAATATTTTGATTCAATTATTGTTTAACATCAACAGCTAAAGTAACATGGTTGCTACGCTTACGGAGGCGGTATGCTCTTCCTTGCGGAGCAGGCAACATTCTTTTTAATGTTCTGGCACCATCTACATATATCGTTTTTACAACCAGTCCGGCATCTTCCGCTTTAGATCCTTCATTCTTCTGCTGCCAGTTGCTGATAGCACTTCTTAATAATTTAAAAAGCGGCTTCGCCGAATGTTGCGGATGGTGTTCAAGTAAAGCCAGCGCTTTCTCTACTTCCATTCCACGGATAACATCAGCCAGCAAACGCATTCTGCGCGGTGATGTAGGATAATTTTTAAGTTTCGCTATCGCTTCCATGTTAATTAAGTCTGATTAATTATGCTACTTTTTTACTAGAATGCCCTTTGAAATTCCTTGTAGGAGCAAACTCTCCTAATTTATGCCCTACCATGAACTCCGTTACATACACAGGGATAAACTTATTGCCATTATGAACGGCAAATGTGTGTCCCACGAAATCAGGGGTAATGGTCGAACGGCGACTCCAGGTTTTAATAACACCCTTCTTCGCTTTCCCTTCATTCACGGCCAATACTTTTGCTTCCAGTTTAGAAGCTACATAAGGACCTTTTTTAATTGAACGAGCCATATCTGTTTATTAATTTTTTCAGTTTATCTAAGATGGCTTATTTGGCCAGTTTCTTACCTTTTTTAGTCTGAATAATCAGTTTATCACTACCCTTTCCTCTCTTACGTGTTTTCAAGCCTTTGGCATACTTGCCTGTTCTTGAACGCGGATGACCACCGGAAGCCTTACCTTCACCACCACCCATGGGGTGATCAACAGGGTTCATCGCTACACCGCGGTTTCTTGGACGAATACCTTTCCACCTGTTACGACCGGCTTTACCAGCCATTTCCAGGCTATGGTCACTATTACTTACCACCCCAACAGTAGCATAGCAGTTGATCAATATTTTCCTTAATTCACCGCTAGGCATTTTCAATACCGCGTATTTTTCTTCCTTGTTGGTCAACTGTGCGGAAGCTCCTGCACTGCGTACGAGCTTACCACCCTGACCAGGTTGCATTTCAATATTGTGGACGTTAGTACCAAGAGGCATATTCTTCATTTGCAATGCATTGCCTATTTCAGGGGCAACAGCATCACCGGAAAGAATAGTAGCGCCTACCTGCAAGCCCTGTGGTGCAATGATGTACCTTTTTTCTCCATCGGTATAATGCAACAAAGCAATAAAAGCCGTACGGTTAGGATCATATTCAATAGAAGCGACAGTAGCAGGAATTGCTTTCTTATCCCTCTTGAAATCAACAATACGGTACATATTCTTGTTTCCACCTCCTCTATACCTCATCGCTCTTCTTCCCTGAGAGTTTCTTCCACCTGTTGAAGATTTTTTCTCCAACAAAGTCTTCTCAGGAGTATCAGTGGTTATTTCTGCATATGCATTCCCGATTCTCCAACGAGTACCTGCAGTAATCGGTTTAAATTTTCTTAGTGCCATTATCTATACTTTTTATCAATGTTCGCGGCCATTGACAGCCATTCGTTTGAAAATCCTTTAATTAAATATTCGAGTATAAATCTATTGTATCTCCTTCTGCCACTTTCACATAAGCTTTCTTATAAGCCGGTTTCCTACCGGAAATAAATCCGGCTTTGGTAAACTTGGTCTTAGCTTTTCCCGGAACCACAATAGTATTCACTTCAGTTACGGTTACTCCGTAAAAATCTTCAACCGCCTTTTTAACTTCTAGCTTATTCGCTTTACGGTCTACCTTAAAAGCATAAGTCCTGGCAGCATCTGTCAGCTTATTACTTTTTTCGGTTACCAGCGGTTTTATCAATACTGCAGAGAGTTTCATCAGTATATTTTTTTATTATTCGTTTGTCTGACCTGCTCGCCGTACAAGTACTTTTGGCAGGCTGATGAAACTACCATGTGAAAGTTTTTACATGGTAGTTTCATCATAAATATTTGTAACGCTTAAAACAATCAACACTATTAATTAGCGCTGAACTGTTTTACATCTTCAACAATTTTATTAGCCGCACTTTCTGTCAGTACAACAACATTTGAATTCACGATATCATAAGTGTTCATGTCGTTGAACTGGTAACCTGTTACATTAGGCAGGTTACGGAAAGAAAGACGGAAATTATCTTCCTGCTCACCGGTAAGTACCAGCACTTTTTTATTAGCGCCTTTTAGCGTGTTTAAAATGGTAGCTACTGCTTTTGTTTTAGGAGCTTCCAGCTTAACATCTTCAAGCACTACCAGGTTATTCTCCTTTATCTTATGGGACAAAGCAGAAACCTTTGCGAGACCTTTTACTTTATAGTTCAGTTTAAAATCGTAATCACGCGGTTTAGGACCAAAAATAGATCCACCACCTTTATACAGCGGATTCCTGATATTACCCTTACGTGAACCACCAGTACCCTTCTGACGGTGCAGCTTTTTGCTGGACCCCTTTACTTCGAGACGAGTCTTTACCTTGGCAGTTCCCTGTCTCTGTGCAGCGAGGTATTGCTTAACCGCGAGATAAATCACGTGGTCATTAGGCTCAACGCCGAAGATCTCATCAGGTAAATCTACCGTGCGACCTGTTTTTTCACCTTTGCTATTTATTATATCTACTTGCATCTTACTTCGGGTTATTGTGATTACTTCTGTATCAAAACAATTGATCCATTATGACCGGGAATAGATCCATTCACCAGTATATAATTTTTTTCAGGGAAGATCCTGATCACTTTCAGACCTTTAATCTTCACTCTTTCAGTACCCATACGGCCAGCCATACGCATTCCCTTGAATACCCTGGAAGCATCGGATGAGTTACCTATTGAACCCGGCGCTCTCTGTCTGTCGTGCTGACCGTGTGATTGCTCACCAACACCACTGAATCCATGACGTTTTACAACACCCTGGAAACCTTTACCTTTAGTAGTGCCCACGACGTCTACTTTTTCTCCTTCAGAGAAAATATCAACAGTTATAGAATCACCTAAGTTTTTTT
>CAZSFY010000024.1:0-55220 GCA_964606315.1 uncultured Chitinophagaceae bacterium | reverse complement strand
GACATTTTTGTAAAGTTTAGTTACGGCTGCAAAAATATAGTTTTTGAGATAATCTGAACAAATCGCATTGATTAATTATAATAATCAGAAAAAGAGAGTAAAAATGCCTGGGAACACAGGTGAAGAACGGGAACAGCACTATGAACGAAATGCTTATATTGCAAGACACATCCCTTTTTATTGTCAATATCAGTTAACACATGGCGCTTAAACTTATAGATCATGGGTCACTCGAGTACCACCAAATGGTACAACTACGCGATGAGATACTGCGCAAACCCCTGGGATTGAATTTTTTACCTGAAGAACTGGAGCGGGAAAAAGATGCTATACTGATTGGCGCCTTTGAGGACGAAAAAATGCTGGGTTGCTGCATCCTGATCGAAACATCACCTGGTGTTGTTCGCCTGAGACAAATGGCAGTACATAATTCCTTACAGGGAAAAGGTGTTGGCCGCGCCCTCATGCAATTCGCCGAAAATATCGCCCGCGACCGTGGATTCCGGACGATCTCCATGCACGCCCGCAAAACAGCTACCGGCTTTTATGAAAAACTGGGGTATATCGTAACCAGCGATGAATTTGAGGAAGTAACACTTACCCATGTAATCATGGAAAAGAACCTTCTCGCTACTTAACGAACTTAATTGAAAAAGGATATTTATAAAATTTCCCTTCGCTGGCTTTAATAGTTGCCATGATAACCAACACAAGATTTACAATCCCCAGCAAAGGCAACAATACAAAACCTATGAGAACAAACATAAGCGCCCAACTTATAATAACAGCGATAAGTACAGTAAGCTGAAAATTCAGTGATTCTTTAGCATGTGCAGCGACAAACTGCGACTCATCTTTTTTGACAAGATAAATAACGAGTGGCGCGATAAACCAGGCTACTAATACAAGAATATGTGATAAGAGAGCCATCGTTTTTTCGTCGCTGGAAGGAGTAACGAGCGCCGGCTCTTCTGTGCCGAGAATGCTATTTTGCTGGGTCATAATGATGGAGTTTTACTCCAATTTAAGCATTTCTCTACTTTATTTTTACTTTTTTAGGGGGTAGAAATAGCAATATTTTGCTCCATCATCTTCAGGAACCTCAAAATCTCCTGCATAGACTGCACTCCATCTACTACCAGCATAAACAGCTTGCCCGACTGCTTTATCCTTGCTTTATTGGTACCACGCTGAATATAATTGAGTATACCGTTAAAAACATCGCTCTCGAAGTAGGGCGACTCATGATTATGGATAAAATAGCATCTCAAGGTAAGATTCTTGAGCACCAGTCTTTCAAATCCTAACTGAACAGCCACTTTACGGCAACGCACTGTATCGAAAAGATCGCTCACCTGGAAAGGAACCGGTCCAAACCTGTCTTTTAGTTCCTGCTCAAATTGTTGTAATTCTTCTTCGGTATCACAATTATCCAATCGTGTATAAAGAGATAGTCTTTCAGTAATGCTTTCTACATAATTATCAGGAATAAGAATTTCCAGGTCGGTGTCGATAGTGCAATCCTGTACATAATCTTCCTGGCGTGAAATTTCTTCTTTGAAAAGTTCTCTGAAAGAAGTCCTTTTTAGTTCCTTAATAGCTTCATCAAGAATTTTCTGATACATCTCAAAGCCAATATCGGCCATAAATCCACTTTGCTCTCCGCCAAGCAAATTACCCGCACCCCGGATATCGAGGTCGCGCATAGCAATCTGGAAACCTGAACCAAGTTCGCTGTGCTGTTCAAGCGTTTGCAAACGCTTTTTTGAGTCATTGGGCAAAGTACTCATAGGTGGGGCAAGCAGATAGCAGAAAGCCTTCTTATTACTTCTGCCAACTCGTCCCCTTAGCTGATGAAGATCACTTAATCCGAAATGATGGGCATTATTGACAATAATAGTATTTACATTGGGAATATCTACGCCGCTCTCTACAATATTTGTACAAACCAATACATCGTATTTCCTATCTATAAAATCCAATATCCTTTCTTCGAGCGTAGAACCTTCAAGCTGGCCATGCGCATAGCCTATACTTAAATCGGGACATAATCCCTGTATCATTGCGCACATTTCAGGCAGCCCCATTACGCGGTTATGAATAAAGAATACCTGTCCCCCGCGCTCCGTTTCATAATATATCGCATCCCTGATAAAATCGGGATTAAACAATTGCACTTCTGTTTCGATAGGCTGACGGTTAGGAGGCGGTGTGTTAATGATACTAAGATCCCTGGCGCCCATTAAACTGAACTGTAACGTACGGGGTATGGGTGTTGCGGTAAGGGTCAGACAATCGACACTGGTGCGAAGTGTTTTTATTTTCTCTTTATGCGCTACTCCAAATTTTTGCTCTTCGTCAATGATGAGTAAACCAAGATCTTTGAACTTTACTTCTTTACCTAATATGCCGTGCGTACCGATGATAATATCAATTTTACCTTCTTCCAGTTTTTTAAGCGTTTCTTTTTTTTCTTTACTTGATTTAAAACGATTGATAAAATCGACAGTTACGGGAAAATCCTTTAGGCGGTCCTTAAAAGTTTTATAATGCTGAAAAGCGAGGATGGTTGTAGGCACAAGGACTGCAGCCTGTTTACCATCCAGACAGGTTTTGAATGCTGCGCGAATGGCAATTTCAGTCTTACCAAATCCTACATCACCACAAACAAGCCGGTCCATCGGCGAAGATGATTCCATATCTTTTTTTGCATCTTCAGTAGCTTTTGCCTGGTCGGGTGTATCCTCATAAATGAACGAAGCCTCGAGTTCATTTTGCATGTAGTTATCGGGACTGTGAGCAAAGCCCTGCTGTGCTTTACGTTGGGCATAAAGCTGAATCAGGTCGAAAGCAATTTCCTTAACTCTTGTCTTGGTTTTTTCTTTCAGCTTCTGCCAGGCATCGCTGCCCAACTTGTTAACCTTAGGCACAGTACCCTCTTTACCGGTGTACTTTGATATTTTATGAAGCGAATTAATGTTTACATATAAAATATCACTGTCGCGGTAAATAATACGGACTGCCTCCTGCAACTTTCCGTTCGATTCAATTTTTTGCAATCCACTGTATATGCCCACTCCATGATCAATATGGGTTACATAATCGCCCGGCTGTAGTTCCCGCAGCGTGCGGATAGTAAGCGCCTTGTTTTTATTATACGCCTGTTTAACCTTGTATTTATGATAACGCTGAAAGATCTGGTGATCGGTATAACAAACCACTTTCAGATCTTCTTCAATAAATCCCTGGTGGATAGCCACAGGAACGGGAGTAAAATTGATCTCTACTTTAAGATCCTCGAAAATACTGTGCAATCTTTCCAACTGCCGCGGATTTTCAGCAAAAAGGTACAAACCAAAACCTTTTCTTTCCCAATCCTTAAGGTCCCTGATCAGGAAATCAAATTTCCTGTTAAACGAAGGTTGTTCTTTTGTATGAAAAGCTATCTCTACGAAATTATCATAAGAAGAATGATACCCGAATTCTATTGTATGTCTGAGTGCAATTTGTTGTTCCAGTAACCCGACTACAATAAAATCTTCTTTGCCAAGCTTTACTCTTTCTTCCGGTTCTTCTTCTACATTTTTCGATGGACTATTATCCAGGAAGAGTTGCAGATCTTCTTCCTGCGTAAGCATTCTTTCTTTTGTCAGTTCCCAATCCTGTATCCACACGATGGTATTTTCCGGCAGATACTCCAGCAGGGAAATTTTTTCAGCATTATTAAACCGTGTTTCTATATTGGGAATAATACTTACCTGGAGTAGTTTTCTTTCACTCAACTGGGTTTCCGGATCGAATATTCTTATACTGTCTACATCATTACCAAACAGCTCTATACGATAAGGTTTTTCATTTCCAAATGAATAAATATCTAGTATTCCCCCGCGCAGGGCAAACTGACCCGGTTGATAGACAAAGTCGGAACGCTCAAATCCATAGTTCACCATCTTCTCCATCAGTGCATTCACATCGATGGTATCGGCAGTTTTTATATAAATAATATTATGGGAAAGCGTCGCCGGTAATACCACTTTTTCAAAAACCGCCTCGGGGTGGGTGACGATTATCTTTTTGTTACCCCCAGCCGATAATTTGGTGAGCATCTCGGTACGGAGCATCACATGGCTACTATTCAGCAATCCGAAGTTTTTTCTGTTACGGAAAGATGAGGGAAAGTAAAAAAGGTCGAGGGCATTAGTAAGGCTTTCCAGGGTATTCTGGAAATACGCTGCCGTTTCTGCATCGTCACAAATCACTAAATGATTTAACCCTTTAAATGAATCGTGCATAAAAGCCGAGGCAATCAAAAAAGCAGGGGAGCTTCCTCTTAGATTCTTACAGTATATATGTTGAGGTTGGGCATAGGACAACCTGTCCGCTATTTGAAAAAGGCGGGGATTATTTTCAAGAAAAGACGATAACAACGTCGACAGATTCATACAAGGCGGCTGCAAAGTTAGGGAGTTTTTAGGTTCATAGTTAACCCGGCTTTAGCCCTCAGCCCTTATCCCGGTATATGGCATAAACCTGCCGGAATTAAAATTTATTTGACAGACTTTTACTTTCATTCAAAAAATTTAGTAGCCAATAAAAAAAATCTTACTTTTATTCCTGAATACCAAACAATTAAACTGATTGCTTAAATATCATACATTGCCACTTCTATTACTAACTTTAAATACACTTACATGAAGAGCGTATTGATTTATATGCTTTTAATAGCATTTTCGTTAAATTCTTTCTCCCAATCCCGTGAACCTGAAGGGTACCGCACCTCGTTTGGTATTCTGGGTGCCGCTAATTTTAACAAGTTTCGCGTAAAAAATGGTATAGATCTGCATGATTACAAGTTCGGATTAGGATGGAGCGGAGGAGCCTACGTCAATTTTCCACTGGGGAAAATGGTATCTTTTGAGCCTCAATTTCTTTACTCCTCTTATAAGTATAAGCCTAAAACTGATAACGGGCTCAACTACGCCGGTGACATTAGATACCTTTCTATTCCTTTGTTAGTAAAACTGCATCTTTCTAAAAATTTTGCAGTATTTGGGGGACCTCAATTTAACTTCTTTAATAAGTACAATCCTGATAATGCAGCGTTTCTCCGTCAAGCTCTTGATGCTCATGCTACTGCCATATTGGGTGGTCTTGAGCTATTTCCGCGCTCAAGGGTTTCAGTGTTTGGGAAATATATTCATGGTGTAGGGGTAGTAAATCAGCAAATGCGTCCCGATATGACAGGAGCAGCCAAATTCTATAATCAAACTGTTGAAGTAGGTGTCAAATTAAGATTGTTTGGTGGTAAACCACTTAAGCCAACTGATACAGATAGTGATGGCATTCCTGATAAAGAAGATAAATGCCCAACAGTTCCTGGATTAGCTAAATACGAAGGTTGCCCAATTCCTGATACAGATGGTGACGGTATCAACGATGAAGAAGATAAATGCCCTAACCAGCCAGGTGTTGCCAAATACAACGGCTGCCCAGTTCCTGATACAGATGGTGATGGTATCAACGATGAAGAAGATAAATGTCCTAACCAGGCTGGTGTTGCCAAATACAACGGCTGCCCAATTCCTGATACAGATGGCGATGGCATCAATGACGAAGAAGACAAATGTCCTGATCAGCCAGGTTTACCAAAATACAATGGCTGTCCAATCCCTGATACAGATGGTGATGGCATCAACGATGAAGAAGATAAATGTCCAACCATTCCAGGTGTTAAAGAAAATGACGGATGTCCTGCAATACCCAAATTCAATGCGGCAGATGTTCAGTTTGTTACTGGAAGCTCTAAGCCAACCGCTAAAGCATTGAAAGAACTGGATGATATTGTATCATACATGAAAGAATATCCTGAAATTACACTGAATGTAAACGGACATACAGATAATGTGGGTAAAGAAGCATTCAACCAGACACTCTCTGAAAAGAGAGCAGCTGCTATTGTTGACGCGCTGGTGAAAAAAGGTGTTGATGCATCAAAATTACAGTCAACTGGATTCGGAATGTCACAACCTATTGCCGACAACAGTACTGCTGAAGGAAGATCTCAAAACAGAAGGGTTGAGTTCAAGTTCAGCCAGAACGATTAATAACATCAATAAAAAAGCCGCCGGATTACGGCGGCTTTTTCTTTTTCAGTATGTTACTATGGTATACCGCACGCGTAATCAGGATTGAAGAGGAAACTCCTTCAACCAGACGTTTTTGGTTTGAAATACCAGAGCTGGAAAATTTTGACTTTAAACCTGGTCAGTTTGTAACATTAGACTTGCCTATCCATGAAAAACCTAATAAAAGGTGGCGTAGCTACTCTATCGCTTCCTGGCCCAATGGCTCGAATATTTTCGAATTGATTATTGTGCTATTAGAAGGAGGAGCAGGCACTCATTATCTGTTTAATGAGGTTACCATAGGAACAGAAATTCCTTTACGTGGACCACAGGGCGTATTTACACTTCCGGAACCTATTGAGAAAGATCTTTTTCTGATTTGCACCGGTACGGGGATAGCGCCTTTCCGCTCAATGTTGTATGATATTCTTCTAAAGAAAACACCACACCAACACATTTACCTGATTTTTGGTTGCAGACTTTTATGCGATAGTTTATATGGAAAAGAGTTGAAAGAACTTGAAAAATCAGTGGCATTATTTAATTATCTGCCGACATACTCGAGGGAAAAAGCTGATGGAATACGGAAAGGATATGTTCATTCTATATATGAAGAAATAATTCAGCAGAGAAGCCATCCGGAGGCTCATTTCTACTTATGCGGATGGAAAAATATGATCGTTGAAGCTAAACAGCGCATTATAGCACTTGGCTACGATAAGAAATCCATTCACCTCGAGCTATATGGATAAGTCGCTGAAATTTACCGGGCTCTACGCTTATCGCTGCTGTCATCCTTACTATTTAATGGAATAACAGGGATGCTGGATTCTTTGAGGTGCTTTAATAATTGGGCACGTTCCTTTTGAAGCTCAAGTATTTCTGCGTGATTATGAAGCATTTCTTTTTCCAGGCTAATCACTCTTTTACGATAATCTTTGATTTGTGCAGAACGCAACCAATAACCAACGACAAAAGCACAGCACGTCATTGCGACAAAGAAAATTGGTATTGTCAATTCGATAGCAAGCATAATTTTTTTTTAGATATTAGATTTATTCAGGCTATGTTGCTCAAATAAATATACAAAAAAATTATGCAATTGCTATACCAGCGGATTTAGAAAGCATTTTTTTCAACAATATTTCTTATCTCATTGATTGCCACCCTTTCCTGTTTCATTGAATCGCGGTGCCGGATAGTAACCGTCCCGTCTTCTTTGCTTTGGTGATCCACCGTAACACAGAAAGGAGTGCCTATGGCATCCATTCTCCTGTACCGCTTCCCAATAGCATCTTTTTCTTCATAAAAACAGCGGAAATGGGGTTTGCAATCGTCCATAATCTGCCGGGCTATTTCGGGTAAACCGTCCTTTTTAAGTAACGGTAACACAGCCAGCTTGATAGGAGCGAGACTGGGCGGAAACCTTAGGACCACTCTTTCATCCTTTTTTTCAGGAGTACTAAGATCCTCTTCGGTGTAAGCATGGCTCATTACCAGTAAGAACATTCTGTCGAGTCCTATAGATGTCTCAATAACATAAGGAACATAATTACCAAACGGTTTCCCTGTGGAGGGATCAATATCATTATCGAAGTATTGCTGTTTCTTTTTACTGTATTCCTGGTGTTGTTTAAGGTCAAAATCGGTGCGGCTGTGTATGCCCTCTACCTCTTTAAAACCGATAGGAAATTCATACTCTATATCGCAGGCAGCATCAGCATAATGAGCGAGTTTGACATGGTCGTGGTAGCGGTATTTTTCTGCGGGAATACCCAGACTTTTATGCCATTTCAGCCTTTCTTCTTTCCAGTATTCGTACCATTCCTTTTGCGTGCCGGGACGAATAAAGAACTGCATTTCCATTTGCTCAAACTCGCGCATTCTGAAAATAAACTGGCGAGCTACAATTTCATTTCTAAAGGCTTTACCAATCTGCGCAATACCAAAAGGTATTTTCATTCTCGCCGTTTTCTGAACATTTAAGAAGTTCACGAAAATACCCTGGGCCGTTTCGGGCCTCAGATAGATCTCGCTGGCTTCATCGGTTACACTTCCAAGCTGCGTAGAGAACATCAGATTAAACTGCCTTACATCCGTCCAATTGACAGTGCCACTTACGCTGCATTTAATCTTATTGTCTTCGATCAGTTTTTTAAGTCCATCAAAATCATTGGAGGCCAACAGGCTGTCCATTTGCTTCAGGAGGGTTTCTGCAGCAGCTTTATTATTGTCTTTTTCCAGTTGCTCGGCATGAGCTTCTATAAGATGATCTACACGATACCTTTTTTGTGAATCCTTATTGTCTATCATAGGATCACTAAAATTATCAACATGCCCACTGGCTTTCCAGGTGGTAGGGTGCATGAATATAGCGGCATCGATACCAACGATATTTTCGTGCATCTGCGTCATGCTTTTCCACCAATAATCACGTATATTTTTCTTTAACTCCGACCCCCACTGTCCATAATCGTACACCGCGCTTAAACCATCATAAATTTCACTGGAAGGGAATATGAAACCGTATTCTTTACAATGCGATATAATCGCCTGAAACCTGTTACTATCTGTAGCCATAGAGCGCAAATATATAAATATGTTTACCTATTTATTAATGCTGATTAACAACAGGTAGTTTTTCTTTTTGAAAACAGTCGCTTAACCTTATTATTAAAAGACTCATGAAGACCGCTGGCATAGGTTCCGGCCAATAAGAATGCAGTATATTTACACTAATATCCTTAACGTGAGATTTAAAAACTGGCTGATAGGTATAGGAATAGCTATTTTAGTACTGGCTACATCGGGCGCATTCTTTATCCGTTATATTGTCGCCAACCGGTTTAATGAACTTATACAATTGCTGGTGTCCACCGAAACCAACAATACTTATACCTTCAATTCTTCCAAAATAAAGGTATCGCTGCTGGATAAGAAAATAAGCATTAAAGATGCCACCCTGAACTGTACCGACACTCTGAACCAACCGGCCTATTACAATATAAAGTTCAAGAGCCTGTATTTTTCCGTCCATTCTTTAAGAGAAATTCTGGTTGACAAAAAATTGACTATTGACAGTCTTGCGCTCAGCCAGCCAACCTTTTATTTCTTTAACAAGGAACGATCCCTAAGGGAGTCTGAACATAATTTTCACTTTTCCGATCTCTCCCGGATCATGGAAAAAGCGCTTACCTTCCTGCAGGTACGGGCCTTCTCTATAAGAGACGGAGAACTGGAAGTTGGGGACGCTCACCATCCGGGTAAAATTCACGGACAGGGTATCGATCTTCATATCACCAACTTTTCCAGAAAAAAAGACACCGACAAACATTTTCTTTTTTCAGATGAGGTGGAGTTAAGTATAAAGAGGCAGGAATTGCTCCTGCCTTCAGGTCTCTATGAAATCGCTTTCAACGAACTGCACTTTTCGGGGAAAAACGAATTTTTCCAGTTGGACTCTTTTTCTATTGTTTCGACCGACGCCAATCCCAGTCGCCTGAGTATCAGCTCCCACGATATTTATTTTAAATCTGCTGACCTCACATCCATATACGAAAAAGAAGAAATTACCGTCGACTCCCTGATCATTGTTAATCCTAATCTGGTGATTGAAAACAAAAAACAATCTGCGGATACACTTAATGTCATTCATGAAACAACAAAGGAACTGATCAGCGGCCTCAAACTTAAGTATGT
The DNA here is from genome assembly GCA_964606315.1 of uncultured Chitinophagaceae bacterium. Taxonomy (GTDB): domain Bacteria; phylum Bacteroidota; class Bacteroidia; order Chitinophagales; family Chitinophagaceae; genus Flavitalea. Next base: position 45,396 of record CAZSFY010000024.1, on the reverse strand, counting down.
TGACATCAGGGGTGGAAGATTCACTCTGCTCGAAAATGAGAGTGGAAAAGAGATATATAGCACTGACATTATGAAAATGCAGTTGGAGAATATCGAATTGAGCAGGGAAACAAAAAATATCACTGCCGGCAGCATAAGACTGGATCAGCGTAATATCAGCTTTATGACACGCGATAGTCTCTTTCAATTAAATGTGGAGGAATTCTCTTTCATTAATAACGAATTGCTATTAAAGAACTCTTCTTATAAACCCACAGCATATAATACACAACAAAAAAGACTGAGTTTTACGACTCCCTTGCTGAGATTATCTAAAATCAGTATCGAAGATCTCATCCTCAAAAGATTAAAGGCGAAACGGGCTGTATTATTGACTCCTGATATTTCGATCACTACTGGCCCGGATAAAAAAGAAATGGCAACAAGTGCTGCTGCCAGTAAAAATGAGAAGACCAGGAGATCAAACCTATTCTATAAGACTCTTAACGACATGCATGAAATTATCCAGGTGGATAGTTTACAAATACACGATGGTCGCGTAAGGTTAAAATCGGCAGACGAAAAAACATTGTTAATTGATATGAGCGGTGTAAGCTCACAGGTTCTGCTGAATAAGTTTTTTATGAGCGACTCTATGATAGATATTAAACGATCGTTACCGGAGCTGTATGTGAACCAAATTGATTTTAGAACAAACAAAATAGCCGTCGACATAAAAAATTATGTTTTTAACGGTAGTACGCGATATAATCACGCCGACCATTTCAAAGTGAATCTTAGTAGCAATACTACCATAGAGGGAGAAGGAATCAACTGGGAAATCCTTGACCTGGACCTGCTGGAAAAAGAAAATATCATACAGGTTGATCATATACAAGCTAAAGATATATATGTAGTAAAAGGTGAAAAAGAACAGGGAACTGAAAAAAAAGAACTACCCGTAATAAGAGTGGGTAGGATAGATATCAATAATGTCTATTATAAAGATCATCCCCAATCGCCTTTTATAAATATAAAGGGCAAGGATTTCTGTATGGATGAAGTCCGTTCAGTTGACCATTTTATAGTTTGGAATAACCTCGAAGGAAAAATCGACGGACTTTCATTGTCCCTTAATAATTTCGATATTAAAACTGGTGAAATAATTATCAATAATTATTACCAACACCAGGTTAGCAATATTGATATTCAAAGTTCAACCGCAACACTAAAAATACCGGAACTGATTGTACGAGAAAAAATCACCTCCACCGATTTTTCCATGATCGGATTCAAGCTCGCAACTTTCAAAAAAGGTATTTTACAATACCAAAATATGGGTCTCAATGTTACAGTTCCAGATATCACAGCAACAATAAAGGATGCCAGTTTATATAAGGGCCTCAGACAAAGAACATGGTTTGAAGCAGCGGTAAATATTGACTTCCAGAAAGCAGCCATACAACAACAATTTGGTGATAGTACTATTTTACATGTTAACGATGTGGATGTTTCTTTTAAAGACAATTATTTTTCACTGCAAAAAATCAATCCTGCATTACTGATTAACCACTCTGCAATCGAAAAAGGAACAATAAACTATACAGGAAAAAAAACAGCTACGATTGTCCAAAACATTCAATGGGACCCCTATAAAAAACTACTACAACTAAAAGATTTTTCCGTGACGCCAAATGAGAGTATGGAAGATGTTTTTAAAAAATCCAATTACCAGGTCGAATACATTGATGTAAAAGGAAAATCCATTGCCTTTCATAATCTGAACATCGCCGATGTTCTTCAAAAATCAGGAGAAGCAAAAGCAGATAAGATCATTCTTAACGAAGCAGAACTTAATAGTACTAAAGATAAAAGATTGCCACTTTTAAGAAACCGTACAAAACCAATGGCCACTGAAATGGTCAATAAAATAAAATGGCCGTTTTCTGCGGACACTATTGCTGTTGCTAATAGCCATATTACTGTTAATGAGATCTCTGCTGCTACCAATCAAAAAGCAGTTATTCCGCTAAAGGAGGTTAATGCAATAGTTACCAATGTATCTAATAAAAAAGAAAACCAGGATAGCATTTATTTAAAAGGATCGTTTAAATTATTTAATGCACATGCCAGGGATATACAGTATGCGGAATCCTATCAAGACAGCCTCTCCTCTTTTAACATGCATCTCCGCGCTTCGCCTTTTAAGCTGGAAGAATTTTCGGTCATTATCCGACCACTTTTATCGGCCAGCGTTGTTTCCGGAAAAGCAGACTCCATATACGCATACTGGACCGGCAACAAAGATGCTGCATCCGGGACTATGCATTTCAATTACGAAGGATTGAAGATCAGACTTATCAACAAAAAAGACCCTGAGAAGAGAGGATTGAAATTAAAGATCGAAAATATGTTAGCCAATGCAGTGATAAAAAATAAAAACAAAACGGCATCTCCCATATTTTTCGAGCGCGACAAAAACAAGTCTATATTTAATTATTGGGTAAAGACAAAGCTTTCAGGAATCATATCAAGTGTTGTAAACAGCAAAGAAAAGAGCAATAATAAAAACAAGAAGTCTAACAATAAATATCAAATCATCCTGAATGGTAAAGAAAAATAAATAGCATTATTTTAATTTATCATTATTGATGTGCCGGTCGGCATCACGAATATTCTTCTTTTCAAAATTCTTTTTTAGCGCTTCGGTAAGATCGATACCGGTTTGATTAGCAAGACAAAGCAATACCCATAACACGTCGGCCATTTCATCACCCAGATCTTTTTGTTTATCAGATTCCTTGAACGATTGGTCCCCGTACTTTCTGGCCATTATACGCGCCAGTTCTCCCACTTCTTCTGTTAATATGGTCATATTGGTCAGCTCGCTAAAGTATCTCACCCCTGTAGTTCTGATCCAATGATCTACCTGTTGTTGTGCTTCGCGGATGGTTACTTCCATACTGTTTTTTTTCGTGTAAATTTACGGTGATGATACAGGCTATTGATATATCTACGGAAATAAGATTTAAAACCGCCAGAAGTGGCGGCAAAGGCGGCCAGCATGTCAATAAGGTAGAAACTATGGTTGAAGGTTATTTTGATATTTATGCTTCAGCTATTCTCAACGAAGAACAAAAGATCAGACTTGCCAATAAGTTAAAGAACAACATTAATGCAGAAGGTATTTTACAGGTTCGTAGCCAGGCTCATCGCTCACAGTTAAGCAATAAGCTGGACGTAATAAAAAAGATGAACGAACTGGTCAACCGCGCACTAAGAAAAGAAAAGGAGCGTATTGCAACAAAAGCTACCCGGGCCTCGAGGATCAGGAGAATGGAAGAAAAGAAAAAACGATCCGAACACAAACAAAACAGAAGGAAATACCGTGAAATGTAATGTTGCCATAATAATTATCTGTTGTATTACAGCCATCTCTCTTCTGGTCAACGCTTGCCGAAAGTCGGGAGTAAAATTCTATCCTGCTCCTGAAAAAATCACTTTACATCTTCCCGAAGGATTTCCTTCACCAACATATTCTTTTGAGAATAATCCGCTTACCAGACAGGGAGTTAGATTAGGAAGAGTATTATTTTATGACGAGAATTTATCGGGGTTTAACGATGTAAACTGTGGTTCCTGTCACCAGCAAATGGCAGGATTCACCCAATTTGATCACGATCTGGGTCATGGTACGGGCTTTCAGCATACCACCAGGAATCCGCCAGGTATTTTCAATATGATCTGGCAACAATCCTATAAATGGGATGGCAGTGTCACCGGTCTTCCCTCGATGGTTGAATCCTGTCTGACAGCTTCCGAAAAAATGGGCGAAAGCTATGATGGGATTATTCGCAAAATCAATAGCTCGGCCCGTTATAAAGAATTATTCGGTGAAGCTTTCGGCGACGATAATATTTCAGGAAACAGGATAAGAGATGCCATCACTCAATTTGTTGCTACGATAATATCGGCCGACTCCAAATACGATCAATTCAAAAGAGGAGAAGTTTCATTTAATGAGTCTGAACAGCAGGGCTACGCATTATTCCAGTCAAAATGTGCATCCTGTCACCAGGAACCGCTTTTCACCGATCATAGTTTTCGTAATATAGGACTGGCAATCAGTCCCTTTAACACAGACTACGGACGAATGGAATTTACCGGCGTTACCTCCGATGCATTAAAATTTAAGGTCCCTTCATTAAGAAATGTAGCCGTTAGCGGGTATTATGCCCATGACGGCAGGTTCCAGGGTATAACAGAAATGCTTGATCATTATTCAGAGAACACTGGTGAAAGTCCAACCCTCGATCCATCCTTAGTTGATGGCATTCCCCTTAATAATCTCGAAAAATTCTACCTGTTAGAGTTCCTGCAAACACTTACCGACAATACTATGTTGCACAACCCCGACTTCGGACCGGAAGAATAATAGAGTAAAAATATTTCGTCAGTTTGGATGAAGTGATTTTTTGCCCCGGAATACCGCGACTTTGAAAATAGGAAGAGTGCAATGGGCCGAAAGACTCACGTCTTTATTAAGCTGTCTGTCAGGTAATTTTCTATCCTTCAGATAGTGTATGATATTTCCATCAAAAAGGGCATTTCTGACTGAAATACTGTACACTTTTCAGATCATCATATATTAGAGCCGGACTGGATGTGGGCTTGTTGCGGGCCTATGCTTCTGCATTCGACCGCTCTAAAATCACTAGCTCATTGTCGGCTGTTTTCGCCGCTGGCTGGACCGGTTATTTTCAATAACACACGTTACTGGTTAGTTAAACTGCGGCGCGATTGCATTTCGGTCATGATCGATTTTTGTCTTTCTAATTCTGCAACCTGGGATTCCTGGTCTTTCCTGTTTTGTTCGAGTTTGTCCTGTGTGTCCTGCAATCTCTTTTCCAGACTCTTCTGATCACTTTGCAAACCTTTCAATTTTTTTTCAGCTTTTTTTACTGTTTCTTCCTGAGCCTTAATATCCAGCTCCAACTGATACGCAGCTACTGATGGAACGAGCTCTGATAAAAATGTTCTTGCATAGTCAGACTTATAGTGATCATTCTCTGTTCTTAGTGCCACATTTTCGCTGGATCTGCCTACTATCAGGTGAACAAGAGATGAGTTTTTATCTCTTTTGTTCTTTCTTTCAACTTTAAAGTGAAGATCTGAAAGCTCAGTATCACCGTCAAGTCTTACACCACGAAATACCTGCACTCCTTTAATCTTTTCCTCTTTATAGCCTTTTTTGACCATAGCTTCTTTAATGGCACTCTCAACTACATCAGTTGAGTAGGGTAACTCAATCACAGATGTTTTCTTATCCTGTCCTTTGGCATATTCTACCACTCCATCCACAGGTACATTCTGAGCTATAGCTTTCGTAACAAAAAAAACACTTAAAACGCAGAAGAATAAAATTTTTTTCATCGGTAATACTTTAAATTAAAAAAATCACAAGGCCTTTTCACTTTTATATCTGCATTGGCATCGTAGCATCCAGAACACCTTAAGCAGGTACTTCCATAGTTCAGCTACAGTGTAACGGATAAATCCGGTGAATACCTGTTAAAAACCAATACAGCGCAAAGATCACACAATTGAGTCAGTTCAACAATATCCTTTAATTTTATCGCTAAAACGCATAAGTTGAGCGGGATCAAAAAACTTGCAGGCCACACTTTGTGGTATGGAGTGCCCAAAATATTCAGCCGGTTTCTAAACTATGGTCTTACACTTCTAGGCTTCAGGTTATTCGATGCCGCTACTACCAGTGATCTGACGCAGGTTTATGCGATCATCCCTTTTCTCAATGTCTTATACACCTACGGACTGGAAACCAGCTATTTCAGGTTCGCCCAAATAACCGATCGCAAAACACTCTATAACACCCTAACAGTTTCAATAATAGGAACTACCCTTCTGTTTACGCTGGTATTGTTCTTATTCAAAGGCAGTATCACCAGTTTTTTTTCACTTGATAACCACCCCCAGTATGTAACATGGATGATCTGGATAGTATTTTTTGATACGCTGGCTGTAATTCCACTTTCTAAACTCCGACTGGAAGAGCGGCCGGCAAAGTATGCCCTTATCAACATGGCCTCTATCCTCATCAACATAGCCATCGTGTTCTTTTTCTTGTTTATCGCGAAGGGCGCCTATGAGTCTAACCCATCCGGTTTTCCCGGAATACTGTACGATCCTTCTATAGGTGTAGGTTATTTCATCCTGGCCAACCTCATCGCCAGTGCAGTCACGCTACTATTATTATATAAAGAAATCGGCGCCTTCCGGTTCAAATTTGACGGCAAGCTCTGGAAGGATATTATGTCATATTCCTATCCGCTGATCATTGTTGGATTTGGCGGTATGATCAACGAAATGCTCAGCCGGGTGATCTATAGAAGGGTAGCATTGGGCACTCCTTTAGAGCAGGACAGGGAACTGGGGATCTTTGGTGCTAATTACAAGTTGGCGGTGCTGATCACTATTTTTATACAGGTATTCCGGTTGGCTGCAGAACCTTTTTTCTTCAACCAATCAGTAAAAGAGGATGCAAAAAAAACATACGCGAGGGTAATGAAGTTTTTTGTGATCGCCTGCTGCCTGATGTTCCTCGGCATCAGCCTGTTTTTAGACTTCTGGCAATTGTTGATTGCATCGAAGTTTAAGGAATATGCCGAAGGCATTCATATTGTACCCATACTCGCGATGGCTTCAGTGTTTTTAGGGATCTATTATAATCTTTCGATATGGTATAAGCTTACCAATAAAAATATGACTGGTGCATATATTACCATTGGCGGAGCGATCATTACTATCATTCTTAACTATTGGTGGATACCCTTATTCGGATATACCGGGGCAGCATGGGCTACATTTATATGTTATGCATTTATGATGGTGATCAGCTACGCGCTTGGTCAGCATCATTATGCCATTCCTTACCCGCGTAAAAAACTGATCAGTTATCTTACCACTGCTGTTTTGTTTTATATCATTCACGAATTGATAGTCCGCCATATCTCCCACGATTGGACCGGTTATCCTTTTGTGTATTATGGCTCTTCCTTGTTGTTTATGGCGCTGTTCAGTGTCCTGATATTACGTGTAGAAGCCAATGAACTAAGCAAAATGCCGGTGATCGGCAAGTATGTGCCTTACAAAAAGACATCATCCTACTAAAAAAGGATTGTGCAGTTTTTCATAACCGATGGTTGTAGCGGGACCGTGACCGGGATAAACAGTAACATCATCGGGCAATACAAACAATTTTTCTTCTATGGATCTCAATAATGTCTGATGATCGCCCAGTGGCAGATCGGTACGTCCGATGCTTTGTCTGAAAAGAACATCTCCTCCGATAACAAATTTCCCCGGCTCATGATAAAAGCTGATGCTTCCCGGAGAATGACCCGGTGTAAATAATACTTTAAGCGTATCCTCACCCAGCTTTACCTCATCATTCTCCTCAAGGTATTGAAGAGGTCCTTCATAATTTTCGAAAGGCAGTCCCCATTTTACACCGTATTCAGGCGCGACCTGCAGCAAAGTCTCCTCAAGTTTATGCGCCTGAAGCACAAGCTGGTAGGTTTCCGCCATCTGCCGGTTACCAAAAACATGGTCGAGGTGACAATGGGTATTTAACAAACATTTAGGCGAAAGGTTGGATTTTTGAATGAATTCTGTCAATTCTTTGTATTCATAATCAAAATAACATCCCGGGTCTATAATGGCACAAGCTCCTTCTTCGTTAAATATCACGTAAGTGTTTTCTTGCACGGGGTTGAAAGTGAACTGCCTGATTTTGAGCATAAAAAGCGTTAAATGAGGGGAATTGTTATAACTTTAATTCATTAATGACCGGATATGCAATTTCTACAGAATAAATCAAAAGCGAAAGATTTTTTTACGCTTGCCTGTACCCTTTTCCTGCTTACTTCCGGAGTATTTGCACAGGTCAATACAGTGGAGTTTGGAAAGAACAGAGTACAGTATAAAAAGTTTAAGTGGCAATATTACCAGACTGATAACTTCAATACCTATTTCTATGAAAAAGGAGAAGCTCTGGCCAAATACGTGGCACAGCTTGCAGAACAGGAGTTACCCGAACTCGAAGAATTTCTTGAATATGGCCTTCAACGCAGGGCCAATATTGCTATATATAATAATTTCGACGAACTCAGGCAATCAAATATTGGTCTCAATATCGAATGGCAAACAACAGGTGGCATTACCAAACTGGTGAATAATAAAGTAGTTGTTTATTTTGATGGTAACCATTCCAATCTCCGCCGCCAGGTTCGCGAGGGTATTGCGCGGACATTATTAGATAACATTCTTTTTGGTGATGATCTTGGAGAATTTGCCGCCAACCAGGCTCTTCTTGATCTGCCGCAGTGGCTCACTGACGGATATGTGCAATATGCCGCAGAAAACTGGAGCACCGAACTCGACGACCAGCTAAAATCTGCGTTACTGTCCGGCGATTATAAAAACTTCTACGCTTTTGCGCATGCAAAACCGCTGTTAGCAGGACATGCATTCTGGAATTTCATAGCAGAAAGATATAAGAAAGAAAACGTAACCTATTTTCTTTACCTGGCCAGAGTATACCGCAATCTTAATACAGCTTCGACCCGAATCTGTAAAAAGAAGTTCAAAGATGTGTTGAAGGAGTTCATGATGGAGAACCAGGAAAGGTACTACCAGGACATCAGGGGAAGAAAGAATTTTCCTAAAGGAACGGTTTCTATTGTTGAAGAAACCACTCCTAATAAAAACTTTATACGTTTCACTGCCAATCCCGTGAACAGAAGTCAGACTTACGCAGTGGTAGAATACATCAGAGGTAAATATTATGTGGTGTTATACGATAATATGGTCGACAGGAAAGTATTGCTGAAAACTGGTGTAAGATCTAACGAAAATGAGGTTAACCCCAGTTACCCGCTGCTGGCCTGGGATGGCAAGGGTACACGACTGGCTTGTGTGTATTGGGAAGAGGGAAAAGTAAAACTTTTCGTGTATGATATAGTGGCACGCTTTAAAAGAATAAAACAGGATATCACTCATTTCGAGCAGATACAGGATATGAAATTCATGCTCAACACCAATACTCTTTTATTGAGTGCGGTTAAAGACGGGCAATCGGACATCTTCGTTTATAACATCGAAAAAGACAGTTATGAACAGATCACTAATGATATTTATTCCGACCTGGATCCCTCATTCGTAGCTTTTCCTAATAAAGCAGGTATTATATTTTCTTCTAACAGACCCAACCCTAACATCAGAGGTGGAGATACAGAAGTTCCTACCGGACGGTTTAATATATTTCTGGCCGACAACTACAATAAATCCGAGTTTAAGCAGATCTCCCAGTTAACTAACCTGAGATATGGAAATGCCAGGTATCCTGCGCAGTATGATGGACAACACTTCACTTTCATCAGTGATGAAAATGGTATTGCTAACCGGTATGCCGGCTTCTTTACTACCGAACGTGCAGGGGTAGACACTGTATATGTTATTGACGGCAATGTATTGCGCAATCCCGACCGTCGTGATCTGGATACCACATTGAGAAATGCAAAGAAACAGGAACCCGATTCCATGTTTGTTTTTTCTATAACTAACGATTCGGCTTATGTGTTCCCTATCAGTAATTACCAGAGTGGTTTGCTGGAAACAAAAATAGCCGGTGATAATGGACAAAACAGTGAAGTAAGACAGGAAGGCAATCTCAAGTTCCTGTATAAGCTTAAAGTGGATGAGAACGCATTAAAAAGACGTAATATCAATCCAAAACCAACAGAATACAGAAAAAGAACTATCCTGGAAGAACAGAGAACCAGTGGCAGAGCACTGAAATTAGATCAACCGCTTATTTCACGGCCAGCGCCAAAAGAAAAAGCATTTGAGTCTGAATTTGAAACCGATACAGAAGATCCGGATTTACCTGAAACTATTGCTCCAGAGGAAATGAATCAGCCTAATCCGGTTCTGCAAAGAGCGAGATTGTTTGATTACAAACTGAAATTTTCAATTGATAATTTTTCTACTGCATTTAATAATGATGTTCTTATTAACAGATACGAACCTTATACAGGGGCGCTGCCTGTAGTACTACAAAGTGGTGGAGCATTTAACGGTATGCTGAAAGCGTCTGTATTTGATCTCTTTGAAGATATCAGGTTCAGTGGCGCAATGCGAATACCACTTCTTGGTGGAATGGGGGGCGGAGAATGGTTTACCAGGGTAGACTATCTCAAAAAACGCCTTGACTATTCACTGATTTATTACCGTAAAACCGTACAAAATTCAATAATAGGTGTTCCCGGCGCAGGCGAGTCGCAAATATTTGATGGTAAAATGTTCAGCAACCTGTTGCAAGGCGTAGTGAAATATCCATTTGACAGAGTAAAAAGTTTAAGATTCACCGGTGGTTTCAGAATGGACAGAACGGTGGTTAGGGCAAGTCATATAGATACGGCATCCCTGAAATCGCCTGATCTGATGAGACAGAATTTTGCGCTGGCACGAATAGAATATGTTCATGATAACACTATCCTGAAAGCTACTAATATCTATAATGGATTAAGGTTTAAAGTATATACTGACTTAAGCACACAGGTAAATAAACCTTCCGATACTTTATTAAAACCCGGACAGTTCAATTATAACCTGGGTGCAGATCTTAGATTTTATAAGGCTATTTACAGAAACTTTATCTGGGCCGGACGCGCAGCAGCCGATTTCTCATGGGGTAGCCAGAAAATATTGTATTACCTGGGTGGTATTGACGGATGGATGTATCCTAAATATCACGAGGGCAATGATCCTGCAAGAGATGTAACGTACGCTTACCAATCGCTTGCGTTAAATATGCGGGGCTTTAAACAAAATATTGCTAACGGTAACAATGCAGTGGTCTTTAACAGTGAATTCAGATTACCTTTATTTTCTACTTTGTTTAATAAACCTATTAACAACGCCTTCCTGCGCAATTTCCAGATCATCCAGTTCGTTGACCTCGGAACAGCCTGGAACGGCACTTATAATCAAATAGCAAGGCCCTCCAGATTATATCAAGATCCGACAGGTGAACTAACTGTCAGATTGAAAGCTGGCGGAGTAGGCCCTCTTGTAGGAGGATATGGATTTGGTGTGAGAAGCACCTTGCTGGGATATTTTTTGAGATTAGATGCCGGATGGGAAATGAGAGGATTTTTCAGAGGAAAACCACTATTGCAATTTGCAATGGGACTTGATTTCTAGCATCAACCGAAGCTACTGGATTGCTTGCCATCTATTCAGTAATAATGTGAAAAATGATCAACCCTTCGAAAAATTCAATATACCAATTCCTATGCCTGTGCGTATTTATTTTTCTTACATTTCTTTCTGCCAACGTATTAGCGCAAAGCAGACTGATAAGAGGTGTGGTGAAAGATATTCATAGCGAAGAAAGGATTCCTTTTGCTTCAGTACAATTTAAAAACTCCGGATCAGGCAAACTCACCGACTCGGCAGGTGAATTTAGTTTCCGTCTAACAGGATGGCCGGCAGATACATTAATGGTGACTTATGTCGGATACCAGGATTATTTACTACCTATTGACAGTACATTATTAGCCAGGGCTATTGATAATATCGTTGATGTAACCTTATTTATGGAAAGAGGTAAATACGCCTCAGAGGTTGTCGTCAAAAGAAAAATAGACCGTGGATTATTGATGTGGAAAAGAATAGTAAGAAAAAAACCTTTCAACGACCGTTACCGGTTTGATAACTTCTCCTATGAATTATATAATAAACTTGAACTTGATGTTAAGAATATCAATAAAGAAAAAATGCAGCAGCTAAAACTGCTGAAAAACTTCAAATTCATTTTTGATAATATTGATACAGTGGAAGGAACGCCGGTATTACCAGTATATATTACCGAAACACTTTCAGACTACTATTACCAGAATGATCCCATTAAACGAAGAGAAGTCATCAAAGCCAGTAAAACCATTGGTGTCAATAATGAAAGTGTAAGCCGCTTATTAGGAGGAATGGATCAGAATGTTAATTTTTATAGCAACTTCATTCCCGTTTTTGATAAACAATTCATCAGTCCGATAAGCGATTTTGGAAGCTCTTACTATAAATACCAGGTTCTCGATAGTCAGTTCGTAGGCGACAGGCGGCTCATCCATATGACTTTTGTCCCTAAGAGAAAAGGTGAGAATACTTTTGAGGGCGACTTTTGGATACATGACACCACTTTCGCTGTACAAAAAATGAATCTGCGATTGACAAAAGAAGCCAATATTAATTTTGTCAACCAGCTTAGTCTTATCCAGGAATATAAATTAATAGCCGACAGTATCTGGTTCCTGGCAAAAGATAAGTTTGTTGTAGATGTTTCTCCACTGGGAGGTAACAAGCTATCCTTCATAGGCAGAAAAACTACTACCTATCAGAATATACTACTCAATGATCAGCATATAATTGAGCAGTTAGCCAAAAACAGGATCTTTGAAGAAACTATTCTTACCGATACTGCACAAAATAAACCGGATGAATTCTGGGAACAATCGAGGCATGAAGAATTAACTTCCAGTGAATCGGGTATCTATAAAATGGTAGATACACTAATGCAGCTACCAGCATTCAAAAGAGCAAGAGAAAATCTTTATTTTCTTACAATTGGCTATAGAAATATCGGCAATTATGAAATTGGTCCCTGGTATAACTGGGCCACTTATAATTCGCAGGAAGGGTTCAGGTTGCGATGGGACCTTGGAACGAATAAATATTTCAGTAAAAAATGGTTCCTGCACGGTTATCTTGCCTATGGGTTCGGCGACCAGAAGTTTAAACACAAACTCGATGCTACGTATTTTTTCAATAAAAATCCGCGTTCGTATATTACCGTTACTTATAGAAAGGATATTGATTACGGACAGACTTATTACGATCAGATTTCACAGGATAATATTTTTGCATTGGCTATCAGGAAATCGGGGGTTCCTATTAAATTCCTGCAGATAGACGAAAAAAAGATAGAGGCATACAAACAAACCAAAGGTGGTTTTTCAGTACTGCTCACAGGTGCACACAAATCATTTGATCCTTTAAGAAATCTCCCGCCTAAGGAGATATTTACCGGCTCACTAAAAAACGGCGATCTATCCACTGCTGAGGCAAGCATAAAAATCAGGTATGCCCTCCTGGAAAAATTTCTTGAAAGCACTTTTAACAGGATAAGTTTGGGCAGTCCCTATCCGATAGGGGAAATAAATTTCACCCGGGGATTTTCAGGATTATTTAATAGCGGTTTCGACTATACAAGAATAAGCGGAAATATTTCGCATTGGAAAAAGATAGCTCCATTCGGAAGTATTTATTATAATGCTTTTGCAGGAAAAACATACGGCACTTTACCTTATATGCTTTTGGATATCGCGCCCGGCAATGAGATTTATTATTATAACCGGTACGCCTTTAACCTGATGAACAGGTACGAGTTTATTCATGATGAATATGCAGGTATCAACTTTGAACATAATATCGGCAATGGCTTCTTCAGATTCATCCCTTTATTGAAAAAATTAAAACTGCGCCAGTTTTATAGTGTTCGCGGCTTATGGGGCAAACTAAGCGAAGAAAATAAAGTCTTTAATACTCCTGTGGGAGAAGCTTTCCCTTTTGAATCGCTGAATGGAAAAACCTATCTCGAAGTAGGAACGGGAGTAGATAATATCCTTAAAGTTTTCCGTATCGATTTTGTATGGCGCTTACTTCCCACTCCGCTTCCTGAACAACACTCGAAACGATTCGGCATCTTTGGCAGCTTCAGACTGGTCTTTTAATAATTAAATTATTGTGCCACAAATGCTAACCATCGGTCCACCCCTTCCAATTCTTAAGCATATATACATCTATTGAAAGTTCACTGCTTCCGTTTTAGTGATGGATATTTTCTATAGCCTGCATAATCACTGCACAGGCATATTTTATATCAGCTATACTTATCGTTAACGGTGGAGCAATTCTCAGGCATTGCGGTGCAAAAAGAAACCAGTCGGTTAATACACCATTATCCAAACAATAATCGATCACCTGTTTATTGAATGCAAAGGAATCAAATTCCACTGCAATTAATAGTCCGCTGCTTCGTACTTCTTTTATACTGGGATGAACAAGCAATTCTTTAAACAATTTTTCTTTGGCAGCTACTTTAGCGGGAATACCTTTTTTCAACAGGTATTTTAAAGCTGCAAGTCCGGCAGCACAGGCAACGGGATGACCACCAAATGTAGTAATATGTCCCAATACAGGGTTAACAGTAAATTTGCGCATATACTGACGGTCGGCAATAAATGCTCCAAGCGGCATTCCGCCACCCAGCGCTTTTCCTAATACCAGGATATCCGGTATAATATCGTATTGTTCAAATCCCCAAAGCGTTCCTGTTCTGCCAAAACCCGCCTGTACTTCATCCAAAATCAGTAAAGTGCCGGTTTCCATACATTTCCGGCGTACAGCTTTTATCCATTCAGGTGAAGGAGTAAAAACACCTTTTTCGGCTTGAACAGTTTCCATGATCACACAAGCGGTTTGTCCGTCAATTTCCTCTACCACCTGGGGATCGTTATAATGGTAATGATATACTTCCGGCAGCAGGGGACGATAAGCATTTCTCCAATATTCATCGCCGATAATACTGAGTGCACCCTGGGTTGATCCATGATAACTTTGATTAAAAGAGAAGATCTTTGTTCTGCCGGTAACCCGCTTGGCCAGTTTCATTGCTCCCTCGATAGCTTCTGCTCCCGAATTAGTAAAATACACACTGTTCAGGGAAGGAGGTAAATGATCGGCGAGCAATGTTGCGTATTGCACCTGCGGTGTTTCTATCATTTCTCCGTACACTAACACATGTAAATACCGGTTAGCCTGCTTTTTAATAGCTTTTATTACTTCGGGATGGCTGTGCCCGATATTGCATACGCTAATACCGGCAATAAGATCGATATATTCTTTATCATCAGTTGCATATAACCTGGTTCCCTTAGCCTTTTTTATATGAAGGGCTAATGGCGCTTCTGAAGTTTGCGCAACATGCTGCAGAAATAAACGACGATGATCCATAACTTCTAAATTCTGGCAAAGTTGCATCTTTGTCTGAAAACTCACATCATTATGCCCATTATATTACCTGTAGAGGGAATTAGCCCGGTTTTCGGGAATGACAATTTTATTGCTCCCAATGCCACTATTGTAGGAGATGTAGTAACCGGCGATCAATGCAGTTTCTGGTTCAATGCGGTGGTAAGAGGAGATGTAAACAGCATCAGGATGGGCAATAAAGTGAATGTACAGGATGGAGCTGTTATTCATTGCACCTATCAAAGGTCAAAAACAGTTATTGGCAATAATGTTTCGATAGGACATAATGCTATCGTGCATGGCTGTATTATACACGATGACGTGCTGGTGGGCATGGGCGCCATTATAATGGATAATGCAGAAATAGGTAGCAATTCTATTATAGCCGCCGGCGCAGTAGTACTGGAAGGCACTATCGTAGAAGAGGGGAGTATATATGCTGGCGTACCCGCTAAAAAGGTTAAAACTATTTCTAAAGAATTGATTAAGGGAGAGATACATAGAATAGCCAATAACTATATTAAATATTCCTCCTGGTTTAAGGAAAGTAAATAGGGAAATAATAATATATTTTTTCCAGCGTTTTACTAACTGATAAATACCCTTATGGCAAACCTTAAATGTTTAACGGTAATTTTCGCATGCGCTGCAATAATGATTTCAGGAGTTTCCTGCAGCCTGTTTAAACCTAAATATGGCTGTCCCACCAATGGGAAAGCATACGGCGCCGAGCGCATCCTAAGCGGAGAAAAACCACCTAAAACAAAAAAATTCAAGTCCTGACCCGGGCATAATTATAAATCCCTAAATCCGTACTTTATGAGTCTCACCCTGCGCACCGACTTCGGTTGTACCGAAGCGATTATCGACGACGATTGTGGCCTAAAAAGATTTTATGAGGTGGCCAATATTTTAAGCGATGATCTTGAAGTAAAATTTCACAAAAAAGATGATGATTTCGACACCCATACCTGGGAATTTTCTTTCAAATCACACGCTCTGACGCTTCACTATAATATTTATACGGGCATTTCTATATATCCAAAAAAATTCAGGGAAGCGCCAAGAAAAGATAATGATGCCGTAGTAGAACTTGCGAAATTTCTTGAAAATAAATTGTTGGTGCATTCAGCCAGAAAATATCTGTCGTAGCCGCATCAATATTTTTTTTCGATACTATCCAGAATATTCCAATAACTGATGTATCGTTCAGAAAAAATACTGCCGTCTTCGACGGCATTTTTTATTGCACATCCGGGTTCATTAATATGCAGACAGTTATTAAACTGGCAGTCATTAAGCAATGCTCTCATCTCGGGAAAATAATGAGACAGCTCCTGCTTTTCTATATCAACGATACCAAATTCTCTCATGCCGGGCGTATCAATTATTTTTCCGCCGAAAGGCAGATCAAACATTTCGGCAAAGGTGGTGGTATGCTGACCTTTTCCGCTCCACCCGCTAACATCCCTGGTTTTTAAATGGAAGTCAGGAAAAATAGCATTAATAAAAGATGACTTGCCTACGCCTGAATGTCCGCTTAGTAATGTCGAGCGGTCTTTTAATACCTCCTTCAATTCATCCAGTCCTTCATTATTGGTTACACTGATCTTAAAGACGGGATAGCCAATCTCCGTATACACTTCTTCCAATTCTTCAAAACGTTCCTCTTCTTTTTTCCGGTAAATATCTGCTTTATTAAATACGACAATAGCAGGAATATGATAAGCTTCACAGGTAACCAGATATCGGTCAATAAAACCCGTTGAGGTCCTGGGTTCTTTCAACGTGGCAAAAACGATTGATTGGTCGAGGTTGGAAGCGACAATATGATGTTGGTTTTTATTAGCAGGCGATTGACGGGTAATATAATTCTTACGATCGTATATTTCAGTGATCATTGCCGTTCCCTCCGCTTCATTCTCTATCTCAATATTTACTTCGTCTCCTACTGCTATGGGATTAGTAGAAGTAATTCCTTCTATTTTAAAAACACCTTTTATGCGGGCATTAAATACACTACCATCATCGGTTTTAGTTATATACCATGACCCGGTAGATTTGTACACTAATGCTTTCATTGAATTTTCCTGGTTTAAATATTAAAAGGTTAAGGAATTTTTCTCAGCACGGTAAACTTCAACAATAGTTCAAGCAAAAGAAAGATGCCTGCTGCCAGTGCAAATGGCAAATACTTTTCATTAAATCTCTTTAATGAAAAAATTTCTATTGGTGATTTTTCCAGTTTATCAATCTCATCGTATATACGTTGCAAACCAGCATTATCACGCGCTCTGAAATATAAGCCGCCTGTTTCAGCAGCTATACTTCTTAACAGATTTTCATCGAGATTGATCTTTTGCTGTGCAATAGTCACGTTGCCGCTTTCATCCTGTGTTGGGGCAGGAGCAAATCCTTCACTGGCCATTCCGATGGTGTACACTTTAATACTTAGCGACTTTGCTATTTCTTTCGCGGTTAAAGGAGGAATTAATCCGCCTTTGTTATCTCCGTCAGTAAGCAGTACTACTACTTTCGACCGCGCATCACTGTTCTTTAATCTCTCTACACTGGTAGCAAGGCCATCACCAATAGCAGTTCCATCGGCCAGGTAACCTGTTTGTGCTGCAAATATCTGCGCCTTTAATGTATTACGATCCATAGTAATAGGCGAAGAAGTAAAACTATCGCCAGCGAAAATAACCAGTCCGATTCTGTCGGTGGGACGCTTATCTACAAATTGTGCAGCCATCTGCTTCATGGCCTCCAACCTGTTGGGTGTAAAATCCTGTGCGAGCATGCTTCCACTTACATCAAGGCACAATATAATATCTATACCCTCGCCGCTAATCATTTCTTCATCATTACGAACCTGGGGACGTGCCAATACCACAACTAAGCAGATGAAAGCCATCACACGAAAAAAGAAGGCTGCATGTCGGACAATGTTCTTCCATGATATAGCGGATAGCACGGGTTTTACTGAAGATATTAATAGCGAACTCCGCTGTTGGGGTGAACGATATATATGAAACCATATCATTAATGGAACCAACAGCAGTAGTAAAAAAGCTGCAGGGTAAGCAAAATCGATATGACTAAACCAATTATACAGCACTTTTCACAGCATTATCAAGAATAATAATAGATTGACGGACAGTATCCAGGTGAAGATGATTATCGTCTTCAGTTGGACGAAACTTGGCAAACTTCACATAATCGGCTATACGTAGCGAATGGGTCAGTTTGCGATAGGCTTCACCAGGGATATTGAATGCAGATAAGGCGATCACCAGTTCGTAATTTGTTCTTTCTACAGTTGAAATATGGAATTTAACCGCGACATACTTCCTCAAAATATTGTTCATCACCGTATAGTACATTTTTTCGCCTAAGTCAGCAGATCCTTTTTGCTCCAACTCTTTTAACGATTGCATAGCTTCTTCATAAGGAGAAATTACCGGAACAACCGGTTGATTCATACTGGCAGCTTCTTTCTGCTTCTTTAAAACACGTATTAATACATACAATAAAATAGCCAATATGATGATTGCTGCCCACATGATCCAGGCAGTATTTTTCTCTTTGACATTAATGATATCTTTTATATCCCTGTAATCTTCCTGCGGATCAAAGCTGGCAAAAGAAGAATGTATAACCAGGCTATCTGAAAAATAGGACGTGCCGTTCACCTTCACTTCTATAGGAGGAATAACCAGCCTCCCCGAATCAAAAGCTGTTATCGTAAATTTTTGGAGCGTTTGTTTGTTATCTATATTCTGTACAGTATCCAGATTGGATTGCTGAATTATTTCGAACGGAGCGAGTAAGGCAGTATCAAACCATTCCACAGTAACACCAACAGGAGTATAGGCATCGACGGTTAATGCTATGGGTTCGCCAATCAATATTTTATTTTTATCAATTAACGCTTTTACACTGACTTGCGCCGGCGAGGCAATATAAGCAGCTAAAGCAATTAACAGGGTGATAATATTTTTTTTGCTGCGCTTCATATCTCCCTAGTTCCTGCTGATAAAAAATTTCTTAAGCACTTTCACATAATCTTCATCGGTACGTATATGCAGCAGATCGCAACCTGATTTCGTAAAAATATTTTTGCATTTTTCTGTATGCATAAAAAAAGCAGACTGATACTCTTCCCTTATCAACGGATCATTAGTGTCTATAAGAATTTTACTACCGGTTTCTGCATCTTCGGCCGACAATAATCCTATTGCCGGTAACTGCATATCCATTTTATCGTACACTTTTATTCCCGTTACATCATGTTTTTTCCCCAGCACCTTAAGAGCGTCTTCAAAAGAATCATCAATAAAATCACTTAATACAAATGTGATAGAACGTTGCCGTATAGTATTATTAAATCTCCTGAAAGCTTCTGCCAAATCAGTCTTTCGACCTTTGGGTTGAAAAGTGAGCAAGGTCCTTACAATATATAACACATGATCTCTGCCTTTTTTTGGAGGAATAAATTTTTCTACCTTATCTGTAAAGAGTATAACTCCTACTTTATCGTTGTTGCTGACTGCAGAAAAAGACAGTACCGCACCTATTTCATTGACAAGATCTTTTTTCCTGGCATGAGTAGTTCCAAACAGGGAACTACCACTCACATCTATCAGCAGCATAAGTGTAAGTTCACGCTCCTCTTCAAAAACTTTAGTAAAAGGATGATTAAATCGTGCCGACACGTTCCAGTCGATAAATCGTATATCGTCGCCATGATGATACTCACGCACTTCTTTAAACAACATCCCCCTTCCTTTAAAGGCGCTATGGTACTCACCTTTAAAAAGGTGTCGGGTGAGTTTTTTACTTTTTATTTCAAGCTCACGGACTTTCTTCAGTATTTCCTCTGTGGTCAGCATTGATCAGGGTACAGGAATAACTTTTAAAATATTATCAATGACATCTTCTACTAATACATTTTCAGCTTCGGCCTCGTAAGTTAAACCGATCCTGTGACGCAGAACGTCATGGGCAATGCTTCTCACATCTTCAGGTATCACATATCCTCTTTTATTCAGATACGCATTAGCCTTTGCAGCCAGGGCCAGGTTAATACTAGCTCTTGGAGACCCACCATAGGCCAGCAATAATTTTAGCTTATCAAGTTTATATTCCTGCGGAACCCTGCTGGCAAAAACAATGTCCAGGATATAATTTTCTACTTTTTCATCCATATACACCTTTTTCACCAACTCACGTGCCTGCATGATATTCTTAGTAGTGACTACCTGTTTAACTTCAGGGATCTTTTCTCCCTGCACATGCTGGCGAAGAATAACCAGTTCTTCCTCTTTTGTAGGATAACCTACCATCACTTTCATCAGGAACCTGTCCTGCTGCGCTTCAGGAAGCGGGTAAGTTCCTTCCTGTTCCAGCGGATTTTGGGTAGCCAGCACCAGAAAAGGTTGCTCAAGCGGAAAACTCTGTTCTCCTATAGTAACCTGCCGCTCCTGCATAGCTTCGAGTAAGGCGCTCTGTACTTTTGCGGGCGCCCTGTTGATCTCATCTGCCAACACAAAGTTGGCAAATATGGGTCCTTTACGGACCATAAATTCATTTTGCTGCTGATTGTAGATCATTGTACCGATCACATCAGCAGGAAGAAGGTCCGGTGTAAATTGTATACGGCTAAACTTAGCCTGAACAGCCCTCGACAACGATTTTATCGTAAGCGTTTTTGCTAGTCCCGGTACTCCTTCAAGTAAAATATGCCCGTTAGTAAGCAATCCCATCAGTAAACGGTCGAGCATGTGATGCTGACCGATGATCACTTTACCTACTTCATCTCTTAAAAGATCTATAAAATTGCTTTGTTCCTGAATTTTTTCATTTAATTCGCGAATATCATTGGCCGTAAAAACCATATATATAAATTATTTATGCAAAATACGACAAAGGCTTTGCAAGTTGCCTGCCAAATAATTTTAGATAAGTGCTTAAATTAAAATATCAGGCATAATAAATGCTACTAACTTTTAACAAATCCACTATATGATAAAACAACTATTATTTGCATTCGTACTGCTGTCTTTTGTAACCATTGCCTGTAAAAAAGACAAAAACAAAGCATTAACTCCTGTAGAGCTCATCACCAGTGCAACCTGGAAAATTGACACAATAGGCTTTGACTTAAATGGTGACAATGAAATGGACTCACCACTCCCTTTTGGTTTAAGCGCCTGTGAAAAAGATAACCTGATCACTTTTAACGCCGACAGTACAGGTGTGTACAGCGAAGGAGAAAGCAAATGTGCAACCAGTGACCCCGACAATACTCCGTTTACATGGTCTTTCAAAAACGAAAACAAAGTACTCAGCATTAACGGAGAGTTGAACGATCTGCTAAAAGGAGATATTGACATTGTTGTGCTCAATGAATCCACGTTGGTAGTGGCTAAGCAAATCACCCTCGGAGGTGCATTCCCTTCTACGACAAAGATCATCGGCCATTTTAAAAAATAGGACTAGGAAAGATATTTTCCTACAATGGGCATTCGTCGTCCTACGCCGAATGCCTTACTGCTTACTCTGATAATAGGACAGAACTGATTTCTTTTATATTCATTAGTGTTCACCAGCTTTAAAGTACGAGCCACAATTTCCGGATCAAGGCCCATCGCAATAATTTCACGCGGACCCTGTCGCCTTTCTATGTATTGGTATAATATCTTATCGAGGATGGTGTAATCAGGTAAACTATCGCTATCCTTTTGTCCCGGCCGTAATTCTGCCGATGGAGGTTTGGTAATAATATTCTCCGGAATGATCTCACCATTCCTGTTTATATACCTGGCAAGGGCAAAGACCTGCATTTTATAGACATCACCCAGTACCGATAAACCGCCTGCCATATCTCCATATAATGTACCGTAGCCTGTGGAAAGCTCGCTCTTATTTGAAGTATTGAGTAAGATATAACCAAACTTATTGGCAATAGCCATCAGGAGATTTCCCCTGGTTCTGCTTTGAATATTTTCCTCTGCCACGCTGAAGGGTAAATCCTGGAAGATCGGTTTCAGTTCGGCTAGAAATGCATCGTAAATATTTTTAATAGGAATGATATCATAAGGGTTACCGATATTTTTACTTAGCTGTTCGGCATCACTAACCGAATGACTGGTAGAAAATATAGATGGCATTAATATAGCCCGTACATTATCTTTTCCCAGCGCTTCAACTGCCAGCGCTATGGTTACAGCGCTATCTATACCTCCCGAAGAACCAATAATTGCTTTGGTAAAGCCCATCTTGTTAAAATAATCCCTGATGCCGAGCAAAAGAGCGCTATGTATTTCTTTTATATTATTGGTGGCCGTTAGATGATCGATGATCTTATTAGGGTCACTTATCCTGGACACTCTCATCTCTTTGTCCAGATGTTTCACATCGATCTGTTTTATATGAGCAGCAGAACTATACGCCGGTTGCAGGTCAACGATAGCAAAATCCTCTTCGAAGTATTTCAACTCCTTAATAATATCACCCTGTTGGTTAAAAACAAGACTTCCACCATCGAACACAATTTCAGTTTGAGAACCTACTGTATTGCAATACACAAGCGGCAGATTATATTTCAATACATTTGCCCTCACCACTTCTTTCCTGTTATCGTCGTGGTCATAATCGAAAGGCGAAGCCGATATATTAATGGCAATATCAGGATTCTGGCTGATCAACTGGTCCATAGGAGCTGAACGGTACAAGGGATCATCGCTCAAATTCCATAGATCTTCACAAATAGTCAGAGCGATACGTGTGTTTTTGAATTCAATAACTTTCCATGAATAGGCGGGCTCAAAATAACGGTACTCATCAAATACATCGTAAGTAGGCAGTAAAGTTTTATAGGCCACTCCCGCTACTTCTCTTTTATATAACAACCAGGCGGCATTAAAAAGATCTTTACCTTCTTTATCCGGGTTACGTACGGGGCAGCCAACGATCACACCAATATTATCCGTTTTTTGTTTGATCTTTTCAATGGCTTCATAACACTTATTAATAAAATCATTGAATTCGAGAAAGTCTCTGGGAGGATACCCGCAAACGCACAGCTCTGAAAAAACAACCAGTTCTGCCCCTTCATTTTCGGCCTGCTCAATAGCCTCAATTATTTTTTTAGTATTCAGTTCAAAATTTCCTATATGATAATTCTGCTGTGCTATAGCGATCTTCATTGGCCAAATTTAGCTTTTTAACCAGAAAAGCTACCCTATCAAATTCCGGAACCACAGCTAAAACAATCTTCGTATTTTGCGTGTATGAGTAAATACTTGTTATTTATTGCTATAGTTTTATTGGCAGGGTCATGCAAAAGCAATAAGGGACCAAATGTTTCAGATATAAAAATCAATTTACAAACACTACGGTTCGACCGGGATTTTTTTGCTATGGACACCAACAATGTGGCCGCTTCGCTTGATCAACTAGACGAGCAATACCCTGTTTTTTTAAAGGACTACCTACACCAGATATTGGGTATTCCTCCCATAAAGGATTCCGGCGCTCAGATCATGCAGGTAACCAGACAGTTTATTCACGATTATCGTCCTGTCTACGATTCTGTGAATAAACAGTTCCCTGATTTTTCTTCCTATGAAAAAGAAATTACTGAAGGTTTAAAGCACGTAAAATACTATTTCCCCGATTACCCGTTACCCACACAGGTGATTACATTTATTGGTCCGATGGATGCCTATTTCCAGGGCTCTACCAGTGGGTATGGTGATGCCATCACTGCCGATGCGCTGTTAGTAGGTTTGCAGCTACATATGGGAGAACAGTTTTCGATGTATCATTCGGAAATGGGTCTCGCGCTTTATCCTCTTTATATTTCACGCAAGTTCACTCCGGAATACATAGCGGTTAACTGTATAAAAAATATTATTGACGATATGTATCCCGATGAGAGCGGCGACAAAACTCTTATTGAACAAATGGTTGAAAAGGGAAAAAGGATCTATCTGCTCAATAAACTTATGCCGTCCACACCTGATACATTAAAAATCGGTTATACCGATAAGCAACTAAAAGGATGTTTGTCCAATGAAGGACTAATCTGGAACTATTTTATCAGGAACGGACTGGTATATAACAACGATCCTTCTTTAATTAAAAATTACATCGGCGAATCGCCAGGCACACCGGAACTCGGAGAGGGTGCACCTGGAAATATAGGTTTATTCACCGGATGGCGCATAGTAAGTAAATACATGAATGAAAACAGCTCCGGATCTTTAGATGAGTTGATGAAAACAGATGCAAAACTGATATTCGAGAACAGCCGTTACAGACCGAAATAACTCAGGCTATTTTTGATTTTATCAATTGACGCACTTCCTGCCTGTCTTCTATTGATTCGAAAGCATCGGTAGGAATTAAGAAAAAAGAACGCGCATCAAAATAAAGATGAAAGAAAAAAGGACTTTCTACAAACTTGGTAAATTCCGGCCATTTCCATTCTTTAGCTCCCTTTTCTGTTCGTAGTAGAATATAATCATCGGTAATATCCATCATAAAATGATCCTTAAAAGTGCGGGATCTCTTATAGATGCTTGAAGGAAGTATTCTCCAGACGATCAGCATGAGGATAAGCCATAAAATAGAAAACAGGAGAAAAGAGACAGGTTGTATTACTTTGAAATAAAGCAATATCGCCGATCCGATAGCAAATACATTTACTAAAATCAGTAATGTTCTTATTTCGGGACGTGTAAGAAAATGATACCTTAATGCCTGGATCACCTGCTTTTTATTATAGGAAAAACTGATCGTCATACTTGCAATATACTCTTAAATAAAAAACCCACTCACCTAAATGAGTGGATTTATATATTAACCGTCCAAAATTAATCTAACTACATCCCATGCTGTTGCCGCAGTTGAGGCATTTATAGCAGGTGCCGCTCCTGATAGTAATATGTCCGCAGGTATTGCAGGAAGGTGCATCGCTTTGCATACTCTTTGCAGCGGCATTTACAGCATCCAGGTGATGGGTATTAATGGATTTGACTACAGCTACATTTTTAGGTGCGGGGGTTGAAGGCACGACCCTTATATCGCTCAGTTCAGGAGTTTTTTTATCAGTTGGAGACACTGCAGGTGTTTCGTCCCATTCTTCTTCTCCTGTATTCATTACCTGTGTATTATCCATAATATGCACGAGATCGGTTCTGCCGAGGTATTCATAGGCTAATGCCCTGAAAATAAAGTCTACAATTGAAGTAGTGCTGCGAATATTAGGATGTTCTACCATACCTGACGGTTCAAAGCGCGTAAACACAAATTTCTCTACGAATTCTTCGAGCGGAACGCCATATTGCAATCCTATTGAAATAGCGATAGCAAAGCAGTTGAGCATACTTCTCATCGTTGCTCCCTCTTTAGCCATATCGATAAAGATCTCACCTACTGTTCCGTCGCTGTATTCACCTGTACGCAGGAACAAAGCCTGACCATTGATTTTAGCCTTCTGTGTAAACCCTCTGCGCTTTGCGGGTAAAGTGCGCCGTTCAACGATAGTGGCCAACTGCCGTTTTAATTTGGTATCAGGTGAAGCTTGTACCCTTTTCTGCACTTCTTCCAGGAGTTCCTGAACGGTAAGCTTGCCCAGGTCTACTATAAGAGACGACTGACTGGCAGCAGTAGTATTAGTTGCTTCGGTGGCTGTAGGCTCATCAGCTTTCTTCTTTTTATCGCTCTTATTACTGAGAGGCTGTGATAATTTGGAACCATCACGATATAAAGCACAGGCCTTTAATCCTAATTGCCAGCTCAGCAGGTAAGCATCGGCTATCTCTTCAACAGTAGCTTCATGAGGAAGGTTAATTGTTTTTGAAATAGCTCCGCTAATAAAAGGTTGCGCCGCACTCATCATACGGATATGGCCATGCGCATGAATATAACGCACGCCTTTCTTACCGCATTTATTGGCACAATCAAATACAGCAAGGTGTTGGTCTTTCAGGAATGGCGCTCCCTCAATAGTCATTGATCCACAGATATAATCATTGGCCGCTTCAATTTCTTTTTCAGTATAACCTAATGCTTCGAGAAGGCTCCATTCAAAATCAAAATATTGTTCAGGTGTAAATCCAAGTCGCTGTAAACATTCTTCTCCTAATGTGTACACATTAAAAACAAAACCTATTTCGAAGGCAGAAGCAACGGCAGCATCCAGTTTTTTAAGATCTTCTGCTATAAATCCTTTTTCGTTTAATGACTGATAATTAATTACAGGAGCGCCTTCAAATGTACCTGCTCCTACTACATATTTTACTATGGTATCTATTTCTTTAGCACTGTATTGCAAATTGCGTAAAGCAGCGGGAACCGATTGATTGATTATCTTAAAATACCCACCACCAGACAATTTCTTGAATTTTACCAATGCAAAATCAGGTTCCACACCAGTAGTATCGCAGTCCATCACTAATCCTATTGTTCCCGTTGGCGCAATAACAGTTGTCTGCGCATTCCGGTAACCATATTTTTCTCCTAACTGTACAGCATCGTCCCATGCTTTGGTAGCGGCGCTTAATAAATAATCAGGACAGTACCTGGCTTTAATACCAACCGGTTTTGTTTGCAGTCCTTCATATTCATCAGCATCATAAGCAGCAAGACGGTGATTGCGCATTACCCGCAGCATATGCTCCCTGTTCTTTTCATACTTAGGAAAAGCGCCGAGGAAGGAAGCCATTTCTGCAGAAGCTTTATAAGCAGTTCCTGTCATGATCGCTGTAATAGCGCCTGCTATACCCCTGGCTTCTTCAGAATCATAAGGAATGCCCATTACCATGAGCATCGAACCTAAGTTAGCATAGCCCAATCCCAGTGTCCGGTAATCATAACTCAACTGCGCCACTTCTTTGGAAGGGAACTGCGCCATTAATACAGAAATTTCAAGAACAGTCGTCCACAGCCTGCACGTATAGGCAAATCCTTCTACATCAAAAGTATTATTTGACTCATCAAAGAATTTACGAAGGTTCACTGAAGCGAGGTTACACGCTGTATTATCGAGGAACAGGTACTCACTGCAGGGGTTGGAGGCCCGAATGCGACCACCAGTCGGACATGTATGCCATTCGTTAATGGTGGTATCGTATTGGGTACCCGGGTCCGCACAACGCCATGCTGCATAAGAAATCTGGTTCCACACTTCCCTGGCAGGGACCTTTTTAGTAACCCTCCCATCGGTTCTCGCCTTCAACTCCCAATCTTCGTTATTGTTTAGTTTTTCAAAGAAGTCGTTTGGAATACGAACAGAGTTGTTTGAATTCTGTCCCGATACTGTTTTATATGCTTCCCCTTCATAATCACTGGAATAGCCTGCTGCAATCAATGCAGCTACTTTTTTTTCTTCTTCTACTTTCCAGTTAATAAAGTTTAATGCTTCGGGGTGATCGAGATCGAGGCAAACCATTTTAGCTGCCCTGCGTGTAGTGCCGCCACTTTTAATGGCTCCTGCGGCCCGGTCCCCGATTTTTAAAAAGCTCATTAGCCCGCTTGATGTACCACCACCACTCAGCTTTTCATTTTCACCACGTATGTTAGAGTAATTAGTACCTACTCCCGATCCATATTTAAATATACGTGCCTCTCTTACCCACAAATCCATAATTCCCCCTTCTCCGACAAGATCATCCTCAACGCTTAAAATAAAACAGGCATGTGGTTGCGGTCTCTCATAAGCAGAAGTAGATTTCTTCACATCTCCATCGGCAGGATCAACATAATAATGCCCCTGAGGCTTTCCTTTAATACCATAACTATCGAATAAACCAGTGTTGAACCATTGAGGACTGTTAGGCACACAAGCCTGGTTCAAAATAGAATACACGAGTTCATCATAAAATACGGCAGCATCCTGCTTTGTAGCAAAATAACCATGACGCTCACCCCAGTTTTTCCAGCAGTTAGCCAGACGGTGAGCCACCTGCTTTACGGAAGTCTCTCTGCCAAGCGATCCATCTGCCTGGGGAACACCTGCTTTTCTGAAATACTTTTGCGCAAGGATATCTGTTGCGATCTGGCTCCAATGTTTTGGTACTTCAACATTATTCATTTCGAAAACCACCTCGCCTGTAGGATTGCGGATCACGGATGTACGATAATCATATGTAAATTGGTCAAAAACACATGTTCCCTCTTGTGTAAAACGGCGAACAAATTGCAATCCTACAGGGGCGAGATTTTTGTTTTCCATAGCCAGACATTTAATATTAATTGTGATTGAATGGGAGAACTAAAACGTTGCTGACGAATTTATTGGTCAGCCGCCAGATTTCATGATGGTAAATATGCACAGGATGTGGAAAAGCTTGTTAAGTAATTACAATCAACAGTATGCATTTATTTACATCAATAAATTGTTTGCTCATTCATAAAACACTCACTAACAGTTATCCGATTCAGTACGCTTAATATGAGTATGCATACATTTCCCCTGATAGTACTTTTACATCAGAAAGAAGGTGTTTTCACTCACACCAATCAGTATAAAAAGAAAATAACAACAACTGTTCTCTGATAATGCAAAAACTTTGTGCATTTTTGCACTGATCAACTTTCACTGCATGACTGAAAACGTTTATCAATCACTGCTCACTAAAAAAGGTCATCTGCAAAAATCATTTGCGGTACTTATTGATCCCGATAAAGTGGGCAGCAAAGAAATTGATGAACTGGTCAGGTTATGTACTGACGCCAAAGTAGATTATCTGCTTGTCGGCGGCAGCCTCATGATCAGCAACCACCTGGATGAAGTGGTGCTCCGGATCAAAGAAAACTGCGATATCCCGGTTATTCTTTTCCCGGGCAGTCCCTCCCAAATTTCAAAGCACGCCGATGCGCTGCTTTACCTGTCGCTCATCTCCGGCCGCAACCCCGACCTGCTGATCGGCCAGCATGTTATTTCGGCTCCTGCGGTGCGGCAAAGTGGCCTGGAGCTCATTTCCACGGGCTATATGCTGATCGATGGCGGCGCCCCAACTACTGTTTCTTATATCAGCAATGCCCTGCCTATCCCTTCCGACAAAAATGAGATAGCGATATGTACGGCGATGGCAGGTGAAATGCTCGGTATGAAACTTATCTATATGGATGCTGGCAGCGGCGCCCGAAAGCCTATTCCCGATACTATGATCGGCGCTGTAGCCGCCGCTATTAATGTCCCCCTGGTGGTAGGCGGTGGCATCGTTGACCCCGAAAAAGCCTATCGCAACTGTAAAGCTGGCGCTGACCTCATCGTGGTAGGCAATGCCATCGAAAAAGCCCCTTCTCTTATCGGGGAGATCGCCTCAGCCATCCGGGTGGTTTCTGTTAAAGGATTTTAGAAAATATTTCGGGCATCAATCTGAAAAATATATTTACTTTGTACAGTTAAAATTTTTATTCAAAGTATAGTCACTAGTGAAATGCAAAAAAAACCTGCCGATATAATCGCTGCTCTGGATGCTGAAGTCCTGGCTATGCGTAGGTTTTTCCCTGTACAGCCTTGTGCAGTTTTTTTTGTTAACCCTGTTCCCGTTAGGGTGCGACGTTGATACCGTAATCTCATACTGGCAACCTAGCCCTTCCCGCATGCCGGGAAAGTAGCACTCTATCATCATCATTTCACTTTTTCGAAAATGAACAAGGATCAGGATTTCAAGATTATAATAGCGGATCAAACGCACGAAAGCTTTGCAGAGATCATCTGCGAAGAGATGGCTTCTTCTGCAAAAGCACGTGGGACAGGCATCGCCAAGCGCAGCCCCGACTATATCAAACAAAAGATGCGCGAGGGTAAGGCGGTTATTGCCTTTACCAAAGACGGTATTTGGGCAGGATTTTGTTATATTGAAACCTGGAGCCATGGCGACTATGTAGCTAATTCCGGGTTGATCGTGGCTCCTCCTTTCAGAAAAGGGGGACTTGCCAAAGCCATAAAAAAGAAAATATTTGACCTCAGCAGAAAAAAATACCCGGATTCCAAAATATTCGGGCTTACTACCGGTCTGGCTGTTATGAAAATCAACTCTGAACTAGGATACGAGCCAGTAACTTATTCAGAACTCACACAGGATGAAGATTTCTGGAGTGGCTGTAAAAGCTGTGTCAATTATGACATCCTGATGAGCAAGGAAAGGAAGAATTGTTTTTGCACCGCGATGCTTTATGATCCAAAAGATCATTCAGAACCTGCTGAAACTTCGGCTGACTTCAAAATGCATTCCAAATTGTATGAACGCTTTATGCGTATCAAACGATGGAAACTGCTACAACCTTTTCTGAAAAAAGGAACCACGAAAAGCAGTAAAGCAAAATCCTTATTCCAAATTTTCTTTAATCTCTAATAGCGTTAGTAAATGTCCTCTAAAAAAATAGTTCTGGGATTCAGCGGCGGTCTGGATACCTCTTATTGTGTTAAATATCTTGGTGAAGATCTTGGTTATGAAGTACATAGCATTATTGTAAACACCGGCGGCTTTAGTAATGAAGAATTAAAACAGATTGAAGATCACGCCTACAAGCTGGGAGTGAAAAGCCATACTACGATCAATGCGGTTAAAACGTACTACGACTCTATCATCAAATACCTTATATACGGTAACATATTAAAGAACAACACTTATCCGCTTAGTGTCAGCGCAGAGCGGTTGAGCCAGGCGCTTCATATTGCCGATCATGTGAAAAAGCTTAATGCCGTTGCTGTTGCTCATGGCAGTACCGGGGCAGGCAACGACCAGGTACGGTTCGATATGATCTTCAATATTATGATTCCCGGTGTTGAAATTCTTACTCCCATACGCGATCTGAAATTGAGCAGAGAAGAAGAAATAGAATACCTGAAAAAGAAAGGCGTGGAAATGAATTTCAACAAAGCCATGTATTCTATCAACAAAGGATTATGGGGAACCAGCGTAGGAGGAAAAGAAACGCTCTCTTCTAAAGGCATGCTGCCGGAAGAAGCATGGCCTACACAACTCACTAAAAATGATTCCGAAGAAGTT
Organism: uncultured Chitinophagaceae bacterium; assembly: GCA_964606315.1. Taxonomy (GTDB): domain Bacteria; phylum Bacteroidota; class Bacteroidia; order Chitinophagales; family Chitinophagaceae; genus Flavitalea. The sequence continues at coordinate 14,215 of CAZSFY010000024.1, read as the reverse complement.
ACCCTTTACTTCGATAAGGGTGAGCTCAAAAAAATAAATGAAAAGAAATTCGATCATCCCAGCGAAGCGATTCAATATCTGCAGACAATAGCTGGCCCCTATGCTATCGGACGTGATATTCATGTTGGCGATACCATCATCGGTATTAAAGGAAGAGTGGGATTTGAGGCAGCAGCGCCGATGGTGATCCTGAAAGCTCATCACGCACTGGAAAAACATGTTCTTACCAAGTGGCAGTTGAGCTGGAAAGATCAGTTATCACAATTTTATGGCAACTGGTTGCACGAAGGACAAATACTCGACCCTGTTATGCGCGACATTGAGAGCTATCTTGAAAGCTCACAGCGTAACGTAACAGGCACTGTTTACATACAATTACAGCCCTATCGCTTTACTGTTACAGGTATTGAATCACCTTATGATCTCATGAGCAGCAAATTCGGAAAATATGGAGAAATGAATAATGGCTGGACAGGAGATGACGTAAGAGGTTTCAGTAAGATCTTTGGCAACCAAACAATGATTTATCACCAGGTAAAAGAAAGTGCAAATGGCAAAAGTTAAAGCAGGAATAATAGGCGGAGCAGGATACACAGGAGGTGAATTAATCAGGTTACTGGTTAATCACCCTAATGTTGATATTGTTTTTATTCATAGTAACAGTAACGCAGGAAATCCGGTTGCAGCAGTACATCCCGATCTTGCAGGAGATACCGATCTGCGGTTCACAGGCGAATTACAGCAGGATATTGATGTGCTGTTTTTATGCGTGGGACATGGTGACGCAAGAAAATTCATGGACGCTAATGAAATAGCCTCCCACATTAGGGTTATCGATCTCTCGCAGGATTTTCGTCTGCATAAAAACGCCACACATGGCTCCAGAAAATTTGTATACGGCTTACCGGAACTGAACAGAAGCGCTATTGCTAAGGCTGATAATATCGCTAATCCCGGATGTTTTGCTACTGCCATACAATTAGGGCTGCTACCATTGGCAAAAGCAGGTTTGCTTAATTCAGTATATACTACAGGTATTACAGGTTCTACAGGCGCAGGACAAGGACTTAGCGCTTCTTCACATTTTTCGTGGAGAGCCAATAATATACAGGCATATAAAACACTTAGTCATCAGCATATTCATGAGATAGGACAATCATTACACCAATTACAACCAGGTGATGAGCAGTCCATCAATATTAATTTTGTTCCCTGGCGAGGCGATTTCACCAGAGGCATATTCATTAGCTCACAAATAGATTGTGACCTGCCGGCCGAAAAGATATATGAGTTGTTTGAAGATTTTTATGCCGGGCATCCGTTTACGCATGTGTCTAAAAATGCTATTTTTCTGAAGCAGGCTGTAAATACTAATAAATGTCTTATCCAACCCGAAAAAGTAGGCAGTAAGTTAGTGGTTCACTCCATCACCGATAACTTATTAAAAGGAGCATCGGGACAAGCCGTTCAGAATATGAATATTGTATTTGGTCTGGATGAAACAGCAGGTCTGAAGCTGAAGGCCAATTTATTTTAAACTTTTCGCAGGTATTCTTATAGAGAACCCTTGCTTTATGGAAAGACTTTGCGAAATGATAAATAATGAACAGAATGAATTTATTTGATGTATATCCCCTGAATGATATTACAATAGAAAAAGCGCAGGGCTCGCATGTTTGGGACGATAAAGGTCAGCAATACCTCGACCTTTATGGTGGTCATGCTGTAATTTCTATCGGTCATACTCACCCGCATTATGTAAAGAGAATCATTGATCAGTTGAATAAAGTGGGATTTTATTCCAACTCTATTAAAATACCCTTACAAGCCGAGTTGGCTGAAAAACTCGGTAAGATTTCAGGTAGACCCGATTACCAACTTTTTCTTTGCAATTCCGGCGCCGAAGCCAATGAAAATGCTTTAAAGCTCGCATCGTTCTATAACGGACGGAAAAAAGTTATTGCTTTCAGGAAAGCATTTCACGGACGTACTTCGCTTGCTGTTGCTGCAACTGACAATCCCGCTATTGTTGCACCAGTCAATCAGACCAGCAATATTTCATTTCTTCCTTTTAATGATACAGCTACTCTTAAAAAAGCATTTGAACAATCAGGTAATGAAATTTCATCAGTGATCATTGAGGGTATTCAGGGTGTAGGCGGAATTAATGTAGCTTCAGAAGAATTTCTGCAAACCATACGTCAGCTTTGTGATCAGTACAATGCTTTGTTCATTGCTGATAGCGTACAGTGCGGCTATGGACGTTCAGGCAAATTTTTCTCGCAGGATTATGCAGGTGTAGATGCTGATATTTATACTATGGCTAAAGGAATGGGAAATGGTTTTCCAGTTGCGGGCATCATCATTTCTCCTAAGATCAAGCCCAAGCATGGCATGTTAGGAACTACTTTTGGTGGCAATCATTTAGCTTGCGCAGCAGCTTTAGCTGTTGTAGAAGTGATTGAGGCAGAAAATCTGTTAAACAATGCGGTTGTTGTAGGAGAATACCTCATGAATGAATTAAAAAATATTCCACAATTAGAAAATATCAGGGGAAGGGGATTGATGATCGGTTTTGATGTTCCCGAAACATTAAAGGATCTTCGTAAAAATCTTTTGTGGAAACATAAAATATTTACCGGAGAAGCTAAACCAAATGTTATACGCTTATTGCCATCGCTTGCTCTAAGGATAGAAGAGGCGCAGCGCTTTGTTGAAGCGGTTAAAGAGGAAACTTTATACAGTTGAGAATGAACAGTGGACAATTGACAGTGGATAGTGGATAAGTGAGAGTGAGATCACATTTGACCATTGAAAAACAATATTCAGATGAGCCCAATCTTGTAAAAAATCACTATCAACTGTCAACTATCCATTCTCAACTGTAATCGGCCCTTGAAAAGCTAAACTATATTAAAATGAACAATTTTATTTCTGTTAAGGATGTCAACAACATTGATGCGCTGGTAAAAAAAGGGCTTTCCTATAAGGCTGATCCTTTTCAACATCATGAAGCAGGAAAAAATAAAAGAATTGGTTTGCTGTTCCTGAATCCAAGTATGCGCACCCGTTTAAGCACACAAATAGCTGCACAAAATCTGGGTATGGAAGCCATCGTGTTTAATGTTTCGCAGGATGGCTGGGCACTTGAATTTGAAGAAGAAGCGATAATGAGTGGCAATACTGTGGAGCATGTAAAGGATGCTGCCCCTATCATGGGTAAATATTTTGATATTTTGTGTGTGCGCACATTTCCTTCTTTAAAAAATAAAGAAGACGACTACAGTGAATTATTCATCAAACAATTCATTAAATATTCTGGTATTCCTATTGTGAGTCTGGAGAGCGCTACTCTTCATCCCTTGCAAAGTTTGACCGATATTATTACCATAACAGAAAATCTGCCTGTTCATAAACCTAAAATTGTACTCACCTGGGCGCCTCATGTTAAACCTTTACCGCAGTGCGTAGCCAATAGTTTTGCGCAATGGATCAATGCATGGGGAAAAGCAGACTTTGTGATTACACATCCTGAAGATTACGAGTTGGATACACAGTTCACTAATGGCGCAACAATTACTCATAACCAGGAAGAGGCATTGGAGGACGCAGATTTTGTATATGTCAAAAACTGGAGCACTTACAACGATTACGGAAAAATATACAGTAATGATCCTGAATGGATGCTCACTAATGAGAAGCTAAAAAACAGTAACAGTGCTAAAGTAATGCATTGCCTGCCTGTAAGAAGAAATGTTGAGTTGAGTGATGAAATTCTTGATAGCGCAAATAGCCTGGTAACCCAGCAAGCGTCAAACAGAGTATGGGCGGCACAGGCAGTACTGTCTGAAATTCTAAATAGCGTTCGTTCATGAGCAAGTTATATGTAATAAAAATTGGGGGAAATATTATCGATGACGAAGAGAAGTTGAAGATATTCCTGCAAGAGTTTGCTACTATCAGGGGACATAAAATACTTGTACATGGCGGAGGCAAACTCGCTACCCGACTCGCAGCACAGTTAGGCATAGAACAAAAGATGGTAGATGGCAGGAGAATTACCGATACCGAAACATTAAAGATAGTAACAATGGTATATGCCGGCTACATTAATAAAAATATTGTGGCTAAACTTCACCAATACGAATGCAATGCTACCGGTGTAACCGGAGCGGATGGCAATATCATTCTAGCACATAAGAGAATTAATAATACTATCGATTACGGATTTGCCGGAGATATTGATCATGTGAACGCATTACTGATCGATAATTTACTCAAACAAAATATAGCCATAGTTTTTGCTCCTATTACGCATGATGGTAAGGGACAATTATTGAATACAAATGCTGACACTATTGCGCAGACAGTAGCTACTGCTATGAGTGAATATTATGATGTGGAGCTCGTATTTGGTTTTGAAAAAGCTGGCGTTTTATTAAACGCAGAAGATGATAGCACTGTGATACCGGCTATCAATTCTTCATACTATGAACAGTTAAAAAAAGAAAACATCATTTTTGCAGGAATGATACCAAAACTCGATAATGCTTTTACTGCTGTAAACAAGGGCGTGAAAAAAGTTATTATCGGGAGAGCAGAACAACTGACCACATTGATAGAAGGAAGATCCGGAACAACAATAAGCTGATGAATACAGGAAATTTATATATAGATGCCGTTAATTTATTAAAGGAACTGATTACTACTCCTTCTTTCAGTAAAGAAGAGGATCAGACCGCCGGCATCATTTGCAGATTTCTGGGTACGAAAGGCATCGAACATAACAGGATAGCTAATAATGTATATGCTTTCAATAAATTTTTCGATGCCTCAAAGCCTACCATCCTATTAAATTCTCATCACGATACCGTCAAACCCAACAGAGGTTATACACTTGACCCCTTCACTCCTATAGAAAAAGACGGAAAGTTATATGGACTAGGCAGCAATGATGCAGGTGGCTCCCTGGTTTCATTAGTAGCAGCTTTTCTTTTCTTTTATGACAAAAAGGACCTGCGGTACAATATCGCTCTCGCCGCTTCTGCCGAAGAAGAAATATCGGGGAAAGACGGTATTGAAAAAATACTTCCTTCGTTAGGAAAAATAAGTTGTGCTATTGTTGGAGAGCCTACACAAATGCAAATGGCTGTAGCCGAGAAAGGATTATTAGTATTAGATGCCACTACATTTGGAAAGGCCGGACACGCAGCACGCAACGAAGGAGAAAATGCTATTTATAAAGCTATTAAAGACATCAGTTGGATCAGTCAATACCAGTTTCCAAAAATATCCGAGCTATTAGGACCAGTAAAAATGACCGTTACCGTCATCGGAACAGAAAACAAAGCGCATAATGTAATTCCTGCACAATGCAGTTTTGTTATTGATGTAAGAGTGAACGAGTTATATACTTTTGAAGAAATTATAAATATTTTACGGTCTAATATTTCTGCTGATATTCAGCCAAGGAGTCTACGAATGCGTTCATCACTTATTCATCTTGATCATGAGCTGGTGCAGGCAGGCTTAGCGCTTGGGCTCAGCTATTACGGTTCCCCTACTACATCCGATAAAGCATTAATGCCGTTTCCTGCATTAAAGATCGGTCCCGGTGATTCCGCAAGAAGTCATACCGCTGATGAATTCATCTATACTCATGAAATAGAAGAGGGAATTAATATGTATATTCAACTGCTGCAAAGATCAGTGGAGAGTTGACAGTGGAAAGTGAAATTTTATCTCCCGCTGGCGGGAGTGTCTCGTGGTAATCTCGTGGTTACCACGAGACGAGGGTGGACAATAGACAGTAGATAGTGGATAAGTGAAAGTGAGATCACATTTGACAATTGAAGAGCAATATTCAGATGAGCCCAATCTTGTAAAAAATCACTATCAACTGTCAACTATCCATTCTCAACTGTAATCGGCCCTTGAAAAGCTAAACTATATTAAAATGAACAATTTTATTTCTGTTAAGGATGTCAACAACATTGATGCGCTGGTAAAAAAAGGGCTTTCCTATAAGGCTGATCCTTTTCAACATCATGAAGCAGGAAAAAATAAAAGAATTGGTTTGCTGTTCCTGAATCCAAGTATGCGCACCCGTTTAAGCACACAAATAGCTGCACAAAATCTGGGTATGGAAGCCATCGTGTTTAATGTTTCGCAGGATGGCTGGGCACTTGAATTTGAAGAAGAAGCGATAATGAGTGGCAATACTGTGGAGCATGTAAAGGATGCTGCCCCTATCATGGGTAAATATTTTGATATTTTGTGTGTGCGCACATTTCCTTCTTTAAAAAATAAAGAAGACGACTACAGTGAATTATTCATCAAACAATTCATTAAATATTCTGGTATTCCTATTGTGAGTCTGGAGAGCGCTACTCTTCATCCCTTGCAAAGTTTGACCGATATTATTACCATAACAGAAAATCTGCCTGTTCATAAACCTAAAATTGTACTCACCTGGGCGCCTCATGTTAAACCTTTACCGCAGTGCGTAGCCAATAGTTTTGCGCAATGGATCAATGCATGGGGAAAAGCAGACTTTGTGATTACACATCCTGAAGATTACGAGTTGGATACACAGTTCACTAATGGCGCAACAATTACTCATAACCAGGAAGAGGCATTGGAGGACGCAGATTTTGTATATGTCAAAAACTGGAGCACTTACAACGATTACGGAAAAATATACAGTAATGATCCTGAATGGATGCTCACTAATGAGAAGCTAAAAAACAGTAACAGTGCTAAAGTAATGCATTGCCTGCCTGTAAGAAGAAATGTTGAGTTGAGTGATGAAATTCTTGATAGCGCAAATAGCCTGGTAACCCAGCAAGCGTCAAACAGAGTATGGGCGGCACAGGCAGTACTGTCTGAAATTCTAAATAGCGTTCGTTCATGAGCAAGTTATATGTAATAAAAATTGGGGGAAATATTATCGATGACGAAGAGAAGTTGAAGATATTCCTGCAAGAGTTTGCTACTATCAGGGGACATAAAATACTTGTACATGGCGGAGGCAAACTCGCTACCCGACTCGCAGCACAGTTAGGCATAGAACAAAAGATGGTAGATGGCAGGAGAATTACCGATACCGAAACATTAAAGATAGTAACAATGGTATATGCCGGCTACATTAATAAAAATATTGTGGCTAAACTTCACCAATACGAATGCAATGCTACCGGTGTAACCGGAGCGGATGGCAATATCATTCTAGCACATAAGAGAATTAATAATACTATCGATTACGGATTTGCCGGAGATATTGATCATGTGAACGCATTACTGATCGATAATTTACTCAAACAAAATATAGCCATAGTTTTTGCTCCTATTACGCATGATGGTAAGGGACAATTATTGAATACAAATGCTGACACTATTGCGCAGACAGTAGCTACTGCTATGAGTGAATATTATGATGTGGAGCTCGTATTTGGTTTTGAAAAAGCTGGCGTTTTATTAAACGCAGAAGATGATAGCACTGTGATACCGGCTATCAATTCTTCATACTATGAACAGTTAAAAAAAGAAAACATCATTTTTGCAGGAATGATACCAAAACTCGATAATGCTTTTACTGCTGTAAACAAGGGCGTGAAAAAAGTTATTATCGGGAGAGCAGAACAACTGACCACATTGATAGAAGGAAGATCCGGAACAACAATAAGCTGATGAATACAGGAAATTTATATATAGATGCCGTTAATTTATTAAAGGAACTGATTACTACTCCTTCTTTCAGTAAAGAAGAGGATCAGACCGCCGGCATCATTTGCAGATTTCTGGGTACGAAAGGCATCGAACATAACAGGATAGCTAATAATGTATATGCTTTCAATAAATTTTTCGATGCCTCAAAGCCTACCATCCTATTAAATTCTCATCACGATACCGTCAAACCCAACAGAGGTTATACACTTGACCCCTTCACTCCTATAGAAAAAGACGGAAAGTTATATGGACTAGGCAGCAATGATGCAGGTGGCTCCCTGGTTTCATTAGTAGCAGCTTTTCTTTTCTTTTATGACAAAAAGGACCTGCGGTACAATATCGCTCTCGCCGCTTCTGCCGAAGAAGAAATATCGGGGAAAGACGGTATTGAAAAAATACTTCCTTCGTTAGGAAAAATAAGTTGTGCTATTGTTGGAGAGCCTACACAAATGCAAATGGCTGTAGCCGAGAAAGGATTATTAGTATTAGATGCCACTACATTTGGAAAGGCCGGACACGCAGCACGCAACGAAGGAGAAAATGCTATTTATAAAGCTATTAAAGACATCAGTTGGATCAGTCAATACCAGTTTCCAAAAATATCCGAGCTATTAGGACCAGTAAAAATGACCGTTACCGTCATCGGAACAGAAAACAAAGCGCATAATGTAATTCCTGCACAATGCAGTTTTGTTATTGATGTAAGAGTGAACGAGTTATATACTTTTGAAGAAATTATAAATATTTTACGGTCTAATATTTCTGCTGATATTCAGCCAAGGAGTCTACGAATGCGTTCATCACTTATTCATCTTGATCATGAGCTGGTGCAGGCAGGCTTAGCGCTTGGGCTCAGCTATTACGGTTCCCCTACTACATCCGATAAAGCATTAATGCCGTTTCCTGCATTAAAGATCGGTCCCGGTGATTCCGCAAGAAGTCATACCGCTGATGAATTCATCTATACTCATGAAATAGAAGAGGGAATTAATATGTATATTCAACTGCTGCAAAGATCAGTGGAGAGTTGACAGTGGAAAGTGAAATTTTATCTCCCGCTGGCGGGAGTGTCTCGTGGTTACCACGAGACGAGGGTGGACTGAAAACAATGGACAGTTGACAATGGAGAGTGGAGAGTTAATAATGATAATATTCAGATGATCACGAGCCGAAAGCAAAACCTCTCAATCATGGAGAAATAAGGCAAGTAAACATCTGGCCTTTGAAAAGACAAATAATATTCGGATGAAACTTTGGAGTAAAGAAAATACAACAACCTCACATCAAATTGAAACTTTCACAGTAGGAAGAGATAACGAATTTGATATATTATTGGCCGAACATGATGTGACCGGCACTATTGCCCATGTTACTATGCTGAAAGAAGTGGGGTTAATGGATGCTGATGAAGCCACTATTGCCATCAAAGGATTGGAACAGATTCGCGAGGAGATAAAAAAAGGTGATTTTGTAATAGAAGAGGGCATTGAAGATATACACTCGCAGGTTGAATTATTACTTACCAGGAGAATTGGAGAAGCAGGAAAAAAAATTCACAGCGGAAGAAGTCGTAACGACCAGGTAGCGGTAGATATTAAATTATTTCTCCGTACCGAAATTCTGAAAATAAAAGAGGAAGTCAAATCACTATTCGATCTGCTTATCGCACAAAGTGAAAAGTATAAAGATGTACTGATTCCCGGCTATACGCATTTACAGATTGCCATGCCTTCATCAGCAGGTTTGTGGCTGGGCGCTTATGCAGAAAGTTTGGTCGATGATCTTGAAACGTTAGCGGCCGCTTATGCTGTTACTAATAAAAATCCTCTCGGTAGCGGAGCGGGATATGGTTCATCATTTCCTTTGAACAGAACGCTTACTACTTCGTTGCTCAACTTCAGAACAATGAACCGCAATTCGGTATATGCGCAGATGAGCCGGGGAAAAACAGAAAAGATAGTAGCGCAGGCTCTTGCCAATATCGCTGCTACATTAAGCAAACTGTCAATGGATGGCTGCTTATACCTCAACCAGAATTTTGGATTCATTAGTTTTCCATCCGAATTAACTACGGGCAGCAGTATTATGCCGCATAAAAAAAACCCGGATGTATTTGAGCTGATAAGAGCACATTGCAATAGAGTACAGGCCATTCCTAATGAGCTAACATTATTATTGAACAATCTGCCATCAGGATACCACCGTGATCTTCAGTTAACAAAAGAAATATTATTTCCTGCGTTGGAAACAGTAAAATCATGTATTTCCATGACTATGCTGATGATCTCTCATATCAACTTCACAAAAGATATTCTTACCGACAAAAAATACAGGTATCTTTTTAGTGTTGAAGCAGTGAATGAACTGGTTAATAAAGGTATCCCTTTCCGCGAAGCATATAAGCAGGTTGGCGAGCAGATTGAAAAAGGTCAGTTCAATTTTGATTACTCCAAAGGATTGCAACATACTCATGAAGGCAGTATTGGCAATTTGGGTAACAATCATCTGAAAGAGGAAATAAATAAAGTATTAAAAAAATTTGAAAGGGATTAAGCATATTGTATATGCACGATTCCTCATCGACAATTTTAGCATACATGTCCGCAACCTTCGCACAAAAAGTTATCAGCTTTAACCAATCTCTGAAATATACCGGCAAGTTACCGCAGTATTTCAATGTCCTGAATCCCTATCTGGATAATCCCGAAACGATGATAGTGATGCAGCAGTTCTATAACAAATACTACAATGACAAAAAGCGGAGAAAATTAATTTTGGGTATTAATCCCAGTCGACATGGCGCTGGCGTTACAGGCGTTCCTTTTACCGATACTAAACGCCTTGAAAGTATATGCGGAATAAAAATGCACTCTGCGCATACACATGAGATCTCTTCCGTATTCATGTATGACATGATCAATGCATACGGCGGACCCGAAAGTTTTTATCACAACTTCTACATCAATTCACCGTTTCCTCTGGCTATAATCCGTAAGGACAATAAAGAAAACTGGCTTAACGCTAATTATTACGATGATCCTGATTTATTTCTGATGGTAAAGAATTTTATGATCGCGTCATTAAAAAATCATATCAGTGTAGGACTAGACATTTCAGAAGTATTTGTTCTCGGAAAGAAAAACGCCGATTATATTACACGTCTTAATCAGGAAGCAAAACTATTTAACCGCCTCACCGTATTAGAGCATCCGCGTTATATACAGCAATACAAATCGAAAGATAAACAATTGTATATAGACAAATACATCCTGGCACTAAATGAATAACCAGTTCACTTACCAGCCGAATATACCCAACCCATTTCCCTGTGATTACTAAAAACAAAAAAATCTAATTATTAGTGGCGTAGAAATAGGGGGAGCTTACATTGGGTATACAAAACCACTCCGGAGAGTGGCTTTGTAAAATATTTATAAGTCGTATATTGACTCATATCGTTTTAAAACCTGCTAATTGATACTATTATCTAATCGATTACATTACTACTACTTTTAAAAATTTCGTCTAAAGACATATTTAAATAGGATTTAAAAAATGCTAACCGATATTTTACACTTTTCGGCTGTAAATAAAGTAGTACATCATAATACAAACTGCAAGATTGTTCAATATCTAAAGAACCCCAATACTGCTCATCTGTTTTAAGATATTTTTTTAAAAGATGTCGTGTGTCGGGTGTTTCCCATATCAACTGTTCAAAATAGATCTTTGCTTCATTATTCAACTTTGAATTAAGCACTATATTTAATAATTGTTCATTTTCGCACCATCTAGTCAAAGGCTCTACAGCAACCTGATTCTGTTTTATAGATAGAATGGAGTCAATTTTTCGAACATAAGTAATTTTATTGTTCATCACATCAACACCTAAAGGCTCATAAAAATTACCAGGTAGACTATATACAGGAAAAATTTTTTCTTGAGGGTTAAATAAAAAATAATAAGATATTAAAATACTTGAAGTATCATAATTACTCAAAAGCATTCTCAATTCTTCGTTATTAACTTTTAAATCATCAGTTTTCATATTAATCTCACTTAAGGAACTGATGGTCTCATCATTTTTTACTTCCTTTCCTTTACACGATAACAAACCAAAGCTAATAAGTAGTAGCAAAAAGCGCATAAGATTTATTTTGAAGATTTAAAGGGACTATTACCCGTATAATCTGCTATTGCAAGTGCAATACTGTACCAACTAAATTAGCATTTGATTTAATACAAGACATATTTTTTTAGAGCCAATTCCTCCAAATTTCAATAAGACACCTGTTAACTGATACTATTACCCGTAACCAGGAGCGACAATAAATGTTCTTATAAGTTACTTATTATTAGGAATACTTCTTGCTATGAATTCATTGGTTTTATTGAGCAAATCTTGCTGCTCCAAAAATTGTACAGCTTCTTCTCTTTCCTGCTTTGTTAATGCCTTCTCCTTTCTGGTCTCTTGTTTATCCAGTTGTTTGAGTCTGTACTGCTCTAGCTGACCAGTAATATCAGCAATGGCTTTAGTAACCGCTATGCTGCCTGTTTCCAGCTTCTCCGCCACTCTTCTTATAAACTTCTCCACCTGTGTATCATTATATAAATCCAGATTATGCCGAAGGGATAGTCCAGCCAGTGTTGGATTGCTTAAATAGCTCGCATGCTTCCTGCCTACTACGGTAATCTTTATCGTTACCCTCATCCTGTCCAACCCCTCTATCCTTATTCCTCCCAGCAGTTCTATCAGCAGTTCCTCTGTCTGATAAGTGAAGCAATGCGGGTTAGTCGTGTTTAATTCCATATTCATTATGTTTTGGGTATAAAAAAACCACTCATTGCTGAGTGGCTTTGTAAAATGTGTTATGAGTAATATGCAGATGGTATTGTCTTCGCAACAGAACTAACTCATCGTTATTTAAAACCTGCTAATTGATACCATTACCGGTCAGTTCTGAGTTTTAATATTTATTTATACCTGATTGTTTTGAAAAATAGCAATGCGTCACGATTCGAAGCACTATCAATATTCTTTGCATATATACTAAAACTCTCCCCATTTCTTAACCTCGGTATGTATAAACCTGTAATACCATTACCAATTCTCTTTGGCTGTACAATCTTTACAACTATAGTGTTTATGGTATCGTACAAAAAATAATTCTTGTCAAAAATTTTTTGCTCTCTGTCTTCTTCTGGATATTCAGAAAATATGACTTCATCGGGTGAAGGCTCTTTACCTGATATCTCTATTATTGTTTCTCTCTGATCTATTGGAAAAATTGGAGGACTAACGCTGTGCAGGTCGTTAATTACTCCCCTGCTTCCGTATTCAATATGAAAAGTGTCATTCTCTTCATTTATAAGATATGCTACATAACTATCTACTCCATTTTCCTCTTTAAATTTCATTTTGATAGGTACGTCTATTACCAAAACGTTTCCGATGGTGATGCTATCAGTTGATTTTTTTTCTTGCCTCTCCTTGCAAGAAAAAACTAATAAACAAGATACCAGTATTAATATACTTGTCCTCATTGTGTGATGCCAGTTCTTTTAATAAATTCTTTTAACTCTTGACGGCTATCCTTAGAAGTGCCCAAAACTCTGTAAGTACCATTATTTTGATAATTGCCAATAAACTTCCATAAATTCCTTTTTGCTGAATTACCAATTTTTGTATCCTGATAATTAGGATTTCGTTCTGCGGTTGGATTCATTAAAGTCCTTTCTTCGTGGTCTAAACCTAAAATATGGCCTAATTCATGCATCATTACTTTGCCCATTTGATTACCGCTAAGACCATTTTTTACAGCACCTACATCACCATTTCCATCCGCTAAACCTAAAACATTATCAGGAATACCATCCACCATTTGTATAATAAAATCTGTACTTTTTGCATCTTTGACATCGTTAACAACATTAAGATTAAGTTCTACGTTTACACTAATTGCAACATTTTGATCTTTTCCGACTGTAGTATATATTGTCCCGCCAAAATTTTTTGCAATTTCTTTGGCTTGCTGTTGTTGAGAGGCATTAAAATTATTTTTAGGATCAACTATCGTAAGATTAATTGTCGCTGTAGCACTATAAGAGTAAGTTCCATCTTTATTTTTTGTTCTATTCACTCCAAGAATTACGTCATCCGGAGACATACCGTCTGGGTCTACAAATCTCATTGGATTATTAAAGGCAAAGTTATAAGGTGTGAATCTACGCATAGAATCAGTTAATGGATCAATATGATTCCACCTCCCTATCTGCGGATCATACATCCTTGCGCCATAATCATACCATTCTAATCCTTCGCCATTGGAGAACTCTTTCTCCTGTTTTTCCTTACCATTGTATTCATACTTGTTATCCATCTTCCCCAGCGCCTGCGAGCTTATCCCCGCCATCGTCAGCCCAAACGGATAATAGTGTGTCTCTTCTCTCAAGGGACCTAGTTCATGGGTGAGCATAAAGTTATCAA
>CAZSFY010000023.1:0-58895 GCA_964606315.1 uncultured Chitinophagaceae bacterium | reverse complement strand
GAGAATCGACTGGAAAACTTTAGTTTTGAGTGCTACTAATTAGGGGAAGCTTTCAGGACCTAAAAATATTAAATAGGAGATATGCGCATAAATTAAAAATATGCGTATATTTGTGTTATGAAAATAAGATTGAATCTTACGATAGATGAGGCCTTGCTGAGCCATATTAAAGCTTACGCTGCCAGCAAGGATATTAGTATATCGGAACTGGTGGAAACCTATTTTAAAAAGGTGACAAGGCCTGCCAGGAAAAAAAATATTCTTCATTTGGTAGAAAAACTGGAGGCACCTGCTATTGACCCAAAGGCAGATCTCAAGGAATTGTTTTACCTGGAACAAGCAGGAAAATATGGCTTTTAAAGTTTTCCTTGACACAAATGTTTTATTGGATTTCACTCTGAAAAGAGAAGCTTATCCTGTTTCAAAGAGTATAATAGAATTGGCGGTAAATGGACAGGTTCAGGCTTTTATTACTCCCTCCATTGTACAGATCATGGGTTATTGGCTTGCCAAAGCATACGGAAATGCGAAAGCAAAAGAATTGCTTCTTACTTTACTTGCAGATGTTACTGTCATTGATACCGATCATGAAATTACGCTGAATGCATTACATTCTAAGATTAAGGATATTGAAGATGCTATTCAGTACTATACTGCTATTCACCATCAAATAGATTATTTTATCAGCAGGGACAAAACCTTGCAAAAGGAAGCCATCCCCACTTTACCCGTGTATAACCCAGATGAATTTTTGAAAGAAATTGCCGGAGAATAATATTCTATTATATCCATTACTACTGGATAATATCTTCCATTTGTAATGGATAAATGCGGATACTTTCAACAACTGGTGAAGAAAAACAATAAATTGCCGGCAGAAAAGATGGAATAACATCAGTGGAGGACTCATTTTTGACAACCAATACATATACAGATAAGGAACTTTTTAATCGCATCGCTGAAGGTGATGAACAGGCGTTTGAACAACTTTTTCATGCTTATGTTCCTTCTTTGTACACTGCGATCGTTAAGATTGTACGGACTGAACCTGTAGCTAGGGATATTATCCAGGAAGTATTTCTTTACCTGTGGATTGACAGAGAGAACCTCGTTAATATTGATCATCCGCAGAACTGGATATTTAAAATTGCTTACAACCGGTCTTATAGCTGGCTGTCCAAAAAATCTTCCGTACTTGAAGAAAAGTACGGGGACAATCAACAATACGAGAACGTATCCGACAATCAACTTGAAGAATTATTATCCTTGCATGAAACCAACCGGTTGATCCAGGAAGCCATTCAACAACTGCCGGACCAGGCCAGAAGAATTTTTCAGCTTAGCAGGGAGAATGGATTAAAATCTGCGGAAATAGGAGAACAACTTGGCATCTCTGTACAGACCGTTCGCAATTCACTCGTACGTTCAGCCAAAACAATCAAAGCATATCTTGCTGATCATGATATCATTCTGCCTATGATTTTGATTTACTGTCATTTTCAATAGTTGATTTTACGATTTTTACCTAATTAGATTTTACAAACAGCTATGTCGAATTATTCTTGAAACCTATGAGTAAAAGTTATTTTTGCTGATATTTTCATTTCTATCTCATGGCTAACAAAAAGATAACCGTTTCAATTGAGCAGGCACTATTTGATGAGCTTTCAGTGCTTATTGAGCAAAGTCGACAATAAATTGCTATCCAGGTTAATAGTGCGTTAACTATACTGTTCTGGCAGATAGGACAGCGGATTAACCAAAGCGTCCTTCATAATAAGCGGGCCGGTTACGGCGAACAAATTGTCGTTACGGTATCACGACAATTAGTCGAGAAGTACGGAAAAAATTTTGAGGAAAAGAACCTTCGCAGAATGCTGCAGTTTGCGGAGCAGTTTACAGAGCAGGACATTGTCGTTACACTGTCACGACAATTGAGTTGGTCACATATTCTGGCTGTTTTACCCCTTAAAAACAATGAAGCCAAACTGTTTTATGCAAGGCGAGTTGCAGAAGAGGGGTGGGGAGTGAGAGAATTACGAAAAAGGATTACGCAAAAAGAATTTGAAAGAATTTCCATTGCCAACTTGCAAAATCCCGCCAAACATTCGGAAATGCACAATACGTTTAAAGATCCGTATTTCCTCGATTTCCTGGGATTACAAAACATTTGGTTGGAACAGGACCTTGAACAGGCTATACTTCGCGAACTGGAAGCATTTATACTTGAATTAGGAAGAGGATTTGCTTTTCTTGAGCGCCAGAAAAGAATGATTATCGACGGAGAGGATTTTTATCTCGATTTATTATTCTACAATAGAAATTTAAAGAGATTGATTGCGATAGAGTTGAAGCTTGGGAGGTTCGAGGCAAAGCATAAGGGACAGATGGAACTGTATTTAAAGTGGCTGGACAGGTACGAAAGGAAAGAAGGCGAACTTGCACCCGTGGGATTAATTCTGTGTGCAGAGAGCAAGAGGGAACAGGTCGAACTCCTGGAAATGCACAAAGATGGTATTATGGTAGCTGAATACTGGACCGAGTTGCCGCCTAAGAAAGAGCTGGAGCAAAAAATCCATGATATTCTGCTTGAAGCGAAGGAGCGGTTGGAAAGAAAAAAGTTATCAAACTAATTACATAGTCTTAACAATTATAATGTAAAATCTCCTTGTGGCAGACTCGTAAAGTCCATTAAGGAAACTAATATTTACCATCTTTTACTAAAAATATTTTTATTCCCATAGGTATGTTTTTGCTGTTCGGCGTACATATATAGTACGGCAGCTCGTGAGCGGCCGTAAATAACCCGGAATTTGTTCATATGGCTATACTTCAACATGATGATTTACTGGTTTTGCTCAACAAAGCAAAAAAGGGTGAAGCTACGCTTGCAGATTACCGATTGTTAATTGAAGCTATCAATGCAGATCAGGGTGGCGAAGTGATCAGTCAAATTCATATTTTTTTAGCCAATGAGAAAGCCGTTTCTCTTAATCATATTGTTCCCTACGATCATGCTTACTGGCAACAGGCATTGGAAGAAATTAAAAATACCCAGCAACAAATTGTACCTAAAGTTAATCCGTCTGTTAGCCTATCCACAGATGGAGAGAACTATACTGATCAACCCACTCACCGTATCCGCACGCTGATCTCGTCCCAGATGAGGCGGTGGATAAAATATGCAGCAGCCATCATTTTTATATTTGGTGTTGGCACTTACATCTGGACCGCTAGTAAAAAAAATACACAACAGCCTGTCGCAGTGCAGCAAACTATCGACATTGCTCCGGGTAAGGATGGCGCTATTCTCACGCTGGCCGATGGCTCACAAGTAGTGTTGGATAGTTTGGGTAATGGTGTGATAGCTCTGCAAAATGGCTCGCAGGTTGTTATAAAAAACGGTGAGTTGGTATATGATGTAACGGGAGAGACGAAGGGAGAGATGGCCTATAATATGATGAGCACACCGAAAGGTCGTCAGTATCAGGTTACTTTACCTGATGGTACAAAAGTATGGCTGAATGCTGCCAGTTCTATTCGTTATCCCACTGTGTTTACAGGTAAAACGCGACAGGTAGAAATAAAAGGTGAAGTCTATTTTGAAGTAGCGAAGAATATAAAAATGCCTTTTCGTGTGAGCGTGAACGAAAGTGAAATGGTAGAAGTATTAGGCACGCACTTCAATGTAAATGCTTATGAAAATGAAGCTACGGTCAATACCACTTTACTCGAAGGAAGCGTGAAGGTAAAAGGAACAAAAATAAAACCCGGACAACAAGTGCTTGTCAACCAGCAATCCCAACAAGAAATAAATATAGTTGATGCCGATATTGACAAAGTGATGGCCTGGAAGAATGGGTTGTTCAATTTTGAAGAAGCCACATTGGAAGAAATCATGCGACAGGTAGAGAGATGGTATGATATTGAAGTGGTTTACCAGCAATATATACCCGATATAGCTATAACCGGTAAAATCACAAGAGGAGTTTCGCTCAACGATTTATTAAAGAATCTTGGAAAAATGGGCATGCGTCACAAGTTAGAAGGTAGGAAATTAATAGTGCTGCCGTGACAGAATTTTAACGAAAACACTTTATCCTTATATAGAATAAACTTAATGGTCGTAGTGAATACAGACCATAAGGAAGTATACTGTTTATAGTGAATTTTTTAAACCAGGTTATCTCATAAAAAAACAAACCGGAAGTGCTTGGAACGCTTCCGGTAATGTTTGGGCTGATCCAAATGATGCGAATCTATTTTTTACAACCAAAACACCCTGTAAAGGTATGACAAAATCTGCTTTGCCTGCCAGAGCTTCATGCGAAGGCGTGGCTTTCGGGTTTCGGCCGCTGCTGGTCGTGTCCCCTGACCGATCTGCCAGGCGTCGAACCATCGACCTAACCAAAACACTGTTAGCTGTGAAGTTGACTATTTTATTACTCACTGTGACCCTGGTTTCTGCCCATGCTAATACCGTGGCGCAAGAGGTCACCATTTCCGGTAGCAACCTGACCTACAAACAGGTTTTCTCCATTGTAGAGAAACAGACCGGCTTTGTTGTATTTGGTGAGAAGGAATTGTTATCCAATAAAAAAACAATCACCCTTTCCGTCAACAACCTACCCCTTCAGGAATTTTTGAATATGATCTTAAAGGATCAACCCGTTGAATACGAGATCGCAGATAAGACGATTTTTATTTCGCGTAAACCCAGGGTTGCATCATCTGTTCCTACACTCGTCAATCAGACAGAAGCCGCACCGCCTATTACCGGTGTAGTGCGTGATGCTGATGGTAATCCATTGGCCGGAGCTTCTATTCGCATAAAGGGATCAACTTCCGGTGTATCTACTGACGTTGACGGGCAGTTTAGTATAGATGCTAGTGTGGGCCAGGTGCTTGTTATCTCTTATACAGGGTACGAGGAAAGAGAAATTACTGTGGGAACTTCTACTAGTATCTCCATTATACTCTCATTGACTGAGTCTCATATGGAAGAAGTTACCGTAAACGCTGGTTATTATAACATGAAGAAACGAGAAGCAACCGGCAATATCAGTAGGGTGGATGCAATGACGATAGAAAAGCAGCCTGTGAGTAACCCTTTGCAAGCTTTACAAGGGCGAATAGCTGGATTGAATATTATGCAGAGAGGGGGTATTCCAGGAAGTAATTTCCATGTGCAAATTAGAGGTAGAAACAGTATTGCAGCCGGTAATGACCCATTGTATATTATCGATGGAGTGCCTTATACGTCACAGACATTAACTTCTAATTCTGTTAATGAAATAATGCCTGGTGGATATGGCGCTAGTCCATTAAATAGTATTAATCCAAATGATATTGAGAGTATTGAAATATTAAAAGATGCAGATGCTACCGCTATCTATGGCTCTCGGGGTGGCAATGGGGTCATATTGATTACAACTAAAAAAGGTAAAGCAGGCAAAACTCAGTTTGATCTAAACGTATCCGCTGGTATAAGCGAAGTATCTCAAAAGATGGACTTGCTCAATACCCAGGAATATTTAGAAATGCGAAATGAGGCCTTTGCAAATGATGGAAGAACACCACAATCATGGAACTATGATGTAAATGGGACTTGGGATAAAAAACGTTATACTGATTGGCAAAAAGAACTTATTGGAGGCCAAGCCGAATTTACTAATATACAGGCTTCGATTTCCGGTGGGGACGATAATACTCAGTTTTTGTTTAGTGGAGCCTACCAAAAACAAGGGACCGTCTTTCCTGGCGACTTTCAATATCAAAAGGGCTCTACTCATTTTTCTGTCACTCATATTTCAAGTAATAAAAAATTTAGAATTAACCTACTTGCAAACTATATTGTAGATAGGAATAATCTCTTTAATAGGGATCTAGCCTCAACTTCCATTAGTCTTGCTCCCAATGCTCCAAGTCTTTATGATGCGACCGGGAATTTGAACTGGGAAAATTCCACCTGGGAAAATCCTTTAAGCGAGTTAAAACGGGACTATATAGCCAAAACGAATAATTTAATTGGTAACGCCGTATTGGACTATGCTATTTTACCCGGATTAACAATTAAAACCAATATAGCTTTCAACGATCTACATAATAATGAGAGGAGTATCACACCGTCAACTTTTTATAATCCGGCATGGGGAATTACGACTGCCAATTCTAACGCGACTTTTAACAATAGCTCCAGCAAATCATGGATTATTGAACCTCAATTAAGCTGGAAAAAGAAAATCGGTAATGGGGAGGTGAATATCTTGCTTGGAACTTCTTTTCAAGAAACTCTCAGAGAGGGATTGGCCCAGCGAGGAACTGATTTTTCAAGTGATGAGCTGATTTGGGATATTAATGCTGCAGCAAATATTGACGTATTATCTTATATTAATTCCGAGTATCGCTATAATGCGATTTTTGGAAGATTGAATTATAATTTGAATGGAAAGTATATTCTAAATATAACAGGAAGGAGAGATGGTTCCAGCAGATTTGGGCCCGGTAAGCAATTTGCGAACTTTGGAGCTTTAGGTACTGCATGGGTTTTCTCTAAAGAGAAATTCTTCATAAATAATATTCCGTTAATAAGTTTCGGAAAAATAAGGATTAGTTATGGCAGCAGTGGAAACGATCAGATTGGTGATTATGAGTACCTGGATGTTTACGGGTCAACTCCTGCATATCAAGGTATTAGCGGCTTAGATCCTGTACGATTGTTGAACCCTGAGTTTGCTTGGGAAATCAATAAAAAGGCTGAAATCGGAATAGATATTGGGTTGTTGAACGATAAAATTTTAATTTCTGCCAGCTATTACCGGAATCGTACATCTAATCAGTTAATTAACTATCCCTTGCCTATAACTACGGGCTTTTCAGGAATACAAAGTAATTTACCTGCAACTGTTGAAAACACTGGGTTAGAACTGGAATTGAATACAGTAAACTATAAAAAAGGATCAATTAGCTGGGTCAGTTCTATAAACATAACTATACCCAGAAATAAACTGATCTCATTTCCCGGATTGTTAGGATCCACTTATGCCAATCAATATGTGGTGGGAGAGCCTTTGGACATTAGTAAAAGTTTCATGTTTCTGGGCGTTGACCCGCAGACCGGATTGTACATGCTGGCTGATATGAATGGAGACGGTGCGGTTACATCTGTTGATCGTCTTAAAGTTGTTAAAACCGGACAGGTATATTATGGTGGCATGAATAATACTTTTTATTATAAGAGTTTTCAATTTGACGTGTTTTTTCAAATTACAAAACAAAAAGGACGAATGGGGGTATTTATTGGCTCTCCTCCTGGTCTTAGTATTAATCAATCCCGAAAGGTTCTTAACAGGTGGCAAAAACCTGGAGATGTTTCCGATATTCAGCAATTTACTTCCGGGTCCAATGGAGATGCTTTTGTTTCTCAATTTAACTATGATTTTAGCGATGCTAATTGGGTTGACGCTTCTTTTGTTCGCCTAAAAAACTTATCCATTTCCTACCAACTCCCTGAGAGATGGATGAAAACAGTAAAAGGTCGGATTTATCTGCAAGGGCAAAACCTTTTGACCTTTACCCGGTATGAAGGTTTGGATCCTGAAAGCGGTCCCTTTGCCTTACCCCCTCTAAGAACGATAACAGCGGGAATTCAAATCACGTTGTAAAACTAATAGTATGAAAAAAATAATTTGTATAAAGAGTATTTACACTAATAAGAATCTAAGCTTTGCGATTTTGGCAGTTTTAATAATATTCTCCTCCTGCCGAAAATTTGTGACTATTGACTCTCCAAAAACACAGCTAATTGCTAAAACCGTTTTTACAAGTGATGCTACGGCTACTGCTGCAATGTCTAACATTTATTATCAAATGAGTCTTGGTGGTAGTTTTTCAGGAGGAGGTCAGAACAGCTTGACTTTTTTAGGAGCTACTTCATCTGATGAGTTGCTTCCGTTTGGAAATGTTACAGATATAAACCAGTTTTTCAATAATGCTATTATTCCTGCCAACTCATATTCTTACAGGATATGGAGCGATAATTATTCTTTTATTTATAAAGCTAATGCCATTATTGAGGGATTGGCAAGTGCGGAGGGAATATCTGAAACTGTAAAATCGAGTTTATTGGGGGAGGCAAAATTTATTCGTGCTTTCTGCTATTTTTATCTTGTGAATTTATTTGGGGATGTTCCATTTATCAATACTACTGATTACAAAATTAATTCTACAGTTTCCAGAATTCCATCGCAACAGGTTTATCAAGAGATTATTGCCGACTTGCTGGAAGCCAAAGATGCTTTGCCTGAAGATTATATAAGTCCTGAAAGGGTTCGTGTGAATAAATGGGGGGTAACAGCGTTACTGGCAAGAGTTTACTTATATAACAGAGATTGGGTTAATTCAGAAAATCAGGCAACAACTGTGATTGAACAAAACTCTAAGTATAGCCTGGTGAATCTCGATGAGGTTTTTCTAAAAAATAGTGATGAAGTTATTTGGCAAATAATTCCTCCTTTTAATAGTACATACACGAATGAGGGGAATATTTTTTTAAGAACTCCAACCTATTCAGCACTTAGCCAGAAAATGTTTGATGCTTTTGAATCAGGGGATGAGAGAAAAGGTAAATGGGTTGGGTCTGTTACAAATACAAATGGTACATTCTATTTTCCGACTAAATATAAAGAATACTCAGCTAATGGCACTGGTGCAGAATACTCTGTGGTTTTGCGGATTGCTGAGCAATATCTTATCAGGGCAGAGGCAAGGGCTCAACAAGATAATATAGTCGGTGCACAAGCCGACATTAATGAAATTCGAGCTCGTGCTGGATTGCTAAATACGACGGCTGCTGATAAAGCCAGCCTATTATCGGCTATTGAGCAGGAGCGTCAAGTGGAATTATTTACAGAATGGGGACATCGCTGGTTAGATTTGAAGCGAACAGATCGCTCTGATGCGGTTCTGGGAGTAGTAAAGCCGGACTGGTCATCTACTGATGCTTTATATCCTATTCCTGAAAGTGAAATTTTATTAAACTCCAATTTAATACAAAATTTCGGCTATTGATAGTAAACTGATTTGACGTCCCCTTTTTCTTTATGAAAAAGAAGGAGATGTGTAATTAAAATTTTCACGATGAAACCGAATTTTTTTGTACATTATCTGCTCATAATAGCCTTTTCCATTATTCATTTCGACATACAAGCTCAACTTGAAGCAAAAGATTACCCTATTATTGGACAGCCTATTCCTGATTTCCTTCTCGAGGACATAAGTTATTTTAGTAAAAAGAAAGTGTCCCTTGGAGACCTTAGAGGGAGGCCTTTTATACTTGATTTTTTTGCTATAGGCTGTACGGGTTGCTTTTTAAGTTTTTCCAAGATCAATGAATTGCAAGATCAATTTAATGATAAGGTACAATTTATTCTGATTGGTAAAGAACATGATCTTATTCGGCCTGTTTACGAGAAATTCCGGCAAAAGCATAACCTGAGGTTACCAGTTGTATATGATACAGTTCTTTTTAATAAGTTCAAGATCGATGGAGTCCCTCATGTAATTTGGGTGGATAAAGATGGTATTGTTAAAGCTATTACTTCTTCAACAGATATTATCCAGGAAAATGTAATATCACTTATTAAAGAGAGGGACTTTGAATTTGAAGACCATAGTTTTGGTAGCTATGAAATCAGACGATCTGCACTAGTTCCGGAGAAACCATTTCTTACCCACGGGAATGGAGGTGATGATGATGAGTTTTTACAAAGATCGTTGCTATCTGAGTGGCAAGTGGGTATGCCTGTTCTTAGTGGTAATTTGGATGAATATGTGAGAAGAAGTTGGCCGTTGCAAGTATTAGGTTGGTCATTGTCAGACTTATATAGGCTGGCTTATACAGGAAAAATGTTTTGGCTTGTGAGTGATACATCGCATTATGGTAATTATTGCTATTCTCCAATTGTAGAAATTGAAGACGATTCCTTATTTCGATCTGCGTGGCAGTCTTTAAGGCGGAAGTATTGTTACAGCCTGGTGACTCCACTAAAAAAAAGAAATGTTGAGTACAAGATGAAAATAATGCAGCGGGACTTGACAAATTTTTTTGAGTATGATGTGAATATTGAAATAAGAAAAATGCCCTATTTGAAATTAATAGCTACAGAAGCTGCCAAAGAAAATTTGAAAACAAAAGGTGGCCCAAAAATAGGAGACGGAAATTCTTTAATTGGTTTTTCTTATTCAAATATTCCCGTTCAATTCCTGATTAGTGTGATTTCTGCAAAATCCGGATTGGTACAAAAAGATTTACCTCTTCTTGATGAAACTGGAATAACGGGAAATATTGATATTTCTTTTGAAGCATTAATGACTGATTGGGCGGATGTAAAAAAATCATTGCAACTGCAGGGTTTGGATATAGTGAAAGGTGAAAAGAAAATGAAAGTTATTGTAATAAAGGACCCTAAACCTATGCACATATTAAGGGAAAACCCGTAAGAAAATACTCTCCTTTACCAATTTTGGTTTACATCTAGGTTGGAAGCTGAATTAAATCGAATTTATTTACCAAACAACCCCACCAACTTTACCAGCATATCATGCTTGGATTTGTTTTGCACTCCCACTACATCAAATTATGTATTGCAGGCTTTCGTCAAACGACTGACATTTATCCGAACATTATTTCTACCTCTAACTCTTATTTACTAAGGCTTATGAAACGATTTTTTTTATTGGTCTCGATGACCCTGATGAGCGGAATACTCACTGCACAGATAGAGCTGAGGGTATATGAATCAAGCATACGCGGATTATATTTTCACCCTGTAAGCGCCAGGGCGGAAGCTATGGGACAGGCGGGAGTGGCTGGCGCGGCCTCTATACAGGAAATTCATTTAAACCCTGCTGGATTGGGAGCCATGAAGGACAAACTGCAAACAGGCTTTTCTTATGTTAAACCTATTGGACATGAAAAAAGAAGTCATATCGACTACGCAGGCATAGGCTATCATCTTAACGATAAATGGTCGCTGGGGTTCTCACGCCTTCATTTTCTCAGTATATACCCCGACCATATTCCTTCTACTGCTACGGAAGGCGATGCTATCGATGTAGCAGAAAGTTATCTTACTGCAACCGCTGCCTATACGATTAAGGAAGGATTACGCGCTGGTATCAACGGCACTTATTTTAATCATCTGTATGGTGATAACCGTTATTTCCGCTCGTTCATGCTAGGGCTCGGCCTACAATATGAAATGCCAGTCAGTTGGATAAAACATGCTTCGTTCCGCAATCAGCGTTTGCAAACGGGCATCAGTCTGGATAACGCTACTTTTATCGATATAAAATGGCAGTTCGATAACTCAGCCAATATTTTCCCGCTTATAAGTCAACTACGGTTGGGAGGTGCATATACTTCCGATTTACCGGCTTCCTGGCTAGAGTTTGCCAATGCAATAGCAGGAGATAATAAAGAAAAGGTAGATCTACTGTTCCAGGTGCAATACCTTAACTTCCTGAACAAAGACAATAATGCAGGCTATGGAAAATGGGGATATAATATTGGTGCAGAAGTATGGCTGGCGCAATTACTGGCATTGCGAATAGGTTACCTGTATGAGAAACGCGAGGGTGATAAAGAACGTTTTAACGTAAGCAGGGTACTATCGCTGCCGTATAAACGTGGATTGACTTTTGGATTCGGGCTGAATATTCCCATACATCATTTGTCAAACCATAAACTCCCCTTCGACCTGGCCTTCGATTTTATTCATCGGCAAGCCTATGCGCATATTAAGGAAAACCCTGTAAGAAAAGACCCTCCTTTTACCAATTTTGGTTTGCGCCTCGACTGGAAGCTGAATTAAACTGATTGAACTGATCCGAATTTATTTATCAAACAATCCCGTTAGCTTTACCAGTATTTCATGCTCGGCTTTGTTTTGGGAACGGAAAGCAGAAGTTATTTCTTTGGCGGTTGTGAGAATGTTATCTATAATGGCTGGAGTGAATTTTTCCTCGTTCTGCCGGTAAAAACTTTCAAAATCGGCGATACCGTTGCCGGAATTCTTCTCGGCCTCTTCATAATCAAAAGCAAAACTGATCATGTAACCCTTATCGGTGCCGAATGCATCGGTGGAACTTTCGAGCGGTTTCCAGCGACTTTCGATAAGCTGTTGCAGCGCCTCCTTCTCTGCGTCGGTTACTTTTCCATCTACGGCAGCAATCCTGTAAAATAATCTGCCTAGTTCAGTATATAATTCTTCGTAAAACATACGGCTTATTTGTTATGTGCGATAAAAAGTGGTATATCAAGTTCTTTCATGAGTACATCGGCCATACTGGTTTTGAACCAGCGGGACAGTTCACTACGACGGTAAGCGCCTAATACCACCAGCTCATTTTCCTTATGATGCTGAAGGTAATTAAGAATTTGCTCTTCAGCTTCACCTTTTACGATTTTATATTTAGCTTTTGGAAAATGCTGTCCCACAAATTCCCTCATTAATTTATTATCAGGCAATCGTAGAGGGTCTTTATTATCTTTCACTGTCAACACATCTACGGACACATCATTATATACACCAAAGAGATAGCTGAATATTTTTATCGCGTACAACGATGAAGGTCCGCCATCGTACAATAAAGTTATCTTTTCTATAGGCTTATAGGTTGCCGGCACCACAAATACCGGGCATTGTACATCGGCCAGCAATTCTCTAATAAATCGTGTTGGTGGTTTCTCCTTATTACGGGTAAATGTTTCGTTTTCATTGATGATGATCAGATCGGCGAACATGCTCTCACGCTTCAGTTCCTGCAGCGCAATGCTTTTATTTCTGTGAACAGAAAAACTAATGTTTGCTTTAGCACAACTCCGTTCGAACTGACTCACGGCTTCATCTCTTTTCTTCTGATCCTTTTCATCCAGTTGTTTTATAACCTTTTCGGGGGAGTTGTAGTTTTCATAGACCTCATGAATGCTATAACTACGATAGACAAATTCATCGAGGAAAACTCCCACCAGGTGAGCGTCTACGGTATAGGCTAGCTCCTGGGCGTAAGCCAGTGTGCTTTTAGATAATTTGAATCCATCGAAAACAGCAAGGAACTTTTTCATGTGGAAATAATTTTATAGATAAACATAAGTTACTCTGCCGGTATCGCCAGTAACGGTACAGTCAGATGGTATGCCATTTCTTTTGTCACGCTGCGATTGAACAGGCTATCCCAGAAACCTCTTTTATGTGTGGTCATCACCAACATATCAATATCGTGCTCTTTTAAATATCTATCTACCGCCTCATCGAATTTTTTTCCTTCCAACAGTGTGGTTTTAAATCTCACGTCGCTGTATAGGTCCGGAAATACCTGCTCATAATCGTTTAACATCTTACCGTATTCGAGGTAATTAACGGAATCTTTTTCGTTGGTATTAATGTGTACAGCGAAATGTACCAGGGCATCTTCTAATCTAGCCAGTTCAATAACCGGATCGATCCGCTGATGATCGTCGAAATCGCGGGTGGTAAATAATATATTTTTCAATCCTTTCCAGGTTACATTTTTAGGTATCGCCAGCACGGGAATGGTGGAGGATCCGATGACTGCTGAGGCGTTACTTCCAAAAAGTATCCTGTCCAGGCCGCTTGCTCCAAGCGTTCCCATTATTATCATATCGGCTTTTTCATCCGCAGCACACTTCAGAATAGCATCTTTTGTACCGCCGTTATACATCCTGGTGATAATCTTAACGTTGGAACTTTTTTCAAAATGTTGCCGGAGATCGTCCAACTGTTTCTTTATTTCGTCCTGGATACCCACATAATACTTTTCAAGCACACCCGCTTCTGTCGGCAAAGTAAAATCGCCTGCCAGGAATGCGTTCAGTAAGATGATCTCTGCACCTGCTTTTTCAGCTATGGCAAGCGCATATTCGGCAGCCTTTGTGGCAGTTGCTGAAAAATCGGTTGGAACAAGTATCTTCTTCATTGGAAAGAGTATTTATAAGTGTTGCAGAATCGCACTAATCCTTAATTCCCCTTCATTTGCAATGGTACGGAAGCTGCGCATGTATTTGCCTGACTAAGATAGCCGGCATATATGATTTTGGTCATGCATCGTATAGCCGCAGTACACTCTATTGTATAATGCCTCTGCCGATTCATTATCTGAATCAACTTTCATGCCTATCCGATTATAGACGTTGCCGGATGAAGAATATAAATACTATCAATGCCATCAGGCAATACTGTTTTTAACTTGAATTTGCTGAGCAGATTGAATGGCTGGTTTTTTCTTTTTCTTCCCTTTTAGCCACCAGATCAGAAATCCGGTTATGGGTAGTGAGGTGCAGATAAGTCCGCAAAAAAAAGTAAAAAATTTGCCAACCGGTCCCATCCAGGTTCCCATATGCAACTGCCACACAACATTTTCAATATATTCAGTCTTGTGGCTTTTAGCAGGAATCTGAATTTCTTTGCCTGTGTATTTATCAACAAAAACAATTTCCGGGCTTTCCGCACTTTTTAATCCCACGTTGGAAGCTGTTACCGTTGTATAATAACCTGATGCATCCAGGTTATATAACCATATTTGTCCAACTTTTTGTTTTGGGTGTTTGGCAAATTCCTGATCGACAACTTTATTAATTGGGTAAACTGATTTTGTAGAATCGTTCTTAGGCAAATTTTTCTGCCATTCAGTTTCCGGATCTCCGCCAAAAAGTTTTATGGTAGATTCCGCTACCGGATGAAACGCGATAAGAAGACCAGTGATTGTGAGTATTAAAGCCAGAATAGAGGAATAAAAGCCTAATACATTATGCAGGTCGTAATTGACGCGTCTTATTCTGGCCTTCCATTTAATTTTAAAGCTGGCATCGCGCGTGTGTTTATTCCATTTTGCCGGCCACCAGAGAATGATGCCTGAAATAATTTCAATCAAGAAAATGATGGTTGCTATATCTACAATCCATTCACCAGCGCCATGCCACAAAAACGAGGCATGCAAGTGCGCCATAATATAAAAAAAATTGGCAGTTCTATCGTATGTCAGTATCTCACCTGTATAAGGATTGGCATAGACAAAAGCCAATCCCTTTCCCGGAGCAAAAACCCTGAAGCGTACTGATCTTTCCGGATCTTTATGAATAGTTACTTCTGACAGCCTGGCCTGCGGATAAGCTGTTCTGATATTTTTCATCAGCGTTTCAACGGGTAAACGTGGAGCGTTAACCTGTTCTACATAACGATTTTTTCCGGCCGACCATTCTATGATTTCGTCACCATACACCACAATGGTTCCTGTTAAAGCAACAAAAACAATTATAATGCCTGCAAATATTCCCAGCCAAAGATGCAGCCATGCGTTAATGCGGCTAAACAGGGATTTCTTTTTTCCTTTACTCATGTATAATCCTTTAAATAGAATAGAGGCTGTATTTTGATACATCCTCTATTCTAAAACTATTTATTGATTTAAAATCTATAGGTGATATTAAATGCCAGCATTCTGGGTTGTCCCGGGAACAACCAGGAATTATAGGTGTAATATTTTTTGTTGTCAATATTATCTATCTTGGCGCTGACCCTGAATTTTAGTGCATTGTAAAATATGCTTGCCCCGTACACAAAAAATCCATCCAGTGTAATGGTGTTTAGATTGTTAGCATAGGAACTGCTTTGGCCATTTCCGCCTGCACCGATACCGAATCCCTTAAATTTTCCGGATGTAAACTGATAAGTACCCCAGATATTTCCAGCATGATAAGGCGAGCTTTCCACTCTTTTATCGAGAAATCCTATTTCTGCTTTATCATCGGTATACCTGATATCATTATAACCATAACCCAGGGCAATATTTAAACCTGCAACCGGGTTTGCAAGGATGTCTATATCCACCCCACGACTTCTTTGTGTATTATCCTGTACA
Organism: uncultured Chitinophagaceae bacterium; assembly: GCA_964606315.1. GTDB lineage: Bacteria > Bacteroidota > Bacteroidia > Chitinophagales > Chitinophagaceae > Flavitalea. The sequence goes on along the minus strand of CAZSFY010000023.1, from coordinate 42,956 downwards.
TAATAGATGGTTCCTGGTACCAGCCGCGCTATATTTTTGACTTCAATATCATACAAACTGATGGTACCTGTTAACCGATGTTGTAATACATTAAATTTTAAACCACCTTCCAGTTGATTAGCATATTGTGGTTTAAGTAAATTTCCTGCTGAGTCTGTCTGACTAACATTATTATAACCATTGTTATAATTACCATAAACAGAGAGTGCATCTTTTACGATTTCGTAGGAAATGCCAAGTTTAGGAGAAAGTGAGGTTTGTTGATAATCACTGCTTACCGCTACAAACCGGTTGATGCGTAAGCTGGCCATCAGCAATAATCTTTCCGATACGTTCAGTACTTCTGAAACATAAGCGCCATAACTATTATTGATATCTCTGCCACCACCGTAGTTGGTCCGTACGGTTAGACTATCCACTTTTGATTGTCTGATTAATAATTGAGCTGGTGCGGCTGTAATAGGAATCTTATCATAAGCAACAGAGCCCCTGAATGAAGCTACATTGGTTCTAAAATAGTCAAGTCCAATCAGCAGGCGATTACGCATTCCCACAATTTTGAAATCACCAATAAAATTCTGCTGAAACTGTTGCGTATATAATTGACTATAGGGAAGGTCCAGTATGTTTCTGGTAATAATAGTTGTATCTGCGGCAGAAGCTTTATTTGCCAATAACGAGATATATTTTGTATTGTTATTACTTCTGGCTATTGAATAGTTTGTTTGAGACAGCCAGCGATCCGATAGTTTGTATGCTGCCTGTCCTGTTACAGCCCAGGTTTGTTGGGTACTATTAAAATCAGTATTGAAATAGGCATTTTTGGGATCTAAATTCAGATCTTTTACGTTGCCGGAATAAGTACTGTTTCCGCCGGTTCCACCGGGAGGAGGATTAAACCCGAAAAGATAAATAGGCCTTGCGCTCTTATAATAATAACCATCAAAAGTTAAGGTGAGCCTGTCGTTGGCTTTTATTAATAGGGAAGGTGCTACACCAACTGAGTTTTGTGAAAGTTGTTGAAAAGTGTTCCTGGTATCATACATAGCGTCAAACCTAAGGAGGGCAGTCTTATCTTCATTCAATGGCGTATTATAGTCAATTGTTGTTCTTGCCATTTCATAACTTCCTGTGGTAAAAGAGACTTCACCCCTGGTTACTTCCAGCGGTTTTTTAGTAATCAAATTGTAAACACCGCCGTAGGATGCGCCCTGGTTGCCACCAAATAAAGTAGCCGAAGGACCTTTAATGGCTTCTATTCTTTCAACATTAAATACGTCCGTCAATGATACATAACCTGTAGATACACCATTTCTGTACATGATGGAACCGCTGGAAAAACCACGCGATTTAAAGGTTAATGTGGAACCGCCACTACCTCCTGCAATAGAGAGATTACTTACGCCCGGAATGTTGATAAGAGCTTGTTCGGTTGTTGTTACCAACTGTGTTTGTAATAATTCTTTAGGTATTACCGCATAATTCTGTGGGTTCTCAATATAAGAAAGGGGCATTCTTGCCACCTGGTTGCTGTTTTTATTAATATGTCGGTAAGACGATGATACGATTACCTTATCCAACATTGTTGCATCATCTTCCAGTTGGATATCGTTTATCGAAAGCTTTTCAGTATTCAATTCAAAAACAACCGGCGGCGCCTTTACACCTAATGATTTAACCGAAATGGTATATTGTCCGAATGGGATATTTCTAAATTGAAAATAACCATTGTCATCCGACATGGTTTGTTTGCCGGATGGTACCAGCGATACAATTACATTTTCTTCCGGTTGGCGATCGGCATTTAATATTCTGCCGTTTATTGTTCCGACCTGTTTTGATTGGGCAAAACCTTGCATATCCAATAGGCTTGAAGAGAACATCAAACAAGTCAATAGCATATACGAACTAAGCAACTTAAGTTTCAACATTGTATTCTTTTTATAAAATTTTAACCTATAATTAGGATATGCAAAGTTGTAAGTCGTCGAAACGTTTGAGTTTACTAGTTCGGAAATTCAATTTTCTATTTCGGAAAATTATTCGGTGCGATTTATGGGGGATTGATTCGACCAGCTTTTGTCGTTAGATGACTATCGGCATGATCTACCTGAATCAATTTGAAAAAGATGGTCGAAAAAGATTACGATGTACCAATACACTGTGCCACATCAGAAAGAAGTGCGAGAATAATCTGTAATAGCAATGGAGAATTTAGGTGCAAAGCAGTTAGCTGTGGTTATAGTAAGTGGACTAACCAACTTAATACTGAAATAAAAGGGTAAGCCGTCTGACTGAAATATCATACACTATTACGTTGCTTAAATGAGCGCCGCTGCAAATGAGCATCATCACAAAAGCGTTACCGGTAAAATGACATCATTTTTTCCGTTGTGCCTAAACAGGCACTCCTTAGCTATATAATCATCTACTGTTTGTGCATCCCGATGACCGCCTGATGATTAAATATATTATCATCAGGTTGTGCATTTTGTCAGTCATCCGTATTGCCGGTAATTTCTATTTCGCCCATTTCAGATTCACGCCCATTGAGAACATGAATCTGTTGTCTTTGAAGACTGCGGGGTTAGTCATAACATTTGATAGCTCATTTAAAAGTCTTCCGGTAACAAAGTTAACTTCTGCGTTTACTGGTATTTTTCCGTCCGAGAGATTGTACAGAGGGATCAGGGTTCCATATCCCCAGGTGAATCCGCGTTTATTGCCGGTAGCCCACGACCCGCCGGTAGGTCTCTTTTCGAAGTAATACCCCATTCGAAACGCTACCCGCTTCATGAACCAGGCTTCTGCACCTACAGCAATATGTGAATTGTTTTTATGATTATCATTCTGTGGTTCTTTGCCGGCAAGCACTTCCCTGTATTGCAGGTGCAGACCGAGGTCTACCAGATTTGGCGTTTCGTCAAAATATTTGAATTTCTGTACAGCTGGCACATTAAATGGTAACGAAAGTTTATAGGCGCCACCTAAATAAACGTGGATGGGAACATCACGGTAATGGTAATGCGTAAGGTATCGCTGGGTGGTCTTATTTTTCATCAAAACATTCACGAAGCTGCCAGCCAGACGTATTTGCTGGTTGGTTATTGTAGGGGAAGAGAATAGCTCAATTTCTTTGTCGTAAATTACTCCTAACGAAAGAATCATATCGGTGGCAGTATTCGTTCCGGGTACTGATTGCTTTGTAAGATAAGTTCCGGAAGCTCCTATATGCAAACCTGGAAGAAATTGATAGGCTGCATGAATCGCATAAGCATTTTCGGAAGACCTGGAAACCGATTCGTTATAAGTACCGATAATGGGTTTCCAAACGGGCTTATTGGTGTGCCAATGCATGATATGTGCACCTGCTGTGAGCTTATCTGTTATTTTATAGGATAGACCTGCAAATAAGAACTTGGGCTTAAGAAGCATCTGCGGTCCACCTCCGGAAGCATAGTTGAGATGAACATTCAGTTTTTCTGTTACGGGGCTGATGCTGGCAGGATTATAAAAAGCAGTTTCTATGCCGTCCAGCGTGACAGTTGTTAACCCCATTCCCGCAGATCGTGCACTGGACGGTTGCTCATAAAAGGTAGCATTATAATGAGAAGGAGAGTAGTATGTGATCTGGGCAGATACGGTAATATTTACTAGTGCTAGTGCGATAGATAATACCAGGCTGAAGTATATTTTTAACATGTCGGTGCGTTTGATTTAATGTTCGTATATCGTAGGAACAACAAAATGTCATCAATAAATACATGCTGTAGATCAGTAATAATTTTCAACATATCAAAGAGAAAGTAGTTTTCAAAATTTTGTACCGCTCTAAAAAAAATATCCGTTTCACTTCCGATATTTTTTTTAATACGTATAGTAATGGGAGTTAGTTTTTTACAATGATATACCTAACGGGAAGATATCAATACGAGCTGTAATATGTCGAAAGAAGTTGTAGCGCAAGTGTTACCCAATGGTCTTTTTCAATAAATACTTCTGGTATTGCTATTCCCTGTTCATCCATTCGTTGCGTGATAGCCTGTATAGCCTGCCTAAACAATATCTCATTCTCATGTAGTGTCATTCTAATTAATTTTCCATTTTGCAGCTGTCGGTAATATATTTTGCGGAATGGCAAAGTTATAGGCTGATAAGGGATTGAGGCTGTTTGCAATTGGTCTAATTAAGTCATTTTTTGCTCCGATCCATTCCAAAAGTATTCCTGTTAATGCCCTGGTTCTTGGAGGATAATTTAAAACGGCAATGCTTAATTGGCGGAGTTTATTTTTATCTAATTCTTTCAACAATTGCCGAAGTCGTAACAGCGCATTTTCGGTGTCTCTGTCTGGTATATCTTTAAAATCCTTGATGGCATCCAGCAGTTCCAGTATCTGATAATTCTCGTCAGTTACATCCATATAGCTCTTCACCGGTTTGACTTTCAGGTTCCCAACTTTAGTCGTGATTCTTTTATCCCGACTGGCTACATGAATTGTTGTAGGTATCTGGGTGGTTAGTCCTAACCTGTTATACAGTGTGTGGCCGGTAATATAAGCGATGCGCTTGCTATTGTTGAACAGATAGGGCCTAAGTAGTTCTTCCTCCGCTGGTTTCAACTCACCAAAAGGAGAAGGGTTAGACTTATAGTATTTGCCAGGGCCAGCTCGTTTTAACTTGTCTTCTTCCACCATTCTGCTTAACGCTTTGGTTGCGGCCATGTATTCTTTTGGATCAATAGCTAGGTTATACGTGATTTATTTTTTGTTCTAATGTGTCTTAAGCGTGCAGGTCAAACGTCGATAGGCGTTACCCCAGCTCCCCTGAAATGGACTTATGGGAAGTGGTAGCAACATATTTGCTCGCCTGCGGCCGCTTTGTTACAGTTCCGTCCAGCTCGCTCCTTCCAGAGCGTACAGCTTCCAGTTTTTGGTTTTGGCGGTGGCTATATCGGTAGCCGTAGGCCGGCTGTTGTTATCGGTTGCTTGTCGTACATATAACTTGGCATCATCCGCCGCCTGACGCGCAGGCAGGCTATTGATAAGCTGTGTCATATTTGCGGCCGAAATTTGATTGCCATACACCTGGACAGACTTGATATTCGTATTGCCAGACAGATTTAGCGCCGTTAAGTTATTACCAAAACAACTCAGCTTTTCCAAAGCTGAGTTGTTTGATACATCCAGAGTCGTCAATTTATTGCCCAGACAATACAACTCTACTAATGTGTTGCTTTTGGATACGTCTAAAGCCGTCAACTCGTTATCGTGACAATGGAGTATGGTAACCCGGCCATACAGTCCAATGGTTTTGGAGGCGCCCAGAGAAAAACTGTTCCGGTTAGCATACTCGCTGCCAAAATTGGCGATAGATTCACCATTGTCTTTAACCCGGTTGTTGTTTATATCTGCCCATATCTCCGGCCGGTCGGCTAAGGCGGCATCTAAGTACAATGTCCAATCGCCTATGGCGTCGGCGGCCTTGGTCAGGGTTATTTTATTCGTTCCCGGTTCTTCCTCTTCCTGATGGGTTGCTTCCTTTTTACAGGCGCTGAGCAGGAACATGCCCAACAGGACTGTCATACTGATGTGTAGGTATCGTTTCATTTTTTTGATTTTTATGTTATCAGATCTGTTAATTATTTCGCGTTTGTGATTTTATGTATGATCAAGCCTCGGATCATCATAAAAATCACGTACGTTATATTTGATTCCATTGCGATAAGAGACATCGGTAAGGGTTATTGTTAATCCCTCATCTTTACGGAGTATTTTAATTGTAACTCCTCCGCCGGATTGATACTTATACCACTCATTACTGGGGGAAAGTAATCCGGCTGTTGCTCCTACGGACTTACAGGTATTTAATACCGGCAGTTCTTCCTGCTGTGCTTTATCCTTTTTGCATGCAGTAAGTAAAAAGCATACCCAACATGCAAAAGATAAAAGTGTAAGTAATCTTGCTGATTTCCGACAGGGCATAATATTACCTGTTTAACACTAAATCGTATAAATCATGAAAAGGTCACCAGGAAAATGGAGTAATTTTTTTAAATCCTTACCAAAGCCATTTGAAAGTAGGAGAATCAGGTAGTGAAGAGTCCGCTGAACGGATAACAAAGTGGTTTTCATCATTAGCGCGTATATCGCGATTTTAGCTCCATCAGTGATATTTCCGGTTGAGGGTGGAAGATTTTCGTAGGTGGATTAAGTAGGAAGTCAGGGAACTGCTTAGTGAGATAAAGCCAATTCCATCGGAAGCAGAGGGTGCAAATCCATTGATTAGCCGGGCTGATACCGCAAAGATGCTGGGAATATCTTTGGTCATAAATCATCAAACTGATTGAAAATAATCGTTCTGCAAAGAGGCTTTGTTTGAGAATTTTGAGAATGGCATAAAAAAAGGTCGCCTAATTCAGACGATCTTTTGTGCCCAGAACAGGCACTCCCTAGTATATGCTAATCAACAAATTATAAATGCCGATTGTCAAATAATTGACAAGTTTTCAAATAGCTTATTCCTCTCGTTTTCTTACCTGTCTGTATAAAAGTACGATTTCTCTTAACCTAACCTCACCAGCAACCGATCCAATTCCGCCTCTATTACATTTCTAGCCTTGTTGACTTGATTAGGACCAACAATACCTGCGGCCTCCAATTGATCCATGATTCTGCCAGTTCGATTGTATCCTAATTTCATTCGACGTTGAGTCAATGATGGTGAGCCTATCTGATTATAGGAAAGACGCTGCAGTAATTTTCAGGCTAAAGCCTGTAGTTGGTACCTAAAAAGGGCGCGACCCCCTCTCTCCACCTGACGGATGTCTAGTCCTGAAAATAACCCTTACAAGAGGAAGATGTAGTCCGAACTATCATAATAAGCGTATTTATTTACTAGGGCAATTTTCCAGTTTAACTATTGACAGATTCTAAGGAATAAACTAGCTTAAAGTTCACACGCTAATCGTATATTGTATTTTTGAATATAACCCTTATAATATGGAACCCCAAACGATTCAGGAAATATCTGAAATCATCCAAAGCTCGCACATAAACTTTTTGACGGGGGCAGGATGCTCATATCCATTTCTGCCCCTGCTAGGAAATATTGAAAAAGATCTCAATGAAGCCTTGAATATTGCAGACAAAGAAATAAAGTACAAGGAATATTTCAGCAAAGTAATGCTACCAAACAAGGATGTTTTGCGGGGTAACCTTTCGACTAATACAGATTTTCAAAAAACAAAGTCCAACTATATAGAATTTTTTCAAAGTTTATCCCAAATTCTCCTATCCAGAAAAAGTACACTGCTTAGTAAACAGATAAACATATTTACAACGAACATCGACGTATTAATTGAAACAATCTTGGAGCATTTGCAGATGGAGTACAATGATGGATTTTCGGGCAAATTCACGCCTACATTTGGCCTAGCAAATTATAAAAAGGGCATATTCCAGAGGAGTCTTCACTATGAACATATATCAGAAATCCCCCTGTTTAACATCATCAAGATTCACGGATCGCTTACTTGGCAAAAACACAAAACTGATGAAAAAATAATGCTGTCACACAGGCTTGATCACCTTGATGCTAATTTGTTGACAAAAACGGGTGATCAATTTTCGTTGGGATATAAAGAAATACTCGTCGTAAATCCTGAGATCGCTAAACATCTTGAAACGGTTTTAACGGTCTATTACTCAGAATTACTTAGGTTATACTCGAGTGAATTAGAGAAAGAGAATTCAGCACTTTTTGTTATCGGCTTCTCAATGGAGGACAAACACATTCGGGAAATAACACTGCGAGCAGCAAAATCAAATCCTACACTTAGAATATTGATATTCTGTTCGCTGCCTAGCAAATCGAAAATGAATGCAAAACTAGATTGCGATTATCATCCCAATATTAAAGTTTATTGCCCTGAAAACGACACTGATAAATTTACACTAGATTACCTGACCACTCAAGTATTGAAAAAAGTCGTACTTAATAAATCATAAGCAAAATGAATATTCCTTTAAATGTTCAGGCTGCACTTTTGCAGGACTCAATCTTTATCATAGGCACTGTTTCATCAGTCGAAGGCCGAAAGGTGAAGATCAAGGTGAAAAAAGATAAAAATCTTTCGCACTTATCTTACAAAGGGAAAATTATTAAAAACGTATCAGTTGGAAGTTATATCAAGATTGCGAAAGGGTTTATTGAAATCATTGGAAAAGTGGAAGGTGAATACATCACTAAAGAAAAAATTTATAATGAAGAGTATCAAAAAGAAGAATTAAAAATAGCTCGCTTTTTGGATGTATCTCTATTTGGTCATTTTGACGGAATCAGATTTAGGCAAGGCATCAAAGAGATGCCCTTAATCGATAATGAATGCTATTTGTTAAACAAAGAGGAATATAACAACCTTCATCAATTTTACAAAGCCACAGATAAAACGATCACAATTGGCAAACTAACCGAGGAGCCTTCTCAGCAAATACAAATTGGAATTTGTAAGTTATTTGCAAGCCACATTGGAATTTTCGGGAATACCGGGAGCGGAAAATCGAATACGTTAGCGAAAGTTTTTACATCTCTGTTTGAACAAAATGTAAACAACCAACTATTTAATACGAATTCGCAGTTTATTATCATTGATTTTAATGGAGAATATGGAAAAGACCAATTGATCAGTAGAACTAAAAAAGTGTATAATTTATCGACAAGGTCAGATTCGGGGGATAAATTTGGTATTAAACAATCGAACATAGAAAGACTGGAAGTTATTTCGGTGCTGCTGGAGGCAACCGAGAAAACGCAAAAGCCATTTTTGAACCGAGCACTTAAAAATGCGTATTTAGAAGAAGATTTTGAGAACAGATCTTTGGAAAATATCCAAAAGTTAGTTCAGGATATTCTGCAAAAAGGAGACGCACATTTATCAGTATCAATATTTACAGAGTTATTTAACCATTTGAGGCAGATCGAAGAGCCAGGTCAATCTATTATCAGCGGGATATTACGAATTCTAGAAGCCGGAGATTTAAAATATCATAGCAATCAAGAAACGTATTACATCGATTCCGTATATGCAAATTCCAATATTCATGGTGTCTTAGCATCTGCCTTTCCCAAACTAGATGAGATTGCCCTAGACTTGTCAAATCTTGGAAAAATAAAATTTAAAATTCTATCCCAATATTATCATGAAATAATTAATGGTTACTCCAATCAGGAACACCTTCGGCCACTGATCGGAAGAATGTTTAAGAAATTTGAAATGCTAGAAAAGCTAATTACAATTGAAAGCAACAATCCAAAGCCAAGAACCACCAATCTGGAAGTAATCAATCTCAAAGATGTCAATTTAGAAATGAAAAAAACCTTGCCACTAATTATATCAAAGCAGCTCTACGATGAACATAAAGAGCGCGGCGATTTCGAAAACAAATCACTACATATTATCATTGATGAAGCACACAACATTCTTTCATCGTTTTCAGAAAGAGAGAGTGAAACTTGGAAAGATTATAGACTTGAAACATTTGAAGAACTAATTAAAGAAGGAAGAAAATTCAGTACTTTTTTAACAATAGCAAGCCAGAGGCCGTATGACATTTCTTCTACAATCATATCTCAACTGCATAATTATTTTATTCACAGATTAATCAACGATAATGATATAAAAGCGATAGAGAAAACGATAGCCTATTTAGACAAATTATCTTTCGAATCTATTCCTATTTTATCCGTTGGAAGTTGCTTCGTCGCAGGTTTGGCTTCTGACATTCCTGTAAAGGTTGATATAGATCTTTTGCCAAAAGAAAAACGTCCAAAGAGTGAGACAATTAGTTTTGATAAAGCATGGTTTAATGGCGCTGCCGAAGAATAATTGATTTGTCCGGGAAGCGGGGGACTGGCTTCAACACTTTTTATACGTGACCTATTGAGAATCAAGGTTTTTTTATTGCAGTGCGGTCAAGGGTTTCAGCGAATCAAAAACACGAAATGCAGCAAAAATTCGGAGCATTCAAATGTGGTCTCCCTTACTGGAGTTTTCTCGAACCAATTCTTAGGCGATTGGAAGCTTTTGGCGGAAATGTGTCCTTAAAACGATGACCTATTAGGCACGTTTACGAATAATTTTGCCAAAGATTTGATGCTGGTAGCAAGGTTAACCCAAGTATAATTTGTCTAACGATTACGATCCTCACTCAAGTTAGGTTGCAGTGCATATTGATTCGAGTGCAACTAGCTCAGCCACCTTGGCCGCGATATCAGACATTGGCTCTTCTACCGTACTTAGGCCACTTCTTGAACCGAGCAGGGGGCTGACATTGCGTAGCTCTTCATATGTTGTATTATGTACAATTGGAATGAGCTGGTCTCTGGCTAAAAGTGCCGACAGCTCTTTGTCTGCAATGCCTTCTTGCGGGAGGCGGCGCAGCAGCGCAGGGGTTACAAGCACCAGCCCAATACGCGAATTTGACAAGCCCTTGTCGATTGCGCGCATCATAGGCACGCCAAGTCCAAGATCCTTCTCGCTAAACCAAACTTTCACACCAGCTGCCACTAACAAATCGTGGAGCTCCTTAGCTGCGCCTTGTCGATCATCCCACGCGTGGCATAGAAAGACGTCCCGAAGGTCAGGAACTGCCGCTCGTTCTTCCACTGTTCGGCGGATTGGCGTAAGTGTTTGCACCTCAGAGGGCGTGTAATAAATCGAGGAACCCGCTCGCGACCAGCGTGGCTTTACGCTTCTACTATTTCCACTACCACTGCTTCGACTGCCTACACTGCTTGTCGAAGAGGAGGAATAAGACGAGTATGAATTAGACCCGTAATTACTACTGTAACCGCTGTAGCGCCCATACTTGCTACCGCAAGCAGGACATGCTGCTGCCCCGCTTGCTGTACGATGTCCATATCTTGGTGCTGTGCATCTTGCCATAAGAATAAAATTTTAAGTATGTATAACGTTCCTGATATTGTATTATGAGGGTTGAATATTGTCCCTTAGCCACTTTGAACCTTTTTCGTTAAAGCCAGTCCATGCAGATTCACCTTTAAGGCTGGCAACAAGTAGTTCATCGTTACTATCAATAAAAGGAATTAAAAAGTCTCTAATTTGCGCTGCGCTGAAATTAGATTTCACAATCCACGTGGAATCAAGGTGATGCCACCAAGTATCAAAAGTGCTTTTAATTTTATTAATTAATTCTGGATAATCCTGACCTGACTTGTTCAAATCATATCCAATAATATATGTTTTCATTACAATATGGCTTAATGGTTAAATAAAGGTAGATTTAGAGATTGTGGCTACAACTATGCCCTGGATATGAAAATCTTGAGTAAGAATAATTGGTTGGTGAATTCTATTATTCGACCGTGGCACTAGAGTTACGAACTGTCCTTTATGCTGGTATTCCTTAACAGTCGCTTCATCATCAATCAATGCTACCACACTTTGCCCATTGTTAGCAGTAGGTTGCTGCTTAATTAATATTAGATCGCCATCATTTATTCCCGCCTCATTCATAGAATCACCCTTGGCTCTCAATAAAAAATATTTTGAACCAGGTTTAACCAACTTGGTTGAAACTGGAATCATCGCTTCCACATTTTCCTGGGCCAAGATCGGTGCACCACAAGTAACTGTTCCTACAAGCGGTACAGCAACTGTCCTGGCGCTCTCACCTTCGGTTAAATCTTTGATCAATGTATAGCCACCATCAGCTTTCTTCTCCAGAAAGCCGCTTGCTGCCAGTTCGTTTAGTAAAAGCATCGGTGATAGCGGCGACTTGTAATTCATTTCTTTCATCAGTTCCCTGATAGATGGCATTCTACCGTTTTGCATGATGAAGTTTCTCAAGTGCTTCAAGGATTCTTTTGCTTTTGGGCTTAAACTTTCTTCACTCATAAATTCTGTATAATACAGTATAATACACAAAACTATACAAAATTAGCGAGGTATATAGAAAATTATTATATAATTGATTTTCAGTTAGGTAGGTGTCATTTTGTGGCTATTCGTTCTAATCCTGGCGTATTCATAATCCTGTCCAATTCATCCTCGATAATGGCTTTTGCCTCGCGTTTAATGCGCAGAAAGGTTTCCCTGATGACCTTTTCATCCCGCTCCTTTTTAGGTAATGGTTTATAGGCAGCTTCTTCTTTTTTGAGTGCATTAAAATCATGCTTCACTTGCCCATGAACCATTTTCTGCGGGATACGCTGATCGGGATTATCGGCAACAATGCCTACAACTTCACCAACTGATAAAGAAGCGATGGTAGATTGCGGAATTGCGTAATCGAGTTGTTTGGATTTACTCAGCGATGTATCGCTGCTATTAATAGTCAAGCTCTGCCTGTCCTGCATGATCTTCCCGAATTGCTCAGAAAGGTGTTTAGCGCTATCTCCTGTTACTTGTCCGGAGATAATATTACCTACCATCGACAAGATCACATTAGCTTGTTTTTCTCCGTAGTGCATTCTCAATTGGCTGGCATCCTGTATTATCAGCGTAACGCTTACCAGGTAGCTTCTGCAAACCGATAAAAATTTGTCCACGCCCTGCCATGAAATATTAGCAAATTCTTCCAGCAGAATACTGCAGGGCTGTTCTTCCTGTTCCTTCAGCATTTTTTGCAGCGTATTCAGATATAAAGAAATCACTGCGCTGTAAATATTGGCTACCTGCGGATTGTTGGCAATGCAAACGATCTTCGGCTGTTTGGGGTCGTTAATGGCTATAGAAAAATCATTGCCTGATAATACATAATATAGCTTCTCTGTTGCCAGTGTTCCTAAGCTGATAGCCGCACCTGAAATCTGCCCGATCAATTGTTTACCGGCATCTTCTTCCATTGCCCGGATAAAAGGTGTTACCAATACTTCCAATGTTGGCTCTGCGCGTAAGATAGTAAACAGCTTATCCAGCGGCGTTTGTGCCAGTTCGATCACATGCGGCAACGTACAATATTTACCATCCTGGTATACCCGCAAAAACCATATTAACGCTGTAGTAAAATTGATACTACTCTCGATCCAGAAATCCCCTTGCTTGTCTATCCATTGTTGATTTAACCCTAAGAGGATAGCTCGCGAAGCAGAGGCTGGATCAGTACCAACGGGCAAAATCGGATCAGGAGATTAGTGTAGTGAAAAAAATGTATGGAATAGAATAAGCGTTGTTTAAAAAAGTTCTTTGAAGGTAGTGAGGTTGATGGTTTCCACAGGGGTATCTGTCCATGACAAGAGCGCTTTTTCACCTGTGACCAATAATTTGGCGTTAGCGGTAAGCGCAATATCATATAAATAGTTATCGTCCTTATCCGGACTATTGATGTGATGATTGTCAGCTTTAATATGTGTGCTGATCAGTGAAACAAAATTGGCATAGAGATGTTTATCCAGCGGCAATAATTTCCTGATGCGGGGATAGTCGAGCACGCGAAGTAGTTCACTTAACAGGTTGTTGTCTATAAATATTTCCAGCTTGTTTTTGAGGATATATTGCAGCAGCTAATCGGTTTCGCGGTTAATGAAAAGCGTAATAAAAAAATGACATCAATAACGAAACGTTTAACCTTTTTTCTTTTTGTCATTCATTGCTTCGCTGATTAATTGGTCAATATCGGGGGTAGATAAATGATGAGCAGCAACAGTATTATCGAGTTGTTTTGCCAGGGTGGTCAACTTTTTTTTGTTGAGCTGCATCCACAATAGTTTTTGTTCAGACGCGCTCATCCGGCTGATATTGTCTACAAGCAAGGCCAGGATCGAAGGCCCCTTCTGTTCGACTATTGAATATGACTTTATTGCACTCATCACGGTTGAATTTGAATGAAATTATAATTTTTTCTTCTGTAATGTGACTACATCTTTTGAGCAGTACTGGGGAGCATATGACAGCTTTCTCTCATCGATTCCTTAGGCAAAGTCTTATATCCGGGGGATGGGGAAACCGCAAAGTTGTATGTGAATGGTTTGACAGATGGGTGGGGTGATCACCGGGCGGCAGTTAAAGAACTCCAGGATAGGCATGGGGACCAGTTGTCGGAGCATCAACATTTGCAATTGGAAGAATTAATTGTGTTTGTTGATGATGTTATTTGGTGGTAGAAAATTAATCGGATTCCACTTGCAGTATATTTGTTATTATATGAATCAGACGAGATAGTTAAAGATTGAATTGTTTTCAGGTGAAGGAAAGCTTGAACAATTACAAGAATTGCTCCGGCAAGGATATACACAGTTGGAAATTGATACGGCATTAGAAAATGCTATTGCTTACTCACAAATACCAATAGCCGATTATTTATTAACACTTGGTGCTCAATTTTCACATTATAATTATCAGGGAGTTTATTATGCTGTTCATAATAACGAGTTTGAGGGTTTGAAATATGCTATTCAAAAAGGAGTAGATATTAATGTGAATGAGGGCATGTTAATAAATGAAAGTATAATAACTGCCGTAAACACTAAGGATATATCCATTGTGAAATGGCTTTTAGATCATGGAGCCGATACTAATTGTATAAGCAGGAAATCATTTGAAATGGCAGAAGAATGTGGAACTACTGAATTAAAAATTTTACTAAATAGCATTCAATAATTATTCTATTGTACGATATTCCGGTCAATAAGGCCATATATGACTGAAATATCACACACTACAAGGTTTCTTTAAATGAGTACTCCTACAAATAAGCACTATAGTAAATAGGCATTACTGTAAATGATCATTACTATAAAGAGTGCTACCGGTAGAAAGCAGGAAAAAGCGGTGAAATCTGCCAAAGATCGAATGCAAAAAAAACAAGCACAAAAAAAGGTTGTAAACCCTGAGATTTACAACCTTTTGTGCCCAGAACAGGAATCGAACCTGCACTCCCTTGCGAGAACCAGATTTTGAGTCTGACGCGTCTACCAGTTCCGCCATCTGGGCATAGGAAAGGGACGCAATATTAAGGAAAAAAACTTTATTCTCCTCTTTATATTTTGCTGAGTTTCACCTGCTTCATTGGTAACTTTGGCCCCTCATAACCATTTACCTCATGATCAAAATTGGATTGATCCGCGAAACAAAAACTCCTGCCGATAACCGCGTTGCCTTTATTCCCGCACAGTGCAAATGGATACAACATAATTTCCCGGATGTGAAAATTGTTGTGCAATCATCGCTCGACAGGTGCTACTCGGACAGGGAATACACTATCGCGGGTATTGAAGTGAAAGAAGACATTAGCGATTGCGATATATTATTCGGTATTAAAGAAGTAAAAAAAGAACTGCTTATACCTGGTAAAACCTATCTGTTCTTTTCCCACACTAAAAAGAAACAACTGTATAACCAGCAATTATTCAAAACCATACTCGACCAACAAATTACACTGATCGATTACGAATGCATGGAGCATGAAGACGGTCAGCGTATACTGGGTTTTGGCTTTTTTGCCGGCGTAGTGGGCGCCCATAACGGTATCATGTGCTATGGTAACAGAACGGGTGCATACACCCTGCAACGTGTCTATAAACAAAGAAGCTTCAGGGAACTTATTCATACTTATTTCGGTCTAAAACTGCCCCCTATAAAAATTGCCATAACAGGATCGGGGAGGGTTGCCCGTGGTATTCTTGAAATCATGAACCTGCTGGAAGTAGTAGAAGTAGATCCCGACGAATATCTGTCCAAAACATTTGCGTATCCTGTATTTACACAACTCAAAGGAGCCGATCTGTACGCGCCTTTGAATGGGGGTATTTATAACCGCGAAGATTTTCACCATTACCCTGAAACATATAAATGCCTTTTCTATCCCTATACTAAGGTTACGGATATTCTCATGAACGGTATTTATTGGGATGAAAAAGTCCCGCGACTGTTTGAATTGGAGCATCTGGCAGAAGATGATTTTGTGATACAAACAATAGCAGATATTACGGATGATAAAAACGGCTCTATACCCTGCAATCTGGGAGATACGCCTATTGACGATCCGGTATATGGGGTAGACAAAAAACTTTTTCACCGGACAGCGCCTTATCTGAAAAGTTCGGTCGATATTATGGCAGTGGGTAATTTACCTAATGAACTGCCGCGCGATGCTTCGCGGTATTTTGGTGAGCAATTGCTTAAATATATTTTCGGTGACCTGGTCGGCAATGGATCAGCTGTTATTGATAGGGCTACAATGGTAAAAAAAGGGAAACTTACAGCTACTTATGATTACCTGAAAGATTATGCAGGAGTTTAATCATTACCACTCTGCACGGGCGCTTACGGGTAAGGTAAGCTCATCATATTGTTCCGATAAAAATTGATAATACCCTGTTATAGCAATCATGGCAGCATTGTCCGTGCAATATTCAAACCTGGGAATGAATGTTTGCCATCCTTCTTTTTCACCTGTTTCTTTAAACGCTTTTCTTAATCCTGAGTTAGCCGAAACACCTCCGGCAATACAAATATTTTTGATATTGGTTTGTCGGGCTGCTTTTTTGAGTTTATTCAGCAGAATGGAAATAATACGTTGCTGGATAGACGCACATATATCATGCATATTTTTTTGCAAAAAATCCTTATCGATCGCTTCATTATCTCTTACAAAATAAAGAATAGCAGTTTTTAATCCGCTAAAGCTGAAGTTCAGATTGGGAATTTGTGGTTCGGGAAAACTAAAACGTGAAGGATTGCCTTCCTGTGCATATTTATCGATTAATGGTCCGCCAGGGTAGGGCAGACCTAAAATTTTGGCTGATTTGTCGAATGCTTCTCCCGCAGCATCATCGATCGTTTCTCCAATAACGGTTAACCGGTGAGGTGACTCGCATAATACGATTTGTGTATGTCCTCCACTGACTGTCAAACATAAAAAAGGAAACTCCGGTGCGGGCTCATCAATAAGATTAGCTAACACATGCGCCTGCATGTGATGTACGCCTATCAGCGGAACTTTTAATGCCAATGCCAATGATTTGGCAAATTGTGCGCCTACCAATAAAGAGCCTATTAATCCGGGTGCTTTCGTAAAAGCGATAGCATGAATGGATGAGATATTCAACTCTGCTCTTTTAAGCGCAGCATCCACTACGGGAACAATATTTTGCATATGCGCCCTCGATGCGAGTTCGGGAACCACACCTCCATATTCCGCATGCACCGTTTGGTTGGCAATCACATTACTAATGATCTTGCCATCGGTACATACTGCTGCTGCAGTTTCATCGCACGAAGATTCTATGGCCAGGATATTAACACTCATCTTATTTTGATCTTATAGCCACAACAGGATTCATTTTAGCAGCCATCGATGCAGGTGCAATGCCAGCCAATATACCTACTACAATACAAATACCTATGGCCAGTAACATGATATCTACTGAAATAAATAAATTAAATCCGGCTATTGCAGAAAATATTTTCGTGAGAATATACACAAGAAGCAATCCTATCAATCCTCCTAACACACATAAGAAAGCCGATTCAAGCAGAAATTCTGTCAGGATAGTAGAACTTTTTGCGCCAAGCGCTTTTTTAAGTCCGATCTGTGGTGTTCTTTCTCTAACGGTAACAAACATGATATTGGCTACCCCAAACATACCTACCAGCAGCGATAACGCAGCTATTGCCCAACCACCTTGGTTAACATAACCTGAAATATCAGAAATAAGTTTGCTGAAAGAATCTATATCGTTCAGCGTAAAATTATCTTCCTGTGCCGGTTTCAGTTTCCTCAACGACCGCATGGCTCCCGTCAGTTCATCAAGTAATAAAGGCATGGGCACATCATCTTTACCTTGCACAATAATTTTGGGATTCGCCCACTTTTCTTCAACAAGTGTTGTGAGCCTGGTGTTAACCATGATAATACTATTATCAAAGTTCCACATTTCCATAATGCTCTTTCCCTGCTTTTTGATAAGTCCTATTATTACTCCTATGTTTCCGCCTTTCAGCTTTACCGGTTGGTTAATGGCCTCTTCAGGGTTTCCGAATAATTGCGTGGCTACTTCATGTCCTACTAAAAGGGAGTTGGTCGATTGATCGTAATCTCTCGGCTGTAATGATCTGCCGGCAATAATATCCAGCGGTTGGATATTAAAGAACTCATCCGATACGCCATAATACTGTACGTTATCGAGCACCGAATTTTCGTACTCCAGGGTATTGATCATGTCGACCATAAAGGCCACATTCTTTAAATAGGGTAGTTTTTGCTTAAGTATTTTTACTTCCGAGAATTTAGGCTCGGGACGATTCACATATTTCCACCAGGGATAATCGTTATCATTTTTGTATTCCCATTTGTCGATGTACACCGTGTTTGTGCCGAGGGCTTTGATGTCTTTCTGTATAGTGTCTTCAAGACTAGCTACTGTAGACAATACACTGATAATACAGAAAATACCTATTGTTACGCCAAACAGTGAAAGAAACGTGCGTAATTTATTCGACCGAAATTCTTCCAGCGCCATTGTAAAACTGCTCAATATGATGGAAAAGAATTTCATCTAGCAAAGATAGTTGACAGTGGAGAGTTGACAATGGACAGGGCAATTGACAATGGACAGTTGAGAATTGATAGTGATTTTTCACTGTCCACCCTCAACTGTCCACTATCTACTGTCAACTTACTCGTGCTGCTTTTTTCCCCGGCTTTCCGGTTGTTGTTGGAGCAGGAGCATCTCCGAGTGGTTTGTTTTTACCAAAGTCCACCAGGATAGGCGCTGCTACGAAAATAGAAGAGTAAGTACCAGTAATTACACCAATCAGCATAGCGAAAGCAAATCCCCTGGTTACTTCACCGCCCACAAGGAAGAGAATGAGGATGGCAAGAAACACAGTAACGGAAGTCATGATCGTTCTGCTGAGGGTATGGTTAATGGCATTATTAATAATAGAGTCGCGACTTGCATTTACCATACCATGACTGTATTCACGTATCCTGTCGTACACTACAACGGTATCGTTCATCGAGAAACCGATCACTGTTAAGACCGCCGCAATAAAATGCTGGTCTATTTCCAGCGGGAACGGTACAATATCCTTGAAGAACGAAAACACAATTAATGTTACCATCACGTCGTGTATCAATGATACAATCGTACCAAATGAATATCTCCAGTCGCGGAAACGAATGAAAATATATATTGAGATGATCAATACCGACCAGAAAGTCGCCCATTTAGCGCCGGTCTTAAGGTCATCTGATATAGTCGGGTCAACTCTTTTTGATCCCTGGATATATTGGCTGATGAATTGGGCCTTGCTTACATTATCGGGTAACAGGGGTTTTAAACCGGTGTACAGCGCATCCATTACGGCTGTATCTGCAGCGCGGCTTTCTTCATTAATCATATAATCGGTGGTGATATCAAACTGGTTACCTTCTCTTCCGTAAGTTTTTACAGTAGGAGATTCACCGAACACTTTTTCTAGTGATGATCTTACAGATTCTGATTCCTGTTGCTTGTCAAATTTCACCACGAAGCTTCTACCACCACTAAATTCCACACCTTGCCTGAAGCCATTGAAGAATGAGCCTATACCAAATATTAAAATGAGAACTGAAATACCATAAGCGACCTTTCTATACTTGGTAAAGTTATAATTGGCATTTCTGAATATCCTCCTGGAAAGTGAAGTGAAATAAGTCAGGTGACGTGTCTTGGTAGTGTACCAGTCTGTTATCAGTCGTGATACAAGGATACCGCAGAATAATGAAAGTGTTAATCCGAGTATTTGTGTAGTGGCAAATCCCAGTACCGGTCCCAAACCATATATATACAGGATGATGGCGGTAAGCAAGGAAGTAATGTGCGCATCCAATACAGGAGGTAAGGATCTGCGGTAACCGTATTTCACAGCCTGCTCGTGAGTCATTCCCCTGCCAAGCTCATCCTTGATACGTTCAAAGATCAGTACGTTAGTATCAACGGCCATACCAATGGTGAGTACCAGACCCGCTATACCTGCAGCAGTGAGGGTAGCATTTAAAGCACTCAGGATACCGATGGTGAACAACAGGTTCAGGATAAGGGCTATGTTAGCAATAATACCTCCGGTGTTGTAATATATCAGCATTAAGAGGAATATTACAGCAAAGGAGATAGTAAAGGCCATAATACCTCCATTTACAGCATCTTCGCCTAATGTTGGTCCTACAACCTGGTCCTGAACTATTCTTGCCGGGGCATCCAGTTTTCCGGATTTCAGAATATTGGCAAGATCCTGTGCTTCATTCACTACCAACTGGGTGTTACCTTTGCCTCTGCCACCCATAGTGATCCTGGAACTTCCTCCATCGATCTTTTCACTAGCTACCGGAGCAGAATACACAATATCGTCCAGCACAATAGCTATAGGTCTTTTTTCGCGGGCCGATCTTTCTGTCATTTGCGACCATGTTCTGGCTCCTGCGTTATTCATGCTCATAGTCACAATTACCTCGTTGGTAAGAGGGTCAAAGCCCTGTTCTGCACTTTCGATGGCATTACCTTCGATCAGCGCTCCTTCTTTGCCAGGTATGGTTTGAAGAGCATACAGGTCGAGGAAGTTTATTGCTTTACCATCGGCGTCTCTTTCCTGTTTACCCCATGCCAGCTTCACATTGGGTGGAAGGGTAGAAGATATAGCAGGGTTGGACATATAGCTATTGACTAATGCAGTATCCTTAATGAATGCGCGGCCAATCGATGAGCCGAACGGTTGTCCTGTTTGGGGATCTATATTAGGCATTAATACTCTGAACAGCGGGTTTGCCTGGCTGGCCAACCTGGCGCTGTCGTTCGCTAATAATGTTGAATCGGCTGTAGCCAGGAAGGAACTATCGGCGCCTCCTCTTCCGTCAGCGCCATATAGATAGGTTTGCAGCGCTCTGTCTGAGTTCTGTAATGCAGTTACTATTGACTGGTCAGCAAGAGTGTACACTTCAAAAAACTGGAGGTTGGCGGTTGACTGGAGATATCTTCTTACCCTTTCAGGATCAGTGGCTCCGGCAAGTTCTACAGTGATGATACCCTTGTTTTCGTCAAGACTGATATTAGGCTGGGCAACACCAAATTTGTCGATACGCTTGGAGAGTACCTGGAAAGTTTGGTGCATAGCTGCATTCGCCTGTTCACGTATATAATCAAGAACCGCCTGGTTAGAAGCGTTTACACCCAGTTTGTTGCGGGTAGAGTTGGCGAACAGGGGTGCAAGCTTCCCGTTAGGATTCTGGGAAGTATAAGCCGCTCCAAACAGCGTAATGAAGTTTTCATCGCTGTTCAACTTCCTTTTTTGGGCTTCTTCAATAGCTTTTTGCAGTGAAGGGTCCTTGGGGTTGTTCGCTAAACCTTTAATCAGTCCGTCAAGCGCAACGTCCAATGTAACGTTGATACCACCCTGGAGGTCCAATCCCAGGAGCAGTTCACTCTCCTTGGCTTTCTGGTAGGTTTGTCCCCACCAGGTAATTTTGGTCTCCTTGGTTGAATCAAGAAGTTTCTCATAGCGTTGTGCGTAATAGGCTTCTACGGCTGTGTCTGAAGAGCTGACTTTCCCTTTTGTACTGGTGACGGTTGCACCAGGGAAGGCAGCTTTGGTCTGAGTTAATGCTTTTTGAGCCATCTCTTTCTCATGCTTGTTCACGAACCATGTGAACGAAAGCTGGTATAAGGATATCAGAATCAATAAAGCAGTAAAAATGCTAACCAGTGCTCTCATTGGAGGTTTAGTTTATTTTTTTGAGTTTGCGAAGATAGGATACATTTGCATCTCAAAAAAAAGCAACCAAAGTAATGGACTTATCTTCCCGCTTAGACCGTTTCAGCGAGCCTGAAACACTAAAAATGGCCAAATTGGGCCGTGAACTTAGGGGCCAGGGTATCGATGTGATCGATCTTAGCCTTGGAGAACCCGATTTTGATACACCGGAGCATATCAAAGAAGCAGCAATAAAGGCTGTAAAGGACAACTGGAGCCACTATCCGCCGGTAGCCGGGTATCCCGAGCTCCGCGAAGCTGTATGCTTGAAATTCAAGCGCGACAATAACCTTGACTATAAGCCTGAAAATATAATTGTTTCCACCGGGGCCAAGCAGAGTCTGGCTAATGTGGTAATGGCCATTGTGGATAAAGGTGATGAAGTAGTTATTCCTACTCCTTACTGGGTAACCTACTCGGAGATCGTGAAAATTGCTGAGGGTGAAGTGAAGCTGATAAGAACCACTATAGAAAACGATTATAAGATTACTCCTGCCGAGTTGGAAGCTGCTATTACGCCTAAAACCAAACTGTTCATGTTCTCTTCTCCTTCGAATCCAACTGGGGGAGTGTATAGCCAAAAAGAACTGGCAGCATTGGCAGAAGTGTTTAAAAAACATCCTAAGGTATTTATTATTTCAGATGAGATATATGAGTACATTAATTATGTTGGCAAACATGAAAGCCTTGCCCAGTTCCCTGAATTAAAAGACCGTATTATCATAGTAAATGGTTTGAGTAAAGGATTTGCGATGACTGGTTACCGTTTGGGTTTCATCGCTGCTGATCCGGCAATAGTAAAGGGTTGCGAAAAATTACAGGGACAGTTTACCAGCGGCGCTACTGCGGTAACACAGCGTGCTGCTATCACTGCATTAACGTCTCCGCTTGATAGTACATGGAAAATGCTGGATGAATTTAAACTCAGGAAAAAAAGAGTAATAGAATTACTGAAAGCTATTCCCGGAGTAAAATTATCGGAACCGGACGGCGCCTTCTATGTATTCCCTGATATTTCTTACTACTTCGGAAAATCCAACGGAGAAGATAAAATTGATAATGCAGATGACCTTTGCATGTATCTGCTTAACAAGGCACATGTATCTACCGTAACCGGCAGAGCGTTTGGAGAGCCTAACTGTATCCGTCTCTCTTTTGCCAATAGCATGGATAAAATTGAAGGTGGTCTGACAAGAATTATTGAAGCGATGAGCAAGCTGAAATAAAGTTCAATACAACTTCTCCAAAATAACAAGAGGTTAATTATTTCCCCGTAGAAGAAGAAGTTTTTTCCAGTAAAATTTTGTGTAAAGACAAGACCTGTGGTATCACAGGTCTTTTTTCATCGTTGATAATAATAAAATCGCAAAGACGCATTTTGATAGTCTCATTGATCTGGCGGTCCATTCTCTCTGAAATTTGCTGGCGCGACAGGTTATCACGTTTCATTGCTCTTTGCATGCGGAGTTCAAGAGGTGCAGACACACCAATTATATAATCCAGTTGTGCCTGCACACCACTTTCAAAAATTAAAGCAGCTTCCCTGATAGCGTAAGGAGCGGTTTGTTTTTGCATCCATGTTTTTGAATTACGAATAGTAGCAGGATGCACCAGGGAATTCAGTATAGCTAATTTCTGCTTGTCTTTAAAAACAATATCTCCCAGATACTGACGATTAAGTTGGCCCTTTATATAGGCTTCCTTACCAAAATGTCCGATGATGGCTGCTTTTAGCAACTCATCTTCGGACATAATTCTTTTGGCCGCATCATCGGCATAATACACAGGAATCCCCAGCACTTCGAATATGCGGGCTACCGTTGTTTTTCCCGAGCCTATTCCCCCGGTTATGCCAACGCGCAGGGGCATGATCAGGCTTTGGCCGCTGGTGCCTTATTGATGGCGCTTGTCCATTCCATGGAGATAGCAGTTTTTTCAATTTTAAGGTAGCTACCGGGGCTTGTCTCTATCTGCAGAGTACCATCTTCATTTATTTTGTTCACTACTCCGTGGATACCTGCTATAGTAACAATCTTATCGCCTTTCTGCATGTTTTCCTGGAATTGTTTTGCCGCCTTCGCCTTCCTTTGTTGCGGGCGTATCATAAATAACCAGAAAACCAATACCATTCCTACTAATAAGATCATTGAAGGGTAACTTGAAGGTGCACCGGCCTGTAAAAAAATTGCTGAAATTGTCATTGTGTTATGCTTAATTAAAATGAAAATTGAAAAAATTATTGTTTTTTGATGACGTTGACATCAAAATATACGGTATGAGCAGATGGGGTAGTATTGGACATAACTGTTATCTCTTTGTGTTGCAGTCCTTCCCGGTCGCGGCTATCGAACTCTCCGGTGATTTCACCCTCTTCGCCGGGTGCTAATGCTTTTTTAGGATAGTCTGCTACAGTACACCCACACGCAGGGTGAACAGATTCTATAATTAATGGTTTGATACCTGAATTTTTAAACCTGAAAGAGACAGCCAGCTTCTGACCCTCATTAATATTACCATAGTTCCGGGCTGTATCTATCCATTCTATTGTAGTGTATTGTTTTTCAGTAGCTCCTTGTCCCGCTGCTGTTGAATGATCATTGTCGCCACAGGCGGCTATAAGCACTGCCATTAACGGAACAAAAAAAATACTTCTGTTCATGTTGACTTTTTTGCAAATCTAACCAATGAGAATTAATATGAACTATTTAAAAGATACTTTATGCATTTTGTTGTCTTTCACCAGGTCCTTATGGATATTGTCCAAAATCCCGTTAATAAACTGGCCGCTTTGTTTGGTGCTGTAATCCTTAGCCAGGTCAATATATTCGTTGATGGTTACTTTAGGCGGAATAGTTTCAAAAAAAAGAAACTCACATACGCCCATTCTCATCAGGATCATGTCCAGTACAGCTATTCTTTCAGCATCCCAGTTTTTGAGTTTGGGTCTGATATATTCCAGCGCTACTTCTTTTTTATCTACTGATGTCTTAAGCAGTTCATTGGCAAAAACCCGCTTTTCAGATCCTATTAGTTCCTGGAAATTAAAAGTGGCGGGCTTGGATAAAAGGGTATTCAGCAGGGTTTGCAACATTTCCACGTCATCATCCCAGTTAGCAAACTTCTCTTCAAGGTACTGGGTAAAATTTTCATCCGACAACATAATATCATAAAGAATATGTTCCAGAATCTCTTTTTCGTTTTTCTTATCGCGCGAAGGAGTGTTGATGTATTGCTGATATTTCTCCGATTGGGTTAGGACAAGATATACTTTTCTGGTCTGCTCGCTGTCGTTAATCAGATGTGGTTTGTCTTCTTTGAGTGCCTGCACAAAGGAGGGTAACTCAACTATTTTCCATAATAATTCATTGCCGGCAATTTTTATATTGACCCGCAGGTCTTTTTCGGTAGGAATATATTTGGAAGCCCTGTTTTTGGCGTCAGTCTCGGCATAGCGGGCCACTTCAGTAAGAAAATATGTCAGGTACACCAGCAGGGAACGGCTCTGGTCAAAATGTTTGTTAAGCATTTTCGTAGCGTCGGCAGTAGCAACCGGAGTCTCCAGGGTTTCCAGGCTGTATAGTGTCTGCATTACTTTTACCCTGATATTTCGCCTGCTGATCATATTTTTAAGAACTTATTTTCGGGCGCAAAGCTAACAGAAAGTTTTGGATAATTACATGGCCGGCAGGCTATTTTCATAAATGCCTAACAGCTTGACGATCTGTCAATCATGTACCGGATTTCTGCCATCTCTATACCTAAAAACTGAAAAAATGACTTTAAATCTTGTTTGGTACGGAATTCGTTTACCTTTGCCCGCTACTCCCCGTAGCATCTAAAACAAAATAAAAAATCGCATAATTAAAAATTGCTCAAACTATGGCTAATAAGTTAAAAGTTACCCCACTACATGACAGGGTAATTGTTAAACCAGCTCAGGCAGAAGAAAAAACTTCAGGTGGCATCATTATTCCGGATACGGCCAAGGAAAAACCCCAGCGCGGAACTGTTGTCGCGGCAGGTCCTGGTAAAAAAGATGAGCCCGTTACAGTAAAAGTTGGTGATACCGTTCTATACGGTAAATATGCAGGTACTGAGATCCAGATTGCAGGAGATGATCTGCTCATCATGAGAGAAAGCGATATTCTCGCTATAGTTTAATACCCATAATGCAATTGATTTATTTCAAAACTTAAAACATTAACCATACCATGGCAAAACAATTATATTTTGATATCGACGCCCGTAATAAAATGAAAAGAGGCGTTGATGTGCTGGCCAATGCTGTAAAAGTTACCCTCGGTCCAAAAGGCCGCAACGTAGTGCTGGAGAAAAAATTTGGCGCTCCTTCCATCACTAAAGATGGTGTTACCGTTGCTAAAGAAATTGAACTGGAAGACCCAATCGAGAATATGGGCGCCCAGATGGTGAAAGAGGTAGCTTCTAAAACTGCTGATATTGCAGGTGACGGAACGACTACTGCAACGGTTCTCGCTCAGTCTATCATTTCTGAAGGTCTGAAAATGGTAGCAGCAGGCGCTAATCCCATGGACCTGAAACGTGGTATTGACAAAGCTGTAGCTACAGTTGTTGAAAACCTGCGTTCTCAAAGCCAGACTGTAGGAAGCGACAGCAAAAAGATCCAACAGGTGGCTACTATTTCTGCCAATAACGATGAAACTATTGGTAAGCTGATCGCTGAAGCATTTGGAAAAGTAGGTAAAGAAGGAGTGATCACTGTAGAAGAAGCTAAAGGAACCGATACTACTGTTGAAGTAGTAGAAGGTATGCAATTCGACCGTGGATATCTTTCAGCTTATTTCGTGACCAACAGCGAAAAAATGGAAGTAGAACTTCAGAATCCTTACATCCTGATCTACGATAAAAAGATCAGCGCCATGAAAGATATTCTGCATATCCTCGAAAAAGTAGCACAAAGCGGACGTCCTTTACTGATCATCTCCGAAGATCTTGAAGGTGAAGCACTGGCTACACTTGTTGTAAATAAATTACGCGGTACACTGAAAGTGGCTGCTGTTAAAGCTCCCGGCTTTGGCGACAGAAGAAAAGAAATGCTTACAGATATCGCTATCCTGACCGGTGGTACTGTGATCAGCGAAGAACTGGGACATAAATTAGAAGCTGCAGATGTATCTTCTCTCGGTCAGGCTGCTTCTATCACTATCGATAAGGATAATACAACTGTCGTAGGTGGTAAAGGTAAAAAAGCAGATATCGTAGCTAGGGTGAACCAGATCAAAGCCCAGGTTGAAAATACTACTTCAGATTACGACCGCGAAAAATTACAGGAGCGCCTGGCTAAACTGGCCGGTGGTGTTGCTGTACTTTATGTAGGTGCTGCTACCGAAGTGGAAATGAAAGAGAAAAAAGATCGCGTTGATGATGCACTACATGCTACAAGAGCGGCTGTTGAAGAAGGTATCGTTCCCGGTGGTGGTGTGGCTTATATCCGTGCTATTGCTGCTCTGGAGACTGGAAAATCTAAAGGTCAGATCAGCGATGAGCAAACTGGTCGCCAGATTATCCGCCGTGCGCTCGAAGAGCCTATCCGCACGCTGACTGCCAATGCCGGTATCGATGGTTCTATCGTGGTACAGAAAATCAAAGAAGGTAAAGCTGACTTTGGATTCAATGCCCACACAGAAACTTATGAGAATCTGTTCAAGGCCGGTGTTATTGATCCAACTAAAGTTAGCCGTGTTGCATTGGAAAATGCAGCTTCAATCGCAGGTATGCTGTTAACCACTGAATGTGTGATTTCAGACAAACCTAAGAAAGAAGAACCTCATGTTCATCCAGGCGGTGCTCCTGGTATGGGCGGAATGGATTATTAATCGCCATGATGTTTTTATATCTCATCCCCGTTATCTATTGGTAACGGGGATTTTTTTATCTTCGCCGCTATGACACAAGATCAACTGAAAGATATGAGGGACCGTATTGTGGTTCTGAGGAGGTTTCTTTGACGTCGATAACAGACGTGACAAAATAAACCAGGATAAACAACTATCCCTGTCCGCCGGCTTCTGGGACGATAATAAAAGAGCCACTGAAATTCTGAAAAATCTTAAACTCAACGAATACTGGGTCAAACTCTATGAGCAGGTAGATACTGCTGTGGAAGATTTTGCCGTGTTATATGATTTCTGGAAAGCCGGCGAGGCTTCGGAAGATGAAACACGCCAGGCTTACCAGTACGCACTTGATCAATTGGAAGAGGCAGAATTTAAAAGTACGCTTAACCAACCTGAAGATGAGCTTCCAGCAGTGTTGCAGATTAATTCCGGCGCCGGTGGAACCGAGAGCCAGGATTGGGCAGAAATGCTGGCACGCATGTACCGCATGTACGGCGAAAAACAGGGATGGAAAGTTACTGAGCTCGATTGGGTGTGGGGTGATGGTGCTGGTATTAAAACGGCAACATTACAATTCGACGGACCTTTTGCTTACGGCTTTCTTAAAGCAGAAAGCGGAGTACACCGGCTGGTTCGGATTTCTCCTTTTGATAGTAATGCACGCCGGCATACTTCTTTTTGCTCTGTATTTGTGTACCCATTGGTTGACGATACCATAAACATCGATGTAAAAGAGGCTGATGTAAAAATGGAAACCGCACGAAGTGGTGGGGCAGGTGGACAAAACGTCAATAAAGTTGAAACCAAGGTAATGCTGACGCATATTCCCACTGGAATAGTTGTTGTATGTCAGACTGAACGTTCGCAACTCGGTAATCGCGAAAAAGCGATGACTATGTTAAAAAGCCGGTTGTATGAAGAAGAACTAAGAAAAAGAAATGAGTTGAAGGATGCCGTCAACAGTAAAAAGAAAAAAATAGAATGGGGATCACAGATCAGGTCCTATGTTTTCCATCCCTATAAAATGATCAAGGACCACAGAACGGATTATGAAGTAGGAAATGTTCAACCTGTTATGGATGGTGAGCTTGATGGGTTTATCAAGGCTTACCTGATGACCGAAAAAGAAACTGCCGGATAATCCGCCCGCGTAAACGCTTATTACTTGTAATCATAAAATGATCCAGATATGCACTTCGGATATTTTGCTTACCCAATTCCGCAGAATGAACCGGTACTTAATTATGCGCCAGGTTCCAAAGAGAAAGAATCATTAAAAAAAGTACTCGCCGAACTTAAATCACAACAGGCCGACATACCTATGTATATCGGCGATAAGGAAGTAAGAACGGGTAATACTGTTGAAATAAGACCTCCCCACGAAACCAGCCATTTGCTAGGCAAGTTTCATAAAGGTGATGCTTCACATGTACAGGCAGCTATTGATGCTGCGCTGGCTGCTAAAGAGACATGGTCGGCATTGAGTTGGGAAAACAGGGCCAACATTTTTTTAAGAGCCGCTGATCTTATTGCTACTAAATATCGCTACCACATGAATGGTACTACGATGTTAGGGCAAAGTAAAAATGTTTACCAGGCCGAAATAGACAGCGCCTGTGAACTGATCGATTTTCTAAGATTCAATGTTCATTTCCTAAGTGAAATTTATAAGCAGCAACCCATTAGCGGAAGCGGCATGCACAATAGGATGGAATACCGTCCCCTCGAAGGATTTGTACTGGCTGTTACGCCATTTAACTTTACCGCTATTGGCGGCAATCTCCCTACTTCTGCTGCCATGTGCGGAAATGTTGTAGTATGGAAGCCTGCTCACACCCAGGTGTACAGCGCTCAAATGTTTATGCGCATTTTGAAAGAGGCCGGTCTGCCGGATGGTGTCATTAATCTTATTTATGTTGAGGGGCCGGTTTTAGGTGAAGTATGTTTTAAACATAGAGATTTTGCAGGCGTACATTTTACCGGGTCAACAGGAGTGTTCAATGAAATGTGGAAGACTATTGGTCATAATATGCATGGTTATCGTTCCTATCCCCGAATAGTTGGTGAAACAGGAGGTAAGGATTTTGTAATAGCACATAAGACCGCCGATCCCGATATAGTGGCCACAGCCTTATTAAGAGGTGCATTCGAGTTCCAGGGACAAAAATGTTCCGCTGCTTCACGTGCGTATATCCCTTCTAATATTGCAAAACAGGTAAAAGAAAAGTTGGTTAAAGGTGTTGAAAGTTTTTCAATGGGAACAGTTGAAGATTTCACAAACTTCATTAACGCTGTAATAGATGAGAAAAGCTTTAATAAAATTGAGAAATATATAAAAGATGTTCAGCATAGTAAAGAAGCTGCAATTATTGTTGGTGGTAAAACAGATCGATCAAAAGGATACTTCATTCAGCCAACAATTATTGAAACAACAGATCCGCAGTATGTAACCATGTGTGAGGAAATATTCGGACCGGTATTAACTATATATGTTTATAACGCCGATCAGTTTGAAGAAACTTTAGCGATTGTTGATAGTACTTCCCCTTACGCATTAACAGGATCTGTTATTGCTGCTGACAGAGTTGCCATAGAAACAGCTATAGTAAAATTACGGAATTCGGCAGGTAATTTTTATATTAATGATAAGCCTACAGGTGCTGTAGTAGGCCAGCAGCCGTTCGGTGGCGCCAGGGCAAGTGGAACAAATGATAAGGCTGGGTCAATCCTTAATTTATACAGATGGTTAAGTCCACGCACAATAAAAGAAACGTTTAATCCACCTGCAGACTATAAATATTCTTTCATGCAAGAACAATAATCAAGAAAAATTAGTGTTATAACTACCACTAAAGTGCAACCGATTTTTTAAAAAAAGAACTTGTATTAGAATTGTTTACGTTATACATTTGTCCTCATAAAATATCATTAAACATGAAAAAACTCTTTTTATCCTTTTTCCTGGCCGCTTCTTTCTACAGCGTAAGCGCACAGGTTGAATTCGGTGCTAAAGCTGGTTTGAATCTTTCCAACTTTGCCGGTTCAGATGTTAGCAATGCCAAATCAAAAATTGGATTCAATTTTGGTGTATTTGCTGAAATCGCGGCTGGTGAACAATTTTCAGTTAAACCCGAATTAGTTTATTCTGCTCAAGGTGCAAAATTCAGTGGATCTGGAAGTGATGTAAAATACAATACGAGCTATATTAATGTTCCGGTATTAGCAAAATATAGCATTACAGAAGCTTTTTTTGCTGAAGCTGGTCCGCAGATTGGTTTTTTGACTTCTGCAAAAGCTAAATCTGGTAGCAATAGCCAGGATATAAAAGAAGGTTTCAAATCAATCGACTTTGCTCTTGCTTTTGGCGCTGGATATGAGATATCCTCAAACTATGGTGTAAATCTTCGTTACAATCTTGGATTAAGCTCAATAGATGATGATAACGCTAAGGTAAAAAATGGCGTATTCCAACTTGGAGTGTTCTACAAATTCGGCTCTAATTAAGATAATTTAGTTTGTTTATAGCAAAGGCTGCCGGCTATTCGGCAGCCTTTCTTATTTTTACAAAAACTACTGATTGAAAACAGTCCTTAATGAACGGCAACTGGCCATTACTATCAAAAGGCTCGCCCACCAGATCGTGGAAAATCACCCTAAGCTGGAGAATACAGTTCTTATAGGCTTGCAGCCCAGGGGTATTTTCTTATCAGACCAACTGGTGGAAGAATTAAAACATCTTGTTGATCCTTCCCTGATCAGGTATGGCATACTGGATATAACTTTTTACCGTGATGATGTTAGAAACGAGATACATGTTCCCAACCAGACCAGGATCTCATTTACGATAGAAAACAAGAACGTGGTGTTAATCGATGATGTACTGCATACCGGCCGGACGATCAGAGCTGCGCTCGATGCATTGATGGACTTCGGACGACCACTTAAAGTGGAGCTTTGCACACTTATCGACCGCCGTTTTAGCCGGCAGTTACCTATTCAACCTGATTATGTAGGCAAAACAATTGATTCTATCATTTCACAAAAAGTGAAAGTGTTCTGGAACTCACCCGATAACCAGCAGGAAGTAGTGCTGATGGAAGGCAATTGAGTTTGTATCATATTGTTTAATCGTATAACTTCGCAGCCTGAAATGCAACTTTCAGTAAAACATTTACTAGGTATCAGGGATCTCACTCCCGGCGACATACAACTCATTTTAAATACAGCCATTCGTTTTAAGGAAGTACTTCAAAGACCAGTAAAAAAGGTTCCTGCACTGCGCGATTTTTCTATTCTCAATCTTTTTTTTGAAAACTCTACCCGTACCAGGATATCTTTCGAATTGGCAGAAAAAAGACTGAGTGCCGATACCATTAACTTTACTGCCAGCAGTTCATCAGTAGCAAAGGGAGAAACACTACTGGATACGGTCAATAATATACTTTCTATGAAAGTAGATATGATCGTTATGAGACATAGTGCTACCGGAGCTCCTCATTTTCTGGCCAAACAGTTTAAAGCAAGAAATATCAATGTTGCTATAGTAAACGCGGGCGATGGTATTAATGAACATCCTACGCAGGGACTGCTCGATGCGTTTTCGATCAACGAGAAACTGGGCGGTCTGGAAGGAAAGAAAGTGGCTATCATCGGAGATATTATGCACTCAAGAGTGGCAATGAGTAATATGTATCTGCTCAAAAAAATGGGTGCAGAAGTGACCATAGCCGGTCCACCTACGTTGATACCTAAATATCTTCAGCAGGCATTTGATGTGCGGGTGGAATATAATCTGAAAAAAGCGCTGGAATGGTGCGATGTAGCTAATGTATTGCGCATACAACTCGAACGCCAGAACCAGGTTTTGTTTTCGTCACTAAGAGAATATAATATTGCCTACGGCATCAGCCGGCAATTACTTGATAGCCTTAATAAAGAGATCGTTATTATGCACCCGGGCCCTATCAACAGGGGAGTGGAAATAGATAGTGATGTGGCAGACAGCAAACAATCCATTATCTTACAACAGGTAGAAAATGGACTGGCGGTGCGCATGGCAGTATTATTTCTGCTATCCGGCCAGTCGGAATCTTTGTAATAACTTTTAATCTGATTAGCATGCGCATTGCACTATTCCCGGGAACATTTGATCCCATTACCATCGGACATGTTGACATTATTCAAAGGGCTTTACC
Source organism: uncultured Chitinophagaceae bacterium (assembly GCA_964606315.1). GTDB lineage: Bacteria > Bacteroidota > Bacteroidia > Chitinophagales > Chitinophagaceae > Flavitalea. Next base: position 10,137 of record CAZSFY010000023.1, on the reverse strand, counting down.
GCTTTTTGATAAACTGGTGATTGGTATAGGCAGGAATGCCAATAAAACATCAATGTTTTCTGAAGAAGTCAGACTGAAATGGATCAAAGAATTATACAAGGATGAACCAAAAGTTTCTACGCTTGTGTATGAGGGATTAACAGTCGACTGTTGTAAAAAAGTAAACGCCAAGTTCATCATTCGCGGCATTCGTTATGTAAGCGATTTTGAATATGAAAAAGCTATTGCTGATATGAACAGAAGTCTTGCCAATGATATAGAAACTGTTTTTCTAACCTGCTTACCACAGTACACTTCAGTAGCTTCTACATTGGTAAGAGACGTGATCCGGAATAACGGCGATGCCAAACCTTTTTTACCCGAAATAGTAGCACGAGATTTCAGTGGACAGTAGAGAGTGGACAATTGATAGTTGATAGTTATAGTGTCATGCGTTATAAGTGATGAATTATGAGTGATAGCAGAATTGTCCTCTGTCCATTGTCAATTATCCATTGCTCCCTGTCCTCTGTCCACTGTTCTAGCTTTTCTTTACAAACTTATACGTCTTCTGATCGCCGGTTGAAATGAAATACATTCCGTCTTTAAGATCGCTTATGGTGATGACCAGCTTTGATTGATGAGTGCTCATCTTTTTGATCACTTGTCCGAGATGGTTGTAAATAACAATCTCTTTTCCTGAAAAATCCTTTGATTCAAATTGAATAGTAATGGTATTAATAGCCGGATTGGGGTAAATGGCAACCACTGGATTTTTTGTCGTGGTACTATTTTGATCGGTAGGAGCTTTATCTGACAATAACAAAGCAGATCTTTCTCCGCCTTCAACAAACAGTTCATGCATTTTGTTCACCTGGCCAATAGTAAACATATTTACACAGTCGTCGTTGGTGAAATCCATGAAGTTCATATACATATTGCCTGCTGCACCACTAGAGCAGGAGGATACCACACCAGAGGGACAGCCTCTTGTAGGGCCTTCCTGGGGTGGTGTATCATCAATGCCATCATCTCCGCAAGGTTCATCACCCCAAATATGTTTTAATCCCAACCAGTGACCGATTTCATGTACAGTTGTGCGTCCCTTATTATAGGGTGCACGAACGTTCCCTGTTGTACCAAACACATCGTACTGAATAACTACTCCATCTTTAGCCGGTGTACAACCTGGAGAACTGGCATATCCAAGAATACCCGATGCAAGATTTCCGACCCATATATTCAGGTATTGGTCACGATTCCATCCATCGCTTCCTCCATCGATAGCTGATTTTATCTTATCATTAAGGTCAAAAGCCGGAACACTGGTTTTTTTTCTGATAATACCTTCGGTGGCCATCCCATAGGGATCTATGCTGGCCAATCTGAACTCAATACGGGCGTCGGCGGAAAGCGCCCTAAATGAAGTAGGAATATTTCTGTTATCTGCATTTTTTTTCCGGTAGTCTGAATTGAGTACTGCTATCTGTGAACGGATCTGTTCATTGCTGATATTCTGGTGAGACTGGTTATAAACAACATGTACCACGACGGGTATGATGATCACCTTTTCATTACCCGGTTTTTGGGCAAAAGATGAATTGGTCAGTAAAAAACAATATAGTATCCAAAGGGTGATCCGCATGCCAGCACATTGTGATGGCTTTACACAGGTGGATGGCGGTCATTAAAAGGAATTGGAGAACTATGAATGAACTGTAAAAAAATAAATTTTTAACCAGGAATGCAAGCTACTGTTGAAAATTATCCTTTATTTACTACATGATTCATAAGATATATGTATTTTTTATCATAGGTTTTGTGCTGATATCCTGTGGTAATGAGGATAATACAGAACATTCTTCCAGCGATGATGCCCTATCTGTCCCTGCACCGGTTAACCTTAGTTTCCAGGTAGTTAACGAACATATCCACGATACATTGGCATTTACAGAAGGATTAGTTTTTTATGAAGGCCAGCTTTATGAAAGTACCGGTTCTCCCGACCATCCTCCTAACAATGGTACGTGGATAGGAGAAGTGGATTTGAAGACCGGGAAGGTTACCAAAAAAGTAGATCTCGGGACTACTTATTTTGGTGAGGGCATTACGTTTATGAATGATAAAGTGTACCAGCTTACGTACCAAACTAAAAAAGGCTTTGTGTATGATGCCAAGACCTTCAAAAAGATCAGGGAATTCAGCTATCAAAGCGAGGGATGGGGACTAACCAATGACGGAGAACACCTGATCATGAGTACCGGCGGTAATAACTTGTATTACCTGTCGCCCGATTCCCTGAATTTTATAAAAATGGTAGCTGTTCAGGATAATAATGGCTATGTGTCTAATATTAACGAGCTCGAATATATTGACGGCTATATCTATGCCAACAAGTGGATGACTCCCTATATTTTAAAAATAGATCCTTCTACCGGCTATGTAGTAGCCAGGTTTGATTTCACCAGACAGGTAGCCGAAGTAAAATCGCGTTTTCCCGGGGCAGAAGAGCTGAATGGGATCGCATATGACAGTGCTACGAAGAAAACCTTCATTACCGGTAAAAAATGGCCGGTGATTTACGAAATTAAGTGGTAAACATTCGTTTTTTCCATACCTTTGCAAACTCTTTAAACGGGGTATTCATGAGCAGTCGAAGAAACTATGATATTGCGTTTGTTGGGCTGAAACCTGGAATTCATGAATTTGAGTATACTATTGACGATAAGTTCTTTGAGGATTACCAGGAGCAGGATTTCAATAACTGTATAGCTAATATAAAACTTACTCTCGATAAGAAGAACGGCTTTATGCTGTTAAAATTTGAAGTGGGAGGTAAGCTGGAAGTTAACTGCGACAGATGTGGAAATGTGCTGCCATTGGATCTTTGGGATGAGTTTAATATCGTGGTGAAAATGGTAGAAGATCCGGAAATCATGAACGATCAGGAAGAAGATCCGGACATCTATTATATCTCGAAAGGAGAGAGTCATTTGCATATTGCAGACTGGATATATGAGTTTATTAATCTCAGTATTCCTATGCAGAGAATGTGTACCAAAAAAGAAAATGGCGAATCCGGTTGTAACCAGGAAGTGTTGCAAAAGCTGGCAAAACTTGAACCTAATGAAAAAAAAGTAGCCAATCCGGTTTGGAAAGGCCTTGAAAAATTTAAGAATTTAGATAATTAATTTAAATAGACATAAAATCTGATTTATGCCTAATCCCAAAAGAAGACACTCCCAACAAAGGAGTGCAAAAAGAAGGACTCACTATAAAGCAGAAACAGTTACGTTGAGTAAAGATTCTACTACAGGAGAAATGCATGTTCGTCATCGCGCACATGTTAGCGAAGGCAAGCTGTACTACAAAGGAAAAGTTGTAGCAGAAAAATCGCCCGTACAGTAATCTTCACGTAACTATAAACCGATGAATATCGCCCTGGATGTAATGGGTGGTGATTTTGCACCATCGGAAGCTGTTAAAGGTGTAGCAGTATTTCTTAAAGAGCAGAATACTGATGTTAACCTGTTCCTCATAGGTGATGAGCAACAGGTTTCTCCATTGCTGACAGAAGCTGCAATAACCGGTAATGCTAACATTAAGGTTATTCATGCTCCACAGGTGATCGGTATGCACGAACATCCCACAAAAGCACTTAAGGAAAAACAACAATCGTCTATCGCTATTGGATTTCATTTGCTGGCGACAGGGAAAGTTGATGCTTTTATCAGTGCCGGTAATACCGGTGCTATGCTCGTAGGATCCTTATATAGTATTAAAGCTCTCGAAGGCGTATTGAGACCCTCTATTTCCACACTTATTCCTAAGGATAATGGTAAAACAGGTCTGTTACTGGATGTTGGTTTAAACGCCGACTGTAAACCTGAACATCTTAATCAGTTTGCTTTGCTGGGTTCCCTTTATGCACAATATATATCCGGTATTGAAAATCCTCGCGTTGGATTAATTAATATCGGAGAAGAAGAGGGTAAGGGAAATATCCTGGCTCAGGCTGCTTACTCACTCTTAGCAGAGAATAAAGAGATCAATTTTATTGGCAATATTGAAGGAAGGGATGTTTTTAAGGATAAAGCTGATGTAATGGTATGTGAGGGCTTTACCGGAAATATTATACTGAAACTCGCAGAGTCTTTCTTTGATATCACACAGGAAAAAAAGATATACCACGAATACCTCGACCGTTTCAACTTTGAAAATTATGGTGGTACGCCTGTTTTAGGTGTATCCAAGCCGGTAATCATAGGACACGGCATTTCCCACGCTAAAGCATTTGCCAATATGATCCGGTTGGCTCAAAAGATGATTTCTACCAGGTTAATGGAAAAAATGAAATCCAGTTTCACCACAGCATGATCCGTTTTTTCGGATATCTGCGTCTCTATATTGCCTCATTAAATATTTCTTCTTTTTTATTTATATCACTGATCTTAAGTGTATTAATTTATTTTAATTACACTTTTAGTTTAAATAACTGGATACTTGGGCAACCTTCTTTTTTGATCAGGTTAACAAGAGCTGCAATACTATATGTTCCAGCTTTTGCCGGTATTTGCTTGTTAGATCTGCGCTTACGTAAACAACCATTCCCTAAAGGTTATTTCTTCTACCTTCTGCTTTTTATTACCCCTTTGATATTTGCTATGAAGGTAAGTGTACGTACGGGAGAGGTTTTCTCTGGTTTACGGGATCAATATTATCTTGTTGCTTTACAATGGCCGTTAAAAGCATTTGCTGTTATTATCGTGATAGCAGGTATAGGATACCTGGGAGGTTACAAATGGCCTTATTTCGGAACAGGAGTGCGGGATCTGCACTTACGTCCCTATTATTTGCTTGTCCTGCTGATGGCTCCTTTTTTGTTCATTGCCGGAGCTTCGCACGATTTTCAGGCTGTCTATCCCAAGCTGCAGACGGTAGGGGGTCCAGGAACACTTTCCTGGTTAAAAATTGTCTTTTTCGAGCTTTGTTATGGAATAGATTTTTTTACTATCGAACTGTTTTTCAGAGGATTTATAGTGATTGCTTTCACTAGATATTTAGGTAAGGATATTATACTTCCTATGGCCTTTTTTTATTGTGTGATTCATTTCGGTAAGCCCTTGGCGGAGTGCATAAGCTCTTATTTTGGCGGGATGATATTAGGTACTATTGTATATAGAACCCATTCTATCTGGGGCGGACTAGTCGTTCATTTAGGTATTGCCTGGTTGATGGAAGTTGTTGGATTTGTGTTATAAAAAGTCACTTTATTTCATCAGGATATCATTCATTTCATATTCGGGGCAATCGATACGCAAGTCTTTAACGTGCAACTGCTGATTAAGCAGCCTGCAAAAATGTTGTTGCCCGTCTGCGGAGGGCTGATAGTACACACAACTCATACACATTCGCTGAATAGTGATAACGCCTGATCTGTTCAGGTGGCGGATAACATCCATTAAATTCAGTAGCAGATTTTCTTTATCGTCCTGGTGTAATTGGTTAATAGGGGTTCTGATTTCTTTGGTGAACAAAGATGTCCTGTCAGCAATGTCTTTCCCTTTTTTTGTCAGATTGATGATATAGCTTCTTGTGTCGTGCGATTCATATTCTTTGGTAATAAGTTTTTTTTGCTCCAATGTTTTAATAGTGTCGCTAATGGTAGCTTTGGTCATATTAAATTCATCAGCTAAATAGCTTACTTTTCTTTTTTCTTCGCTGTGATGAAGCAAAAAAATCAATACCTGTACCTGGATAGGGGTTAATGAAAATGCTTTACTTTCCCGCCACAACAAAACACGAAAAGATTGTGCTATTCTTTCCAAAGAAGCTACAATTTTACTTTCTATACTTTGGTTTTGATGTTTCAGGTCAAAGTCGGATTTGCTCATTTTATACTATTTGCAATTTTCCATTTCATAAATAAAATATCCCTTTTGACGGATGTCGGCCTCCCATTGGGGCTTTACCGTTTCTATGTGACAAAAACTGCATTCTTTCGAAGTCAGCGGTTGCCCTTCTTGGTTTTTGGCTTTCAGATATTCCTTCCCGTAATTATAAATTACTGTAGTGTCTTTTATTACTGATGGTGCAATAATATCAAAGTGCATTATTGTCCCGTCTTTCTTTGTTACATAAGTATCCCAAACTGCTACTTGCATTTTTTCAGATTGATTGGTTTGTGCAAATGCTGGCATAGCGAATAGCACCGCAAAAACTATGATTAATAATTTCATTTAATTATTCTGTCTGTATGATAAAAATACCCCACAAAGGTAGTTGTCCTAACTAAGTGGGGCAAATAAAATCACTTTACTTTATAAGGTAAAGATAAATTTCCACTGGCTACAGCATACACTTTGTACACTCCAAGCATTGGTTTATCTCCACCTCCATGTCCGCCATCACCTCCTGTATTTACCTGCATAAAGGCGGTAACTCCGTCATAAGAAAAATCCGTTTTGTTGTTCATTCGATAATCGGGAACAACTACTCTTATTGTATTTCCCTTAGTAATAACCTGGAATCCCGGCGAATCCATATACATAGGCATACCGGGATTGGTAGGAGGTAATACAACACTTTTATCATTCGGGTCAAACTGCTTTACAGCTAAACCACCTTCCACACGTTTGTCTTCAGTCAAAACCACCCAATGTGGATGCCAAACTATTCCGTCATTCGCAAAATTACCGTCTGTATTTTCATCCCAAAGTGGCGTATCATCAAAGTCGGGGTGGGATGTTAAGGCAAGTGCCACTATGCCTTCGGTGTTACTAAAACCAACGTCAGTCGGTTTCAGCGTGGTGGGAAATACATAGCCCAATACAGGAGCGCCATTGAGCTGACCTGCCGGAGTTGGCGTTGTTTTTCCTGCTGTTCCTTTTACTGTTATCTCCCAGATTGTAGCGGCAATGTCAGCCGAGTGCTTTACGCTTACGCTTTTAATCTGGAAATTGTCGTTGTTATAGTTCGAGCATTTGTCGCAGGCAAAACCTTTGACTGCTAAAAGGGAAACTCCGAGAAGAATAAATAAATGTTTCATCAGTATATGTTTTGTTTGTTAATGGCCTGATGCTTGTCCTGCAACAGTGCATTGTGCTATTAAAAAATCCAGTCTAACCAGCGGCGAAAACGACCACAGGGAGCTTATAATTTTAGAGCAGTCGATGCAAAAGCATTTACTTCTGACAAACCTATATCCAGGCAGGAAGACCTACTAACAAATGCCCATCTGAAAAGTGTATGATATTCTGGTCAGAAAGAGTTAATCTGACTGAAATATCCTACACTACCAGAAGGGCAGAAAATTACCTGGTATGCGTCTCAATGAAGACGGGAGTTTGTCGATCCATTCACTCTCCATATTTTCAAAGTCATTTAAAATCAAACAAGACTTAAAATATTTAGCACAACGCGTTAGTTATAAATAAGTGAGAAATCCAATTAAATCGGATCCCTGACTTAAGTAGTGAAATTTTTTAACCTCTTACGTCAGACATAGAAGCTCCGAAGTTGATATGAAGCACATTTCCGTTTGGCGTTACCAAAGCGGGAACGGACTTTACGCCTGCTTTTTCCGCTTCATCGATCCTATTGCGGGCTTCACCAATGTGAACCACCTCTACATTGTCAGCACCTACTAGATTAATGATATCGTGTTCTGCGCTTATGCAAACGGGACAACCTGCGTGATAAAAAACTGATTTTGACATAAAAAATAAATTTTGTTTGTTCTATGGCATTATTGCTGCCGCTAATATAGTTAGGATAACTAACTAAAACAAATAAAAGTTTTATCAGGTAGTTTTTGTACTTGTAAATTTTCGCCCACGATCTGGTTCATAAAAAAACAATGGCTTTTCAATTTGATGTTTTTATGAGAAGGATTGTTCTCTTCCTGCGGTATCTATTGCACTAATACGGCGATACCTTTTTTCCTATGGATAGCTCCATCGAGACCGATTCCTTCGAGCACCCAGACGACTGTTTGTGTTGGTTGCCGTACTCCGTTTATAGTTCCATCCCAGCCTGGCTGGTCGGCTTTCATATCAAATAACAGTTTTCCCCATCGGTTGAATACTCTGAAATAACGGAGTTCTCTGATGCCCATTAATACGGGACGCAAAAAATCGTTTCGTCCATCCCCGTTAGGCGTAAACGCATTGGGTACATGTATCTCTACTTTTGGAATTGTTTTCACCAATAGCGTGTCTACGGTCAGGCAGTTGCCCTTTGTCCTGATCTCTATGGTGTATAATTGGTCGAATCTTCCTGTAAATTGCGGGGTATAACTTGTTTGCGTATTTAACCAGGTTTCCGGACTCCATAAAATATTATCACCAAATTCTCTCGCCTTCAGGTCTAATGGATGGTTGATGACTGCATATTCATCAGGGTATCTGATTCCGGGACGGGGATCATCAATAACAATTTCCCGTTGCTCTGTGCTTAAGATGCAACCGTCATTATTCACTAGTATGGCATGATAGATGCCAGTTTGTGTAACCCGATATTCCGTTCGATTGGCCAGGCCTATTATTCTATTATCTCTGAACCATTGAGTATTATACATTGGATGAACTTGTAACAACGCACTATCCTCACTATCGGAACAATAGCGGTCGCTACCGATCAATTGCATAGTATTATCGATATTGGAGGTTGTTACCACAACGGTGTCTGCTATGACACATCCGCCGCCCTCGCTGGAGGTAGTAAGAATATAAGCAGTTGTTGCTTCGGGAGCAGCAAAAGGATTGGCTATATAGGGATTGGATAAACCATTGACTGGGTTCCAACTATAGGATAATCCTGGTTTGGGAATATGCCCGAGTGGTACCGGTTCATGATTGCATGAAAGCATATCGGGTCCGGCGTTTGCCACAATGGCCAGGTCATCCGATAACCTGGCATAAAATGTATCCACGCAGCCATAGCCATTGTATGGCGACACTTTCACCGGAAAAACTGTTCCGGTGGCAGGAGGAGGATTGAATGTAATTGTTTGTTTGGAACCCACCACCTGGGTAAAGTCATTGTTATACCATGTATAATTTTGATATCCATAAGGTGCTGTTAAGTTGACCGTAGTGTCGCCGGGGCAAAAGGCGGAACCCACAAACTCGCTGCTACATTCTGAATTAACGTCAATATATGCATATCCAAAGTGCCTCCTGAAAGTGCAATCAGCTGTTTTAAAAAACAGCCTGATAGTCTTTCCGGCGTAACCATTTAGATTAATTGAAACAGCCGACCAATCCTTACACCACACGCGTGCATTGCTGGCGAATCTTCTTGATTGATAGAATCCCGGTAGTACGGAGCCGTAAGGTATAAAAGTGAAGGAGGAGCAATGTATAACATTGTTGTCCGTAACATTCATGACTTCAATTTCCAATCTTGGTTGTTCATATATTTCATGATTTGGTTCTTCAAATACTACCGCATAATGATAAATAAGCGAATAAATATTTTGACCAGCAGGAATGGTGAATTCGTACGACAGTCCTTCTGCCTGGGTACCACCTCTATTGTTTCCTAATCGAACCGAATAACCGCTGCCATTAGGACAGTTTACGGGGAAGTCGCCATATTCATCGTAAACAGGATTGGAGCTTCTGGAATGCATGGTATGTATCCCTGGGACCGGTCCGTTAGATTTGGCAAGATACATCTGGTTTTGGCCGTTTACGTGACCTACCGTGCCGGTATAGCAGGTCCAACCATCGAAAGTCCCGTTTTCAAAGTCGATGTTTGGGGGACAAACCTGTGCTTTGGAAGTAAAGAAAACCAGACAGGTTCCCACAAATAGTAATTGTATTGCAGCATTCGAGAACCGCATATTATCCTTAATAGGGAGTTAAAAACGTTTCATCGTCCAGCTTATATAAATTTAAAGTAAATAACTGGCGTTGCATGAAGGTTTATCTGCGGGGCAGATTAAAATATTAAAGGGTCGGACATATTCATGAACGACCCTTTAATATTAATTACTACAAACTCGTAAGCCGGATTCTGTTTCTAAACTATCATTTATCTGGCCGTAACATTACTGTTACGATCTATCTGCCTACCCACCAATCTTCCTTGCGGATCGGGCGAGCAACCCTCAAAGACTGGCTTACATGGCATTTCAGCATGTAAGGTTTACCC
>CAZSFY010000022.1:60546-61267 GCA_964606315.1 uncultured Chitinophagaceae bacterium | reverse complement strand
TCAAAGGAAGAAGAATAAAGACCTCCGCTTGCCATTATCGTTAGTTTTAGAAATTATTCAAAAAATAAAGCAGTTATCAATACAATTTTCAATATACAAGCAAGCAATCGTATAAAAATACGAGTAAAATGGTAAAAAACATTAGAATATTGAAAATTACTTAACCCAAATCATCCAAATCAAACCAAGTATCCGAATAACGAATCGTTTTTGTTCAACTCGGTGTATTTGAAATTATGGCTGATCAATTTACTGATTAATTTATCATAATCTAGCCTGTGCTGTAGTTCTATGCCCACTAAAGCAGGGCCGGTTTCCTTATTATGCTTCTGGATATATTCAAAACGTGTAATATCATCGCTGGGTCCGAGTACCTCATTAACAAATTCTTTTAATGCACCCGGGCGCTGGGCAAAGGTGATAAGGAAATAATGTTTCAAACCTTCAAACTGCAGTGAGCGCTCTTTGATCTCCTGCATCCGGTCAATATCATTATTGCTGCCGCTGACGACGCAAACAACGTTTTTACCTTTAATTTCTTCAGCAAAGCTGTCGAGACCGGCGATAGACAATGCGCCGGCGGGCTCTACAACTATGGCATCTTCATTATACAGTTTAAGGATGGTAGAACAAACTTTGCCTTCGGGAACAAGATGCATTTCGTCGAGTACTTCCTGGCAAATAGAGTAAGTAAGGTCGCCCACTCTTTTTACGGCCGCAC
>CAZSFY010000022.1:0-60536 GCA_964606315.1 uncultured Chitinophagaceae bacterium | reverse complement strand
ACCATCCACAAAACCGTCAATATTGTCGAGGGTGATGGGTTTGCCGGCTTTTCTGGCTTCCAGCATAGAAGGAGCGCCTTCGGGCTCAAGCCCAATAATTTTTGTTTTAGGAGAATAGGTTTTGAAGTACGTGCCCACCCCTGCTGCTAATCCGCCGCCGCCGACAGGAACAAACAGGTAGTCGACATCTGAAAGATCCTCCAGTATTTCAACGCCTACCGTTCCCTGTCCCTCGATGATCTTTTCATCTTCGAAGGGAGGAATAAAAACCATATTGTTTTCTTCGGTGTATTTCCTGGCAGCAATGGCGCAGTCATCGAATGTGTCGCCGGTGAGAATAACTTTTACGAACTCTTCACCAAACATTTTGGTTTGGTTAACTTTTTGGTTGGGAGTAATGATAGGCATGAACACCACACCTTTTACATTTAGTTTTTTACAACTGAAAGCAAATCCCTGTGCATGGTTTCCTGCACTTGCGCAAACCACTCCGTTCTGCAGTTGCTCGGGAGAAAGGCTGCTCATCATATTATAGGCGCCCCGCAACTTATAAGAGCGCACTACCTGCAGATCTTCTCTTTTGAGATAAATATTAGCCCGATACTTCCTGGAAAGATTCTGATTAAATGAAAGGGGTGTTCTGTTGACTACCTTTTTTAGTCTTTCCTTTGCCGCAACAAAATCGATCGACAACCGGGATGAAGTAGAGTTCATTGTATTATTTTTTCTTTGCCATGTATTGATAATGGCGCAACCGCTTACTATTTCTGTTGCAGACGCCCCGCAACAACGAGGCGCCTGTTGCAGAAATATATTTTATTAAGCTGTTTCCAACTTTCCTTCAGTAACAGATTTCTGATTTTCCGGACGAAGGCTTCTTACAGTTTTACCAGCCTGCCACAATTCACTTTCACGCAATTCTTTTAATTCCTGTTCGAGTTTCTCGCGGTAATCAGTCTTACTGTTACTATCGATAGAACGCTGTGCTTCTTCGCCAGCAGCAACACTTTCATATAACTCTGTAAACACCGGCAAAGTAGCATCGCGGAATTTTTTCCACCAGTCAAGAGCGCCACGCTGGGCAGTAGTAGAACAGTTAGCATACATCCAGTCCATACCGTTCTCAGCTACCAGCGGCATTAACGACTGTGTCAATTCTTCTACTGTTTCGTTGAAAGCTTCTGAAGGAGTATGTCCTTTTTTACGCAGCACTTCATACTGTGCAGCGAAAATTCCCTGGATAGCGCCCATAAGCGTACCTCTTTCGCCGGTAAGATCACTATATACTTCTTTTTTGAAATCAGTTTCGAACAGGTATCCACTACCTACAGCAATACCCAATGCTACTACACGCTCGAAAGCTTTTCCTGTAGCATCCTGGAAAATTGCATAGCTGCTATTCAGACCACGTCCCTGGAGGAACATTCTGCGCAACGATGTACCTGAACCTTTAGGAGCAACGAGAATTACATCAACATCGGCAGGAGGAATAATACCTGTACGCTCTTTGTAGGTAATACCAAAACCATGAGAGAAGTATAACGCTTTACCTTTTGTAAGGTGTTTTTTCACTGTTGGCCATAATTGAATCTGGGCGGCATCGCTTAACAAATAACAAATAATGGTCGCCTTTTCGAGAGCTTCTTCAATCTCAAAAAGTGTTTGACCAGGAACAAAACCATCTTTTACGGCTTTATCCCATGATTTTGAATTCTTACGCTGACCAACGATAACATTAATACCATTGTCTTTCTGGTTAAGCGCCTGACCTGGTCCCTGAACGCCGTAGCCAATTACTGCTACAACTTCGTTTTTTAAAATCTCCTGTGCCTTTGACAAAGGAAATTCTTCACGTGTTACGACGTTCTCTTCAACGCCACCAAAATTTAATTTTGCCATTTTTTATTTGTATTTGTGTTTTAAGAACTGATTGTTAATTGCTGTCAATAATAATTATTAGCGGGGTTTTACATAGTGAATACTTCTTCTTTCTTATCCAGGAATTCATTTCCCACCATTTCCGGAGCAGGTTCCGATCTGCTAAATTCCTTAAGAATTTCATGAAATCCTTTACTGGCTTTTGTTATTGTTACCCTCGCACTGCGAACAAATTCAATTAAGCCATAGGGCTCAAAGAACTTAACAAGCCTTTCTGTTTCCTCTCTATGGCCCGACACTTCAAAAATGGTATAGTCCTTTCTTATCACTACTGCGCGGGCTCCGTATTCACGTAATAATCTTTCTACTTTTATCTTCTCCGTTATTTCATCGGTAGAAACTTTATAAAGCGCCAGTTCCTGGTAAACAATTTCATCATTGGTATTATAGCGGGCTTTTAATACCTCTACCTGTTTTTCAATTTGACGAACGAGCTTAATCACTACATCTTCCGACTCATTGATAACGATCGTGAACCGATGTATGCCCGGCACTTCTGACGGAGAAGTATTGAGGCTATCGATATTTATTTTTCTCCTGGAAAATATAATAGCAATGCGGTTAAGCAAACCAATGTGATTTTCGGTATGAACGGTTATGGTATATTCCTGTTTCATAATTTATATATTACTCCCTCACAAAGCGAGAGAATTAAATAATTTATTTTAATCTGATTTCTGCAACACTGCATCCCTGTGGAACCATAGGAAAAACATTATTCTCTTTGCCTACCATCACTTCCAATAAATATGATCCCTTATGATTTAGCATTTCAGTTAATGCTGATCTCAGATCTTTTCTTTCAGTCACTCTTTTGCCTGCTATGCCATAGCCTTTGGCAACAGTTACAAAATCGGGGCTACTAATGTTAACAAATGAATATCGTTTATCATGGAATAGTTGCTGCCATTGCCTAACCATTCCGAGAAATTCATTATTCAATATGAGGATCTTTACATCAATATTACTTTGCATGATAGTACCCAGTTCCTGGATGGTCATTTGAAAACCACCGTCACCGATAATGGCCACCACTGTTCTATCCGGTGCGCCAAATTTTGCGCCAATAGCAGCAGGGAGTGCAAATCCCATAGTACCTAATCCGCCGGAAGTAATATTACTTTTTGATTTATTGAATTTGGCATACCGGCAGGCCACCATTTGATGCTGTCCAACATCCGTAACGATTATAGCCTCTCCGTCGGTTATTCCATTCAGTTCTTTGATCACTTCACCCATAGACAGGATATCGCCGGTGGGATTCAACTCGCCATGAATAACTGTATCAATTTCTTCCTGCATACAGGCTTTAAATTTGTCAACCCACTGACTATTGTCCTTTTTCTTGATGAGTTTGGTGAGCATAGGTAATGTTTCTTTACAATCTCCCCAAACCGGAACAGTCGCTTTTACATTTTTATCTATTTCAGCCGGATCGATATCAAGATGCACCACTTTAGCCTGTTTCGCATATTTATCAAGGCGACCGGTTACGCGGTCATCGAAGCGCATGCCTATTGCGATCAGTACATCACATTCATTGGTCAATAAATTCGGACCATAATTACCATGCATACCTAACATGCCCACATTTAAGGGATGGTCGGAAGGAATGGCACTCGCTCCAAGGATGGTCCATGCAGCAGGTATACTCGATTTTTCTATAAAGCTTTTAAATTCATTTTCTGCTTTACCCAGAATAACGCCCTGGCCCCAAATAACAAATGGACGTTCTGCACTATTGATTAATGCCGCTGCCTGCTCAACATATTCCTTACGTACAATCGGCTTAGGGCGATAACTGCGGATATGATCACAAGGTTTGTATTCTTCGAAGTCAATTTTTTGCAATTGCGCATTCTTGGTAATATCGATCAATACCGGGCCTGGTCTTCCGCTTCTGGCTATGTAAAAAGCTTTGGCTAAAACAGTAGAAATTTCCGTAGCATCCGTAATCTGGTAATTCCACTTAGTAACAGGAGTAGTAATATTGATTACATCAGTTTCCTGAAAAGCATCTGTCCCCAGCAAATGGGCAAACACCTGGCCGGTAATACATACCAGCGGTGTGCTGTCTATTTGTGCATCAGCCAAGCCGGTAACCAGGTTTGTAGCGCCTGGTCCGCTGGTAGCAAACACTACTCCTACTCTTCCCGATGACCGCGCATAACCCTGGGCAGCATGTATACTACCCTGCTCATGTCGAACGAGAATATGTTGAAGTTTATCCTGGTAATCGTACAAAGCATCGTAGATAGGCATAATAGCGCCCCCGGGATATCCGAATATAAGATCGACACCTTCTGCTTGCAATGCGTTCAATACTGCCTGAGAACCAGTAATGGTCTTTTTTTCGTCTTCGGTTTTTGCAGGTAAAACTGCTGTATCTTGTTGTGTGCTCATGATATTTTATTTTTTACTGCCATAGTTACGGCAGCAGAAGATTTAGCTTTCATCCGTAACACAGCCTTCAGCGGCTGTTTTTACGACACGTGCGTATTTATATAAAATTCCTTTGGTTGCTTTTAATGCAGGTTGCTTCCATCCCTGTTTCCGTTTCGCAATTTCTTCATCACTCACGTGAAGGATTATACGATTATTTACGGCATCGATGGTGATCAGATCGTCGTCATTTACAAAAGCGATCAATCCACCTTCGTAGGCTTCGGGAGTGATATGCCCTACAACAAAACCATGCGTCCCACCGCTAAACCTGCCATCTGTAATAAGGGCAACCGATTTTCCCAATCCCGCGCCAATAATAGCAGATGTCGGCTTCAACATTTCAGGCATACCTGGAGCTCCCTTAGGACCAACCTGCCTGATGACGACGACATCGCCTTTTTTTACTCTGCCGGAACTGATTCCTTTTATTAATTCAAATTCTCCATCAAATACCCTGGCAGGTCCCTCAAATGTTTCGCCTTCCTTACCGGTTATTTTTGCCACGCTTCCACCTTCTGCCAGGTTACCATACAATATTTGCAGGTGACCTGTTTTTTTCAGTGGTGTTTCCAACGGCATGATAATTTTTTGCTTGTCAAAGTCAAGATCGGGTACATCTGCAAGGTTTTCAGCAATTGTTTTACCGGTAACTGTTAAACAATCACCATGTAATAATCCATTCTTCAATAAATATTTCATTACGGCAGGAACACCACCATATTGATGAAGATCCTGCATCAGGTATTTTCCACTGGGTTTAAAATCGGCCAGCATAGGAATTCTGTCACTTACTGCCTGAAAATCATCCTGCGTTAAGGGTATCCCTACGCTTTTTGCGATAGCGATAAAATGCAGAACAGCATTCGTACTTCCGCCCAACACCATAATAGTAACCATTGCATTTTCAAATGCTTTCCTGGTCATGATATCTGATGGTTTGATATCTTTTTCCATCAGGTTCCTGATAGCTTTACCGGCAGACAAACATTCAATCTTTTTATCCTCGCTAAGCGCAGGATTAGAAGAAGAATAAGGAAGGCTCATACCCAGCGCTTCAATACCTGCTGCCATCGTATTGGCAGTGTACATACCACCACAGGCGCCGGCACTGGGACATGAATTTTTTACTATGCATTTAAAATCTTCTTCATTCAATTGTCCTGCAATTTTTTGTCCGAGTGCCTCAAAAGCTGAAATAATATTCAGATCCTGGCCCTTATAATGTCCTGCTGCTATTGTTCCGCCATATACCATAATAGCCGGACGGTTCAACCGGCCCATAGCAATTAATGATCCTGGCATATTTTTATCACAGCCAGGTAAGGCTATAATAGCATCATAATATTGTGCGCCGCAAACTGTTTCAATCGAATCGGCAATGATATCACGGCTTACCAGTGAATAACGCATTCCTTCTGTTCCGTTGCTGATACCATCACTAACACCGATAGTATTAAATATCAGACCTACCAGATCATTATCCCACACACCCTGCTTAACAATTTTGGCAAGTTCATTCAGGTGCATATTGCAGGTGTTACCATCGTAGCCCATGCTCACAACTCCCACCTGCGCTTTTTTAAGATCCTCTTCAGTTAATCCGATCCCATAAAGCATAGCCTGCGCTGCGGGTTGTGTCTGATCCTGCGTAATCGTCTTTGAATATTTGTTCAGTTCGTTTGGCATTTTATTTTTTGTTCTTTTATTTTTTGTTCTTTTATTTTCTTGTTTTATCTCTTTACCATTTCTTTTTCCGTTCAAAAAAGCGTTATTTTTTATAGACAGATATTAAAAAACCCGCCTTTTTTGGAGGCGGGTATTATTTCATTTTTTGATTTTACAAATCTATAATCCACCTCCTTGCAAAGCAGGAATAATAATCACGACCACAATAGTAACTATTGTGCTAATGGTAGTAATTATATTTAATCCTTTGCTCAACAAGTAGATTCGATTATGACTACGAATATACTGCCGCCTTTTCGAAATACAAAGAACTTTTTTTATGGCAGAGTAATAAAGCGATTGGTTTTTTAAGGATTGGATCGTTATTGTATCATATTATTGTTGACTTGCTTACCGATATATTGCCCTTACCCAGGTTGTTGGGAATACGGTTTTCAACAAAATCGCGTACGAGATCACCGATAGTAGAAGTAGAATAGCTGTTAACAGGATCAATATCCTTGCTCACAAAGCCGTGGGTTAATGTCCATTCTACTGCCTTACGAATCAATTCTGCTTCCTGGAACAGTTGGAAATGATCCAGCATCATGGCCGCAGAAAGAATGGAACCCAAAGGATTAGCTATATCTTTTCCTGCCGCCTGGGGATAAGAACCATGAATAGGCTCAAAAAGCGCCGAAGAATTACCTACGGAAGCCGAAGGTAATAATCCCAATGAACCGCTGATCACACTGGCTTCATCACTGATGATATCGCCGAACATATTTTCTGTCAACACTACGTCAAACTGTTTGGGATTCACTATAATCTGCATCGCGGCATTATCCACGAACATATAATCCACTTTCACATCAGGATATTGGGCCGAGAGTTCCTGTACCACTTTTCTCCACAAGCGGGAAGTTTCGAGTACATTAGCCTTATCGACGAGTGTAAGTTTTTTTCTGCGGTTAAGGGCATATTTGAAAGCCAGGTGTGATACTCTTTCGATTTCCTCACGTGAATAGGTACACTCATCAATTGCCTGTGTCTGTTCAGCATTAACTTCTTTTTTTCCGAAATAAATACCTCCTGTCAATTCACGAAATATTACAAAATCAACTCCCTCAAGCTGTTTATTCTTCAGGGGAGATAAATGCCGCAATGCTGAATAAGTTGAAACAGGACGAATATTAGCGAACAGGCCAAGCGATTTTCTCAATTTAAGCAAGCCCTGCTCGGGACGAACCTTTGCGGTAGGATCATTATCATATTTAGGATGACCGATGGCGCCAAATAAAATGGCATCGCTTTCCAGGCAAATTTTTACTGTTTCATCCGGAAGCGGGCTACCGGTTTTATCAATCGCGTCGGCTCCCATCAGTGCATAGGTATAATTGAACTGATGCCCGAATTGCTGGGCAAGGGCATCCAATATTTTAATCGATTGCTGGGTTACTTCCGGTCCTATTCCGTCACCTAATATGACTGCTATATTCTTTTGCATTGCTTTTATATTTCCTCTTTCAGTTGATTGTTTTATCGGGATTGCTCATACGCTTCGATATCTGCTTTAACACTTAGCAGGTAATCAATATCATCGTAGCCGTTAAGCAGACATGTTTTTTTATATTCATTAATATCAAACTTATCTGTACGTCCGGTAGCGTCAATAGAGATCGTTTGTTTTTGTAGATCAATGGTTAGTGTAGATTCATTATGCTGGGTAAATATCTCCTGTAAAAAATCTTCGGACACCTGTACAGGTAAAACACCGTTATTAAGCGCATTGTTTTTAAAGATATCAGCGAAAAAGCTGGACACTACCGCGCGAAAACCATAATCAAGAATAGACCACGCCGCATGTTCGCGTGATGATCCGCAGCCGAAATTTTTTCCTGCTACCAGTATTTCTCCGGAATGCTTAGGCTGGTTAAGTACAAAATCAGGTTTAGGCTGATTTTCGTCATCATTATTAAACCGCCAGTCGCGAAATAGATTCTTTCCGAACCCATCTCTTGTTGTAGCCTTTAAAAAACGGGCAGGAATGATCTGGTCTGTATCGATATTTTCGATAGGTAACGGAACAAATCTCGAAGTAACTATAGTAAATGCTTTCATCAGTCTGTTTTCATTATTTTAAATCCCTCACATCAGTAACTACACCTGTTATCGCAGATGCCGCGGCAGTAAGCGGACTGGCCAGCAATGTTCTGGCGCCAGCACCTTGTCTGCCTTCAAAATTCCTGTTAGAAGTAGAAATACAATATTCACCCGCGGGTATTTTATCTTCGTTCATACCCAGGCAGGCACTGCAACCAGGTTGCCTGATCTGAAAACCGGCAGCCTCAAATATTTTATCCAATCCTTCTTCCTTAACCTGTGCGGCTACCTGTTGTGAACCCGGAACAATCATCACTTCAACATTACCGGACTTTCTTTTACCCTTTATAACGGAAGCGACCATACGTAGATCTTCTATACGTGAATTGGTGCAGCTTCCTATAAATATATGCTGAACCGGCATGCCTAATAATGACTTACCAGGCTGTAGGCCCATATATTCCAGTGCCTTAATAATATTTTTACGTTCTCCTTCATCGGGAATAGTATCGGTTTGGGGAATAGCTCCTGTAATAGCAATACCTAAACCGGGATTAGTACCATAGGTGATCATCGGTTCGATATCAGCAGCGTTAATATTGATCTCCACATCAAATTTCGCATCAGCGTCACTATACAACGCTTTCCATTCGGTTAATTTCTTATCCCATTCTTCACCTTTTGGAGCAAACAAACGGTCTTTTACATAGTTGAAGGTAGTATCGTCGGGAGCGATCATACCACCACGGGCGCCCATCTCGATGCTCATATTGCAAATAGTCATCCTGGCTTCCATGCTCAGAGATCTTACAGCAGATCCGGCATATTCAACAAAATAACCTGTAGCGCCACTGGCTGATATTTTCGCTATTATATACAAAATGATATCTTTCGATACCACTCCTTTATTTAATTCTCCTTCGATATTAATACGCATCTGTTTGGGTTTGCTCTGCAGCAAACACTGGCTGGCAAATACCATTTCCACTTCACTAGTACCGATCCCAAAAGCTATGGAACCAAAAGCGCCATGCGTGGAAGTATGGCTGTCGCCACAAACAATGGTCATACCAGGTTGTGTGATGCCCAGTTCAGGACCGATAACATGTACAATACCCTGGAAGGGATGACCCAAACCATATAATTCAATATTATGGTTCTTGCAATTTTCTACCAGTTTACTCACCTGGTTCCTGGAAAGCTCATCGCGAATAGGCAGATGTTGGTTAATGGTAGGAACATTATGGTCGGCCGTAGCCACTACCTGTTTGGGTCTGAAGACAGGAACACCCCTGTTTTCAATACCTTTGAAAGCCTGGGGACTGGTTACTTCATGAATAAAATGCTTGTCAATATACAATACAGAAGGTCCGTTGGGAATAGTTTTAACTACGTGTTTGCCCCAAATCTTATCAAATAATGTTTTAGCCATAATAATTTAAACTGTTACGGTTACATAAGCCTTGGCCAACTTATGCAGATCATCTTCCATTACTTCTTTTTTCTGATCGGCAACTTGTAAAAACTGTTGGTACAATACGTCTATATCGTTTCGGTTAAAAGAATATCCTATTTTTTGAAGGCGGTGCGCCAGAGCGCTTCTTCCACTACGGGCAGTCAATACTATTTTAGAGGCTTCTGCTCCAACTTCTTCGGGATTGATGATTTCATAGGTGAGGGCATCTTTAAGGAAGCCGTCCTGGTGAATACCTGAAGAATGAGAGAATGCATTGGCGCCAACGATAGCCTTGTTGGGCTGTACCGGCATGCGCATAGTTTCGCTGACTAACCTGCTCATAGGGTTGAGAAGCTTAGTATTAATATTAGTATGAAAACCCAGACTAGGGTGCTGTTTTATGATCATCACTACTTCTTCTAAAGAGGTATTACCTGCGCGTTCTCCCAGTCCGTTAATAGTACATTCAATTTGTCGGGCGCCATTCATAATACCGGCAATGGAATTGGCTGTGGCCAGACCCAGATCATTATGGCAGTGACAGGAAATCACCGCTTTGTCAATATTGGGAACATTATTTTTCAGGTAGGCGATCTTTTCACCATACTGGTGTGGCAGACAATAACCGGTAGTATCGGGAATATTTACGGTAGTAGCTCCCGCAGCAATCACAGCTTCTATTACCCTGGCAAGATACTCATTGTCGGCCCTTCCGGCATCTTCTCCATAAAACTCCACGTCGTCGGTGTAGTTCCTCGCCCATTTTACACATTGGACTGCCCGTTGCAGAATTTCTTCGCGGGTAGAGTTGAACTTACTTTTAATATGGTAATCAGATGTACCGATACCTGTGTGTATTCTCGGGCGTTTTGCTTTTTTAAGCGCCGCTCCGGCTACTTCTATATCTTTCTGTACAGCCCTGGTAAGGCCACAGACGGTTGCTTTGGTGATAACTTTTGAAATTTCTTCAACCGATTCAAAATCACCCGGACTGGAAACGGGAAAACCGGCTTCCAGGATGTCTACTCCCAGTTCTTCCAGCTTGAGGGCCAGCTCAAGTTTTTCCTTAGTATTCAGTTTACAGCCAGGCACCTGTTCACCGTCGCGAAGGGTGGTGTCAAAAATATAAATTTTATTATCTGCCATAGTTTGATAAAAATATCCTGATTAAAATTCGTTGTAAAATCAATTTTGTAGGTATTTTACATTACATAACCACTACCAATCGGCCTCAAATGCAGTACAGGTAAGGATTTAAAGATTTTTAACTACGATGCCCAACAGATCGACAGATTCGCTTTTTCAATTGGTCAAATCACTACAAAAGGCTGAGAAACGCAATTTTAAACTCTATATAAGAAGAAATTCAGGGGATGAGGACTTAAAAATCGTTCAGTTATTCGATGCGCTCGACAAAATGCACGAATACGATGAAAATCAACTACTTATCAAAAATAAGAGTATAAGAAAGCAGCAACTGTCCAATATTAAATCCCACCTGTACCGGGAAATACTGGCTAGTCTGCGGATTCTTAAAGGTACTGATAATATTGATTTATTGTTACAGGAGCAGATGGCTTATGCCCGTATATTATATAATAAGGGGCTCTATTTGCAGGCGTTAAAACAACTGGACCGGATGAAAGAAATGGCTAGGTCTAACTACCAGTTCACTTATCTTATGCAGGCGCTGTTCTTCGAGAAGAAGATCGAATCACTGCACATCACCAGGAGTATGCAAGACAGGGCCGATGTACTTATGCAGGAATCAGAAATGGCCAACCAGCGGGTGGTGAGGATCAACAGGCTGTCGAACTTATCGCTCCAACTCTATAGCTGGTATATAAAAAACGGACATGCCCGCAACGCCGAAGAACTTGAGGCGCTGGAAAAATTCTTTGAGGATCATCTTCCTAAAACAGCCGCCACACTTCAGGGTTTCTATGAAAAACTATACCTCTATCAATGTTACTGCTGGTACACATTTATTCGCCAGGACTGGCTGATCTACTATCGCTATGCCAACAAATGGGTAGAGCTATTTAAAAAGGAACCCCAAATGCTTCCTGTAGAAACAGCCAGTTATATCAAGGGTATACACAACTTGCTGAACGCGCATTTCGGATTGAGAAACTACCAGAAATTCAACGAGTCGTTAAATGAGTTCCTGGCTTTCTCTGAATCTGAACTAGTAAAATACAACGACAACAACAGGATACAAACGTTCGTGTACCTAAATATTGCCCTTATCAACAAACACTTCCTCGAAGGAACATTTACAGAAGGTTTACCGCTGGCCAAATATATCAATGCAAAACTGGATGAATACAGTCTGTACCTCGACAGGCATCGGATACTTGTCTTTCATTATAAGATTGCCTCTCTTTATTTTGGTAGTGGCGATGCAGAAAGGGCCATCGATCATCTTAACAAGATCATCAACTGGAAGGTTGACCTAAGAACAGACTTGCAGTGTTATTCCCGTTTGCTTCACCTGATCGCTCATTATGAATTAGGCAACTATCAACTGGTCGAATATCTGACCAAATCGGTTTACCGCTTTATGGCCAAAATGGAACATTTAAGTATTGTTGAAAAAGAAATATTAGAATTTTTGCGCCTTTCTCTTAGAATATCTCCCTCACAATTAAGGGATGGCTTTAAAAAGCTACTGGAAAAACTGAAACAACACGAAGACGATCCTTTGGAAGCCAGGGCTTTTGGATATCTGGATATTATTTCATGGTTGGAAAGCAAAATATCAGGCGTTCCCGTTCAAACGGTTATCCGCAGAAAATATGAAGAAAGACTGGCAGCAGGCTAATAGTCAGACGACCACTTTGCATGAGCCTGTTAACTCCCAAATGAAAGAATAAGTTCTACTTTTGCGCTGGAATGTTAACGTTAAAAAAATCACTCGGGCAGCATTTTCTGAAAGATGAAAGCGTTTCGCAGAGAATTGTTCAATCGCTTGAGCAACTTCCTATTAAGAATCTGCTGGAAATCGGTCCCGGTGGAGGGGCACTCACAAAATACCTGGTTAATATTCCCGGTATCCATTTAAAATGTATTGAAATAGACACTGAAAAAGTGCAGTACCTGCGAAAAACCTATCCCTCCTTATCCATTATTCATGAAGATATTTTAACGGCTCCGCTACCTTTTAATGAACCTTTTACCATTGTGGGTAATTTTCCATACAATATCTCCACTCAGATAGTCTTTAAGATACTGGAATGGAAAAACCAAGTGGAATCAATGACGGGAATGTTTCAGAAGGAAGTAGCACAAAGAATAGCCGCAAAAGAAGGTAGTAAAATATATGGCGTGACCAGTGTGTTGGTCCAGGCGTTTTTTACAGTGGAGTATTTATTTGAAGTGGATGAAAATGCTTTTAATCCCCCTCCAAAGGTAAAAAGCGCGGTGATCAGGCTTACGCCATTAAAGGAACCGGTTAAAATATTTAATGAACGTTCGCTTTCCGTATTGGTCAAAACCGCCTTTAGCCAAAGAAGAAAGACATTGAGAAATTCAGTCAGACCACTGTTTACTGCCGAATATCTACAACAGGATATTTTTAATAAGCGGCCCGAACAGTTAAGTGTGAATGAATTTGCAGCATTAACTTTTACAATGAACAGATCATAGTTGACAATTTAAAAATGAGTAATACAAATATTAATCCGGCTCCGAAAGTCATTATTACCGCAAGAGTGCATGATTATTTACCTGCACAACTGGAGAAAAAAGGTTATGAAGTCATTTATAATAAGACTATCACCTATCAGGAGTTGCTGCCAGCAATAGAAGATATTGAAGGGTTAATTGTTACAACCCGTATCAAAGTAGATCGTCCGTTACTGGAAAAAGCAAAAAAACTGAAATGGATAGGACGACTAGGTAGTGGAATGGAACTGATAGATGTGGGTTATGCAGAACAAAAAGGTATCCGCTGCGTGAGCAGTCCCGAAGGTAACCGTAATGCCGTTGCCGAACATGTGCTCGGTATGCTGCTGAACCTGTTGAACAGACAAAACAGCAGCATGAATGAAATCAAAGATGGTAAATGGCTAAGAGAAAGCAATACCGGAACTGAGTTAAGTGGTAAAACTGTGGGTATTATAGGATTTGGCAATACCGGAAGCACTTTCGCCGGATTATTGGCTCCCTTTAATGTAACTGTACTGGCGTATGATAAATATCGTCAGGATTTTGCAAAAGGATATATCAAAGAAGCCAGTATGGAACAGATCGCACGTTATGCTGATGTGATCAGTATGCATGTGCCGCTGACAGAAGAAACCAGGCATATGGCTAATGACCTGTTTTTTAATATGCTCGATAAACAGCCTGTCTTTATCAACGCATGCAGGGGTAAAGTGCATGACACAGGTGCGGTAATCAACGCATTGCAAAAAAAATTAATTGTTGCCGCCGGGCTCGATGTTCTTGAAAACGAGAAACTTGATACTTACAACCAGACTGAAAAATCTCAACTCGACTGGCTGCTGTCACAACCTAACGTACTCATTACCCCGCATATAGCGGGATATAGTCATGAGGCGTTTTATAAGATGTCAAAGGTTATTCTGGATAAGCTTGGGTTAAGTTAATAAAATACCTTAGTTTTGCAGTACATAATACCTGCAACGCTTCAGCTCACACTGGGGCGTTGTTCTTTTTGCTGTTACTCTATATAATGTACTCGCATTCTACAGAGTAGCGGCAATTTTTTTCCAAACCTATTAAAGTGGTTAAGTCATGACAGATGTTATTTATGTTTCCAAGGAAACCCTTGAGCAACTAAAAGAGGACTTACACCGTATGAGAACGGTTGACCGTCCGGCTGCAGCCCGTGCAATTGCTGAAGCCCGCGAAAAAGGAGATTTAAAAGAAAACGCAGAATACGATGCTGCCAAAGAGGCGCAGGGAATTCTCGAAGCCAGAATCAAAAAATTGGAGTCTGACATTGCCAGTGCGCGTGTTTTAAACGTAGAAAATGTAGACACCAGCAAGGTTTCTATTTTAACTAAAGTAACACTCACCAATCTGAACACTAAAAAGCAGATTACTTATAAAATTGTTTCAGAAAAAGAAGCCGATCTGAAAGCAGGAAAAATATCTGTAACTTCTCCTATAGGCAAGGGATTGATGGGTAAAGTCAAAGGTGAAATAACAGAAGTACAGGTTCCAGCCGGTACTATTAAATTAAAAATTGACGAGATTACCATTTAGGATGACCATCTTTTCAAAAATCATTAAAGGAGAAATACCTTCTTACAAAGTGGCGGAGAACGATAAGTTCTTCGCCTTTCTTGACATTTCCCCTATCCAGAAGGGACATACGCTTGTTATTCCTAAAATAGAAGTAGATAATTTTTTCGATCTTCCCAAAGAATACCTCGCCGAAGTGTTTCTTTTTGCCCAACCGATTGCCAAAGCCATTGAGGCGAGTTTTGATTGCAACCGTTGTGGATTTATTGTGATGGGACTAGAAGTACCCCATGCGCATCTTCATCTCGTACCTATCAACTCGGCGGATGACCTCAACTTTACACGTGAAAAATTATCACTGAACAAAGAAGAATTCCTGGAGATACAAAAAATCATCACTGACAAATTATAACGCCGTTATTTCACCCTACCCGGATGTAAGCCGATAAACTCTTTCCAGCTTTTTACTTTAGTGATTGTTTTTAGTCTGACTGAGCTTTCCTGGAAATGGTGGCATACAGCTACAGCCAAAGCATCGGAAGCATCATAATAGGTAGGATTATGTTCCTGGAGCATCAGGATATGCTGTAGCATTTTCCATACCTGCTCCTTATCGGCATTTCCATTGCCGGTGATCGACTGTTTGATTTTTCGGGGCGTGTACTCACACACTTCCAGTCCGGCCGCCATAGCAGCCGCAATGGCCACGCCCTGGGCCCTTCCCAGCTTAAGCATACTCTGTACATTTTTACCAAAAAAAGGAGCTTCTATAGCAAAACAATGAGGTTTATACTGAACAATCAATTCAGCCACTCTTTCATATATGGTATGCAGGCGACTATAATTATCCTGGTTCGCTTTCAATTTTAGCACATTCATTTCAAGCATCTGCAGGGTATTACCATTTACGCTGATAACACAATAACCCATTACCAGCGTACCGGGATCTATTCCAAGAATTATTTTGGGAGACTTTTCCAAACAATTATTTTGCAAATACAAATTGCCAATACGGAACAAAAATATCAAATTAATCACCAACTATGTTGTCGGACCGCTGGTGTTTTGTCTACTTGCATTAGCTATCTACTTCCAGGTAAAAAAACAGGACGACTGGGAAAATTCAATAAGGCAGATCATCTCCACAACAAATTTCTGGAAAATATGCCCGGTAGTATTGCTAATGTTGATCAACTGGGGAATTGAAGCCAGGAAATGGCAAATTGCTCTTTCACCCTCAACACATCTTCCTTTTATCACCTCATTCAAAGCAGTTTTTTCCGGCACGACCATGGCTTTTTTTACACCTAACCGAATCGGAGAATACCTTGGAAGAATGATCCATCTCAACAGAAAAGACCGTATCAATTCGATTTCCTTAACTGTCCTAAGCAGTATATCCCAGTTGCTCATTACTCTGTTAGCCGGCACTATAGGTTTGATAGTGCTGAAAAAAGAGATCAGCAGTCATTATCCGGAGAAAAATGTTATTTTTTGGATAAACCTGCTGGTGTACATTCTGATCGCCACTACTATAACCTTAACAATATTTTATTTTCGTTTAGGGCCACTCGTAAAATGGATCGACAGAGTACCAAAACTTAATAAATGGATAAGGCATATCCGCGTGCTGGAGAGCTTTAACGCAACTATATTGTTCAGATTATTGTCTTTATCCATAATCAGATACTTTGTATTCATTATACAATATTTTTTATTGTTTAATGTTTTTGGAATAGACCTTGGTTGGTGGCAGAGTTTTTGGTCTGTGAGTGTAGTTTTCGTGATTATAGCCATCGTACCGTCAGTGGCAGTTTTAACAGAATTGGGGATACGGTGTAACACGAGTATAGAGGTGTTACACCTGTTCAGTTCAAATACAGCCGCGATTCTTGCAGTTTCCCTGACTATCTGGATCATCAACCTGGTGATTCCGGCGCTTATCGGAAGCTTGCTGATTCCCGGTTTTAAACTTTTTAAGACTAAATGAAAATCTTTCGTTCCTTATTCTTATTACTGCTGTATTTTATCAGTTTTCCGCTTAGAGCGGGAAACGACTTCTGTAACGTTACCAATACGGCATTCTCTGAGGGGGAATCCCTCACTTTTAAAGTATTTTATACTGTCGCCGGAGTGTATGTTGGAGCAGGTGAAGCCGTTTTTAATTCAACACTCGAAACGCTGAATAACCGGCCGGTTTACCATATTGTAGGCGATGGCAGGACGTACAGCTTTTATGACAACTTTTTTAAGGTGCGCGACAAATACGAATCTTTCATCGATACTGCTACCCTGCAGCCCTATAAATTCATAAGGAACGTTTATGAAGGTGGCTATAAAAAATATGAAAACGTAACTTTTAATAAGGTCACCAATACAGCTATTACTAACGATGGCGTATATAAAGTGCCGGCCTGCGTGCAGGATGTTTTAAGCGCCATCTATTATTCACGTAATATTGATTTTGACAAATATAAACCCGGTGATAAGATTCCCTTTACATTGTTCCTTGATAAGGAAGTATTCGCCATGTATATCAGGTACCTGGGTAAAGAAACTATAAAAACCAAATACGGTAAATTCAAAACCATCAAATTCAAACCACTCCTTATTCAAGGAACTATTTTTGAAGGGGGAGAAAAAATGACAGTTTGGGTTTCTGATGACGCCAATAAAATACCTGTCCGTATTGAAAGCCCTATCAGCGTAGGCAGCATTAAGGTTGATATGATGAGCTACAGAAATCTCCGTCATAAGCTCAGCTCCTTAATCAGTGTGCGTTAAGGATACATCATACACAACTGCCTTGAAACTTCTCTGTTCTGCACCAGAGAAAAAGGGCAGTTATCTTTTAATAATACCGATTACTTTTTGAAGCGCCATACTCTGCAGTCTTAAAAAATATGTTCCTGCAGGTAAGCCATCCTGGTTTATAGTAAGCGTGTACGTACCGGCGGGGTAATTTTGCTGTGTATGTACTTTCACCACTCTTCCCATACCATCTATTTGCTGAATCATGGTAAAGCCGCCAACAGTGGAGAACTGCACAGTAGCAGAACTGGTATAGGGGTTAGGCCACATCTTTAAGATCAATTGATCCGATTTAGTATTATTTTCTTCAATATCTTCTTCCAGGCCACAAGGACCACCGCTGATAACAGGCAGTGACTGATAATTTTTTAATAATAAACTATCAAGCAAAGGCTGCTTAACACAAAACCAGCGTTCCAGTACAGAAGCGTACACACTCCTGAAATCATATTGAAAAGGC
The DNA here is from genome assembly GCA_964606315.1 of uncultured Chitinophagaceae bacterium. Taxonomy (GTDB): domain Bacteria; phylum Bacteroidota; class Bacteroidia; order Chitinophagales; family Chitinophagaceae; genus Flavitalea. The sequence continues at coordinate 42,444 of CAZSFY010000022.1, read as the reverse complement.
AGATTATCGTCAACCCTGATATCAGACGGTACTTCCGGGCTCTTACCCAGGATACCACTCTTCGCGTGCTTACCAAATATCATTAAAGGGGCAGCAGTGCCATGATCAGTTCCCAAGCTGGCATTAGATTTTATCCTCCTTCCAAACTCGGAGAAAGTCATTCCTATTACCCTATCATCCTGTCCCATCAACTCAATATCCTGTTGAAAAGCTGCTACTGAAGAGGATAGATCTTTCATCAATTTAGCGTGAACACCTGTAGTTGTATCACTGGTATTTACCTGCTGTTTATGTGTATCAAACCCTTCAAGCGAAACGCAGAATACCCTTGTTTTTAATCCGCCGTTAATCAGGCGGGCTACTATCTGCAACTGCCTGGCAAGTTTATTATCGGGATATTCTACCATGTTGCTGGAGCTGTTATAAGCGGCCCTGATAATTTCCGAATAGGTTTTTGTTTTATCTGCAATAACGCGCAAATATCTCAGCTCTTTGTTCGCCGAAGCATTATCAAGCGCATAATCGTTAAACGGATTTTTAAAAGAATAGATACGGGTAGGATCTGTAATATTTAAACCCATTGATAATATTGGTCCCTGCACCGACATTGTTGATACGCTATTGATCTGTATCGCCATAGGATCAGGCATATCTCCTGACGGATAAGCATCAGGATAACCGGGGTATTCAGTTTCAAGGTATCTGCCCAACCATCCTGTTTTTTCCCTCAAATATCTTTCGCGTGTATTGTCGCCGGTCATCCATATATCGGTTGCCCTGAAATGCGAGAAGTTTGGATTTTCATACCCTACCGACTGTATAACGGATACTTTGCCTTCATTATATAAATTCTGCAACTGTGTCATTGCTGGATGTAAACCAGCTTTATCGGTCCCGTTCAGCCGAAGCACTTTACTCTGTGGAATAGCTACATTAGTACGCGCATTATAATAATTAGCATACATATCCAATGGCACCACCATATTTAATCCATCGTTACCACCTACTAATTGTATCAACACAAGTATATGATCATTCGACGCTGTCGTTTCCAATAATGCGTTCAGCGCATCTCCGGGCTTAGCGCCGAATGCACTAAAAGAAAAACCATTTAGCAATCCGGGTAATGTTATTGCTGCCGGAACCGTATTGTTTAAAAATTTTCTTCTATTCATCATGGTCATGCAGGATTAATGGATTAACATAAATGGTATTCAGGAAGATTTAACAGGAACACGATGAGCTTCTTGATAGAAGGCAAACTGGTATCTGTTAAAATGTTTTCTTTGATATAATTTTTCGAGTTGTCTGTCAGCGGATATCGCAACAGCCATTCACATAATTCATTAATAATAGTATCCCTGTCATTAATATTTGATATTTGTGCAGCATAAGCTTGAACGTCGGCTACATTCTGATCAATTAACTCATCTGTGAAAAGCGCTCTCCTTGGCAATGTGTTACTGTTCACCCACAGCTCATAAAACGCCGGTTCCTGGTAATAAGAAGGCCAACCCGATACATCCGGCGGCTGGAAAAGCTCCTGTTGCATTTCTGCTGCCTTCTGAAACACAGAATAAAAAAGAGGGTAACCATTCGCGTAATCGGTATAAGCGGGAAACACTACATTAAATTCACGCAATGTTCCTACCATAAAATCGTATGGACTTTTAATATGACAGGCCTGGTTCTTTTTATCAAAAAAATGCTCGCTTGTCAGCAATGCTTTCAACACAGGTTTCACTTCAAAATTGCTGGCACGCAATAACTCAGCAAGAGGATTAATCACATTGTTTTCAACCGAATCATCGATTTGATAATAAACAAACCACTTGTACAGTTTCCGGCAAATAAACCTGCAACTCTCTGTGGTATTAAATATCATATCAAGTAAACGGTCAACTTCTTCCCTTCCATTTACGCTTCCGGAAATAGTAGTGTTATTATAGAAAGAAGAGAATGTTTTTGTACCTGTATCGTGATTGTTTGTATCAAGGTAAGGAACAAGGGTATCAGGATTGATTCTCCATCCGGTTAGTACGCGTGCAGCCTCTCTGACATCTTCTTCGGTGTACAGCGAATCATCACCTTTACCAACAGTGAATAATTCCTGTAACTCACGGGCATAATTCTCATCGGGCGCTCTTTTGGAATTAAGATAACCATTCAGATGGACTAGCATCGCGGCATCCACAGTAACCATTTTAGCCAGCTCTCTTACATTACCTAAAGCATTATTTCTTAGTAACTGATGATGTGTATATAGATAATTTGCATTATTCACTTCTTGCCGCTGCACAGAATAATGATGATGCCAGAACAACACCATTTTTTCTTCTATAGATCTTTGCTGGTGAATAATTAATCCCGCCCACCACTTACGCAAACTCTCAATCCTAAGCATGTTTATATTAGAGCGTATATTAGAGTCCTGTATGGTCTTATTAAAATCGTTTACCCAGGTTTCTCCAATAGCAACAGCGGGGTCATCAACCGGCCCCGTTACATCATTTACCATTCCGTAATCACGAACAGGAGGAAGAACGGTCCTGGTAGTATTCAGTAATTCATCAACAGCCTCCTCAATAGTAAGATTCAGTATATGGTCTACGTCCTGTTTCTTTGCACCAAACATCGTTCTCTTCAGCAGATGCGCCGCTTCGTTATAGGTCCATGGACCATAATACGTCGTCAACCCGCTGTTTACAGAGTTCTCTGCAACAGGCAATGAAGTTCGTTTAATTGATTTTGTCAAAAATTCTCTTCGGTTCATCAGCTTGGATTTAACGGATCAAGGTAAACGTTCCTTTTTTATATTGCACCTGTTTACTATTATCGGTATATCTTATTGAGTAAATAAATGTTCCGCTTGGTTGCAGTTGTCCTCTTACTCTTCCGTCCCATTTATGCTGAATAGAAGAGCTCTGAAAAATCAATTGTCCGTAGCGGTTAAATATCTGCATAAAGAAATCGGAAACAAACTTTCCTGCGGCGCCGAACTCATCATTGATACCATCGCCATTAGGCGTAAAGGCATTTGGCACTCTTATCTGTTGGAAAGCATATCTTTCTTCCATAGTAGGCGGACGACATACAACAATTACCGAATCATATCCGCACACATCCTGTAAGGTATCGGGTAATACATTTTCCGTTACACAAACTATAGTATCATAATTTGGCAGTTTCAGTTTGATGATCCCGAAGTCAGGATCAGTTTGGGAAGAAGCAAAATCTCCATCGCGCGAGGCGGCATCGCCAGCGAGATAAAACTCATTGAGATCGATATTAAATGCTATAGAATGCAAATGGTCAGTTTTTCTGCCACCATAGTTTTGTTTCCATTGCAACTGGCCATCGGCATTTAATTTAATTACCCAGTAGTCGCCTTCTTCTTTCTGATTATCTATATCTCCATCTTCAGAGTAAGTAATTCCACCTACAATATATCCTCCATCATTATCAGCAATAACAGCGTTGGCATATTCAACCTCCGTTCCTCCAGCCACAAGCTGCCAGTTTAATACGCCGGTAGCTGAAATATTCAGCACCCAAAAATCCTGGCCTCCTTTGGCGCCGCTTACATCGCCATCATTGGAAGTGGTATAACCTGCCAGTGTAAGTGTTCCGTTAGCACCTGTAGTCATACTATAAGCTACATCATTTTGCGAACCGCCGTACACTTTACTAAATGATTTTGTTCCTTCAAGATCTGTACACAGCAACCATACATCATAGTTTTTTTGCGTAGGAGGAATATCCCCGTCTATCGAATTAGCATATCCTGCTACGTATATTTTATTATTCAGTATCTGGATAGAAAGTAACTCTTCATTCATACTGCCACCATAGCATTTACTCCAGATCAGGTTGCCATCGGGGCTTATTTTCAACAGCACTCCATCAGTATATCCACCACTACCGTGATTACCGGAAATATCCCCATCGTTAGAAGAAGTAGAAGCAGCGATGAGGTAGTTCCCATCGGGAAGCATAGCAATAGCATTTGCTATATCAAGCCCGGCACCTCCATACCTTTTCTGCCATTGCAGGTTACCATTAGCATCGAGTTTGAGCACCCATATATCCTTTGTTCCCCCGTATCCCGCCACTACATCACCATCGGTGGAGTTAGTTTCTCCAACGATCAGGTAACCACCATCAGCAGTGACGATAACATCTCTTGCAGTTTCATAACCGGAGCCACCAAAAGAACGCTGCCATTGGATATCTCCGCATTTAGAAAGTTTAACCACCCACAAATCCCAGTAATCGCGGCCGGGGTGATAACCCACATCACCATTACTAGAAGTGGTATAACCCGCAGCAATAGTGCCTCCATCGGGAGCATATTTAATGGTGTAAGGAACGTCAGCACCTGAGCCGCCAAATTTTCTGGCCCATTGAATAGCCGGTAGCTGTGCTATAGCAGGAAAAAATTGCAGGGACAGTATTGTCCACAGGACTAGCGTATGGAGCCTGGTTTTCTTCAAGGTTGGATTTTTCGATTTCGTTACCAAGTACAATTATTATGCTATAATTGAATAAATACAATCGTTTTTTCGCTGAAAATATACGATGCGCAAAAGGGAAACTACTATCCAGAACCCACTGAAGAGCTATAAAGAACAGCGAATCTACTGTATTTCTAAGGTTTATTGTACTTTTATCGCTAATATTTCAAGATGAGCCAGCATAAGCCAGTAATAGGGATATCAATAGGAGATATTAATGGGATCGGACCGGAACTGGTTATCAGATCGTTTGCAGACGCCAGGATATTAGAACATTGTACCCCTGTAGTCTTTGCCTGTAACAAAGTGCTTAACTTCTATCGAAAATCATTTACTGAAACTTCCTTTAACTACCAGATCGTAAAAGATCTCAACCGGATCTTTCCCAAACAACTCAACGTATTTAACTGTTGGGAAGAAGAAGTAGCTATAACGCCAGGGACAGTTAATGAAACAGGCGGAAAATATGCGGTAAAATCTCTACTGGCCGCAACACAGGCATTAAAAGAAAACAAGATACAGGGATTGGTTACCGCTCCCATACATAAAAACAATACACAGTCTGCTGAATTTAACTTCACGGGCCATACTCCCTTTTTGAAACATATTTATGGAGCGGAAGATGTGCTAATGCTGATGGTAGCGGGCGATTTCAGAGTCGGATTGGTAACGGAGCATGTACCGGTAAATAGTATTGCCAAACATATCACCAAAGAGAATATTCTTTCTAAATTATCCATCTTACAATCCTCCCTAATAAAGGATTTTGGTATTGACAGACCACGTGTAGCAGTATTGGGCTTAAATCCACATGCGGGAGACGAGGGGTTGATCGGTGATGAAGAGGAAAAGATCATCAAGCCTGCCGTTAAGGAAGCTAAACACAATAATCTTATTGTGACCGGGCCATTTAGCGCTGATGCTTTTTTTGCCCGCCGCCACTTCGAAAAGTTTGACGCCGTACTGGCCATGTACCACGACCAGGGACTGATCCCTTTCAAGTCGCTTGCTATGGAAAATGGAGTGAATTATACAGCCGGATTAAGTGGCGTAAGAACTTCGCCCGACCATGGTACTGCCTTCGATATCGCAGGAAAAAACAAGGCCGACCATTCTTCTTTCCTGGCAGCTATTTATTCTTGTGTAGATATTATTCAAAAGAGGGCTTTTTATGAGGAAAATCATCGTAATCCATTGAAAAAGATAAGCTCACGCATTCTGGCCAATGCTGTTGACGAAAAAATTGAGGAAACAGGAGAAGATAAGTAAGCAACTATGTCGGAGATTATTTCATCTTTTGGCTTACCTCACCATCTCAAAGAAAGACCAGGAGCAGAGTTAATATCCTTATACATTAAGGCTATTTTTCTGCTTTCAACCGGAAACCTAGTAATGTATATTTGAAAAATATGTTGAAAAGAGTTGGACTGATTACATTGGCAATTTCTTTAAAAGTCACTGGAATTTCGCAGCAAAAAGAATTTAAAGCTTACACCGCCACCGTTCCCGGATCAAGCGTAACTTTCAATATGACCCCCATTCCTGCAGGAACCTTTACAATGGGAAGTCCTTCTTCCGAAAAGGGCCGGGGTGCTGATGAAGGTCCCCAGAAAACGATCAATATAGCAGCCTTCTGGATGGGCACAAAAGAAGTTACCTACGATGAGTTTCTTGTATTTTTTAACGATGAATCCTTGGCCCGTAATTCCGATGTTGACGCAGTTACCCGTCCCACCACACAATATATTGACCTAAGTTGGGGAATGGGCAAACAGGGTGGTTTCCCCTTTAACAGCATGTCGCAAAGAACAGCATTGATGTATTGCCGCTGGCTTTATAAGAATACAGGTGTTTTTTACAGACTTCCCACTGAAGCGGAATGGGAATATGCCTGCCGGGCAGGATCCACAACTACCTATTTTTTCGGTAACGACCCGGCCAAACTAGGGGAATATGCCTGGTACGCTGATAACAGCGGAAAAAAATACCAGCGTACAGGAGAGAAGAAACCTAATCCATGGGGATTATATGATATACTCGGAAACCTGGCCGAATGGACGCTCGATCAATATATGCCCGATTACCTGGGCAAAATAAAAGACAATACATCCAATCCCTTTACAGAACCTACCAGCAGATACCCCAAAACATTAAAGGGTGGAGGGTTTAAATCGGATGCCAGTATGCTCCGAAGTGCAGCGCGGTTAAAGTCTGATGTCAGTTGGAATAAGCGTGATCCGCAAATACCCAAAAGTAAATGGTGGCTCACCGATGCCGAAACCATAGGTTTCAGATTGGTAAGACCGCTTGCTCAACCAACACCAGCAGAAGCTGATGCATTTTATAATAAATATCTAAGTAAATAAAGCCCGCAGACTGACTGAAATAATATTAGAATATTAAAAAACCGTAGTAAAAAGCTATATTGAAAGCCAGTTTTGAAGGGTCTTAAAAACAAAAACAACATGTTGAATCAATCTAACGGAAAATCCCGTAGGGAATTTGTAAAAAATTCTACGCTGATAGCAGGGGGAATACTTGCAACTCCATTAATGTCGCGCGCCAATTATTTTTCCGGCGCCGATGATACCATTAAAGTATCCATCATTGGTTGCGGTGGACGAGGTACGGGCGCTATTGCCCAGGCTTTGCTTACCAAGCAAAATGTAAAGCTGGTGGCTATGGCCGATGTATTCAAGGATAATATTGACAAATGCTTAAAAGCGATCAGTGCCGACGATCTGTCGGAAGTTATCGGAGAGCCGGGCAATCTTAAAAACCGTATTGATGTTCCTGAAGAAAGAAAGTTTGTAGGATTTGATGCCTACAAAAAAGCTATTGCAGCAGCAGATGTAGTACTGCTAACCACTCCTCCGGGATTCCGTCCCCAACATTTTGAGGAATGCGTTGCACAGGGTAAACATGTTTTCGCAGAAAAACCTATGGGAGTAGACCCTGCGGGTATTCAGAAAGTATTGGCTGCTGCTGCTGTCGCTAAACAGAAAAAACTGAATGTGGTAGTAGGTCTTCAGCGCCACTATCATACCCCTTATTTAGAACTGCTTAAAAGAAAAGATACGATAGGTGATATCGTTTCTGCGCAGGCATGGTGGAATACTGATGGTGTATGGGTAAGAAAACGTCAATACGCACAAACTGAAATGGAATACCAGATGCGTAACTGGTATTACTTTAACTGGCTTTGCGGCGATCATATCAACGAACAACATTGTCACAACCTCGATGTAGTTAACTGGTTCAAAGGCAGCTATCCTGTAAGTGCACAGGGTTTGGGAGGAAGACAAGTGAGAAAAGGAAAAGATCACGGGGAGATATTTGATCATCACTATGTAGAATTCACTTACGCAGATGGTTCTATCATGAACAGCCAGTGCCGCCAGATACCCGGAACAATGAGCAGAGTGGATGAATGGCTGATAGGAACAAAAGGAAGGATATACTGCGATGATGCAAAGATCGTTGACAACAAAGGAAAGCTGATCTATCAGTTCGATAAAAGCAAACAAAACAATCCCTACCAGGTCGAGCACGATCTGCTGTTCGAAGCCGTAGCAAAGGGAGAATACAAATTCAGCGATGCTGAAAATGGTGCAAAAAGCACAATGACGGCTATAATGGGAAGAATGGCTACTTATAGCGGACAGATCATTCAGTGGGATAAAGCGATCAACTCTGGCATTGATCTTATGCCAAAAGAACTTGACTGGAACGCTCTTCCACCCACAGTTCCTAATGAAGATGGCTATTATGCCTGTGCAATGCCAGGAACAACACTATATCTGTAATTCATTAAACACTCTTATACGGCGCAGGAATGTTTTGACAAAAACTACCTGCGCCTTTTTGTATCTTTACCACTCATACTGTTGTAAAACAGCAAATACATACCATGAGCAAATCAAATAATTTCCAGAAGTTTATTGGAAAAGGAGAAAAAGGCGCTAAACTCAAAGAAAAGATCAGGCAGGAAAAAAAGAAAGTGCGCAAAGAAACCCAGGCTTATTTTGAAGAGCAGAAATTAAAAGCCAAAGCTGCGAGGGGTCAGGCTCCTTTTAACCCTGCAACGAAGAAAACAGCATCTCATACTGCAAAAGGAGGTGACCATCTACCTTCCTCCTCTAAAAAAACTTTCAGCAATCAGGATAAGCAAACAGGAAAAACAATTTACCCACAACCGCAGCTACCTGCAAAAGGAGTCACAGGTAAGGGCAAAAAAACAGAAAAGACAAGTCCTGCAAGCGAAGAGATAATGCCGCTCAATAAATATGTAGCACATGCCGGCATTTGTTCACGACGCGACGCTGCCGAGTTGGTTAAATCAGGCAAAGTATCAGTAAATGGTAAAGTAATTACTGAACCAGGATGTAAAGTGACTGCTAAGGACGAGATAAAAGTGCAGGGTAAAAAAATATTCGCCAGCAGAAATTTTGTTTATATACTATTGAATAAGCCAAAGGACCATATCACTACTACTAATGATCCGGAGGGCAGGCGGACCGTAATGGACATCGTCAAAAATGCAACTACAGAGCGGGTGTTTCCTATAGGAAGACTCGACCGGAATACTACCGGCGTTTTATTGCTGACCAATGACGGTGAACTAACACAAAAACTTTCTCATCCCAGCTATGAAGTAAAAAAGATATACGAGGTTACTCTCGATCGTCCATTTGCTAAAAAGGATTTTGACCAACTAGTTAGCGGTGTTACACTGGAAGATGGATTCATAGCGCCTGATGTTCTTGCTTACGCCGACTTAAGAAACAAGGCTGTTATCGGCATAGAGATACATAGTGGAAAAAACAGGATAGTAAGAAGGATCTTTGAAAAACTGGGATATGATGTAAGAAACCTCGACAGGGTCATGTATGCTAATCTTACTAAAAAAAATGTAGATCGTGGTAAATGGAGGTTTCTTTCAGAAAAAGAAATCAGGTTATTAAAATTCATGAACACTTCTTACGGAAAAAAGAAATGAGTCGCAATATATTTTCCATTATTCACGAAACGGATGATTTTGTTGCGGTCAATAAACCTGCCGGGTTATTAAGTATACCCGACAGAGAGGGAGAAGAAGTTTCTCTCAAATCTTTATTAAGAAATAAATATGGGGAAATATATACTGTTCATCGTCTCGATAAAAACACCAGCGGAATAATTGTATTTGCAAAAAATCAGGAGACACACAAACTACTTTCCCAATCGTTCGAAGAACGTACGGTACAGAAATATTATATCGGTATAATAAAAGGTACTCCAGCTGAAAAAGAAAAAACGATTGATGCCCCTATTGCACAAAACAGCGTTAGACACACGCATATGATCATTCATAAAAGAGGCAAACCTTCTGTTACTGATTATAAAGTGCTCGAAAGTTTTGGCAGGTATTCATATGTACAGTTTAATATTCATACCGGACGCACGCACCAGATACGCATACATATGCAACACGCGGGTCATCCTATTGTTTGCGACGAATTATACGGGGATGGACAACCGCTACTACTCTCTTCAATAAAAAGAAAATTTAACCTCTCTAAAAACGAAATTGAAGAAAAACCACTGCTCAACAGGTTAGGTCTGCATGCTCACCGGTTAATTTTTACTGATAAATACAACCAGCGGTTTGAACTGGAAGCGGAAATACCTAAAGATATACGAGCTTTATTACAACAACTGAGAAAGTCAATCCAATAAAAAACCCGGAAATCTGCCAGGCAAATCATCCGGGTAAACAAAATATCAGTACTACTACAGATTAATCCACATTAGGCTGAGGTGTATAGCGCAGATATGGCTTAACTACCTTCACTCCTTTAGGGAATTTTTTGATCGCATCTTCTGTACTAACAGCAGGCACTACAATTACATCTTCACCCTGTGCCCAGTCAGCAGGCGTAGCCACACTATGGTTAGCAGTTAACTGCAATGAATCAACAACACGTAATACTTCAACAAAGTTTCTTCCTGTAGAAGCAGGATAAGTAATGATCAGTTTAACTGATTTATCGGGACCGATAACCACTAATGAACGAACTGTAGCAGTTGCAGACGCATTAGGATGAATAAATCCGTATAGTTCAGAAACTTTTCTGTCGTCATCAGCGATGATCGGAAATTCAACAGAGCAGTTTTGTGTTTCGTTAATATCATTTATCCAACCCAGGTGTTTATCAACAGGGTCTACACTTAATGCTAATACTTTTACTCCACGTTTGGCAAACTCATCTTTCAACGTTGCAGTTTTGCCAAGCTCAGTGGTGCAGACAGGAGTATAATCAGCCGGATGGGAAAATAATATTCCCCACGAATTACCGAGATATTCATAAAAATCGATTTCACCCTGTGAGGTTTTGGCTTTGAAGTTGGGAGCAACATCCCCTAAACGTAAACTCATATTAAAGCTGTTTATAGTTAATAATGAAAATCCGAGTTTGCAAAGATACTAAGAAGATAATAATCTATAGAGTTTGTAGACTAATTATTTCTATTAAACTCCTGGTTTTCTGAAAATATCAAGAAGGCCATCAGGTAATTCAACTACTACCTGTCGTTTTTTATTATTGATTTCCACCAGTGTATCCTGGTGTATAGGGATCAAAGCTTCATTTCCTTCCAGGTCTATACGGCATAACATCTGATGAGGTTGTTCGATCACTTCCAGTATTTCACCAATATCTTCACTGTCGTGAATAATATGATAACCCAGAAGAGATATCGGCGCCGACTTTCCGGTGTATTTATGAAAATTTTCCTCTGTTAGCCATACCTGTTTTTGAACGAAGCTTTGTGCAGCCTCTCTTGTATTGATATCCTCCAACTTTATAAAAATCTCGGTTTCGTTCTTTATCCTGGTAGATTCGATAAAATAGGGAAGCAGTTGGTTCTTATTACGTTCTATAAAAAGATTTTCCAATCCTTTCAAACTGGTTTTCTTACCCAGATGATGTTTTAATACCAATTGTCCCCCAGTACCAAAACAAGCCACAAATTTTCCTATGGAACAATAATTAGTCATACAAACAAAAATCCCGTCTCGTTATATTGACAAGACGGGATCAAAGATATGATAGGTTACTATCTTATTGTGCTGATTCTTCGCGGTTAGGCGTTGGTCTTCTGGGACCGCCATTACCTGGGCGACGACTTCTGTCGCCACCATTAGCTTCCTGGCGTTTTCTTATGCTCTGCTCATGATCGGTATGCCACACCTGGAATTTTTCCATAGCAGTAGCTTCATCAAATAAACCGAGTTTCACGCCACGAAGAAGGTGCTTTAGATATAACACCCCTTTGTAAGAAAGGATCTTGCGAACAGTATCAGTAGGTTGCGCACCTTTGTGCAACCAATCAAGCGCACGCTGGCGGTCTAACTGTACTGAAGCAGGAACTGTAAGTGGATTGTAGGTGCCGATTTTCTGGATGAACTTACCATCTCTTGGTGCACGGGCGTCGGCTACAACGATAAAATAAAATGGTCTTTTCTTAGACCCGTGTCTTTGCAGTCTGATTTTAACTGGCATCTTAAATTGACATTTAAATGCGTGAATGAATACGGTTTACTTATTGTCTCTTAAACTATCCTTTAAAGGATGGGACAAATTTAATCATCCACCCTGTGTTTTCAAAATTATCTCTACCTAATTTTCTGTCCTATCTCCTACCCATCATCCGGCCCATTGGCATTTTGTTCATCATCTTCATCATGCCCTTCATCTGGTCAAATTGTTTAATAAAGGAGTTGATCTCCGCAATATCCTTCCCACTGCCGGCAGCTATTCTTTTTTTCCTGCTGGGATCGATAATATCGGGGTTCCTTCTTTCCTGGAGCGTCATTGAATTGATAATCGCTTCGATGCCTTTAAAGGAGTCGTCACTGATATCAACATCTTTTACCGCCTTACCCACTCCCGGGATCATACCCAGCAGATCCTTGATATTCCCCATTTTCTTGATCTGTTCAAGCTGCTGCTTAAAGTCTTCAAAATCAAACTGATTTTTGCGGATCTTTTTTTCCAGCTTTTTCGCCTGTTCCTCATCAAACTGTTCTTGGGCCTTTTCGACAAGCGTAGTAATATCTCCCATTCCCAGGATACGCTGCGCCATCCTTTCAGGATAAAAAACATCGAGTGTATCAAGTTTTTCCCCGCTGCTGACAAATTTGATAGGCTTGTCGACGGTATATTTAATAGACAGCGCGGCTCCGCCCCTGGTATCACCATCCAATTTTGTCAGTACTACTCCCGTAAAATCCAGGCGGTCGTTAAAAGCTTTGGCGGTATTAACGGCATCCTGGCCGGTCATAGAGTCGACAACAAACAGTATTTCATTAGGATTAACAGCATTCCTGATATTAGCCACTTCGGCCATCATGGCCTCATCTATAGCCAAACGGCCGGCAGTATCGACGATAACCAGATTTTTATTGAGGCTACGGGCCTGCTTTACGGCGTTAGTAGCAATTTCTACAGCATTCTTATTATCAGGCTCACTGTACACCTCTACATCAATCTGTTCTCCCAGCACTTTCAATTGTTCAATCGCCGCCGGCCGGTAAATATCGGCTGCTACCAGCATGGGAGAAAGCCCTTTTTTACCCTTCAGGTAGTTAGCCAGTTTGCCCGAAAAAGTGGTTTTACCACTACCTTGTAGTCCGGCAATAAGGATGACAGCAGGATTACCCTTGGTCATTAATTCACTTTCCTTACCACCCATCAGGTCGGCCAGTTCATCCTTCACGATCTTAACGATCAATTGACCGGGACTTACGGCGGTAAGCACTTTTTGTCCGAGTGCCTTATCTTTTACCTTATCAGTGAACTCCTTGGCTATCTTATAGTTAACATCGGCATCAACAAGCGCTCTGCGAATTTCTTTTACGGTAGCTGCGATATTGAGCTCCGTAATTCTTCCTTCTCCTTTGATCTGCTTAAAAGCTGACTCAAGCCGTTCCGTGAGATTTTCAAACATAATAGTACGATTGGACGGCAAAATTAATGTTTCGCAACTAATCTGAAGGACGATAAATCGGATATTGACGGGCAAATGCGGACAAAGAATAGATTAAAAATAGTTAGCACAGTACCAGCAAGCACACTACGCATTGCTTTTGCGGTAGCTGCAATATTGAGTTCCGTAAAATTCTTCCTTCTCCTTTGATCTGCTTAAAAGCCGACTCAAGCCATTCCGTAAGGATTTTCAAACATATGATTGGGGCTCTGTAGAGGGAGGAAACTGCTATTCTCATTTTAGTAAGTTATACACTTCGCTACACGCAATGTTATAAAAAAATCGCCCCAGAACGGGGCGATTATAAATTTAGCGTAACAATCTATTCAAGTCGTATTACTTTATTTTCCGAGATAACTTTTTAATTCGGGTGTACGAGAATTCGTACGCAATTTAGTGATAGCCTTATCCTTAATCTGACGGACACGTTCACGCGTCAGGTTAAACTTATCGCCGATATCTTCGAGACTCATAGGATGGTCCTGGCCGATACCAAAGAAATAGCAGATCACTTCTTTCTGGCGCTCGGTGAGCACTTTAAAAGAACGGTCGATCTCTTCTTTTAGCGACTGTATATGCTCCAGGTTGGTTTCTGCCCTGTCAGCGTTCTTATTCTCCATTACATCAATAAGGGTATTGTCCTCCCCTTCAGATAGTGGAGTATCCATACTGATATGACGTGCCCCGATACCTAATGTAGCAGAAATTTCTTCCGTTTCAAGGTCGAGCAGATCAGCAAGCTCTTCCGGAGAAGGTTCTCTTTCAAACTCCTGCTCCAATTGGGTAAAAGCTTTCTGGATTTTGTTGGTCAGACCAACTTTGTTCAGCGGCAGACGAACGATCCTGGATTGTTCGGCCAGCGACTGGAGAATACTCTGACGGATCCACCAAACAGCGTAAGAAATAAACTTGAAGCCCCTGGTTTCATCAAAACGCTGTGCAGCCTTGATAAGGCCCAGATTTCCCTCGTTAATGAGGTCGGGCAACGACAGTCCCTGGTTCTGGTATTGCTTGGCCACAGAAACTACAAAGCGAAGATTAGCCTTAGTAAGTTTCTCTAATGCCGACTGGTCGCCGAGCTTTATTTTTCTGGCAAGCTCAACTTCTTCTTCCGGCCCGATAAGCTCAACCTTACCGATTTCCTGAAGATACTTCTCTAAACTCTGAGATTCACGGTTCGTAATCGATTTCGTGATCTTCAGTTGACGCATACTCATAGATATAGGACTTTAGGGTGATTTTAGGCTTGATAACCTTTCAGAAAACGTTAAAACGGGGATTTTGTTATGTGAACCCCCGTATGGTCCAAAATAAATTTCGGTATATGGTATTATTGTCTATAATTGCATTTCCAGAACACAATAAAATTGACAATTGCGTGTAGATGAGCAAGAAACAATTATTTACGTTGGAATTCCCGGTTAGATGTTCCCCATCTATTCTGTATGAGTTTTTGAGCACCCCTGCAGGCTTACAGGAGTGGTTTGCAGATAAAGTAGATGAAAGAGACAATGTGTTCAGCTTTTCCTGGAACGGAACCACAGATAAGGCAGAAGTAATGGAAAGCGAACATGAAAAATATATCAGATTTCATTGGACCCATCTGCCTAAAGAAGAATATTTCGAATTCAGAATTGAGAAATCCGAGGTTACCAACCAAACCATATTAATAATTAAGGATTTTGCCGATAAAAGTGAAATGAAGGATCAAAAACAATTATGGGATTATCAGGTTAAGGACCTTTTTCACCGGCTCGGCAATTAATTTCGGTAGCTGGAGGATATACTATCCGTGATCAAAAAATTAGATATACTTATTATAAGGTCTTTTATAGGACCTTTCATAGCCACTTTTTTTATAACTCTTTTTGTTCTTATTCTACAATTCTTCTGGCTATGGATAGATGATTTTGTTGGAAAAGGAGTTGAATTAACATTATTTGCCAAACTCATCGTTTATCTCTCTGCTACTCTCGTGCCGCTGGCCCTTCCCCTTTCTGTTCTACTCTCCTCTATTATGACTTTCGGCAATCTTGGTGAGACTTTTGAACTGGTAGCTATCAAATCCGCGGGAATAGGTTTGCTACGATTCATGCGTCCGCTGTTGTTCATTGCTATCATACTAGCAGGACTGGCTTTTTTATTCAACAATAATATCATTCCACTGGCTAACCTGAAAATGCGTACGCTACATACAGATATAGTTAATAAAAAGCCTGCTTTTGATCTGAAAGAAGGCGTTTTTTATACTACTATTCCGGGCTATGCTATTAAAGTCGGAAAAAAAGAAAAGGATGATTCCACACTTACAAATGTGATTATCTATGAAACCAACCAGGGTTCGCAGGACAATATCATTGTGGCCGAAAAGGGTGTGATGAAAGTAACACCCGATAAACATTTCCTTGAATTTACCCTTATGGATGGATGGCGCTATGAAGAGCGGGGTGACCGGTATTCAAAAAATAGTGATTATGTCAGACTTGGCTTCAAGAAGTACAAAAAAATATTCGACTTAAGTTCCCTGCAACTCAATATGACTTCCGACAGTGCGTATAAAGACCGCTACGAAATGCTTAGCATCCGCCAGCTAGGAGTGGGAATAGATTCGCTGGAAAGACTAAATACCAAGAGAGTTGGCAAAATAGGTACTGATTTAATGCCGTATTTATCTTTTAACAAGTATATAGACACCGGATGGACCAATATTCCAGATACCATTTTTGAGAAGGGAACTATTTTTGCAGATATTATTCCGGACAGCGCTCACCAGCGGGTACTCGAACAGAGTATTTCCTATAGCTCTTCTATAAGAAATACCTTGCAGATATCTGCTGTGGAGGTTGACAATAACCGAAAGCAAATAAGAATGCAACTGGTGAAGTGGCACCAGAAATTTACGCTCGCAGCAGCAGTACTGGTATTTTATATCATTGGAGCACCACTGGGGTCAATAGTACGAAAAGGTGGAATAGGTACCCCAGTAGTATTTGCTGTTATATTTTTTGTGATCTTTTTTCTTCTTAACAACTTTGGAGAAAAATTTGTATCAGAACAAGTGTTGCGGCCGGTAGCAGGTATGTGGATGTCAACTTTTATCCTGCTGCCTATAGGTCTGTTTCTTACCTATAAAGCTATGCACGATTCGCAATTAATGAATAAAGAGTTCTACTTTAGATCATTCAGAAAGATCAAAGCTCTATTTACAAAACGCTAAAATATTCTATTATGGCAAGTGACAATTATTCCAGGAGGAAATTCATTGGTAACACTTCAAAAGCCGGTATTGCCTTAACCGTGCTTTCATCTATACCGGCAAGTTTACTGGCCGCAGAAAAAACAATATTTTCTCCCAACTTCAAAACCGGTTTTAAGCAGGAACCTCTTCCTTATGCTTTTAATGCCCTGGAACCGGTTATAGATGCTCAAACAATGGAATTGCATTACTCCAAACATGCAGCCGCTTATGCAAAAGCGCTTGGAGAAGCTGTAGAAGCAGAAAAAATAGATACTTCAAAACCGTTGGAAGAAGTATTGAAAAAAGTATCGAAATACTCTACCAAAGTGCGCAATAATGGAGGTGGCCACTATAATCATGAGTTATTCTGGAAATTGATGAAAGCCGGCAGCGCCGAAAAACCATCAGGCAAACTACTCGCAGCGATTGAGAAAGATTTCGACTCTTTCGAGGCCTTCAAAACAGCATTCGCCAATGCTGGTAAAACACGGTTTGGTAGTGGCTGGGCATGGCTGGTAGTAGCACCAGGAAAAAAACTGGTAATAGGATCTACTCCTAACCAGGACAATCCTCTTATGGATGTTAGCGAACTAAAGGGATTTCCCTTATTAGGACTTGATGTATGGGAACACGCCTATTACCTCAAATACCAGAATAGAAGACCCGACTATATTGAAGCATGGTGGAAAGTGGTGAACTGGGAATACGTTCAGCAACGATTTGACCAAGGCATTTAATCAATAAATATTGGATCCGCGCAAAGAAAACCTGCGTGTGCAGAAAATAGTAGTAGGCGTAGCAGTAATTTTATTCGCTATAAAGCTTCTTGCGTACTTACTAACTGGTTCTGTTGCTATTCTTACCGATGCGCTGGAAAGTATTGCCAATGTAAGCGCAGGCTTCATTGGCCTTTATAGTTTATATATATCAGCCCGACCAAAAGATCAGAACCATCCTTACGGTCATGGTAAAGCTGAGTTTTTATCGGCCGGCGTGGAGGGAAGTCTTATTATTATCGCAGGTATAATAATCATCTATCAGTCTATCTACAATTTTATCTATCCGCACCCTATTCAAAAACTGGATTATGGGATGATACTGATAGCTATTACTGCGCTGATTAACTACGGCATGGGTTATTACAGTATTAAAAGAGGAGAAAAAAATAATTCCCTCGCGCTCATTGCCAGTGGTAAACATCTGCAATCTGATACTATTTCTACTATCGGACTTGTGATAGGATTGATCGCTATATATTTTACAGGCTTTGAATGGTTGGATAGTGTAGTAGCGCTCATTTTTGCTATTGTTATTATCATAACGGGATACAAAATCATCAGGAAATCGATAGCCGGCATAATGGATGAAGCCGATCTGGACCTATTACAACAAATGGTAACGGTTCTCGAAAAAAACAGGCAGGAGAATTGGGTTGACCTGCATAACCTGAGGGTGATTAAGTACGGCGGACAATTACACGTGGATTGTCATTTAACGGTTCCCTGGTATCTCAATGTTCATGAAGCTCATAATGAAGTTGACAAGCTGGCGCTGCTGATTAAAACCGAATTCGGCAGCGCCATAGAATTGTTCGTGCATTCAGATGCTTGTCTTTACTTTCAATGTAATATCTGCGAGAAAAAAGATTGTCATGTCCGGCAAAAACCTTTTGAGAAAAAGATAGAATGGAATCTTAAAAACCTGCTTTCCGACGCTAAACATAGTCTTTAAGGTCATTTCAAAAAGAAAGGAGCAATAAAAAACATAATTTCGCAAAGCTTCGGTTCTTGAATACAAAGAATTCGGAAAAGAATTGACAATTGATAGTGGAGAGTTGAAAATGGACAGTAGATACTTATACTCACAACAACTGTACAGCGAAAAATCGGATGCTCGCGAACCTTAAAAAAGAAACCATAAACAACTGTCAACCGTCAACTGATACGTTGGACAAATAAAAAACAAAAATTACACTGATGAACAACCAATGGAAAGAATACCAGGAAAAGAATAACGACAGATTTCTCGACGAACTGTTAGAGCTATTAAGAATTCCTTCAGTAAGCTCGGATAGTACACATAAAAATGATATGAATACCTGCGCGGAAAAAGTAAAGCAACGTTTACTTGAAGCAGGAGCCGGTAAGGCTGAAATAATCGCTACGGACGGTCATCCTATCGTTTATGGAGAAAAAATTATAGATGCCAATAAACCAACTGTTCTTGTGTACGGTCATTACGATGTTCAACCTGCAGATCCGCTTGAACTATGGCATAGCGGACCGTTTGAACCGGTGATTAAAGAAGGTAAAATATTTGCCCGCGGAGCATGCGATGATAAAGGCCAGTTTTACATGCACATCAAGGCGCTTGAAATTATGGAGCGCACACAATCGCTTCCGGCTAATATTAAATTCCTAATTGAGGGAGAAGAAGAAATAGGTTCACCTAACCTTGCAAAATTTGTTATTAACAATAAAGATCTACTCAAGGCAGATGTAATTCTCATCAGCGATACAGCCATGATTAGCCTCAACTCACCTTCTATTGATATAGGCGTAAGAGGATTAAGCTATATAGAAGTGGAAGTAACCGGGCCTAACCGCGACCTTCATAGCGGTGTGTATGGAGGTGCAGTAGCTAATCCCATTACTATTCTCGCACAAATGATCGCTTCGTGCCATGATGAAAATAATCATATTACCATACCAGGTTTTTATGATGATGTTATAGAAGTATCAGACAAGGAGAGAAACATGTTAGCCGAAGCGCCATTTGATAAAAGTGAATTCAAAAAAGATCTCGGTATTCAAAAACTCTGGGGCGAAAAAGGATATTCTACCAACGAAAGAACAGGTATTCGTCCAACACTTGAACTGAATGGCATCTGGGGAGGATATACCGGCGAAGGATCAAAAACCGTATTGCCCTCAAAAGCTCACGCGAAAATCTCTGCCCGACTGGTTCCCAATCAATCTTCGGAAGATATTACACGCAAACTGATCAGGTATTTTGAGAAAATTGCACCTGACAGTGTAACTGTTAAAGCGCAGGCACATCATGGAGGAGAGCCTTATATCACTCCTATAGATTCAGATGCATATAAAGCAGCAGCAAAAGCTATCAAAACTACTTTTAACAAGGAACCTATACCTGTAAGAGGAGGAGGCAGTATTCCAATCTGTGCATTGTTTGAAAAAGAATTAGGCATTAAGATCGTCTTCTTAGGATTTGGTCTGGATAGCGACAATCTGCATTCTCCTAATGAAAAGTTTGACCTGGTCAATTTTTACAAGGGTATAGAAACAATACCTTATTTCCACAAGTATTTTGCTGAAAGCAAAAAGTAACATAAAAAGTTGCGGGCGATGGAAAAAGTAAGAATAGATAAATATTTATGGGCTATCCGGTTATTTAAAACCCGCTCTCTTGCCGCAGATGCCTGCGATCAGGGTAAAGTTAAGCTGCATGGCACTTCAGTAAAAGCATCCAGGCATGTAAATATTGGTGACGAATACGAAGTAAAAACAGAAGTTAAAAAGTGGGTGATCAAGATAACCGGTCTTCTTGATAAAAGAGTGCAGTACACCGAATCACTAAAGTATTATATCGATCTTACACCGGCAGAAGAACTCGAGCGGTTGAAGTTTCAGGCTGCTTCATTTTATACAGGAAAAAGGCCCAGTAAAATTGGTCGTCCTACTAAAAAACAACGCCGCGATCTTGAAGATTTTACCGGAGGAGAATAATTAAACCACAACTACTAATAGAATTCACTTATTTTTTCAACAACCTTCCAGTGCAGCTAAGTTCCAGCTGCATTTTTTATTAATTTCAGATGCACAGATCAAAATATCCATTTCAGGATAGCATTGTTATAAAAATTTTCTCAACATACTGTTACAAGAACATGTTTCGTTCTATAAACAGCAGTAACCAAAAAGATTGGTAGATTTTTTATATGATCTGCGGTATTTGGTCCCATTGAAAAACTATTAAAGATGAAATTGATTGTATTAGAAAAAGCAAGGTATCTGATCAATAACAGTTGGCTGGGCTTATTAATACCCGCTGGTGTCCACTACTTACTGAAAAACAGCGAAAAGTCGGCAGAAAAAACTTCTCCTCAGTTTCACCATCATCCGGCAGAATCGAAGATGTTCCGGTCTGTAGGTTCAAAGATTCGTCCCTGACAAATGATTTGCCTATATATGACAAGCTAGAGATATTTACTCTCTTTTTGGATTAACATAAAAACATACTGTAATTTGCCGCATGCGCATTGACATCCTTACGGTGTTACCCGAACTCCTCGAAGGCCCTTTTAATCACTCCATTCTTAAAAGAGCCAAAGAAAAGGGACTATTATCTATCCATGTTCACCAGCTAAGGGACTATACTAATTACAAGCATGGTCAGGTAGACGACTATCAGTTTGGAGGAGGAGCAGGAATGGTAATGATGCCGGAACCACTGGCAAACGCTATCGAACAACTTTCAGCCAAAACTTCATACGATGAAGTTATATATATGAGTCCCGATGGCGAACGGCTCACTCAGTCCATCGCTAACCAGCTTTCACTCAAACAAAACCTACTGATCATTTGCGGGCACTATAAAGGTATCGATGAGCGTATCAGACAGCATTTTATAACCAGGGAAATATCAATAGGTGATTATGTGCTGAGTGGTGGTGAGTTGCCTGCAGCGGTGCTAGTAGATGCCATAGGTCGGTTATTGCCCGGAGTATTGAATGATGAGACCTCAGCGCTATTTGACTCCTTCCAGGATAATCTGTTGGCGCCACCGGTTTATACGCGTCCCGCCGACTTCAGGGGGTGGAAAGTACCTGGTGAATTACTAAGCGGTGACCCCAAAATTGTAGCCGACTGGCGATATGAGAAGTCGGTACAGCGCACACGTGAGCGAAGGCCGGATTTACTGAATGACTGATGCCAGGTTTCTCCAATAACCGGCCATTTCCCTGCTGCGTTTCTCCATTTATTTATTATAATTATCAACTTTCATTTTTTTTTGTATTTTGTCAGAACCGAAACATGAATTCCGCGTGATAAGAATTATTACTCTATCGCTTCTTTGCATTATCCTCGTGAAAGATTCTCACGCGCAGGACCCGAATTTTTCACAATTTTTTGTATCTCCGTTAACGCTTAATCCGGCATTAACAGGAAAATTCAACGGTGATTTCAGAATTGCGGGTAATTACCGCGACCAGTGGCCGGAGATCAGCAAAGCTTTTGTAACGTCTACTATTTCTTTTGATGCTCCTATTCTGCGTTCACGTATTAATGAAAATGATACATGGGGAGTGGGTGTAATGGCTATGACCGATAAAACTGCTAACGGCATATTATCAGGCAACTTTATTTCTGTGACTACCGCGTATCACAAAGGTATTGACGAAGATGGTCTGCAACAGATCGGTATAGGTTTTCAGGGAACATTTGCCAACAAAAGACTGGATGGTACAAAATTGAACTTCCTTGATGAGTTGGATGAAAATGGAGAATGGACTATTCCTAGTAGCGAATCCATCGATAATCGCCAGGTCAACACCAGCTATTTTGATTTCTCGGTTGGAGCCCTTTATAATGGTTCAACTGATGGATATAATAATTTTTATTTGGGAGTATCAGCCTATCATCTTAACCGGCCAAAGGAATCTTTTACCGGTGATATTTTCTACCAAATCAATCCGCGTGTAACGCTTAACGCCGGAGGCGCCATTCCTATAGGCGATAAATCCAGAACCATTTATATCAGTTCCATATATAGCCGCCAGGCTAACGCTTCTAATTTTGTAGTGGGTGGAGCAGGAGGTTTTGCTTTAAACGAGGATGAAGAAAATCCAACCAATTTTTATGTTGGTTTGTGGAGCAGGTTTAATAATGTAAACGATGCGTTGATACCATATATCGGCCTGGAGTGGAACGGTTTTAGGTTCGGGGCTTCTTATGATATTAATATTTCCAGTTTAAAAACTGCTTCGCAAAGCAGGGGTGGTATTGAAATATCTTTAATATTTATTAAGCGTCCGCCAGGTTATAAAGGTATCCCCTGTCCGGGTTTTTAACTACGTTGTTTAAAGTCCGAGTACTTCTTTTAGTTTCGTATAACCTGTTTTACTTACCGGAATTTTTCTACCGCATTTAAGAATAGCCAGATGACTGTCTTTTTCGTATGGATCAATGCGGGTGATATGTTGCACATTAACAATAAAGGAACGGTGTGTACGAACAAAATGCTGTGGTTCAAGAATGTTTTCAAAATGCGCCATCGTCCTGTTTTTCAAAAATACACCATCCTTAGTATTGATTTTCACATAATCATCGGCAGCCTCAATATAATGAATCTCCTCTACAGGAATGATCTTTATTTTGCCCGCGTTCTTAACAACTACCCGTTGCCGTTGTTGCGGAGAAATGGCTGATGTTGTTAATAAAAGATCTGATGCTTGTGAAGTTGAAGAATTTGTTTGTGTAAGAAATTTTTCAACTGCCTTTTTAAACCGATCCTTACCAAAAGGTTTTAACAAATAATCCACTGCGTGTAATTCGAACGCCTTGATAGCATACTCATCAAATGCCGTTGTAAAAATTACAGCTGGTGGTTGCTCCACTAATTCAAGCATTTCAAATCCGTTTATCTTGGGCATCTGCACATCTAGAAATATCAGGCGGGGTTTATATTGAAGAATTGATTTTATTCCTTCAAATCCATCTCCACATTCCTGCATAACAGTTATTTCAGGAAAGTCTTCCAGATATTCTCTGATAATAGAGCGGGCTAATGGTTCATCATCTATTAATAATGCTGGTGTCATTTACCGGAATTTTCACAATTGTCGAAAATAAGTTTTCCTGTATGGTGGTGGTCAGCAAATCATTCCTGGCAAACAAAAGATACAATCTCCTTTGTACCGAACTTAACCCAAAACCAGTGCCGGTTTTGGGAGAGGATGTTTCGGGATCAAAGGGATTGGTTACTGTTATTTCCAAATAATCGCCAATACACCTGGCCTGAATGGTAATATCTGTGTAATCAGTAGTATCGTATAACCCAAACTTAATAGCATTCTCTACAATAGGCTGCAATAACATAGGAGGTATTTTCGCCTGCAAACAATTATCATCTGCCGCTATGGTGGTAGATAATCTATGACCGAAACGCATTTTTTCCATTTCCAGATAAAGTTGCAGGTGTTGAAGTTCTTCAGCCAGTGGTATACGCTGATAATCTTCTTTCTTTAAGGCAGCTCTTAAAAAATCAGACAACTGCTGAATCATTTTTCTCGCTTGCTCTGGATGTTTTCCGGCAAGAGCGCTTATAGAATTAAGACTGTTAAATAAAAAGTGCGGATGCAGTTGTTGTCTTAATTTATATAGTTCAGCATCGCGCGATAATTTTTCAGCATCAAGCTGAATCTTTTCCTGCTGTTTTTTCTCTTCAAGACTAAACCATAACATGCCCGTTATTATCGTTGCTCCTATCACCAGGAAAGCTATATCAAATCTGACGGGAATGGATTTCTGTAAAAAATCGATATAGGCTTCATCTTCTTCAAATATCCGGGCCAGTCCGAATCTTATAGCGGCAGTACAAAATATAGATACCACTAGACACCATGCTAACAGGTAAAAATATTTGGTTTTGGAAGGTTTATAAAAACTTAGCGAATTAATAATTAATAATATTGCGCCGGCTAATAAGAGATTTGATCCTATACTATCAATAATGGCAGTGTAAAAATCAATATCAAAATTCCGCAACATCAGGAAATGCACACCTGTCCATATAACCCAGCAGGCTATAAATATCCAGCGGTTGCGAAAGGATGATAAAGGTGATGTAGCCAATAGCTAAAAATTAATAATTATAATCCTGCTAAGTTATCAAAGCTTGTTTGTCCTCAGAAAGCCGTTGCTTTATTTTTTGTGAATGCAGAAATAATATGATTAGCTCTTTTATTAATGGTATCAATAAAGCTGGCGGCATGCTCTGTTTCCTGCACACGTGAATACATTTCAGCGCCATCTGTCAGCGACAAACCATATAGTTCCACCACATTAATGAACTTCCATTGCACCAGTTGTTTTTTCTGATTGAGAAAAGATTCCTGGTCTCTTTCTCCTATAGCCCTGGCCTTTTCGAAAGCGGCCACCTCATTATCAGCTTGTATTAAACGGAGTTGTTCATCGAACTGTGGTGTATGATCTCCTTCTCCGCAAATAATCCTGTAAACTATTTTGGCCATGTACCAGTTCATATAATAAGTTTTTCTGTTTAGCAATTAATACGAAATGATCTCTATTCCCCCGAAAATGATCACACCCTTCAAAACCAATACTCTTTCGGGTACGCTGCTTGAAGGTTGCGGACGCTTATCCTCAACACCTCCAAATATGGCTGCTGTTTCGGAGCGTATTTCCCAATTAGCAGGCACCACCAGCTTGGTACCTCCAAATATTTGCACAAGCTCTATTTCAACAGGAGAAGTAAAATCGGCGTTAGTGAGATTAATCTGCGCCCCTCCAAATACACACACTACCTCGCCACCGCGAAATTCTTTGGAAAGCACTTTTTTATTTACCCCTGCAAAAATAGATACTACGTCAAGGTCAGATTCAGGGGCATCCACAAATTCAGTTTCCTCTTCAGCAACTGCGGGACTGTCTTGAGGCAAGGCACGGTTAAAGCCCCGGTCTCTAAAATCATGCCGACCTCTGAATCTTCTCCTATGCCTGTGTGTCCTACAGGGACCGGAACCTTTCGGAGCAAAAATGAAAATGATGCCGAGTACAATGATCAGGACAGGCCATATATACCTTTTTACATTGTAATCGGGCCATAAGTGCCCTAACAGGAAAAAACCACCAATAAGCATTAAGATAAGCCATGAAAAATCGCGAAAACGATTCTTGATACCCACAAAAAGCCCTAATACTATCAGCAACATCTGCCAACTGAACAGCCAATTAGGGAATGGGTATCCCGACTGCTTGAGTAATAACAGGCCTCCTATAACAAGGAGCATTGAGCCAACCCATATATTTCCACGGTATTTTCTGGTTTTGGAATTCTCCTGTTGCATTTCGTTCTGAATTTTGCTCAAATCTAGAACTGTTTAACTCTCACCAGAAGAGAGAATAGGTTATTATGTTATAAAACTCGGCAAAACGCATGTTTTTATCGGTAAACCGGAAAGTGACCTTATTTCGATCTTATACACCGGTCAAACGAAACTAAAACTGTCTCCATCAAAAAGTCCTTTATCACTCAATTTTAACGACGGAATCACCAGGAGGGCCATAAAAGAAAGTGTCATGAATGGAGCAGAGAGAGAAGATCCGAGTGATTTGGCCAGTTTGTCAAGATAAGTATATCTTCTGGCTACATCATAGCCATCATCAGCGCTCATTAGTCCGGCTACAGGCAAAGGCAACACTTCACTGTCTGATGGTGTTACAACGCTAATACCACCCTGCTGCCCGATCACCAGGTTAATAGCCTGCGCAATACTTTTATCATCTACTCCTACTGCAATAATGTTATGACTATCGTGCGCAACGGAAGAAGCGATCGCTCCCTGCCGAAAACCAAAATTTTTAATAAAGCTGATGGCCGGCGGAGCATCATGATAGCGGTTAACCACCACAAGCTTTAGAATATCTTCTGAAACATTACTAACTATCAATCCTTTTTCAATTAACGGCTCAACCATCAGCTTACGCGTGATTAATTGTCCGTCGATGGCTTCAATCACTGGAAGTTTTCCTTCCCGTAAGATATTTTCGTTAACCTGTATATTTTCTATAGCAACCGGATGACAGGAAAAATTATTGATAATCTCTGACTGTACGGATTCGATGAGTGAGTTACCTTTTTCTGCAACAATAGTTCCGTTAATGTAAGTAGCAATTATATTGAATGAAACCAGGTCATCAGTAATAATAAAATCGGCGGGATCATGAACACATAAAGTGCCTACATTAAGTCGGTAGTGATCAACGGGATTAATACATGCAGCACGGAGCACATGAAAAAGATTAATACCTTTTTTTACGGCCCGCTTACAAAGTTCATTGATATGCGAAAACACAAGGCTGTCGGGATGTTTGTCATCACTGCAAAACATGATTTGGCCGGGGTATTCATGTAGTAAATCGATCAACGCTTCAAAATTTTTTGCAGCGCTTCCTTCCCTTATTAATATTTTAACGCCCAGCTTTAATTTTTCGAGAGCCTCTTCTTTAGTAAAACATTCATGATCGGTACTAATTCCTGCTGCGACATATTTTTTTAGCGATTCACCTCTTAGTCCCGGTGCATGACCATCAATAGGTTTATTTAATTTTCTGGCGATATCAATTTTTGCCATCACTTCGGGATCATTAAAAATCACTCCCGGAAAGTTCATCATCTCACTCAGGTATTTCACTTCATCACTATGTAGTAACGCAGCAATATCTTCGGTATTGACAACTGCTCCTGCTGTTTCAAAAGTTGTTGCAGGTACACAACTTGGCGCGCCGAAGTAGAATTTAAAATTCACCTTTTTTCCATCTCCGATCATGAACCTTACTCCTTCAATGCCGCAAACATTGGCAATTTCATGGGGATCACTTACTGTCGCCACCGTACCATGTACTACAGCGAGCCGTGCAAATGCTGAAGGCAGCAACATAGAACTTTCTATATGCACGTGTGCATCGATAAAACCTGGAAGAATAAATGGCAAAGCGGGATTTGTTGTAGCAGAAAGGATTTGAATATTTTTGATCTTACCCTCCTCTACTTCGAGTGTGCCCTCAAATATCCGTTCATTGCGGACGTCTACAATATTACCTGTAAAAACACTCATTCCTGTTCTTTAGGACCAAAGGCCAGATCGCCGGCATCACCTAATCCTGGAACGATATAACCTTTTGCAGTCAGTTCATCATCAATATCTCCGCACCATATTATAGCACTAGGTTCTGCCAGCAGAATATATTCAATACCTACTGTACAAGCTATGGCACAAACAATATGAATTTTATGCGGCACTCCTTCTTCTTTAATAGCGTGAAGTGTTTTGACCAGCGATGATCCTGTCGCTATCATTGGATCGGAAATAATCAGGATCCTTTCATTGAGGGAGGGTGAAGAAAGATATTCCAGGCTGATTTCGAAAGATCCATCTAATTTATGTTTTCTGTAGGCCGAAATAAAAGCGCTATCAGCCTTATCAAAAACATTCAGCAAACCGTTGTGTAAAGGCAGACCGGCTCTAAGTATCGTGGCCAACACTGGTTGGTTTGAAAGGATATTAGCAGTAGCTATTCCAAGAGGCGTTTGCACTTCTTTTTCTTCAAACTGCAATTGCTTACTGATCTCGAGAGCTGCTGCTTCTCCAATCCTTTCGAGATTCCGGCGGAAGCGCATCCTGTCGGATTGTTGCTGTACGTGACGTAATTCGCCCACCCATTCCCCAACTATTGGGTATGTCTTACTTAGATTTATTACCATCTTTGAATTGCTCTGCTTAATTTGCCAGACAAATCTAACTTAAAATATAACAATGGTATATAGGGTTATTGGACTAATGAGCGGAAGTGCCCTGGATGGTCTGGATATTGCTTTTATTGAATTTCACGAAGCCTCTGGAAAATGGAGTTATACCTTACGAAACCAGGTTTGTTATCCCTATTCACAAGAGTGGGTCAATAGGCTCCGTAATGCCACCTCTCTCAATGCATTGGACTACCAGTTGCTTGATGTAGAATACGGACGCTATCTGGGTGAAGAAGTCAACAGGTTTATTGAAGAACATCATTTACAATACCAGGTACAACTCATTTCTTCGCACGGACATACTACTTTTCATGCACCTGATCACCATATGACTGCGCAATTGGGTGATGGAGCTTCTATAGCAGCCATTACCGGTATTAATGTAGTGAGTGATCTGCGCGCAATTGATGTTGCACTAGGCGGACAAGGCGCTCCGATCGTTCCTATTGGTGAACGGTTGTTGCTTGGCGAATACCAACTATTTTTAAATATCGGCGGCATTGCTAACCTTTCAGTCAATAATCCTGATCAGTATGCCGCATTTGATGTTTGTCCGGCTAATAGGGTGTTGAACATGCTTGCCAAAAAAGCCGGTAAACCTTTTGATGATCGCGGTGAACTCGCAGCACAGGGAAAAGTTGATACTACGGTATTGGAAATGCTCAATGAGTTGGAATATTACAGACTTCCTCATCCAAAATCCCTTTCCAATGATTTCGGAACAGACGTGGTATATCCTATTCTGCAACAACATTGTTCCAATACTAACGATGCCCTAAGAACCTATGTTGAACATATTTGTTACCAGGTAGCTAAATCCGTACATCAGTTTAACAACGCCAGTGATATTGATAATCCTTCGCAGCATCGTATGCTTGTGACCGGAGGAGGCGCTAACAATAGTTTCCTGGCCAGCCGGCTCGAAAATATTCTGGGCTCTATTGGAGTTTCAGTTGTTATTCCTAATGAGGAACTGATCGACTTCAAAGAAGCCATTGTCATGGGTCTGATTGGCTTGTTAAGATGGAGAGAAGAAAATAATGTGCTGTCTTCTGTTACCGGTGCATCCCGCGATAGTATAGGCGGCGCTGTATGGATAGGCCAGGAGGCTTAGTCTGATCAGAATCCAGGAATCAGCATCGGCATAATGTAATAGCTAAACAGTGTGATAAGAATGATGGCAATTACATTCATTACAAATCCAGTGGTGAACATTTGCCGTAATGTGATATGTCCGCTTGCAAAAGCTATGGCATTAGGAGGTGTTCCCATAGGCATCATGCTGGCACAACTTGCTGCCAGCGTCATTGGCAATCCCAGCAAAAGCGGATTGATACCTACAGCATCTGCTATACCTGCCACTACAGGCGAAAAAACGATTACCTGTGCAATATTACTCATCAGCTCACTGATAAATATAGATATGATAGCTACAAGCAGGACAAGCATAAGCGTTCCACTTCCTGAAAATCCCCCCAGCCACTGACCCAATTGTTCTATTAGTCCGGCTTTTTCCAATGCTGCAGCCAATGCTATTCCTCCACCAAATAACAGGAGTATGCCCCAGGCCATTTTTGAAGTATCAGACCACTCTAATATCCTTTTGCTTTTATTTCCACCTGAAGGAAATATAAATAAAGCAGTAGCACCAATAAGCGCAATCATCGTATCATCCAGCTTTATCCATTCCAATGCATTAATAAGGTCTTTGGTGATCCACAAAAACGCTGTTGAACAAAAAATAATTAATACTCTTTTTTCTGTAGTGGTTAAAGGACCAAGTTCTTCAATTTTCGATTTGATCGCTAATTGCGTAGATGGGTCCTTACCCATTTTGTTAGGATACAGTATTTTGGTCATCACCACATATAACGATAACATCAATAATAAAGCAATGGGCAAACAGATAAGCATCCAATCGGCAAACTGTATCGAATAATTATATTTTTTCTCTATAAAAGCTACAAAAGCCACGTTGGGTGGAGTACCGATAATAGTAGCAATACCACCAAAATTGGACGCATAGGCGATAGCCAGCATTACTGCCAGAGAAAAATTTTTGATGTTGCCGTGACCCTGCCTGTTCTCATTAACCACATGAATGAGTGACACAGCAATAGGGAACATCATCATAGTCGTAGCCGTATTACTCAGCCACATGCTGATAAAACCCGTCGACAATATAAATCCCAATATTATTCTGTCTCCACTGGTTCCCATCAGGCGAATAATATAAAGCGCTATTCTTGTGTGCAGGTTCCATTTTTCAATGGCCAGTCCCAGCATAAATCCACCGAGAAAAAGAAAAATAATCGAATCCCCGTAGCTCGCGGCTACTACTTTGATATTTTCAACGCCCATGAGGGGAAACAGCACTAATGGCAACAAAGCCACAACAGGCATTGGGATCGCTTCGGTGACCCACCATGTGACCATCAATGTCGCTATTGCCAGAACCGTTTTTGCTTCTTGATCTGCATTAAAGGGATTGATAAAATACATCAATAGGGACAATAATATTCCCGTTAAAAGAAACAGTATATCCTTCGGGGTTCTGACAAATGCAGTAGTTCCTGGTTTCAAGAAATAGAAATTTGTTAAGTTTGAATCTATTTATAACAAATAAACTAAAAAAGTAATAAAAGACCAGCTTGCTTAAAGAAATTATAATAGCTATCGAATCTTACTTTAAGGCTCATCGTTTTATCAGCAAACACAGGCTGTGGAAGTGGATCATTATACCAGGTATACTCTATATGATTCTTTTTATAGTTGGCATGTATTTGTTCTGGAAATCCTCCGATGCTGCTGTTTCTTATATTACACATAGTTTAAGAATTGATAAATGGGTACACCAGCAAGGTAGCGGAGTGATCAGTTTCTTTATTGTTATGGGCGAGTTGATGGTAAGACTTATACTTATCTTCTTCTACTTTTCTCTTTTCAAATACCTTTTCCTGATACTCGGCTCACCACTATTCGCTTATTTAAGTGAGAAGACGGAGTCGATTATGGAGGGCAGAGATTATCCATTCAGCTTTAATCAAATGCTCAACGATGTTTACCGGGGCATCAGACTGGCCTTAAGGAATACGTTATGGCAATCTGTTTTCACTATCACTATTCTTATTCTTTCGGTGTTTCCTGTTGTGGGATGGATCACTCCTCTGATGATGTTGTTTGTAGAATGTTATTTCTATGGATTTTCTATGGTAGACTATAGTTGTGAAAGACAGAAAATGTCTCCATCAGAAAGTATTGAATTTATCGGCAAACATAAAGGTCTGGCTATAGGTAACGGAATGATTTTTTACCTGATGCATATTGTACCCCTATTAGGATGGATGCTTGCACCTGCTTATGCTGTTATAGCCGCTACTATCAGTCTTTACCAACAGAAGAAATCAGCGTCATGAGTGTGGTGTATTTAATTCCCT
Source organism: uncultured Chitinophagaceae bacterium (assembly GCA_964606315.1). Taxonomy (GTDB): domain Bacteria; phylum Bacteroidota; class Bacteroidia; order Chitinophagales; family Chitinophagaceae; genus Flavitalea. The sequence goes on along the minus strand of CAZSFY010000022.1, from coordinate 10,651 downwards.
GTCCCATCGCAGAAAATACTTCACATACTATTCTGCCCTATGTTATTGAAGCAGTAAAAGAATGTCAGGTTTTTTTTGTAGAGAATGAACGGTCTGCAAGACGTTTTTTAAAATCCGTTTGGAAGGAAATGATTATAGACGATTATGAATGGACAACCATTCATAAAGCCGAAGATGCAGTAAAAAAAGATTTTGTCAGGCATATTCGTAATGGAAAAAATATTGGAATTATCAGCGAGGCCGGCTGTCCGGGTATAGCTGATCCCGGTCAACAACTAATAGCGGTGGCGCACAATGAAAAAGCTGTTGTTAAACCACTGGTGGGGCCAAGTTCTATTTTACTTGCATTAATGGCGAGCGGATTAAATGGACAGAGTTTTCGTTTTAACGGTTATCTGCCTATCGACAATGGTGAGAGGATAAAATTTATCCGTCAGCTTGAGCAGCAGTCTGCAAAAAATAACTGTACAGAAATATTTATTGAAACACCTTACAGGAATGACCAGATGATGGAAACATTAATCAAAACCTGTAATCCCGGTACATTATTATCAGTAGCTGCAGACGTTACCGGCGAGCAGGAATGGATCAGGACGTATAGTATTGCAGAATGGAAAAAACAGATACCTTCTTTACATAAGAGACCAGTAATATTCAGCTTATTTGCCGGTAATCTGTTTACCGGTCAAGGTCGCGGATAGAGATGATGCTATCTACTACATATTTATTGTAGCCTCTCCAGGGAAGAGCGCTTTTATATTCCTTATAATGCAGTTCCACTTCTTTTCCTCCACTTACCATTAAAGTGTTGGCAATATCTTCGCGTGTAATAGAAAATTCAAACTCATACGATTGAATAGTACCTGGTGTTCTTGATCTAAAGCCTGATTGTATCAGCTTTCCCTCGTAAGTTTTGAATATATATCCTTTTTTAACAACAAAGTTTAACTCTCCTGCTTTAACTCCTTCACCAAAAACCCAGAAATAACGATAGTATAACCAGCCGGCTGATACCAGAACAATCGTTAAAATAATCATCCAAATAAAGCGACGCATAGTAAGTGGTTAAAATTATGTTATTAAAGTTAGTAAACGTTCATGTAAAAATTTTCATTAAATACAGAGGAAATGAAGATTTTTACATGATAAGTTCTCCCGCCTGTTGCGGGACAAGCATCCGACCATTAAAAGACGAAAAATATATGGATGAAACGTCGCGATGAAAATAGCGTTTTTAAAATAAATTATCATTCAGATAAAATGATCTTTACCTTCGGTCACTAATGTTTACACCATGAGAATTGGAATTGTTTGTTATCCGACGTTTGGAGGAAGTGGAGTATTAGCTACAGAATTGGGGAAGGCGCTGGCCGATAAGGGTCACCTGGTTCATTTCATCACTTATCAGCAGCCGGTTAGGTTATTAGAATTCAATGCAAACATATTTTATCATGAAGTGAGGGTTCCTACTTATCCATTATTTGATTACCCTCCCTATGAGTCGGCACTGTCCAGTACAATGGTAGATGTTATACTGAATAACCAGATTGACCTGTTGCATGTACATTATGCTATTCCCCATGCTTCGGCAGCGTATATGGCTAAAAAAATCCTGGAATCGATGGGCAAGAAAATTCCTGTGATCACCACACTGCACGGAACGGATATCACGCTGGTGGGAAGAGATAAAACCTATGCGCCTGTTGTGTCGTTCTCTATTAACCAGAGTGATGCTATTACTGCCGTATCTTATAATTTGAGAGAAGAAACAAACAAAATATTCAGGATACACAAGAATATCGAGGTTATTCAGAATTTTATCGATTTCAAACGATTCAATAAAAAACCTATTGATGCTTTCAGAAAGGTAATTGCTCCCGATAATGAAAAGATCATTATTCATGCTTCCAACTTCAGAAAAATAAAACGCGTGGGAGATGTTGTGCGCATCTTTGCAAAGATCAACAGTGTTATTCCCTCAAAATTATTACTGGTAGGCGATGGTCCCGAAAGACCCGTAGCTGAAAGCATGTGCAGGGAGCTCAACCTCTGTGATGATCTGCGTTTTGTCGGGAAACAGGAACAGATTGAAGAAATACTTGCTATCGGTGACTTGTTTCTACTTACTTCGGAGTATGAAAGTTTCGGGCTTTCTGCTTTGGAAGCTATGGCGGCGGGAGTGCCGGTCATTTCTACCAATGCAGGGGGATTACCGGAAATTAATAAGCATGGTATCACCGGCTATATGAGCGATGTAGGAGATATTGATAGTATGAGCAAGTACGCTATTGAATTGTTAGGTAATGAAGTATTACTGGCCCAAATAAAAGCTAACACTATAACACAGGCCAAAACTTTCGATATTAATAATATTATCCCAAAATACGAAGAGCTGTATAACCAGTTTCTCTAACGTCTTTTGATCCAGACAGCAGGATCGAGATTCTTATTTTCCAGCAGGAGGATAAATTCAATCTCTCCATTACCATCAGCATTGGTAGAGGCGCTGCCGACAACCTGTCCCATTTTCACTTTGGTGCCTTTGGCCACTGAAGTGCTTGACAGATTTCCGTACGTAGTAAAGTATTTACCATGCCTTACCAGTACATTCCATTCTCCTTCAACATCAAATATAGCTACTACTTCACCATCGAATATACATTTTACTGGTGCACCCTGATCGGTTTCCAGTGTTAAACCCGGATTAGATCCGCTTATCTTAGTGTTGGGAATTGAATACCTGCCAAAGTTGATCTTTATATTTCCTTTGTCAACAGGCCAGGGGAGTTTACCACGATTTTTTTCGAAGTTATCAGAAATGATCTCACCACCAGGGGTAGCGTAAAACACACTCTCTGTTTTGGTGGAAGTAACAGCTTCCTTTGCCGGCTCTTCAGGCGCCGCAGCAATAGGTGCTTCTGCCGGTTTTGCCGCTGTGGTTTTGGCTGTTGCCGCTTTTTTAGCATCCGCAGCGGCTTTTAGTCTCTTTTCTTCCTCCGCTGCCTTCGCACGGGCAAGTTTGATCTCACGATCAATAGCCGCTTTTATAGATGCTCTCAGTTTATTATCTGCTTTCTGTTTAGAAGTAAGCTCCTTGTTTAATTCTTTTTCGCGGGCCTTTAATTTGTTGATAACACCTGCCTGTTCCTTGCGTTCTTCATCAAGTGCAATTTTTTCTTTTTCCTGCTTGGTTAGTACTTCATCTTTTTCTTTCCTGGATCTTTCCAGGCTTACGATCTTTTTTTGCAGCAGCGACTGAGTTTCAACAATATTTTTACTTTGCTCTTCGCGGTAGGCGCGATACGATTTGAGATAAGCCACTCTTTTCAGCGCGTCATTAAAGTTGGCGGCTGAGAATATAAAATTCAGAAACTCGTAATTATTCCTGTTCTTATAGGCATAGATCACGCTCTTCTGGTATTGGAGTTTCAACGTGTCCAGATCGGATTTCAGTTTGTCTACATCTGTGCGTGCCTGCGATATATCATCCTGTATAACATCAATCTGCTTATTGATATTATTGATAGCCGCCTGGCGAAGTTTTAATTTCTTTTGTAAAAGCGAAAGCTGAGTCAACGAAGTTTTTCTGTTTTTGGTAGTCTGGTCAAGGGAACGCTTTACCGCAGCTATTTCTTCCTGTATTTCCGCTCTTTGACGTTCAAGTTCGGCCCTATTGGTAGTTTGGGCTTGAATACTGCCAAGAGCAGTGACTAATAATAGAGATGTGAGGATGATCAGGCGCATAATGCATCAACGCACGATTTGGGTGCTTATTGCAATTTATAATTTTTTGGTATGGCGAAAGGAAAGTTTAACGGTATATTAAATTCATACTGTCTGTATTTCATCTCAATATCCAGTTTGGTCTTTTCCAGTACGGTAATTTTTCGGAATGTAGAGAACCATTGATCGTTCCTGCTCTCATAATCGCCATAAGTAATATTGGCGCTCCTGCCACGCATGGGATTAACATCATCAAGTTTGCTATGCTGCAGCAGGTAGTTAGTAGCATTTATAGTCAGTAAATGCTTAAACAGCGACCCAGCATTAAAGAGCGCAATGATGTTGTCTTCTTTTTTATACGACTCAATAATACTGTCGAAGTAAATGGGATTACCCACTAGCAAATGCTGTAATTCATCGAAGGTGAAAGGAATTTTTGTGATCTCCTGCAAATAACTCACAGATCTCAGTTGCACTATTTTGTCAAGCTTGTTCAATACTTTAACACTGTCAGGGGTGATCAGTATCCGAAATGCTTCTATACCCAGTATAGCATTAATGGATACCCAGATAGCACTATCCTTTTTGATGCGTACCACAGCGGTAAAGTCATTCTTTTTACCATTGGAACCTTCAAAATCGATCTTAACTTTAGCCGAAAAACTGTTAAAGTCGATCATATTGTTTTCTATGCTATCATAGGTAGCCTGTATAAAAGCTATTGAATCCCTCCTGTTGAGCGAGTCGTCCACCGTTTTTACCGAATCTTTTTTAGTAATAACCGTTTGAATGGTTTTAGTAGAGCGGCAGCTAATGCAAAACACCACAACACAGAAAAAGCAAAATAATTTCATCCGACTATTTATATGTTTTTTATTTCTTCCCTGTATGACCAAATCCACCTTCCCCTCTCTCTGTGTCGTTGATCTTTACAACAGCTTTCCATTTTATCTGTTCTACTTTGGCCACTACCATCTGTGCAACTCTGTCACCATGCACAACAGTATGTGGTTCCTGGGAGAGATTAATAAGTATGACTTTAACCTCACCCCTGTAATCTGCATCAATAGTGCCAGGAGTATTTAAGCAGGTTAATCCATGTTTGATAGCCAGACCGCTTCTTGGCCGCACCTGTGCTTCGAAGCCTTCCGGAAGTTCAATAAAAAGTCCTGTGGGAATAAGCACCCGCTCAAGGGGCTGCAATGTAATGGGCGATTCGATGTTCGCGCGAAGATCCATTCCGGCAGAGCCTTCAGTTGCATATTCCGGCAATGGATTACTGGATTGATTAATAACGCGCACTTTAACTTTTGGCATGCTGCAAATATAGAAGAACGGTAGCATACGCAACAACTCCTTCCTCTCTACCTATAAAGCCCATCTTTTCATTTGTTGTGGCTTTAATGGAAACGGCAGATTCTTCTATTTCAAGTATGGAAGAAATTACACGTTTCATTTCTCCGGCATACTTTTTTATCTTGGGCGCTTCAAGACACAGAGAACTGTCAATATTAACGATCTGGTAGCCTCTGTCCCTGATCAGATCATGAGTTTTTTTTAAAAGGATTTTGCTATCGATATTTTTGTAAGCCTGATCGGTGTCCGGAAAGTGCTGGCCTATATCTCCCAGCGCGAGGGCGCCGAGCAAGGCATCGCAGATGGCGTGCAGCAACACATCGGCATCGCTGTGTCCCAATCCGCCTTTATGATGAGGGATCTTGATCCCGCCTAGCCATAAATCTCTTCCTTCCACCAATTGATGGACATCCATTCCGGAGCCAATTCGATATTGCATATTCTATTATAATCCCCTGCGTTGGAGAAGATTAATTGTTTCCTGAATCATCCAGATTCAGCACAAGGCCAAAACGTAATGTATTTGATAAGGGATTCCTGTTTACCCCTGAACCACTGGGAACGAGATAAGAGAAATTTAAACCAAAAACACTGTAGTTTATTCCTAAACCAACAGTAAAATATTTACGATTACCCTTGTTCTTGTCTTCATAAAAATAACCGGCACGGGCAAAGAATTGGTTATTATAAGAATACTCCGCTCCTAGTGAGAACTGGAACTCTTTCAATTCTTCGCTGAAACCTCCCGGAGCATCACCAAATGAGCTGAACCAACTGGATACCACACCCTTTGTACGATAGTTAGTGATCAGAGCGGAATCTGCTGGAATGTCTCCGGTAAGTTGCGGAGGTGTGGGCACAAGCAGCTTATGCACATCCAAACCGAACTGGATCTTATTTTCTTCGTCAAACACTTTGGTATAGGTCACTCCCAATCCCAGGTTAGCAGGAATAAAGTCTTTTTGCGTAGCATCCCTGGTGTAGCCAATTTTGGAACCAAGGTTAGATAGAGCAGCTCCGAAATTCCATCCCTGACCGTTTACATCGTGTCCGGTATAAAAGAAAGAAAGATCGCCGGCTACGGCATTTCCAGCCTGGTATGTACTTCCCTGGTCAGCAAAATTGCCTACAAGGTTTGAGTTGATATATCTTAAGGCTATACCCAGACCGATCTTGTCGGACAGTTTCCTGGAGTAACCAACATCTACACCTACTTCACGGGGGCGGCCTTCACCAAAATCATTACCCATACCATCTGTAAACTGTATGTTACCCAGGCTGAAATAACGCACAGACGTGGAAAGCGCCTGCAAGTCATCAAGCTTGTAATATCCGGCAAAGGAGAGCAGGTAAACATCATTTAAGCCAAGGTCTTTTAACCATGGAGTATAGGTTGCACCCAGTGCAAATTGATTAGTATTAAAGGGAGTCTTGGAAAGGTTCCAAAACGCAGAATTAACATCGGGGGTAGTAGCAATACCCAGATCACCCATTCCACCGGCCCTGGCATCAGGGGAAATTCTCAAAAAAGGCACTGCAGTAGTTACAACATTGATTGGTTCAGGTTCTGTCTGGGCTTTTAGTGAGGATATTCCAGCCACAAACGTAAAGGCTGCAACCAGTTTAATGGTTTTTCTTATCATGTTAGATTTTTTGTTCAGTTTTTCAAGCATTAGGTCTGGCCAATTCCGGACAATTAACATCAACGGTAGAAATACGTTAATATTGTTCAGCACCAATAATTTATATCGCCTTTCTCCCTTTTTTCGGAATCGGCCAAAAATAGCTGATTTTTAACTTATTCTGCAAGCAGTCCGGCATGTTATTTTCTGGTGGTTTGCTATATTCGCTATTATCAATTTCCAACACAATATTTCGTTGGCTACCCCGTTTACGTAAATTGAACAAAGGCAAATTTGTATATGAACTTGAAAAACCTATTTTTCCTGGTTTCCTGCGTAGCAGTGATAACTTCCTGTAAAAACGGAAAACTGTTTAATAAAAAGCACGAGAAATCCACTGTTACCGGCTGGAACTACAACGATCAAAATATGGGCGGCTATCAGGTAGCTCGCGAAAAGGAACAAGGCACAGGCCCGGGCCTGGTTTTTGTTCAGGGTGGTACCTTCACTATGGGATCTACAGAAGAAGATGTCATGAGTGACTGGAATAACATCCCTACCAGAAAAACCGTCAACTCCTTTTATATTGACCGTACCGAAGTGGCCAATATTCACTACCGCGAATACATTTATTGGATCAACAATGTATTTGATGGCGATGAGTATACAGAAGTAAGGGAAGGCGCACTTCCTGATACACTGGTATGGCGAAGCGAATTAGCCTATAATGAGCCGTTGGTAGAATATTACTTCCGCCACCCCTCATACAATATGTACCCTGTAGTAGGAGTGACATGGCGCCAGGCTTATGATTTCTGTCTTTGGAGAACTGACCGTGTAAACGAGTTAAAACTGATAGAAAAAGGGTTTATCAATAAAAACTCATTAAAAAATATTTCCGGACAGAGTAGCGAGTCTTTCAATACAAAAGCCTATCTGTTGGGTTTAACCACCCCCACTCCTGGTCCGGGTGTACGCTCTAAGAAAAATCCATTAAAAAATCCAAACGGTACCCCCAGAACGCAGGTAACCTTCGAAGATGGTATATTATTACCAGCTTACAGGCTCCCTACAGAAGCTGAGTGGGAATACGCAGCTATTGCGCTGGTAGGACAAAATCCCCAGATCAGCCGTAAAGAAGGAAAACGCGGAGAGGAGCTGATAACCAACAAACAAGTTTATTCATGGAGCCATAATGCCAACGGATTGCGCGATACCCGTCGCGGAAGCTGGCAAGGTACTTTCCTCGCTAACTTCAAAAGAGGTAGCGGTGATAACATGGGAGTTTCCGGAGGTCTTAACGACCGTGCAGTGTACACAGCACCGGTTAATTCTTTCTTCCCGAATGCCTTTGGTTTATATAATATGTCAGGAAACGTAAACGAGTGGGTAGCCGACGTTTATCGTCCGCTTTCACTGGTTGACGTTGACGATGTTTCTCCGTTCCGTGGAAACCATTTCCAAAAAGACTATAGAACTGAAGATGGTGAATTTGAAAAAGACAGCCTTGGACGTATAAAAAGACTGTATGTTTCTGACGAAGAAAGCAAAAACCGTCGTAACTATCAGAAAGCAAACGTCATCAACTATCTTGATGGTGACTCTTTATCACTCGGCGTAAGCTATGATTCAACTGCGGGACGTGGTTATGGTATTACTACATTAATCTCTGATAAATCCAGGGTGATTAAAGGTGGTAGCTGGAATGACCGTCCTTATTGGTTGTCGCCCGGTACGCGCCGCTTCCTTGAAGAAGACCAAGCTAGCAGCACTGTAGGTTTCCGTTGCGCAATGGACCGTCTTGGTAGCCCTGAAGGTAACGGTAGAAAAACCGGTATCGAATACAAACAAAGAAGACAGAATAACAGGAAAAGATAATTTCAATGTTCAAATAAAAAAAGGGTGTATCAATCAGGTACACCCTTTTTTATTGGCCTTTTTATTGAAACAGGCCGGCTTTAATATTCTTACTCTATTACTTTTAATTGAGCACCACGGGTTATGCAATAATGTATCTTGCATTTATGAATATTATTGAACTCTACGAAATATATAAACAGTATCCATCCGTTCAAACCGATACCAGAAAATTAAAAAAGGATGATCTCTTCTTTGCGTTGAAGGGACCAAATTTTAACGCAAATGTCTTTGCTGAAACTGCTATTCATAATGGTGCAGCCTATGCTATAATTGATGAAGCAAAATACAATACGCATACGCAGATGATACTGGTGGATAATGTATTGGAAACACTTCAGCAGTTGGCTTTCTATCATCGTAATCAATTCGACATCCCTTTCATTGCTATTACAGGTAGTAACGGCAAAACAACTACAAAGGAACTCATTCATGCTGTCCTCAGTTCTACCTATAAAACTTATACTACCATTGGTAATCTTAATAATCATATTGGTATTCCCTTAACACTATTAAGTATTCAAAAGGATGCTGAATTGGCTGTCATTGAAATGGGAGCCAACCATATTGGTGAGATAGCGAGTTACTGTACTTATGCGCTTCCGGGTTATGGACTGATCACCAATGTAGGCAAAGCGCATCTCGAAGGTTTTGGAGGTTATGAAGGGGTGAAACGCGGAAAAGGTGAACTATACGATCATCTACGCACCACTAACGGCACAGCTTTTATCATGAACGATTATGATTACCTTATCGAAATGAGTAAAGGCATAAAGAATATCGTTACCTATGGCACCAGCAATGCAGATACTATCGGACACATTATACAAAGTGAACCATTTTTGCAGATCTCTGCCGATGGAATGACCATCAATACCCAACTGGTGGGTTCTTATAATCTTCCTAATGTGCTGGCAGCAATAGCGCTTGGTAAATATTTTAAAGTATCTAAGGCAGACATTCAAAAAGCCCTTGAAGGATATTCACCTACTAACAGCCGCTCGCAGTTAATAGAAAAAAACGGTAACAAGATTATTCTAGACGCTTACAATGCAAATCCTTCAAGCATGAAAGCCGCCATCGAAAATTTTGCCCGCATTCCTGCTGCCAATAAAATTCTTATTCTCGGCGCAATGGCTGAATTGGGACAGGAAAGTATAAATGAACACCAGGCAATTGTTGACCTCATCCAACAATATGAATGGAACGATGTTGTAGTCGTAGGGGGTGACTTTCTTAAAATCCCCTCTCCTTTTCAAACTTTTAACAATGCCGGTGAAGCAGCCACATGGTTCAGATCCCGGCATTTTTCAGATAGTTATTTTCTGATCAAGGGATCAAGAAGTATGCAAATGGAGAAGGTAATAGAATAGAATGATAGGTAGTCGAAACCATTTTATACCGACAGACTCACACTAAGCCAGTATATCAAAAAAATGGGCCATCTCTGAAGCGGGATGACCCTGGTTAATCATTGAATTAGATTTTCCAAATAAATACTATCCGGAGATATTGATCTCTTTGAATACAATTTCACTCTCTTTTGTAATGGTAACAATAAAGCGCTGAAGACTTGTTATATAAAGGTTTACTAAGGTAGGATTTTTATCTTTTCCCAGGTAAAAAACTGGTCTCAAAAATTCGTTTGTGCTTCAAGCATATTTCACCGCTTCGCAGCGGTACAGAAAATATTAACTTGATATTTATTACAGGGAAAGCAGTATTGTCAGATGAAGAAGCGCATTAATGATAAAACATAAGGTCAATCAAATACACAGGGTCGATGAAGAGGTGTCCATTCAATTAAATATATAAGATCGGGACTGGCAAAACAGTTTTTAATATTTTTCTCAAATAAAATGTCGGCAGGTCACCCCAAAGAGAAAAGTTAAGGTGAATATAGTGGAAATTGAAGATATAAATTGCTGGGAACGCTGGGGAGTTGTATTTTTGCCGCCCTCCCTATTGTTGGGAAAGCTTTTGGAGACGTGTCCGAGTGGTTGAAGGAGCACGCCTGGAAAGTGTGTATACGG